>NZ_LZIS01000243.1 GCF_001667015.1 Mycobacterium sp. E3198 | reverse complement strand
CCTACGGCCACTTCGGGCGCACCGACATCGAACTGCCCTGGGAACAACTCAACATGGTCGACGAGCTCAAACGGGCCGTTTGAGCCACCCGGAGGCGCCGGTGCCGGTGTTGCCGAAGCCCGAGTTGCCCTGGTCGAAGGGGTAGCCGCCACCGGAGTTGAAGAACCCGGTGTTGTTGCCGACGCCCGAGTTGAACCAGCCCGTGTTGCCGCCGACGAACGAGTCGGTGTTCCAGAAGCCGGTGTTGTTGCCGCCGTAGCCGGAGTTGTAAAGGCCGGTGTTGTAGTCGCCGGGTCCCGAGTTGCCCAGGCCGGTGTTGTACTTGCCGCTGTCGGAGTTGGCGAAGCCCACCGAGAACTGGCCGCCGCCGGAGTTGAAGGCGCCGGTGTCGTGGTTGCCCGTGCCGGTGTTCATCAAGCCGGAGTTGAAGCCGCCGGCCGCGGAGTTGTAGAAGCCCGAATTGCCGTCGCTGGTGTTGAAAAAGCCCGAGTTGCCGGCGCCGGCGTTGCCGAAGCCCGAGTTGGCGACGGCCTGGGTGACCGGGCTGCCCGCACCGGTGTTGAGGCTGCCCGCGTTGAACAGCCCGGTGTTGGTGTCGCCCGCGTTGAAGAAACCGGTGTTGGTGCTGCCCCCGTTGAAGGATCCGGTGTTGCTGCAGCCGGCGTTGGAGTCGCCCATGTTCTCGTCGCCGCCGTTGAAGCTGCCCACGTTGAACGCGCCGGCGTTGCCGACGCCGATGTTGTTGTAGCCGCCGTTGAGGTGACCGATGTTGCCCGATGAGCCGTTGAGAACGCCGATGTTGTTGTCGCCGCCGTTCCACGAGCCCACGTTGCTGAAGCCGGGGTCGCCCATGCCGACGTTCTGGTAGCCGGCGTTGAACGCGCCGACGTTGGAGTAGCCGGCATTCCACAGCCCGGTGTTGATGTCGCCCGTGTTGCCGATGCCGGTGTTGATGTTGCCCGAGTTGAACAGGCCCCAGTTGTGGGTGCCGCTGTTGAACAGGCCGGTGTTTGCGGTGCCGGAGTTGAACAGGCCGGAGTTGCCGGTGCCGCTGTTGAACAGCCCGGTGTTGCCGCTGCCGGAGTTCAGCCCGCCGAAGGTGAACTGACCGGTGGCGGTGTCGTAATAGGTGCCGCCGACGCCGATTTCGTGGTCGCCGGTCAGCCCTACGCCGATGTTGTTGTTGCCGGTGTTGCCCAGCCCGATGTTGTGGTTGCCGTTGTTGCCCCAGCCCACATTGCCGACGCTGCCGTTGGCGTTGAGCCCGCCGATGCCGGTCAGGTTGTCGCCCTTGAGCCCGATGCCGACGTCGTTGCTGCCGCTGTTGCCGATACCCAGGTTGTTGCTGCCCAGGTTTGCGAGGCCCACGTTGGAGTTGCCGCTGTTGGCGGCGCCCTGGTTATAGCTGCCGAGGTTGCCGGCGCCCATGTTGCCGTTACCGAGGTTGCCGCCGCCCACGTTGGAAATGCCGGCGTTGCCGAGACCCACATTGGCGTTGCCGGTGTTGCCGCTGCCGGCGTTGCTGTAGCCGATGTTGCCGGCGCCCACGTTGCCGTTGCCGATGTTGCCATTGCCGATGTTGGTGTAGCCGGCGTTGCCGCTGCCGAGGTTGGTGTTGCCGGCGTTGCCGCCGCCGATGTTGCCGTTGCCGATGTTGCCGAGCCCCAGGTCGGCGACGCCGTCGTTGCCGATGGTCACGGCGTTGTTCACCTCGGCGCCGACGTAGGAGGCCGCGCCCGCCGACAGGTTTCGCACGAAATCCTGATGAAAGGCCGCCAGCTGGGCGCTGATGGCCTGGTAGGCCTGGCCGTGCCCGGAGAACAGCGCCGCGACCGCCCCGGACACCTGGTCGGCGCCGGCGGCCAGCACCTGCGTGGTCCGGGCGGCCGCCGTCGCGGTGGCTGAGTCGATTGTCGATCCGATGCCGGCTAATTGCGTGGCTGCCGTCCGCACGTGCTCTGGCATGGCGAACACAAACGACATCGTCGGTCTCCCTTTCCGTCGACCCCCGCTTGGCAAACCATCGGTCGACGCCGCCGAAGCGTTACGTTCAGGGCGGAACCGGGTGGTCACCCTCCAGCGCGGGCAGCCCGTCGATGCTGCGCCGGTTGCGTTCGGCGAGCCGGGCGAACGCGTCAGCGGACGCCTTGCCGTGATGCGCGTCGAGGACCGGGCGCTCGTCGACGAGCTCGTAGTAGGGCACTGCGAATCCGCAGGCGTCGGCGATCCGTTCGAGTTCGACGACGATGACGGCCCGGACGCCGGCGTGCGTGCCGCCGAAACGCGTTAGCAATCCGGGGAATTCGGCGTCGTCGGGACGCACGACGCGCCCGGTGCCGAACAGCCGCAGGATGCGCGAGTTGCGGGTGAACGAACAGAACATGATCGTGATCCGGCCGTTGTCACGCAGGTGCGCGATCGTTTCGACGCCGCTGCCGAACAGATCCAGGTAGGCGACGGTGTGCTCGTCCAGCACGGCGAAGGTGTCGCGATAGCCCTTGGGGGAGAGGTTGATTCGGCCGCCCTCGGCGGGCGCGGTGGCGACGAAGAAGACGGCCTGGTCCGCGATGAACTCCGTCAGCGACTCATCGAGCCGCGAAAACTCCTTGGCCACGCCTGAAAGCGTAGCGCCGGCCGGGGACGGCCATCGCCGGCTTGAGCGCGGTCCGGCGGACGTCGCCGCCATAGAATGCGAGCACCCGCGGGTCCATCACCCGCCGCCACAGCGGCGGGAACAGCGCCACCAGCAGCATGGCGCTGTACCCGCTCGGGAGTTGCGGCGCCTCATCGACGTGGCGCAGCACCTGGTAGGGGCGCAGCGGGTTGGCGTGATGATCGGAATGCCGCTGCAGGTGGAACAGCAGGACGTTGGTGATCACCGAGCTGCTGTTCCAACTGTGCGCGGGCTGGACGCGTTCGTAGCGGCCGCTGGGCAGCAGCTGCCGCCGCAGCCCGTAGTGCTCCATGTAGTTGACGGTCTCCAGCAGGCAAAAGCCCACGATCGCCTGGCCGATCAGCCACGGTAGGACGACAAGGCCGAACCATACCGAAAGTACGGTGAACAGGGCGACGCTCAGCAGCCACGCGTTGAGGATGTCGTTGCGCAGCGACCAGCGGGTTTTACCCGTGGCGGCCAGTCGGTCGGCCTCGAGCCGCCAGGCCGAGCGCAGCCCGCCGAGCACCGACCGCGGGATGAACGCGTAGAGGTTCTCGCCCAGCCGCGCGCTGGCCGGGTCCTCGGGGGTCGCGACACGGACGTGGTGCCCGCGGTTGTGCTCGACGTAAAAGTGCCCGTAGCAGGTCTGGGCGAGCGCCACCTTGCTGAGGCGTCGTTCCGCCCGGACCCGGGTGTGCCCCAATTCGTGCGCGGCGTTGATGGCCAGGCCGCCGACCAGTCCCACCGTGGCCATCAGTCCGAGCTTTTCGGCGAAACCCATGGCGACCCAACCGCCGCCGCTCCACACCCAGCAGGCGAATACCAGCGACAGGTACTGGTTGGGGAGGTACAGGTAGGTGGCCCAGCGGTAGAACGAGTTGGTTTCCAGCCAGGCAAGGACGCTCTCGTCGGGGTTGTCGGTGACGTCGGGGCCCATCAGGTGGTCCACGACGGGAATGATCACGAACGCCAGGATGGGGACGCCCCACCAGAACACGCCGAAACCGAGGTGCTGCGCCCCCGCCCAGCAGGGGAAGATCAGCGCCGGCACGGCCGCGGCCAGCAGCCAGAGGTATTTCTTGGGCCGCTTCCAGCGCTCGGCGGAGGCCCTCGGTCGGCGGGCGGCCCCCATCCGGGACAAAAGTGGCACACGCGTCCCATAACATTCTGACGGTCGAATTGACAGCCGGTCACCTGTCATGCCTACACACGATAGCGCATTTCGCATACTTCAGGTATGCTTAGTACGTGGTTAGTTAAATCACAGTCTGCTCGGACCGGAGGCAGGGCATGGCTTTCTCGCGGAGACGCTTTCTGGGTGCCACCGCGGGTGTCGCCGCGGGCGCCCTCGGCGCCGGCGTCGCTCAACTGGGAACGCGGCGAGCCGCCGCGAGCGCCCTGCGCCCGCACTACCGGGCCATCGTGGTCGGCAGCGGGTACGGCGGCGGAGTGTCGGCGTTGCGGCTCGGCCAGGCCGGCATCGAGACGCTGATCCTGGAAAAGGGCAGGTGGTTCAACAGCGCCGACGCGGACGGCAAGCGCTTCTCGCGGATGGTGCCCGCGGACAACCGCGCCGGGTGGTTCACGTCCGTCCCGCCGAGCCTGGTGCCGTCGTATCGCGGCGTGTCGATCGCGCAGGTGGCCAGGCACTCGCCTTCGCCCCAGCCGGTGCAGGCCGGGATCTGCGAGCGGATTGTGCACGGCGCGCACGCGGTGTTCCGCGGCACGGCCGTCGGCGGGGGATCGATGGTCAACGCCGCGATCGCGGCCATCCCCACCCCGGATCAGGTCCGAACCGCCTTCCCCGACATCGATCCCGACGCCTTCCTGGGGACCTACATCGAACGCGCCAAAGCCATGCTGCGGATCAGCTACCGCGACATGGACTGGTTCGAAAGCACGCCGTGGTTCCAATACGCCAGGGTGGGCCGGCAGTACGCGGAGGCGGCCGGTTACCGGGTCGACTACAACGGCAGCGCCTATTCGTTCGACTACATGCAACGGGAAGAGGCGGGACTGGTTCCGCGCTCGGCGTTGAACTTCGAACAGCAGTACGGCAACAACTACGGCAGGTTCGGCAGCGTCGATGCGACCTACATCGCGGCGGCGCTGGCGACCGGAAAGGTCACCCTCAAGCCGCTCACCGAGGTGACCGGCGTCCGGCGTGAGCCCTCCGGCGAATACGTGGTGTCGACGCTGGAGATCGACCGGTTCGGCAAGGTGCTCACCCGGTCCGAAATCGGTTGCGACGAACTGTATCTCAGTGCCGGAGTGCTCGGCACGAACGAGATCCTGCTGCGGGCCCGCGAGACGGGGACGCTGCCCCACCTGAGCGATGAGATCGGCCGCGGGTACGGCAACAACGGGGACATCATGGTCTCCCACATGCTGGCGCCCGGCGATCCGGCGGGCACCCAGCAGTCGCTGCTGGGCATGATCAACCTCGACGGTAGGGACGATCCCGACAACCCGGTGTACGCCAGCATGTTCTCGCTTCCCCTGCCGGTGGAGACGCTCGCGTTGGGCTACTACGTGATGGTGCGCACCGGCGACCGCGCGAACATCGGCTACGACCGCACCAAGGACTCGATCGCCATCGAATGGCCGGACGGCCACACGGATCACCTGCGCGAGAGGGCCCAGCTCGTCTTCGACAAGGTGACGCAGGCCAACGGCGTGGACTACCGCGACGACCTCTTCGAGGGAACGGCGTTCGCGCCCAACACCGTTCACCCGATGGGCGGCGTGGTCAGGGGCAGGGCCACGGACGGCTACGGCCGGGTGAAGGGCTACGACAAGCTTTACGTCAACGACGCGTCGCTGCTCCCCGGCTATCTGGGCTGCAACCCGTTCATGTCGATCACCGCGCTGGCGGAACGCAACATCGAGGGAATTTTGCAGGGGCGCAAATGATCTCGATCTCTCAGGCGGTGAAGCGGTAGTCGTCGAGGTCGAACCGCCGGCTGCGCCAGTAGGTCTCCAGTGTGGTCGCCGGGCGTAGCGGCACGTCGCCGTTCTTGTCGAAGTAGTAGCTGTTGGCCAGTTTGCAGCTGTCCTGCCAGAAGATCTGCCGGTGCCGCTTGCGCATCATCTCGGCGAAGTAGCGCTCGTTGGCACCCTCGGTCACCTCGACGCGGGTCGCGCCGTCGCGCCGGGCCCGCCTGAGGCACCGCACGATGTGGTGTGTCTGGGTCTCGATCAGCGCGAAATACGAAGAGCCGACGTACCCGTAGGGGCCGAACACACTGAACATGTTGGGAAATCCGGGGACGCTGACGCCCTCGTAGGCCTGCAGCCGGTGCTCGTCCCAGAACCGGCTCAACGACTTGCCGCCGCTGCCGGTCACGGAGAAGGTCGGGACATTGTCGGTGTCCATCACCTTGAAGCCGGTGGCCAGGATCAGCACGTCGACCTCGTGGGCCTCGCCATCGGTCGTGGCGACCGCGGACGGGGTGACCTTGTCGATCGGCTCGGTGACCAGCCGCACGTTGTCGCGGTTGAAGGTGGCCAGGTACTCGTTGTGAAAGCCGGGCCGCTTGCAGCCCACGGCGTAGCGGGGGGTGAGTTGCTCGCGGACCGCCGGGTCGGTGACCTGCTTTCGCAGGTAGGCGAGCCCGGCCGTGCGCATCCGCTTGGCCAGCGGGAACACCGTGAAGTACTGCGCGGCCAGCGAAAAGGTCAGCTCGACGAAGACCTGGCTGAGCACTCGCTGCACGACCTTGCTGCCGGGGACGCGCATCGCCCAGCGGACCGGCACCGGCAGCGGCACGTCGAATTTCGGGAAGCACCAGATCGGGGTGCGCTGAAACACCGTGAGGTGGGAGACGATCGGCGCGATCTCGGGGATCACCTGCACGGCCGAGGCGCCGGTGCCGATGATCGCGACGCGCTTGCCGGTCAGGTCCACGGTGTGGTCCCACCGCGCCGTGTGCATGGTGGTGCCGGCGAAGGAGTCGACGCCGTCGATGTCCGGCAGCTTCGGCACGGTCAGCACGCCGCTGGCGTTGATCAGGAACCGGGCGGTGAGTTGTCCGCCGGGATCGGTCTGCACCCGCCACAGGTCGTGTTCGTCGTCGAACTCGGCGGACAGCACCTTGGTGTGGAACCGGATCCGCCAGCGGAGGCCGTACTTGTCGACGCAGTGTTCGGCGTAGGACTTGAGCTCGCGGCCGGGTGCGTAGGTCCGCGACCAGCGGGGGCTCTGTTCGAAGGAGAATTGATAGGAGAACGACGGAATGTCCACGGCGATACCGGGATACGTGTTCCAGTGCCACGTTCCGCCGACCCCGTCGCCAGCCTCGAGGACGAGGTAGTTGGACAGCCCGGCCTTGTCGAGCTTGATCGCGGCGCCGATGCCGGAGAATCCGCCGCCCACGATCAGGGTGTCGTAATCGGGTTTCATGTGCGCCTGCTTCCCACCACGTGCACCCCGTGCTTGGGCCGCAGGGTCATCGTCGCCTCGAGTTCTATCTCATGGCCGGGGGCAAGGTCAAAGGTGAAGCGCTGACTCATGATCGCGGCTATCAGCACCATCTCCATCAGGGCGAAGCTCTGGCCGATGCAGATGCGCCGGCCGCCCCCGAATGGCAGGTATGCCGAGCGCGGGCGGTCCTTGTCCGGCCGGCAGAACCGGTTGGGGTCGAAGGTTTCCGGGTCGGGCCACCAGCGCGGGTCGTGGTGGATGTGATGGATCGGGATGAGGACGGTGGTGCCGCGCCGGATGTGATGGCCGCCGACGACGTCGTCGTCGATGGCCCGGCGCGAGATGATCCACACCGACGACAGGTAGCGCTGCGTCTCCTGCAGGCACGCGGTGGTCCACGGCAACCTGCCCAGGTCCTCGGCGGTGGGACGGCGGGAGCCCAGCACGTCGTCGATCTCGGCGAGCGTCCGGTCGCGGGAGCCGGGGTGCAGCGCCATCAGGTACCAGAACCACGACATGGCGTTCGCGGTGGTCTCGTGTCCGGCGAGCATGAACGTCAAAGCCTCGTCGCGGATCCGTTGCCGCGGCCAGCTTCCGCCGTCGGCGCGGAGCAACACGTTGAGCAGATCGGCGGAATCGTTCGGGTGCAGCAACCGGTCATCGATCACGGCGTTCACCGCGCTGTCGAGGGTCAGCGTGATGTCCTGCATGTCGCGCAGCGGCGGCGGCAGGCGCACGCCGGAGAACGCCAGCCAGTGCAGCGCGTCGTAGACCGGGGGCGGCATCAGGCCCCACAGCCCGAGTCGCTGCAGGCGCTCGGCGTGCCGCAGCCCGCGCGTCGCCAGGTCGTTCATGCTTTGCACCAGCGGCCCGAAGTCCTGGCTGAACAGGGAATTGGCGACCACGCGCAGGGTCGCCTCGACCATCGTCTGGTGGATGTCGAACCGCGCGTCCGGTGTCAGCGCGCCGGTGACGTCGGCGATCGGGTCGATCATCTTCTCGGCGATTCCGTTGAGGTGGCGGCGGGCGAAGGTCGGGTTCAGCGTGCCGCGGTGGACGGCCCAGGAGTCGCCCTCGTCGGTGAGCAAATTGATGCCGACGGTGGCGCGGATGGGCTCGTACTCGTTCGACTTGACGTATTTCAGCCTGGCTTCGTGCAGCACGTGGTCGACGTAGTCGGGATGGCTCAGCGACACGAAACGCCTCCCCGCGCAACGGAATCGGGCGATATCGCTGCCGCGTATCCGGCTCATGAGTCCATCGCCCACATCGAATCCGACGGTGAGGGCGTCGCGCGTCATCGTCCAGAAGCCCAGGCGTGTGGCGGGTCCGGTCGGGGGCCGCTCGGCGGAAAGGGTCGCCATGACTCCACTGTATGGATGACGCGGCCGCGCATTAATGAGATTATCGGACAGGGAGTTGGGATTTTAGGACACGCCATGGGACATCCCCCGACGCTGAGTCACCCGGTGCACGCGACCCGGGTGTTGTGTGAGGTCGCCAACGAACGCGGGGTTTCGACGGCCGACGTGTTGGCCGGCACCGGGATCGAGCCGGCCGATCTCGACAAGCCGGACGCCATGGTCAGCGCCATCGACGAGATCGAGGCGGTGCGCCGGCTGCTGGCGCGGCTTCCGTCCCAGGCCGGCATCGGCGTGGACGTCGGCAGCCGGTCCACTCTCACCCACCTGGGATTGTTCGGGTTTGCGGTGATGTCGTGCGGCACTCTGCGGGAGCTGTTCTCGATCGCCATGCGGTACTTCGCGCTGACCACCATGCACATCCGCCTCACGCTGTTCGAAACCGCCAAGGACTGCGTGATCGAACTCGACGCAAGCCACCTGCCCGCCGACGTGCGGGGGTTTTTCATCGAGCGTGACATCGCCGGGATCATCGCGACCACAGCCAGTTTCGCGCTACCGGTGGCCGAAAAGTACGCGGACGAGGTGACCGCCGAGCTGGCGGTCGACGAGGAACTGCTGCGGCCGCTGCTCGAACTGGTGCCGGTCCACGACGTGAGGTTCGGCCGGGCGCACAACCGGTTGCACTTCCCGCGGGCCATGTTCGACGAGCCGCTGCCGCAGGCCGACCGCCACACCCTGGAGATGTGCATGGCCCAATGCGACGTGCTGATGCAGAGCAGCGAGAGCCGCCGGGGCATCACCGCGCTGGTGCGCAGCAAGCTGTTCCGCGGTTCCGGTTTGTTCCCAACGCTTTCCGACGTCGCCGACGAACTCGATGTCCATCCGCGAACGCTGCGCCGGCGGCTCGGCGAGGAGGGCACGTCGTTTCGGGCCCTACTCAACGAGGCGCGATCCACCGTGGCGGTCGACTTGCTGCGCAACGTCGGGCTGACCGTGGAGGAGGTGTCCACCCGGCTCGGCTACACCGAGGTCTCGACGTTCTCGCACGCGTTCAAGCGCTGGTATGGCGTTGCGCCCAGCGCGTATTCGCGGGAGAGCTAGCCGTGCAGCGCGTTGCGCAGCGCCGCGAGCCCGCGGTTGGTGGCCTCGGCGGCGGCGGGTATGACCAGCGAGAAGCTCGCATACCCGTGCACCATGTTCGGCTCGTGGCTCAGTTCGGCGGGCACGCCGGCGGCGCTGAGCAGCTCGGCGTAGACCGACCCGTCGTCGCGCAGGGGATCGTGCTCGGCGACCCCGATGAAGGCCGGTGGCAATCCGGACAGATCGTCGGCGTTGGCCGGGGCCAGGGTGGTCGGCAGGGCCTTCGGGTCGGTGATGTCGAGGTCGGGCAGGTACCAGGACAGGAAGGCCTCGATCACGTCGCGATCCAGGATGGGCGCGTAGGCGTTCTCGGTGTGCGACGGCAGCGACAGGTCCGCGGTGACGGTCGGGTACCACAGCAGCTGGAACCGCAGCGCCGGCCCGCCGTTGTCCCGGGCCAGCTGCGCCATGACGGCGGCGAGGTTGCCGCCGGCCGAGTCACCGGCCACCGCGATGCGGTCCGGGTCGCCGCCCAGCTCGGCGGCGTGTTCGGCGACCCACCGCAGCGCGGCCCAGCAGTCGTCGACCCCGGCCGGGAACGGGTGCTCGGGGGCCAGCCGGTAGTCGACGGACACCACGATGGCCTCGGCGCCCGCGGCATGCGCGCGGGCGAGCGGGTCGTGGGTCTCCAGGTCGCCGAGCGAGAAGCCGCCGCCGTGGTAGAACACGACAACCGGTAGGGCCTCGCGATCGCTGGCCGGCCAATAGATCCGCACGGGAATGCCGGTCAGCTCGCCGTGACCGATCGTCCGTTCTTCGGTGCGCAGCTCGGGAAGCAGTTCCGCGGGCACCTTGAGCTGCCGCAGCCTCGAGCGCGCGACCTCGACACCGTCGGCGGCGTTGAAGGTCATCGGGAACGAATCGACCAGCATCTTCAGCGTCGGATCGATGCTCGGTCGGGCGAGGGTCGGCTCAATCATCCGTTCACCGTACGCTTCCGGGCCGTTAATGCAGGGCATCCCGCAGCGCGGCCAGCCCCCGCTCCTGGGCGGCGGTGGCCGCGGGCACCACGCCGGCGTAGCCGAGGTAGCCGTGCACCAGGGTGTCGGCGTTGTGCACCTCGACCGCCACGCCCGCGGCGGCCAGCAGCTCGCCGTAGCGGATGCCGTCGTCGCGCAGCGGGTCGTGGCCGGCGACGCCGATGTAGGCCGGCGGCAGGCCGCCGAGGTTTTCGGCCCGCCCCGGCGCCATGCCCGGCGGCGGGTCCGACGGGTCGACTTCGCCTGCGTACCAACGCGAGAACGCGGCGACGGCCCTGGCGTCGAGGATCGGCGCGCCGGCGTTCTCGGTGAACGACGGCAGCGACGGGTCCCAGAGCGTGGAGGGATACCACAGCAGCTGGAACGCGATCGCCGGCCCGCCTTGGCCGGCGGCGCGGGCGCGCTGCGCCGTCGCCGCGGCGATCGTCCCGCCGGCCGAATCGCCGGCGACCGCCATCCGGGTGCCGTCTGCCCCGAGTTCGGGTGCGTGCTCGGCGACCCAGAGCGTTGCGGCCCAAGCGTCTTCGACGGCGGCGGGGTAGGGGTGCTCCGGCGCCAACCGGTAGTCGACGGACACCACGACCGCGTCGGCGCCGACCGCATGCTCGCGGGCGGTGCCGTCGTGGGTGTCGAGGTCGCCCACCACGAAGCCGCCGCCGTGGAAGAACAGCACCACGGGCGCAGCCGGGCCGGGATCGGCGGAGGGCCAATAGATCCGGACGCCGAGGGGGCCACCCGGACCCGGTATCGCCCGGTCCTCGACCCTCAGCTCCGGGTGCAGCGGGCGCCGGGGCAGGTCGCGAAACCGTTGCCGCGCCGCCTCGACACCATCGTCAGTTGTTAGCCGGAACGGAACCGCATCCAGTACCTTCTGCAAGATGGGGTCGATACCAGGGTTTTCCTCCGCGGTTTCCAAGCTGGGCATGGAAGTACCGTACGCACCTCGGCTGGTGTCCGGTGGCTGGGTGGTGGCCGGATGGGCTGGCCTCGGCTACGGCGTGTACCTGACCGTGCTCGCTTTGCGCTCGCCGCCGGGAACGAGTTTGACGGGGCACTGGGTCTTGCAGCCGCCGTTCAAGGCGTCGATGGCATTACTGCTGACGGTGGCCGCGGTGGCGCACCCCATCGTCCGCGAGCGGCGCTGGTTGATGCCGGCGCTGCTGCTGTCGGCCGTCGGCGACTGGCTGCTGGCCATCCCGTGGTGGACGATGTCGTTCGGGTTGGGATTGGCCGCATTCCTGTTGGCGCACTTGTGTTTCCTGGGGGCGCTGGTTCCGCTGGCCCGCGCGACGCGGCCTCGCCTGGCCGCGGTCGTGCTGCTGTGCCTCATCACGACGTCGTTGTTGCTGTGGTTCTGGCCGCACCTGGGCCGTGACAAGCTGACGATCCCGGTGACGCTCTACATGCTCGTGCTGACCGCGATGGTCTGCGCGGCGCTGCTCGCCGACCTGCCGACCATCTGGACCGCGGTGGGGGCGGTGTGTTTCGCGGCGTCGGACGCCATGATCGCCGTCGGCCGGTTCATCCTGTACAACGACGCGTTGGCGGTGCCGATCTGGTGGTTGTACGCCGCGGCCCAGGTCCTGATCACGGCCGGATTCTTCTTCGGCCGGGAGGAACCCGATTACGAGGCCGATTACGACTACGACTACGACTACGACTACGAGTACGAGGGCGACTACGAGCCCGGGCCTGACGAAGGCTAGTTGTCGGTTCCCTTGGCCAGCAAGGTAACTCCCGAGGTCGAGCCGATCGCCAGGGTGCTGCCCATGCTCTCGGTGCCCCACCTGGACCGCGAGTTCGACTACCTGGTGTCGGCCGAGCAGTCCGACGATGCCCAGCCCGGGGTGCGGGTGCGGGTGCGATTCCACGGCCGGCTGGTCGACGCGTTCGTGCTGGAGCGCCGCAACGACACCGACCACAGCGGCAAGCTCGGCTGGCTGGACCGCGTCGTGTCGGCCGAACCGGTGCTCACGCCGGAGATCCGCCGGCTGGTCGACGCGGTGGCGGCGCGGTATGCCGGCACCCGGCCGGACGTGTTGCGGCTGGCGGTGCCGCCGCGGCACGCCCGGGTGGAGCGCGACCCGGCGCGCGTCCTCGCGCTGCCGGTGGTATCGCCCGTCGACCCGTCGGGCTGGGCGGCCTATGGCCGGGGCGGGCAGTTTCTGGCCGCCCTGGCCGAGTCGCGCGCCGCCCGGGCCGTCTGGCAGGCGCTGCCGGGTGAACCGTGGGCGGACCGCTTCGCCGAGGCCGCCGCGCAAACCATCCGGACCGGGCGGGCGGCGCTGGCGATCGTGCCCGACCAGCGCGACCTGGACACGCTGTGGGCGGCGGCGACGGCCCGCGTCGACCAGGAGTGCGTGGTGGCGCTGTCGGCGGGGCTGGGCCCGGCCGCGCGCTACCGGCGCTGGCTGGCGGCCCTGCGCGGCACCGCGCGACTGGTGATCGGCACCCGCAGTGCGGTTTTCGCGCCGGTGTCCGACCTGGGTCTGGTCATGGTGTGGGCGGACGCCGACGACAGCCTGGCCGAGCCGCGGGCGCCCTACCCGCACGCCCGCGAGGTGGCGATGCTGCGCGCGCACCAGGCCCGCTGCGCGGCGCTGATCGGCGGCGTCGCGCGCACCGCGGAGGCCCAGGCGCTGGTGCGCAGCGGATGGGCGCACGACATCGTCGCGGCGCGGCCGGTGGTGCGGGCCCGCACCCCCCGGGTGGTCGCCCTCGACAACAGCGCCGAGGAACGCGACCCGGCGGCCCGCACCGCGCGCATCCCGTCCATCGCGCTGCGCGCCGCCCGCTCGTCGCTGCAAGCCGGGGCCCCGGTGCTGGTGCAGGTGCCGCGGCGCGGGTACGTCCCGTCGCTGGCGTGCGGGCGCTGCCGCACCATCGCCCGGTGCCGGCACTGCACGGGCCCGCTGGCGCTGCAGGAACGCGGTCCGGGCGCCGTCTGCCGATGGTGCGGTCGCCCCGAGCCCCAGCTGCGCTGCGCGCGTTGCGGATCCGACGCTGTGCGCGCTGTGGTGGTGGGGGCCCGGCGCACCGCCGAGGAACTCGGCCGCGCGTTCGCGGGCACGCCCGTCATCACCTCGTCGGGCGACGCCATCGTGGGCGAGGTGGCCGCGCGCGCGGCGCTGGTGGTCGCGACCCCGGGCGCCGAACCCCGCGCCGACGGCGGGTACGGGGCGGCGCTGCTGCTGGACACCTGGGCGCTGCTGGGCCGGCAGGACCTGCGCGCCGCCGAGGACGCCCTGTGGCGGTGGATTAGCGCCGCCGCGCTGGTGCGCGCGCGCGGCGACGGCGGCGTGGTGCTGGTGGTCGCCGAATCATCCATCCCCACAGTGCAATCGCTGATCCGGTGGGACCCGGTCGGGCATGCGGAGGCCGAACTGGCGGAGCGGGCCGAGGTCGGCCTGCCGCCCAGCGTCCACATGGCGGCCATCGACGGGGCCGCCGACGCGGTGGCGGCGCTGCTCGACGTGGCGCGGCTGCCCGACGGTGCCGAGGTGCTCGGCCCCGTGGACCTGCCGCCCGGCGTGCGCCGCCCGGCCGGCACCGCCGCCGGCGTGCCGGTGATCAGGAAGTTGGCGCGCGTTCCCCGTGAGCAGGGCCTGGCGCTGGCGGCCGCCCTGCGGCGCGGCGTGGGCGTGCTCAGCGCGCGGCAGAACCATGAGCCGGTGCGGGTGCAGATCGATCCGCTGCACATCGGCTAGGCGAGCGGCGGGCAGATCGTTCCCTGTGGCGATAGTATGAGTGGGAAACAATCCCAATTCTCGATATTAGAAGACTGTTACACTTTCTACTCTTTAGCTCGCTAATGGCTAGACGGGGAGGCGCGATGCCGGCCGAAAATACGACCACGGCGGACGAGTCCTTGGATGTGATCACCGACGCGCTGCTGACGGCTTCCCGCTTGCTGGTGGCGATCTCGGCGCGCTCGATCGGACAGGTCGACGAGACCATCACGATTCCGCAGTTCCGGACCCTGGTGATCCTGTCCAACCGCGGCCCGGTCAACCTGGCCACGCTGGCCGGCTTGCTGGGTGTGCAACCCTCGGCGACCGGCCGGATGGTGGACCGGCTCGTCGCCGCCGGGCTGATCGACCGCCTGCCACACCCCACCTCCCGCCGTGAACTGCTCGCCGCGCTGACCAAGCGCGGGCGCGAGGTGGTGCGCCGGGTCACCGCGTACCGGCGCGCCGAGATCGCCGCCATCGTGGAGAAGATGCCCCCGCCGGAGCGCCACGGGCTGGTGCGTGCGCTGACCGCGTTCACGGCCGCCGGCGGCGAGCCCGACGTCCACGTCGACGGAGATCTCGACCTGTAATCGCCCGTGGCTCACCGCTTCTGGGCGGTGACCAGCAGGTACTCCCAATGCATCGCGCCGTCAGCCAGGTGCTGGTGGGCCAGCTCGACGAGCTGGGCGTCGAGCTCGGCGGTCAGGATCCGGTTGTGGCCGATGTTCGCGTACGCCTCGATCGTCGGGCCGTAGTGCTCCTTGAAGTAGTCGTGCACGTCCCCGGCGCTGTGAAACCGGTCCACCCGCAGGGTGCCCCGCCGCGTCGTGACGCGCCCGACCCGATCGCCCAGCAGCCCGGCGACGTAACCCTCGCGTCCCCACAATGCGGCCGGGGCGACGGCCGGCGACAGGCTCGGGCGGTACGGCCGCAGGGTGGCCAGCATCCGGCCGAAGAACCCCTCGGGCGTCCAGCTGATCACGCCGATCGTCCCGCCCGGCCGGCAGACCCGGACCAGTTCGCCCGCGGCACGCTGGTGGTCCGGCGCGAACTGCACGCCGATCGCCGAGATCACCGCGTCGAACTCGCCGTCGCCGAACGGCAGCGCCTGCGCGTTGGCTTCCCGATGGTCCAGCAGCAGCCCCTGCGCGGCGGCCCGCGCCTGGGACCGCCGCAGCAGCTCGGGTGTGAGGTCGGCGGAGACGACGTCGGCGCCGGTCCGGGCGGCGCGCAGCGAGATGTTGCCGGAACCGGCGGCGACGTCGAGCACCCGCAGGCCCGGCCCGATACCGGCCGCGGCCACCAGAACCGGACCCAGCGGGGCCATCACCTCCTCGGCCATCAGGGCGTAGTCGCCCAGCGCCCACATCGCGCGATGCGCCGCGGCGGCGTCGTCGGGAATGGTGGTGTCGACGGCGTCGAGAGTCATCGGACCTCCTCGGATCGGACCCGGCTGGTTGTTCGACCTCGTCGTCGTGACCATGACCGAAAGAAATAGTTGCTGACAGAAATAATATGCAGACAAAACTGTGTGAACCCTGAGCGTGTCCTGCGTAGACCCGATGGTTCCTACACTTGTGCCCGTGCGCCTTGTCTTCGCCGGAACACCCGAACCCGCGCTGCCCGCGCTGCGTCGCCTCGTCGATTCGCCCCGGCACGACGTGCTCGCGGTGCTGACCCGGCCCGACGCCGCCTCGGGCCGGCGCGGCAGGCCGGAGCCTTCCCCGGTGGCCCGCGAGGCGCTGGACCGCGGCATCCCGGTGCTGCGACCGGCGCGGCCCAACTCCCCGGAATTCGTCGCCGAGCTGTCGGAGTTCGCCCCGGACTGCTGCCCCGTGGTGGCCTATGGCGCGCTGCTGCGCGACGACCTGCTCGCCGTGCCCCCGCACGGCTGGATCAACCTGCACTTCTCGCTGCTGCCCGCCTGGCGCGGCGCGGCCCCCGTGCAGGCCGCCATCGCCGCGGGGGACACCATCACCGGGGCGACCACCTTCCGGATCGAGCCGAGCCTGGACTCCGGGCCCGTGTACGGGGTGGTCACGGAAACCATCCGGCCGACCGACACCGCGGGCGATCTGCTTGCGCGGCTTGCCCTTTCGGGCGCGGAGCTGCTGTCGGCCACGCTGGACGGCATCGCCGCCGGGACCCTGACGCCGCGGCCGCAGCCGGCCGAGGGGGTCAGCGTGGCGCCCAAGGTCAGCGTCGAGGCGGCCCGGGTGCGCTGGGACCTGCCGGCGCCGGTGGTGGAGCGCCGGATCCGCGCCGTCACACCGAACCCGGGCGCCTGGACGCTCATCGGTGACCTGCGGATCAAGCTCGGGCCCGTGCGGGTCGACCCGGAGGCGCCAGAGTCGTTGCCGCCCGGCGCCATTCACGCCGAGCGCAAGAACGTGTGGATCGGCACCGGTTCGGAACCGGTGCGCCTGGGCCAGATCCAGCCGCCCGGCAAGAAGTTCATGAACGCCGTCGACTGGGCCCGCGGCGCCCGCCTCGACGCCGCCGCGCGGGCGTCATGAGCTCCAGGCCACGCAAGCCGCGCCGGCCGCTGGACCCGGCCCGCGCGGCCGCGTTCGAGGTGCTGCGCGCCGTCAGCGAGCGCGACGCGTACGCGAACCTGGCCCTGCCCGCCCTGCTGCGCCAGCGCGGAATCGCCGGCCGCGATGCCGCTTTCGCCACCGAGCTGACCTATGGCACCTGCCGCTCCCGGGGGCTGCTCGACGCGGTCATCGGCTCGGCCGCCGGGCGTCCGCCGGAGGCCATCGACCCGGTGCTGCTCGACCTGCTGCGGCTCGGCGCCTACCAGCTGCTGCGCACCCGCGTCGACGCCCACGCCGCGGTGTCCACCACCGTCGAACAGGCCGGGATCGAATTCGACTCGGCCCGAGCGGGTTTCGTCAACGGCGTGCTGCGCACCATCGCCGGCCGCGACGAGAAGTCCTGGGTCGACGAGCTGGCTCCCGACCCGGCGCGGGACCCGATCGGGCACGCCGCGTTCGTGCACGCGCACCCGCGCTGGGTTGCCCAGGCCTTCGCCGACGCGCTCGGCGCGGCCGCGGCCGAACTCGACGACGTCCTGGCCAGCGACGACGAACGGCCCCAGGTGCACCTGGTCGCGCGCCCGGGCGCGCTGACCGCCGCCGACCTCGCCGACGCCGTGGGCGGCACCGTCGGCCGTTATTCGCCCTACGCGGTGTATCTGTCGGGCGGGGACCCCGGGCGGCTGGCGCCCGTGCGCGACGGCTCCGCGCTGGTCCAGGACGAGGGCAGCCAGCTGGTGGCCCGCGCGCTGACGCTGGCCCCGGTCGACGGCGACACCGGCCGCTGGCTGGACCTGTGCGCCGGCCCCGGCGGCAAGACCCCGCTGCTGGCGGCGTTGGGTATGGACCGCGGGGCGCGCGTCACGGCGGTGGAGCCCGCGCCGCGGCGCGCGGATTTGGTGGTCGAGAACACCCGCGGGTTGCCGGTCGACGTGCTGCGGGTCGACGGGCGCCAGACCGGCCTCGAGCCGGGCTTCGACCGGGTGCTCGTGGACGCGCCGTGCACCGGGCTGGGGGCGCTGCGGCGCCGGCCGGAGGCCCGGTGGCGGCGCCGCCCGGCCGACGTGCCGGCGCTGGCCAAGCTGCAGCGGGAGCTGCTGGCCGCCGCGATCGCGCTGACCCGGCCCGGTGGCGTGGTGCTGTACGCGACCTGTTCGCCGCACCTCGCGGAAACCGTTGGGGTGGTTGCCGACGCGCTGCGCCGCCAGCCGGTGCAGGCGCTGGACGCCCGGCCGCTGTTCGAGCCCGTCACCGAGGGCTTGGGCGAGGGGCCCTACTCTCAGCTCTGGCCGCACCGGCACGGCACCGACGCGATGTTCGCGGCCGCGTTGCGCCGCGTCTGAAGTGAGGTTGGCCGCCGGGCTCAGTAGTGTGGCGCACATGCCTGGCAATACCGGTAGACCGCTGATCGCGCCGTCGATCCTCGCCGCCGATTTCGCCCGCCTCGCCGACGAGGCGGCCGCCGTGCCGGGCGCCGACTGGTTGCACGTCGACGTGATGGACAACCACTTCGTGCCGAACCTGACCATCGGCCTGCCGGTGGTCGAGGCGCTGCTGGCGAGCACCCCCATCCCGATGGATTGCCACCTGATGATCGAGGACCCGGATCGCTGGGCGCCCCCGTACGCCGAGGCGGGCGCCTACAACGTCACCTTCCACGCCGAGGCCACGGACAATCCCGTCGGCGTGGCCCGCGACATTCGCGCCGCCGGCGCCAAGGCCGGGATCAGCGTCAAGCCGGGGACCCCGCTGGAGCCCTACCTGGAAATCCTCCCGCACTTCGACACGCTGCTGATCATGTCGGTCGAGCCCGGCTTCGGGGGGCAGAGCTTCATCCCGGAGGTGCTCGGCAAGGTCCGCACCGCGCGCAAACTGATCGACGCGGGCGAGCTGACGATCCTGGTCGAAATCGACGGCGGCATCAACGAGGACACCATCGAGCAGTCCGCCGAGGCGGGCGTCGACTGCTTCGTTGCCGGGTCGGCGGTGTACGGGGCGCAGGACCCGGAGGCCGCGGTCGAGGCGTTGCGGCGGCAGGCCGCCGCCGCGTCAGCGCACCTGCGCGCATGAACCAGCCCCAGTCGGTCGACAGCCTCGACGCGGCCATGCGCCTGGCGATCGAGCACTCCTACCAGGTCAAGGGCGCCACGTACCCGAACCCGCCGGTCGGCGCCGTCATCGTGGACCCGCAGGGCCGCGTCGTCGGCGTCGGCGCCACCGAGCCCGCGGGCGGCGAGCACGCCGAGGTGTTGGCCCTGCGCCGGGCCGGCGGTTTGGCCGCCGGCGGCATCGCGTTCGTCACGCTCGAGCCGTGCAATCACTACGGCAAGACCCCGCCGTGCGTGAACGCGCTCATCGAGGCCAGGGTGAGCATGGTCGTCTACGCCGTCGACGACCCGAACGCGATCGCGGGCGGCGGAGCGGGCCGGCTGCAGGCCGCTGGCGTGCAGGTGCGGTCCGGGGTGCTGGCCGATCAGGTGGCCGCCGGTCCGCTGCGCGAGTGGCTGCACAAGGTGCGGACCGGGCTGCCGCACGTCACATGGAAGTACGCCAGCAGCGTCGACGGCCGCAGCGCCGCCGCCGATGGCAGCAGCCGGTGGATCTCCAGCGAGGCCTCGCGATCGGATCTGCATCGCCGCCGTGCCATCGCCGACGCGATCGTGGTCGGCACCGGCACCGTGCTGGCCGACGATCCGGCGCTGACCGCCCGGCGCGGCGACGGCTCGCTGGCGGACCGCCAACCGCTGCGCGTGGTGGTGGGGATGCGCGAAATACCGCCGGAGGCAAAGGTTCTCAACGACGATTCGCGCACCATGGTGATTCGCACCCATGACCCCATGGAGGTGATCAAGGCGCTGACGGATCGCACGGACGTGCTGCTGGAGGGCGGCCCCACCCTGGCCGGCGCCTTCCTGCGGGCCGGGGCCGTCAACCGCATCCTGGCCTACGTCGCGCCCATGCTGCTGGGCGGGCCCATCACGGCGGTCGACGACGTCGGGGTGCCCACCATCGCGCGGGCGCTGCGCTGGCAGTACGACGGGATCGACCGGGCCGGCCCCGACCTGGTGCTCAGCCTGGTGCCGCACGGCGGCTGACTAGGGCGTCGGGACGCTGACCGGCTCTTCCTCGGGGACTTCCGGTTCCTCGGCGTGCTCTTTGCGGCCGCTGATCAGCAGGCCCAGCAGCGCCCCTGCCACGCAGACGAGCGCGGTGATGGTGAAGATCTCGCCGTACATCGCCGCGAACGACGGCAGGACGTTCTGCGCCTGGGCGACGGCCCGATCCGGCTTGCTCATCCCGCTGGGCAGCGCCGAGTTCTTCTCGTTGAGGATCTGGTAGAAGCGGTACAGGCCCCAGGCGCTCAGCGCGGCCACGCCGATCAGCATCCCGGTCATCCGGGACACCACCACCGCCGCCGAGGCGATGCCGTGCTCGGCCGATGGCACCACCCGCAGGGCGGCCGACGTCAGCGGGCCGATCACCAGCCCGAGGCCCAAACCGGCGATCAGCAGGTCGTTGTTGACCGCGACCCCGCCGAGCATCAGACCGTTGTCCACCGCGGGCACCGAGAACAAGCCGAAGAAGCTGTGCTGGTAGTGCATCAGATCCACCGGCCAGTGCGAAATCAGCAAATAGCCGCCGGCGGCGATCAGCAGGCCCACCAGGGCGACCGCGCGGTCACCGACCCGGGTGGCGATGAAGCCGCCCAGCAACGCCCCGATCGGCAGCGCGATCAGGAACGACGTCAGCATCGCGGCCGCCTTGGCCTGGTCCAGGCCCAGCACGCCCTGGCCGAACAATTCCACGTCGACCAGCGTCACCATCAGCGCGGCGCCCGCCGCGAACGAGGCGCCCATCGCGGCCAGGAACGGCCGGAACTGCACCCCGGCCGGGTTGATCAGCCGGGTCCGCGCGAAGCGTTCCCAGAGCAGGAAGATCACCGCGAAGACGGCCGCCGCGATCACCAGCGGCAACCCGTAGCTGGGCAGCGCCTCCTGGCCGTTGGGATTCGGGTTGTACAGGCCGATCACCGCGAGGCCGAGCGTGATGGCCAGCAGCACGCCACCGACCACGTCGATCTTCTCCGGGGTCTCACTGCGGTCGTGCGGTGGCAGGCTGATCTGGATCAGGGCCATCGCGACCAGCGTCAGCGGGACGTTGATCCAGAACACGTCGCGCCAGTCGCGGAACAGCCAGACGATGAAGATGCCGTACAGCGGGCCGAGCACGCTGCCCAGCTCCTGCGCGGCGCCGATGCCGCCCAGCACGGCGGCGCGGTTGCGCTGCGCCCACAGGTCGGCGCCGAGGGCCAGGGTGACCGGCAACAGCGCGCCGCTGGCGATGCCCTGGATGGTGCGGCCGGCGACCAGCACGTGCAGGGTCTGCACGTGGAAGTTCTGGATCGGGTAGCCGAGGATGACCAGGTCCCGGAGCGGATGTCCGAAGATCTCCACGGTCATGCTCGACACGTCGAAGCTGCCGATCTGCACGGCGAGCGCGGTGACGACCGAGCCGATCATGAACGTGAACAGGCTGACCTGCAGCAGGCGCTTGCGCCCGAACCGGTCGGAGGCCTTGCCCAGCAGCGGCATGGCCGCGATGTAGCCCAGGAGGTACATCGTGACGATCGGGGTGATCCGCTGCAGTTGGTTAATCGGGATGCCGACGTCGTGCATGATGTCGCGCATGATCGTGACCACGACGTAGGCGTCGAGGGCGCCCAGCAGCACCGCCAGGCTGCCGGCCCCGATCGCGACTCGGCGTCCCGCCAGCCGTCTCACGAGCTCGCCGGCTTGTTGATCTGCACCGGCTGGTTCCAGTTCGACAACGTCATCTGGACGTTGTTGCCCTGGCTTTGTTGGAGCTGCACCTGGGCCAGCTGGTGGTCGCCGGTCTCCACGACCCAGACCGTGGCCGGCACCGGCTTGGTCGCCTTGAAGGGGGAGGCGATCTTGTTCACGGCGTCCGCCGAGACGTTTCCGCTGATGCGGACCGCGGTCTGGCCGCTGACCTGGTCGCGCCCCTCGGACTTGGCGCCGGTGAAGTTCGCCAGCACGTTGGGCAGGCCGGTGTCCGGGCTCAGGATGGCCGAGGGGTCATAGACCTGGGAGGCCGGGCCGACGTCGGTCATGGTCTTGTCGCCCGGGTTGAGGGCGTTGGTGTAGAGGTCGCCGCCCACCACGACGAAATCGGCACTGATGTCTTGGCCCGCAAGAGTGATCTGGGCGTTCCCCTGCGCCGCGGTGCTCGGTTGCGTGGTGAGGTCACCGGTCAAACTTCGCACCGCCAAACCCGGGATTTTCCCATTTACCGTCAGCACCAGGTGCGCGCTCTTGAGGTTCTTGGTGGTGTCCGCGGACTGCTTCACCAGCGTCGTGCCGTCGGGCAGCGGGCCGCCGCTTTTCGACGAGCTGAACGAGCAGCCCGCGACCAGGGCGGCGGCGAGGCTCAAGAATGCAAGGACGGCCGAGAGACGGCGGGGGGTTTGCATACCCTGCATCGTAGAGGGTGGTGGTGAGCGGCTTCCGGAACGCGGGGGCCGATTCGCCGCGCATCGGCCCGTTAACCTGGTGCAATGTTCACCGGAATTGTCGAGGAGCTCGGGGAGATCACCGGGCGCGAGGTGCTCGCCGATGCCGCGCGGCTGACCATCCGCGGGCCCGTGGTGACCGCCGATGCCGGACACGGCGATTCGATCGCCGTCAACGGCGTGTGCCTGACGGTCGCGGAGCTGAGGCCGGACGGCCAGTTCACCGCCGACGTGATGGGCGAGACCCTCAACCGGTCCAACCTCGGCGGGCTGCAGGTCGGCAGCCGGGTGAACCTGGAGCGCGCCGCGGCCGTCAACAGCCGGCTCGGCGGGCACATCGTGCAGGGGCACGTCGACGGCACCGGCCAGGTGGTGGACCGCACCGCCTCCGAGCATTGGGAGGTGGTCCGGATCGAGGCGCCCGCGGCCGTCGCCCGCTATGTCGTCGAAAAGGGGTCGATCACCGTCGACGGGATTTCTTTGACGGTGTCCGGCCTTGGTTCGGGGCCACGGGACTGGTTCGAGGTCTCGCTGATCCCGACGACGCGGGAACTGACCACCCTGGGCCGCGCCCCGGTCGGCACGCAGGTGAACCTCGAGGTCGACGTGATCGCCAAATATGTGGAGCGGTTGATGTCGCGTTAGACGCTGCCTACCAGGCTTTACAGCACCGCGCCACCCGCCGAAATCGACGCCACCGCGATGGCTACTCGAACGTTGTCGCGCTCCCGTCGATCTCGACGCATACGGAGGGGCGTGGGCCGCTTCAGCCCGGAAAAGCCGTCGCAATAACGGCGCCGTCGCGGTGGTTCATACTGAATGCAACACTTGGGCTTCTCCTCTGGGCCCCTACGAGAGCAGGCAGCAACGATGACGAGGTTGGACTCCGTCGAGCGGGCGGTAGCCGACATTGCGGCCGGCAAGGCCGTCATCGTCATCGACGACGAGGATCGCGAGAACGAGGGCGACCTGATCTTCGCCGCCGAAAAGGCCACGCCGGAGCTGGTGGCCTTCATGGTCCGCTACACGTCGGGGTACCTGTGCGTCCCGCTGGATGGTGCGGTCTGCGACCGGCTCGGGTTGCTGCCGATGTACGCGGTGAACCAGGACAAGCACGGGACCGCCTACACCGTCACCGTCGATGCGAGAAACGGCGTCGGCACCGGGATTTCGGCCTCCGACCGGGCCACGACGATGCGGTTGCTGGCCGACCCCACCAGCATCGCCGAGGATTTCACCCGCCCCGGTCACGTGGTTCCGTTGCGCGCCAAGGACGGTGGCGTGCTGCGCCGGCCGGGCCACACCGAGGCCGCCGTCGATCTGGCGCGGATGGCGGGCCTGCAGCCCGCGGGCGCGATCTGTGAGATCGTCAGCCAGAAGGACGAGGGCTCGATGGCCCAGACCGACGAATTGCGGGTGTTCGCCGACGAGCACGACCTCGCCCTGATCACCATCGCCGACCTGATCGAATGGCGGCGCAAGCATGAGAAGCACATCGAGCGGATCGCCGAGGCGCGGATCCCCACCCGGCACGGCGAGTTTCGCGCCATCGGCTATGCGAGCATCTACGAGGATGTCGAACACGTGGCCCTGGTGCGTGGCGAGATCGCCGGCCCGAACGCCGACGGCGACGACGTGCTGGTGCGCGTGCACTCCGAATGCCTGACCGGTGACGTGTTCGGTTCGCGCCGCTGCGACTGCGGGCCGCAACTGGACGCCGCGATGGCGATGGTCGCGCGCGAAGGGCGCGGCGTGGTGCTGTACATGCGCGGCCACGAGGGCCGCGGCATCGGCCTGATGCACAAACTGCAGGCCTACCAGTTGCAGGACGCCGGTGCCGACACCGTCGACGCCAACCTGAAACTCGGATTGCCTGCGGACGCAAGGGATTACGGCATCGGCGCGCAGATCCTGGTCGACCTGGGGGTGCGTTCGATGCGGCTGCTGACCAACAACCCGGCCAAGCGGGTCGGGTTGGACGGTTACGGCCTGCACATCATCGAGCGGGTGCCGCTTCCGGTGCGCGCCAACGCCGAGAACATCCGCTACCTGATGACCAAGCGCGACAAGATGGGTCATGACTTGGTGGGGCTGGACGACTTTCACGAATCGGTGCATTTGCCGGGAGAATTCGGCGGTGCTCTGTGAGCGGTAGCGGGGAGCCGGAGCTGCCCGCGCTGGACGCTGCCGGCCTGCGCCTCGGCATCGTCGCCAGCACCTGGCACGGCCAGATCTGTGACGCACTGTTGGCGGGCGCCCGTAAAGTCGCCGCCGAGTCGGGCATCGAGGACCCGACGGTGGTTCGCGTGCTCGGCGCGATTGAGATTCCGGTGGTGGCCCAGCAGCTCGCCAGCAACCACGACGCCGTCATCGCCCTCGGCGTTGTGATCCGTGGTGAGACACCGCATTTCGAGTACGTCTGCGATTCGGTGACCCAGGGGCTGACCCGCGTCGCGCTGGATGCGTCGACGCCCGTCGCCAACGGTGTGCTGACCACCAACACCGAGGAGCAGGCGCTGGCCCGGGCCGGGCTTCCGGCGTCGGTCGAGGACAAGGGGGCCCAGGCCGCCGGCGCCGCGCTGACCGCCGCCCTGACCCTGCGTGACCTGCGCGCTCGGTCGTGAGTGCGCCGAACCGCTGGGATGTCGAGCTGCGTCCGCACCGGACGCTGCCATTCGTCTATGCCGCGGCGCTTTTGATCGCCGCGGCGCACATCGTCGTCGGCCTGCTGCTCAAGATCAGCTCCAGCGGCGTCATCTTTCACACCTCCGACCAGGTGGCGATCGCCGGGCTCGGTCTGCTGATCGCCGGCGGGGTGCTGTTGTTCGCGCGGCCCCGGCTGCGCGTGGGGCCGGCCGGGCTGTCAGTGCGAAACCTGTTTGGGTACAGGCTGATTCCCTGGCGCGACGTGGTGGGCGTGTCGTTTCCCGCCGGGAAACGGTGGGCGCGCATCGACCTGCCCGACGACGAATACGTTCCCCTGATGGCGATCCAGGCCGCTGACCGGGAACGCGCCGTCGACGCCATGGACACCGTGCGGTCGCTGCTGGCGCGCTACCGGCCGGATTTGCGCGACGGCTGAGCCGTCAGGCGTCGTAGAACAGCGTCCCGGTGCCCAGCGGGCTGTACGACAGGTAGATCGGGATGGTCTCGAAGGGGATATTCCCCGTATTGAAAAGGCCATTCGCCCCGCTGACCACAGCCGGCGCCGTCGGGGCCGCGCCGACCGTCTCGTGGTAGATGGCAACGTTGTTGGCGGTGTAGACGGTGAGTGTCGTGCCCTGTGGCACGTAGCCGCCCGCCGAACCGGTGCCCAGCGAGGCGGGTACGTCGCCCCACAGGCCACCGGAATCGACGAACGCGTTCGAGAGGGCAACCGGGGTGCCGCCGTTGACCGACACCTTCAGCGTCGTGACGGGCGCCCCGGAGGACGAGGTGAGGGCGGTCAGCGGGTTGGCGCCGAACTGCGCCGTGCCCGCCGGCTCGTTGAGGAGCACGCCCTGGCTGAGGGTGTCGGGCAACACTTGGACGGGGCTGGTGGTCAACGGGCCGACGAGATTGCTTCCCCCGACGCCCAGAACGGGGAGTCCGTCCGAGGCCGCAAAGCTGGTTGTGTGGCCGTTCTGCGTCTGCGTCACGGAGGTGATGACGGCGACCGTGGTCGGCTGGCTGATGATGCCGTTCCCGAAATTCACCGTGGCCGAATACGTTGTGTAGTTCTCCGTCACGGTGTTTGCGCCGTCGCCGTAGGTGACGGTGCCCGTCCCGGTGGCCGCGCCGAGGGACGCGAAGTTGACGTCCTGGGGCGGGACGACGAGACCCCGGGATCCCGTGTCGAGGATCACTTGGGAATTCGGCCCGCCGGCGATGGAGACGTCGACGTACGGCCTGTTGATTTGCTGGTCCACCTGCACCGGGATGGTGGGCGCCCCACCGGTGCCGCCGGCGGCACCGGGCAGGCCCAGCATCCCGGCGATGCCGCCGGTGCCGCCGGGACCGCCCGCCACGCCGCCCGGACCGCCGGAAACCCCGCCGGTCCCGCCCGCGCCGCCGTTGCCGATGAGCCAGCCGCCGCGGCCGCCGGTGCCGCCGACGCCGCCGAGTTCCCCGCCCAGCCCGCCGCGCCCGCCGTCTCCGAAGAACAGGGCGTTGCCGCCGACGCCGCCGGTGCCGAAGGGTCCGCCGATGCCGCCGATGCCGCCGTTGCCCCAGAGCAGCCCCCCGGTGCCCCCGGTTCCGCCGGACGCGTCCCACCCGCCCACGCCGCCGGCGCCGCCGGAACCGAGCAGGCCGGCCGGACCGCCCGGGCCGCCGGGTAGCCCCGACGCTCCCGAACCGCCGCTGCCGCCGTTGCCCAGCAGGATGCCGCCCGCCCCGCCGGCCTGCCCCGTACCCGGCGTCCCGTCGGCGCCGTTGCCGATCAGCGGGCGCCCCACCAGCAGCTCGGTGGGCAGGTTGATCACGCCGAGCACGTCTTGCGCGAGGATCTGCAGCGGCGAGGTGCCGGCGGCCTCGGTGGCGGCATACGCGGCCGCGCTCCCGCTCAGCGCCGCGACGAACTGGGCGTGAAACGCCTCGGCCCGCAGCCCGAGCGCCTGGTAGTCGAGGGCGTGGCCGGAAAACAACGACGCGATCGCCGCGGACACCTCGTCGCCCGCGGCCGCCACCACCCCGGTGGTCGAGGCCGCCGCCGCCCGATGCGCCGTCGCCACCGACGAGCCGATACCGGCGATATCGGCGGCCGCGTCCGTGACGAGTCCCGGCGCCGCGATCACGAACGACATTCCGGAACCCCCAGCGCTATCGGCGATCGGCGATACGCGGATGGTAGCCGTCCGATCAGCGGATCCGGCGGCTTTCGGGGCCGGTCGGATTTGTCTTGAGCGGCTACTAGCCTGGGTACGTGCCAGATCCCGCAACGTATCGCCCCGCGCCCGGGTCCATCCCGGTCGAGCCGGGCGTCTACCGATTCCGGGACGCGCACGGGCGGGTCATCTACGTCGGCAAGGCCAAGAGCCTGCGCAGCAGGCTGACGTCCTACTTCGCCGACGTCGCCGGCCTGCACCCGCGAACCCGGCAGATGGTGACCACCGCGGCCAAGGTCGAGTGGACGGTGGTCAACACCGAAGTCGAGGCGCTGCAGCTGGAATACAACTGGATCAAGGAGTTCGATCCGCGCTTCAACGTCCGTTACCGCGACGACAAGTCGTACCCGGTGCTGGCCGTCACGCTGGGTGAGGAGTTCCCGCGGCTGATGGTCTATCGCGGCCCCCGCCGCAAGGGCGTGCGCTATTTCGGCCCCTACTCACACGCGTGGGCGATCCGCGAAACGCTGGACCTGCTCACCCGCGTCTTTCCGGCCCGCACCTGCTCGGCCGGAGTCTTCAAGCGGCACAAGCAGATTGACCGTCCCTGCCTGCTCGGCTACATCGACAAATGCTCGGCACCCTGCGTCGGCAGGGTCAGCGCCGAGCAGCATCGCCAGATCGTGGAGGACTTCTGCGACTTTTTGTCCGGCAAGACCGATCGCTTCGCCCGCGAACTCGAGCAGCAGATGAACGCCGCGGCCGAGCAGCTCGACTTCGAGCGGGCGGCCCGGCTGCGCGACGACCTGTCGGCGCTGAAGCGGGCCATGGAGAAGCAGGCCGTGGTGCTCGGTGACGGCACCGACGCCGACGTGGTCGCGTTCGCCGACGACGACCTGGAGGCTGCGGTGCAGGTGTTCCACGTCCGCGGCGGCCGGGTGCGCGGCCAGCGCGGCTGGATCGTCGAAAAGTCCGGGGACCCCGGCGAATCCGGTGAGGAGCGGTTGGTCGAGCAATTCCTGACCCAGTTCTACGGGGAGCAGGCCGAACTGGGCGGCGCCGCCGACGAATCCACCAACCCGGTCCCGCGCGAGGTGCTGGTGCCGTGCCTGCCGTCCAACGCCGAGGAGCTGACCAGTTGGCTGTCCGCGCTGCGCGGCTCCCGGGTCGCGCTGCGGGTGCCGCGCCGCGGTGACAAGCGGGCGCTCGCCGAAACAGTGTTGCGCAACGCGAAAGAGGCTCTGCAGCAACACAAACTGAAGCGTGCCGGCGACTTCAACGCGAGATCTGCTGCACTGCAGAATATTCAGGAGGCGCTGGGACTGGCCGATGCGCCGCTGCGCATCGAATGCGTCGACATCAGCCACGTGCAGGGCACCGACGTGGTGGGCTCGCTGGTGGTGTTCGAGGACGGCCTGCCGCGCAAGTCGGATTACCGGCACTTCGGCATCCGGGAGGCCGCCGGGCAGGGGCGCTCCGACGACGTCGCCTCCATTGCCGAGGTGACGCGACGCCGCTTCGCCCGCCACCTGAGCGAGCAAAAAGACACCAATATGCTTTCGCCGGAAGGAAAATCGCGCCGCTTCGCGTACCCGCCGAACCTGTTCGTCGTCGACGGCGGCGCGCCGCAAGTCAACGCGGCGTCGGCCGTGCTCGACGAACTCGGCATCACCGACGTCGCGGTCATCGGCCTGGCCAAGCGGCTGGAGGAGATCTGGGTGCCTTCGGAGCCGGACCCGATCATCATGCCGCGCAACAGCGAGGGCCTCTACCTGCTGCAGCGCGTCCGCGACGAGGCGCACCGGTTCGCGATCGCCTACCATCGCAGCAAGCGATCCAAGCGAATGACCGCCTCAGCGCTGGATTCGGTGCCAGGATTGGGAGAACATCGGCGCAAGGCGCTGGTAACCCATTTCGGATCGATAGCCCGCCTCAAGGAGGCCACCGTCGACCAGATCACCGCCGTTCCGGGCATCGGCGTGGCCACCGCCACTGCCGTCCTCGAGGCGCTGCGACCCGAGCAACCGGAACTCGCCGAATGACAAGCCAAGACGAGGGGGCGGGCATCGATGTCGTCCTGGTGACGGGGTTGTCGGGCGCGGGGCGGGGGACCGCCGCCAAGGTGCTCGAGGACCTCGGCTGGTACGTGGCCGACAACCTGCCGCCCCAGCTGATCACCCGGATGGTCGATTTCGGGCTGGCCGCCGGGTCGCGGATCACGCAGCTCGCGGTGGTGATGGACGTGCGGTCGCGGGGCTTCACGGGCGACCTCGACGAGGTGCGCAACGAGCTGGCCACCCGCAACATCAGCCCGCGCGTGGTGTTCATGGAGGCCTCCGACGACATGTTGGTGCGCCGCTACGAACAGAACCGCCGCAGCCATCCGCTACAGGGCGAGCAGACGCTGGCCGAGGGCATCGCCGCCGAGCGCAGGATGCTGGCGCCGGTGCGCGCCACCGCCGACCTGATCATCGACACGTCGACCCTGTCGGTGCGGGGGCTGCGGGAGAGCATCGAGCGCGCCTTCGGCGGCGAGACCGGCGCGTCCACCAGCGTCACCGTCGAATCGTTCGGCTTCAAGTACGGCCTGCCGATGGACGCCGACATGGTGATGGACGTCCGGTTCCTGCCCAACCCGCACTGGGTGGACGACCTGCGCCCGCTCACCGGCGAGCACCCCGACGTGCGCGACTACGTGTTGGGTCAGCCCGGCGCGGCCGAGTTCCTCGACGCTTACCATCGTCTGCTGAACCTCGTTGTCGACGGCTACCGCAGGGAGGGCAAGCGCTACATGACGGTCGCCATCGGCTGCACCGGCGGCAAGCATCGCAGCGTCGCGATCGCCGAGGCATTGATGCAGCTGCTTCGGGGTAACCCCCAGCTGGCGGTGCGGGTGCTGCACCGGGATCTGGGTCGCGAATGAGTGATGGCATCGTCGCCTTGGGGGGCGGACACGGCCTGTATGCGACGCTGTCGGCGGCGCGGCGCCTGACGCCGCATGTCACCGCGGTGGTCACGGTCGCCGACGACGGCGGTTCGTCGGGCCGGCTGCGCAGCGAACTGGACGTGATCCCGCCCGGCGATCTGCGAATGGCCTTGGCGGCGTTGGCATCCGACAGCCCGTACGGACGGCTGTGGGCGACCATCCTGCAGCACCGTTTCGGCGGCAACGGCGCGCTGGCCGGCCACCCGATCGGCAACCTGCTGTTGGCGGGCCTGTCCGAGGTGCTGGCCGATCCGGTCGCCGCCCTCGACGAGCTCGGCCGCATCCTCGGGGTCAAGGGCAGGGTGTTGCCGATGTGCCCGATCGCGCTGCAGATCGAGGCCGACGTGTCCGGCCTGGAGGCCGACCCGCGGATCTTCCGCCTGATCCGCGGGCAGGTGGCGATCGCGACCACGCCCGGCAAGGTGCGCCGCGTGCGGCTGCTGCCACCCAACCCGCCGGCGACCCGGCAGGCCGTCGACGCCATCATGGCCGCCGACCTGGTGGTGCTGGGGCCAGGGTCGTGGTTCACCAGCGTGATCCCGCACGTGCTGGTGCCGGGGCTGGCCTCGGCGCTGCGATCGACCACCGCGCGGCGGGCGCTGGTGCTCAACCTGGTCGCCGAGCCGGGGGAGACGGCCGGCTTCTCGGTGGAACGCCACCTGCACGTGCTGGCCCAGCACGCGCCGGGATTCACCGTGCACGACATCATCATTGACGCCGAGCGGGTGCCCGGTGAGCGCGAACGCGAGCAACTGCGCCGCACCGCGACGCTGCTGGAAGCCGAGGTCCACTTCGCCGACGTGTCCCGACCTGGTACACCTTTACATGACCCGGGCAAGCTCGCGGCGGCGCTCGACGGGGTCCGAGCGGGCCATAGTGGTTCACAAGGCCCTCAAACCCCTTCCGCGACCACCACGAACGAGATCCGGGTCGACGGTGAGAGGGGTGACGACGCGTGGCGATGACGACCGAAGTCAAGGACGAACTGAGCCGCCTGGTTGTGAAGTCGGTCAGCGCGCGGCGCGCGGAGGTCACGTCCCTGCTGAGGTTCGCCGGCGGGTTGCACATCGTGGGCGGCCGGGTGGTCGTCGAGGCCGAGGTGGACCTGGGCAACGTCGCGCGCCGGCTGCGCAAGGACATCTTCGAGCTCTACGGGTACAACGCCGTCGTGCATGTGTTGTCGGCCAGCGGGATTCGCAAAAGCACCCGGTACGTGCTGCGGGTGGCCAACGACGGCGAGGCGCTGGCACGGCAGACCGGGCTGCTCGACATGCGGGGCCGTCCGGTGCGCGGGCTGCCGGCACAGGTGGTCGGTGGCAGCATCGGCGACGCCGAGGCGGCCTGGCGGGGGGCTTTTTTGGCGCACGGGTCGCTGACCGAGCCGGGGCGTTCGTCCGCCCTGGAGGTCAGCTGTCCCGGCCCGGAGGCCGCGCTGGCGCTGGTGGGCGCGGCCCGTCGGCTGGGGGTCAGCGCGAAGGCGCGCGAGGTGCGGGGGGCCGACCGGGTGGTGGTGCGCGACGGCGAGGCGATCGGCGCCCTGCTGACCCGGATGGGGGCCCAGGACACGCGGCTGGTGTGGGAGGAGCGCCGGATGCGTCGCGAGGTCCGGGCGACGGCCAACCGGCTGGCCAATTTCGACGACGCCAACCTGCGCCGCTCGGCGCGCGCGGCGGTCGCGGCGGCCGCCCGGGTGGAGCGCGCGCTGGAGATCCTCGGCGACACCGTCCCGGACCATCTGGCATCGGCGGGCAGGCTGCGCGTCGAGCATCGGCAGGCCTCCCTGGAGGAGCTGGGCCGGCTGGCCGACCCGCCGATGACGAAAGACGCTGTCGCCGGGCGCATTCGGCGGCTGCTGTCGATGGCCGACCGCAAGGCGAAGGTCGAGGGGATCCCGGACACGGAGTCGGCGGTGACGCCTGACCTGCTGGAGGATGCTTAGCCGGCCCGGCAAAGTGCTGGGCAGGACGGGCGGGGGAGGCTACGGTCAGTTCATGAAACGGCTTTCGAGCGTTGACGCGGCGTTTTGGTCCGCGGAAACTGCGGGCTGGCACATGCATGTGGGCGCGCTCGCGATCTGTGATCTCACCGATGCACCCGACTTCAGCTTTCAACGCGTTCGCCAGCTGATCATCGAGCGCCTGCCCGAACTGCCGCAGCTGCGCTGGCGGGTCACCGGCGCACCGCTAGGGCTCGACCGGCCGTGGTTCGTCGAGGACGAGGAACTCGACGTCGACTTCCACATCCGTCGCATCGCGGTGCCCGCGCCGGGCGGCCGGCGCGAGGTCGACGAGCTGGTCGGCCGGCTGATGTCCTACAAGCTCGACCGTTCGCGACCGCTGTGGGAGCTCTGGGTCATCGAGAACGTCAAGGGCAACCGGGTCGCGACGCTGACCAAGATGCACCATGCCATCGTCGACGGCGTCTCCGGCGCCGGGCTGGGCGAAATCCTGCTCGACGTCACCCCCGAACCGCGACCGCCGCAACAGGAGACGGTGGGATCGCTGGTGGGATTCCAGCTCCCCGGGATCGAGCGGCGCGCGGTGGGTGCTCTGGTCAATCTGGCGGTCAAAACGCCGTTTCGGATCAGCAGGCTCCTGGAGCAGACGGTGCGCCAGCAGATCGCCGCGCTGGGCGTCACCAGCAAGCCGCCGGGCTACTTCGAGGCACCGAAGACGCGATTCAACGCGCCGGTTTCACCGCACCGGCGGATCACCGGCTGCCGCGTCGAACTGGACCGGGCCAAGGCTGTCAAGGATGCCTTTGGCGTCAAGCTCAACGACGTGGTGCTGGCCCTCGTGGCCGGTGCCGCCCGAGAGTACCTTCTGAAACACGACGAGTTGCCGGCCAAACCGCTCATCGCGCAGATTCCCGTCTCGACGCGCACCGACGAGAACAAGGACGACGTCGGCAACAAGGTGAGCTCGATGACCGCGTCGCTGGCGACCGACATCGAGGACCCGGCCGAGCGGCTGCGGGCCATTCACGAGAGCACCCAGAGCGCCAAGTTGATGGCCAAGGCGCTGTCGGCGCACCAGATCATGGGGTTGACCGAGACCACGCCACCGGGGCTGCTGCAGCTGGCCGCCCGCGCCTACACGGCCACCGGGCTGTCGCGAAACCTGGCCCCCATCAACCTGGTGGTGTCCAATGTCCCCGGCCCGCCCATGCCGCTGTACATGGCCGGCGCCAAGCTGGAGTCGCTGGTGCCGCTCGGACCGCCCGTCATGGACATCGCCTTGAACATCACCTGCTTCTCTTACGAGAAGTATTTGGACTTCGGCTTTGTCACGACCCCCGAAGTCGCCAACGACATCCACGAGATGGCCCGCGCCGTCGAGCCTGCGCTGACCGAGCTGGAGAAGGCCGCGGCGCGGGAAGGAAGCTAGCAGCTAGTCGCCCTCGTCGTCGCGCGGACGAACCTTTCGGGATGATGAAACGTATTGGTTCGCGGCTGTCCAAAGTCGAAGTGGGGTGGGGAAATCCAACCGTAGCTTCGCCGTCGATAAGCGGCTCTTTACCCGGTGGACGTATCGCGCCGCGCGCGCCGACCCGCCAGGTTTGGCAGCCACATTCGCCACGTTGTCGTCGTCCACGTGTCCTCCTGACGCCTCGTCTTATCAACGGACGGTTCCTTAGCATGTGTCCGTCCGCCGCGTTGTCGCCGCGGTCAACCGCCACGCGAGTGCCGACATGCCCGACAGCCGGCGGGGGTCAACCCTCCTCGTCGTCGTTGTCGGGGTGGAGGAGTTTTTCGGGGTGGTGGTAGGTGTTGGTGCGGGGCTGGCCGCGGTCCAGGTGCGGCGGCG
>NZ_LZIS01000242.1 GCF_001667015.1 Mycobacterium sp. E3198 | reverse complement strand
CGGTTACCCCGGCGCGGGACCCGCCGGCCGCACCGGCCCCGCCGCCGCCGAACAACCCGGCGTTGCCGCCCGCGCCGCCGGTGCCGCCGTTGTTGGTGGTTGCGGCTCCCCCGGCCCCGCCGTCGCCGCCAGCGCCGAAGATCAGGCCGCCGGCGCCGCCGGCGCCCCCGGCGGCGCCGAAGTTGCGGCTGACGGCGTCGGTAATGCTTCCCCCGGCCCCGCCGGCGCCGCCGTGCCCGAACCAGCCCGCGGCGCCTCCGTTGCCGCCGGCCGTGCTCGCCGTCCCATTGCTGCCCCCGGGCCCGCCGGCCCCGCCATTGCCGAACAGGCCGCCCTGCCCGCCGTTGCCGCCCGGCGCGGAGCCGCCCCCGGGGCGCCCGCCGACGAAGCCGGGCCCGCCGTTGCCGCCGTTGCCGATCAAGAGCCCCCCGGGTGCGCCGTTCTGACCGGGCCCGCCGTTAGCGCCGTTGCCGATCAACGGCCGGCCCAGCAGGGTCAGGGTCGGCGCGTTGATCGCGCCCAGCACGTCCTGCTCCAGCGTCTGCAGCGGCGACGTGTTGGCCGCCTCGCTCAGCGCATACGATGCCGCCCCGCCGTTGAGCAGCTGGACGAATTGCTGGTGGAAGGCCGCCGCCTCGGCGCTCAGCGCCTGATACGCCTGGGCGTGCGCGCCGAACACGGCGGCTACGGTTGTCGACACCTCGTCGGCGCCGGCCGACAGCAGCGTTGTGGTCTGGGCCGCCGCGGCCGCATTGGCCACGCCGACCGCCGAGCCGATGTTCGCCAAATCCGTTGCCAATGCGTCCATAAGCTCGGGCGCCGCGACTACAAACGACATGCGTGACCTCTCCGCCACGTCACGAGGACGCGATCTCCATCCGCACCGTATGCGCGATCCACGCTGCGAAACGGCCGTTCTCACCAAGCTCGTCCGGATTTCAGCCAACTCACAGCGACCAACGCAGCGTAGCCGTCGTCGAGCCTAGAATCGGGGCCCGTGAGCCTCGAGGATCCGAATGCGTTGCGGGTGCTGCGCAACGCGTTCGGCGAGGATCTGGTCCGCCGGTTCTACACCCGTTGGTTCGCCCTCGACGTCTCGGTGCGCGACCTGTTCCCGCCCGAAATGGGCGCGCAGCGGGCCGCCTTTGCGCACGCGTTGCAGTGGGTCTACGGGGAACTGGTCGAGCAGCGCGCGGCCGAGCCGGTGGCATTCCTCGCCCAGCTCGGCCGTGACCACCGCAAGTTCGGGGTCCTGCCGAGCCATTACGACTCGCTGCACCGCGCGCTGTATGCCACGCTTCGAGACCACCTCGGCGAGGCGTGGACCAACGCCGTCGAGGGGGCCGCCAACCAGTCGCTCAACCTGATCACCGGGGTGATGCGTGGGGCCGCCGACGCCGACGCGGGGCCCGCGTGGTGGGACGGCACGGTCATCGAGCACATGCGGGTGTCGCGCGACCTGGCCGTGGTTCGGCTGCAACTCGACCGCCCGATGGACTACTACCCCGGCCAGTACGTCAACGCCCACGTCCCGCAGTGCCCGCGGCGCTGGCGCTATCTGTCCCCGGCGATACCCGCCGATCCGGGTGGCGGAGTCGAGTTTCACGTCCGCCAGGTGCCCGGTGGCCTGGTCAGCACCGCGGTCGTCAACGAAACGCGGCCCGGCGACCGGTGGCGGCTGTCCAGTCCGCACGGCGGCCTGAGCGTCGACCGGGACGGCGGGGACGTCCTGATGGTCGCGGGCAGCACCGGCCTGGCACCGCTGCGCGCGCTGATCATGGACCTGTCCCGCTACGCGGTGAACCCCCGGGTGCACCTCTTTTTCGGCGCCCGCTACCGCTGCGAGCTCTACGATCTGCCGACGCTGTGGCAGGTCGCGCAGCACAACCCGTGGCTGTCCGTCACGCCGGTCTCCGACTACGGCCGCGACCCCTCGTGGGCCGCCGACTACCCCGACCCCACGCCCCCGCGCGGGCTGCACGTGCACCAGACCGGCCGCCTGCCCGACGTGGTGACCAAGTACGGCGGCTGGGGCGACCGGCAGATCCTGATCTGCGGCGGGCCCGAGATGGTCCGCGCCACCAAGACCGCCCTGGTCGCCAAAGGGGCTCCGCCCGAACGCATTCAGCACGATCCACTGTCCAGGTGAGCCGAGGTAAGCCATGCAGATCGTCACCCTGACCGACCCTTCCTCGCCGGTGGCCGCGCAGTTCGTGCCCGAGGCGGGCATGATCGGCACCTCGCTGACCGACTCGGGCACCGAGCTGCTCGGCCAGCGGCGCGGCCTGCAGGCGTACGTGGAGGCGGGCAAGACCATGGGAATCCCGATCCTGTATCCGTGGGCGAATCGGTTGGGCGCCAACACCTATACCGCGGAGGGCGCGACGGTGACGCTCACGCCCGGCGACAACGGCGTGCGCGCCGACCCCAACGGGCTGCCCATCCACGGCACCCTGGCCGCCTACGCCGGCTGGCGGGTCACGGCGCAATCCGAAAACGAGCTGAGCGCCGAGGTCGACTTCGGCGCCGAGCCGAGGTTGTTGGCCGGCTTCCCCTATCCGCACCTGCTCGCGGTGACGGTGCGGCTGGCTGAGCGGGTGCTGACGGTCGGCACCACCATCACCGCGACCGGCGACGCGGCCGTGCCGCTGTGCTTCGGCTTCCATCCCTACCTGCGCCTGCCCGACACGCCCCGCGACCGATGGATCATCGAGACCCCACCCCTGCGGCATTTGGCGCTCGACGACAAGGGGCTGCCCACCGGCGGATCGGAACCCTGGGCGGCGACGCAAGAAGCGTTGGGCGACAAGGCTTTCGACGACGCCTACGACGAGGTCGCCGACGGCGCGGTGTTCGCGGTGTCCGGCGGCGGGCGCCGCCTGGAGGTGCACTTCGACCGCGGCTACCCGGCGGCGCAGATCTTCGCGCCGCCTGGCGAAGAGGTGGTGTGCTTCGAACCGATGACCGCGCCTACCGACGCGCTGCGCCGCGGCGGCTACCGGTGCGCGCGCCCCGGCGAGCCGGCGGTCGCGGTCTTCTCGATCCGCGTCTGATCAGGCGCGGGTGCCGCCCTTGCGCGGCTGCCACACCACCACGGCGGTGCTCTTGGGCGCCACGACCAGGTCGCGGCGCTGACCGGCGCGCACCCGCGCCAGCTCCTCGGTCAGCTCCTTCACCCGCGCCTGCAGGGCTTCGACGTGGTTGGTCAGCTCGATGATGCGTTTGATGCCGGCCAGGTTGACGCCCTCGTCCTGCGACAGCCGCTGCACCTCGCGCAGCAGGTCGACGTCGCGCTCCGAATAACGGCGTCCCCCACCGGAAGTCCGGCTCGGGCTGACCAGCCCGAGCCGGTCGTAGGTGCGCAGCGTCTGCGCGTGCATGCCGGCCAGTTCGGCCGCCACCGAGATCAGGAAGGTCCGGGCCTCCTCTTTCGGGTCCCTCGAGCGCCTGGCCATCAGCGGTTACCCGCCCATCCCGCGCGCGGATTGAAACCGCTGGACCGCTCGGCCGCCGCGTAGGCCTCCAGCGCCTCCTGGGCGGCGCCCTCCACGTTCGGCGGCACCGCCACCTTCACGGTGACGAGCAGGTCGCCGTTGCCGCCGCCGCGCTTGGGCACGCCGCGTCCGCGCACCCGCAGGATGCGGCCGTCGGCGGTGCCCTTGGGCACCCGGACGCCGACCTTGCCGTCCAGCGTGGGCACCGAAAGCGTTGAGCCCAAAGCCAATTCGGTGAAGCTGACGGGAACGGTCACGGTCAGGTCGTCGCCGTCGCGGCCGAACACCTTGTCCGGTCGCACGTGCACCGTCACGTAGAGGTCGCCCGACGGCGCCCCGCGCAGCCCGGCCTCGCCCTGCCCGGGCAGCCGGATGCGCTGCCCGTCCTCGACGCCGGGCGGGATCCGCACGTTGATTGTGCGGGTGCGGGTTGTCACGCCGGTGCCTTTGCACTCGTCGCACGGGTGCTCGATGATCGAGCCGCTGCCCCGGCAATCGGTGCAGGGCTCGGAGAATCCGAAAGCCCCCTGGTTGCGGTTGATCACCCCGGAGCCGTTGCAGCTGGGGCACACCTTCGGGCTGGTGCCCGGGCGCGCGCCGCTGCCATGGCAGTTGGTGCACGGCGCCGGGCTGGTCAGCCGCAGCGGCATCGCCACGCCCTTGGCGGCCTCGACGAAGTCGAGCTCGGTCTCGGTCTCCAGGTCGTTGCCGCGCCGCGGCCGGCTGGGCCGGGGACCGGCGCCGCGGCCGAACAGGCCGCCGAACAGGTCCCCGATGTTGGCGCCGCCGCTGCGGCCGGCGGCGTCGAACAGGTCGCTGAGGTTGAACTCGGCGCCGTCGCCGCCGACGTTGAAGCTGAAGCCGCCGCTGCCACCGTCGAACCTGCGCCCGCCGAAGCCCCCGCCGGCGAACAGGCGCCGGGTCTCGTCGTACTCCTTGCGCTTGGCCGGATCCGACAGGACGTTGTGCGCCTCCGAGACCGCCTTGAATCGCTCGCCGGCGGCGGGGTTGTCGGGATTGGCGTCCGGATGCAGGTCGCGCGCTAGCTTGCGGTAGGCGCGCTTGATCTCTTCCGGGCTGGCGTCAGAGGAGACGCCCAGCTCCTTATAGAAGTCCTTTTCGACCCATTCACGCTGGGCCATACCGCGTCACCCCCTTTCACCTTTCTCTATCCATTTGTCGTATGTGATTTTTATGCCTAGTCACCCGAAGTGTCGGCGTTATCGCCCGTGTCGGCCTGCTGGGTTTCGGCCGGGTCGCCCCCGACGGTGTCGACGACCCCGACCAGAGCGTGCCGCAGCACCTGGTCGCCCAGCTTGTAGCCCTGGCGCATCACGGTGCCGATCACCGGCCTGGAGCCGTCGGCGCCGTCGCCCTCGTGCTGCACGGCCTCGTGCAGCACCGGGTCGAAGTCCTCGCCCTCCTCGCCGAACGCCGTCAGACCGAGGCCGGTCAGCGCGCTGTCCAGCTTGTCGGCCACCGACTTCAGCGGGCCGGATTCCAGGTCGCCGTGCTTGCGCGCCCGCTCCAGATCGTCGAGCACGCCCAGCAATTGGCTGACGACGGCGGCCTTGGCCCGGTCCGCGGCGGCCTGCTGGTCGCGCAGCGCCCGCTTCCGGTAGTTGGTGAAGTCGGCCTGCACACGTTGCAGGTCGGCCGTCAGCTCGGCGACCTTGTCGGCACTTTCACCCTTACCGGCCGGCGCCGCCTCTCCCGGCGTTTCGCCGGGAGAGACGTGCCGTACTTCGCCCGTCTCGGGATCGATGCGCCGCTTGTCGGTGATCGTCACCTGTTCCGGGTTGCCCTCGCTCACTTGGCCTCCCGGTCGTCGTCGACCACCTCCGCGTCCACGACGTCATCGGCCGAGCCGCCCTGGGGACCGCCGGTCTCGGCGCCACCGGCCTCGCCGCCCGCGGCCTGGGTGGCCTCGTAGATCGCCTGGCCGAGCGCCTGCGACTCCTGGCCGAGCTTTTCCATCGCCGCCTTGATCGCGGAGATGTCGGTGCCGCCCAGCGCCGTCTTGGCTTCGGCCACCGCTGAGTCCACCTTGTTCAGGGTGTCCTCGGGAACCTTCGAGCCGCCCTCGGCCTCGCGCTGTTCGGCGACGAACTTCTCCGTCTGGTAGACCAGCGTCTCGGCCTGGTTGCGGATGTCGGCCTCCTCGCGCCGCTGGCGGTCCTCCTCGGCGTGCGCCTCGGCGTCCTTGATCATCCGGTCGATCTCCTCCTTGGACAGGCCGGAGCCCTCCTGGATCTTGATCGTGTTCTCCTTGCCGGTGCCCTTGTCCTTGGCCGTGACGTGCACGATGCCGTTGGCGTCGATGTCGAAGGTGACCTCGATCTGGGGCACGCCGCGCGGAGCCGGCGGGATGCCGGTCAGCTCGAAGGAGCCGAGCAGCTTGTTGTGCGAGGCGATCTCGCGCTCACCCTGGAAGACCTGGATCTGCACCGACGGCTGGTTGTCGTCGGCCGTGGTGAAGGTCTCCGACCGCTTGGTGGGGATCGTGGTGTTGCGCTCGATGAGCTTGGTCATCACGCCGCCCTTGGTCTCGATACCGAGGCTCAGCGGCGTAACGTCCAGCAGCAGAACGTCTTTCACCTCACCCTTCAAGACACCGGCCTGCAGCGCCGCACCCACGGCAACGACCTCGTCGGGGTTGACGCCCTTGTTGGGCTCCTTGCCGCCGGTGAGCTCCTTGACCAGCTCGGTCACCGCGGGCATCCGGGTGGAACCACCCACGAGCACCACGTGGTCGATGTCGGACACCGAGATGCCGGCGTCGGAGATCACCGACTTGAACGGCTGACGGGTGCGGTCCAGCAGGTCCTGGGTGATTTTCTGGAACTCGGCGCGGGTCAGCTGCTCGTCGAGGAACAGCGGGTTCTTGTCCGCGTCGACGGTGATGTAGGGCAGGTTGATCGAGGTGCTCTGCGAACTCGACAGCTCGATCTTGGCCTTCTCGGCCGCCTCACGCAGCCGCTGCATCGCCATCTTGTCCTTGGTCAGGTCGATGCCGCTGGTGCCCTTGAACTTGTCGACCAGCCATTCGACGACCCGGTCGTCCCAGTCGTCGCCGCCGAGGTGGTTGTCACCGCTGGTGGCGCGGACCTCGACGACGCCCTCGCCGATCTCGAGCAGCGAGACGTCGAACGTGCCGCCGCCCAGGTCGAAGACCAGGATGGTCTGTTCCTTCTCGCCCTTGTCCAGGCCGTAGGCCAACGCCGCGGCGGTCGGCTCGTTGACGATGCGCAGCACGTTGAGGCCGGCGATCTGGCCGGCTTCCTTGGTCGCCTGACGCTGGGCGTCGTTGAAGTAGGCGGGCACGGTGATGACCGCGTCGGTGATGTCCTCACCGAGGTAGGCCTCCGCGTCGCGCTTGAGCTTCATCAGCACGCGGGCGCTGATCTCCTGCGCCGTGTACTTCTTGTCGTCGATCTCGACGGACCAATCGGTGCCCATGTGCCGCTTCACCGAACGGATGGTGCGGTCGACGTTGGTCACCGCCTGGTTCTTGGCGGGCTGGCCGACCAGCACTTCGCCGTTGCGCGCGAACGCGACGATGGACGGAGTCGTCCGCGAGCCCTCGGAGTTGGCGACGACGACGGGGTCACCGCCCTCGAGAACCGAGACGACTGAGTTGGTGGTCCCGAGGTCGATACCGACCGCACGAGCCATAGTGATTCCTCCTGATTACCTAGAGCTTCTTTGGTGCCACTATGCTGAGTGAACCCCGCTCAAGCCTGCCCTTCCGGGCTCCCTGGTGTCAAGCCAAGGTTGAGCCTGATTCACTCAACTTGTCGATCATGCTAACGGCGGGCGCCGTCGTCTTGTTCCCGGGGTGTGCGGTGGAGCGTGTTCAGCCCGGCCCACTGCCGCCGGTCGAGTGTGCGATGTGGGCTTTCAGTGTGCGCTGAGGGTCGAAAAGCGTGCCGGATCGCGGCCTGCGCTCACACTCGACGCCGTCAGCGCACACTCGGCGCGCCGCGCTCCGGGATCATCTCCTCGATCAGCGAGAACACCGCGCGGGTGGCGGCGCTGGGCGGGCGGAGCGCCGACATCGCGACGTACAGCCGCCAGCAGATCTCGTGATCGGAGATCCGGACGGTCGCCAGGCCGTCGTCGCCGATCTCGTCGAGGAGGAACCGGCTGAGAAATCCGATTCCTATGCCGTTGCGGATGTGGCTCGCGGTGGTGCCGATGTCGGCGACCTCCAGGGCGACCGTTCGCGGCACCCCCGCCGCGGCGAACGCGCGGTCGACCACGGCCCGGTTGCCGTACCCCGGCGGCCCGTCGACGAACGCCATCCCGGCCAGCTCGGCCAGGCCCACCGCTTCCCGCCCAGCCAGCGGGTGGCCCTCCGGGACGACCAACAGCAACTCGAACGCGGCGACGAGCCGCGTCTGCAGGTCGGACGGCGGGCCGTCGGGCAGCACGACCAGGGCCACGTCGAGGCTGCCGTCGCGCAGCTGCTGCGCCACGCCCGCCGAGCCGGCCCGGGCGAAGCGGACCTGGACCAACACGCCGGGATGCCGGGCCTTCAGCTCGGCGAGCAGCGTCGGCAGGTCGATGTTGTTGATCGACATCAACGTCCCCAGCCGGACGGTGCCGACGACGGACCCGACCGTGGCGGCGACGGCCTCCTTGGCCGCGCGGGCGGCCTCGACGGTGGCGCGGGCGTGGGGCGCCAGCTCGCGTCCGGCCGGGGTGAGCGTCACCCCCGCCGCGCCGCGGACGAACAGTGCCGCGCCGAGTTCGCGTTCGAGTGCCTTGATGGTGGCCGACACCCCGGATTGGACGACGTGCAGCCTCTTGGCGGCGCGGGTGAAGCTGAGGGTGTCCGCGACGGCCAGGAAGTAGTCCAACTGGCGAAGCTCCACCGAGCAATTATCACCGCCGGTGATGGCTTCCATCAGAAATTTTCGTTGGCGTCCGACGGTTGGGTCAATTTACGTTCGCAATTGACTCGCGTCGATCCAACCCCCTCAACCGGACGGTGCGCTTGATGAATGTGCAATCTCCCAGTCTCAGACGGACTCGGACCCGCTGGTCGTCGGCCTCCACCGACGACCAGTTCGTCGTGGAGAACCCCGCGACGGGCCAGACGGTCGCCGTCGTGCAGGGAGCCGGGCCCGAGGAGGTGGACCAGGCCGTCCGCCGCGCCCACGCCGCGCACCTGAACTGGAAGCAGCGCCCGGCCCGCGAACGTGGCCGCTACCTGCGGCAGATCGCCGAGGTCCTGCGCGGCCACGCCGACGAGATCGCCGCCCTGGAGACCCTGGAGATGGGCAAGCCGATCACCCAGGCGCGCACTTTCGACGTGGAAGCCGCGATCGCGATCTTCGAGTACTTCGGCGGGCTGGTCGAGGCGCTGCCCAGCCAGGCCCGCGACTACGGCCCGGTGCTGGACGTCACCACGCTGGAACCGTACGGCGTGATCGCCTGCATCGTGCCGTTCAACTGGCCGCCCATCCACACCGCCGGCAAGGTCGCGCCGGCCCTGGCCGTCGGCAACGCCGTCGTGCTCAAGCCGCCGGAGCAGACGCCCTCGGTGGTGTTGCGCATGGTCGAACTGATCCAGTCCGTCCTGCCGGACCGCGTCGTGCAGGCCGTGCCCGGCAAGGGCGAGGTGGGCGCCGCGCTGGCCGGGCACCGGACGGTGGGCAAGGTCTCCTTCACCGGGTCGCCGCGGGCAGGCGCCGCGGTGCTGCGTACCGCGGCCGGCAACCTCACTCCGGCCCTGATGGAACTCGGCGGCAAGAACCCGCTGGTGGTCTTCGACGACGCCAACCAGCACGAGGCGCTGCTGGCCGCCGTCGACGGCGGCTTTTTCAACCAGGGCGAGGCCTGCACCGCGGCGTCGCGAATCCTGGTGCAGCAGAGCGTGTATGAGGAGTTCGAGGCGAAGTTGTGCGCCGCGGTGAGCCGGCTGCGGGTGGGCGACGGCGCCGACCCCACCACCGACGTCGGGCCCCTGGTCACCCGCCAACAGCAAAAGCAGGTCCTGGATTACCTGCGGATCGGCGTGGCGGAGGGCGCCCGCGTCGCGGCCCAGGCGCCGCTGCCCGACGATCCCCGACTGGCCGACGGTTTCTACGTTCCACCGACCGTCCTGACCGACGTGACCCCCGCCATGCGGGTGGCCCGCGACGAGATCTTCGGCCCGGTGGTCACCCTCATGCCCTTCACCGACGAGGACGAGGCGGTGCGCATCGCCAACGCCACGCCGTTCGGACTGGTCGCGGCGGTGTTCACCCAGGACGGCGATCGGGCGCTGCGGGTGAGCCGGCGGATCCGGGCCGGCGCGGTCTTCGTCAACAATTATCACCGCATCTCGATCGGCACCGGGTTCGGCGGGGTCGGCCACAGCGGGTTCGGCCGCGAGCACGCCCAGGAGACGCTGGCCGAGTACGGCTACACGAAGACGATTCGGCTGGCCGCCAATCGCGATGAGCTGTCGTACTGGAGCGCCGCGGCCAGGGTGCTGGCGGGCTAGTGCGGACGATCGCGCTCGAAGAGCATTACGCCACAACCGAATTCCTGGCCGGACCGGGACGCTGGCTGGCATCGCGCACCGGCATCGCCGAACCGATCCGCGATCTCGGCGACGGCCGCATCGCGGCGATGGACGACGCGGGTGTCGACGTCGCGGTGCTATCGCTGGCCGCACCGGGCGTCGAACAGCTGGACGGCCCGGAGGCCGTGCGGCTCGCCCGCGAATGCAACGACGAGCTCGCCGCCGCGTGCGCGCGGTACCCGGATCGGCTGGCCGGCTTTGCCGCGTTGCCCATCAGCGACCCCGAGGCGGCCGCCGAGGAGCTCGAGCGGGCGGTGCGCGAGCACGGCTTCGTCGGCGCCGCGATCAACGGGCACAGCCGGGGCCGCTACCTGGACGACCGGTTCTTCGATCCCGTCCTGTCGAGGGCGGCCGAACTGCGCGTCCCGCTCTACCTGCACCCGACCATGCCGCCGCCCGCCGTCATCGAAGCCAGCTACGCGGGGTTTTCGCCCGAGGTCACGTTCGCGCTGTCCACGGTGGGCTGGGGGTGGCACATCAACACCGCCACGCACGTGCTGCGCCTGATCCTCGGTGGCGTGTTCGACCGCTACCCCGAGCTGCAATTGATCATCGGGCACATGGGGGAAGCGACGTCGTTCATGTTGCCGCGGTTCGATGCGACGCTGAAACCGGGGCTGACCGGCCTGCGGCACCCGGTCAGCAGCTACCTGCGGCACAACGTGAACTACACCTTCGCCAACTTCAACGACGAGGCGACCTACGCCAACCTGGTCGCGCAGGTCGGCCTTGGGCGAGTGTGCTTTTCGGCCGACTACCCGTTCGGGTCGATGCGCGCGGCGCGCGCATTTCTCGACGGCCTTCCGCTCGCCGACGACGATCGGGCGCTCATCAGCCACGGCAACGCCGAGCGGTTGCTGCGCCTCTGACCCGGAGTTTGCTGCCGACGCGCATGCGCCACCTTGATGGGTTAGCCTGAGCTGTCCCGCAGCCACCACGGCAGGAGCTCGATGTCAGAGCCAGACAGCGCCGCCGCGCGGCTCGCGCGCGAAGACGAGGGCTATCACAAGAGCCTCAAAAACCGCCAGATCCAGATGATCGCCCTCGGCGGCGCCATCGGAACCGGCCTGTTCCTGGGCGCCGGCGGGCGGCTCGCCTCGGCGGGGCCCGGCCTGTTCCTGGTCTACGGGGTGTGCGGGATCTTCGTCTTCCTGATCCTGCGCGCGCTCGGCGAGCTGGTGCTGCACCGCCCGTCGACGGGATCGTTCGTGTCGTACTCCCGCGAATTCTTCGGGGAGAAGCTGGCTTTCGTCGCCGGCTGGATGTACGTCCTCAACTGGTCGATGACGGGGATCGTGGACACCACCGCGATCGCGCACTATTGCCACTACTGGAACGCGTTCCACGACATCCCGCAGTGGACCATCGCGTTGGCGGCGCTGCTGCTGGTGCTGTCGATGAACCTGATCTCGGTCAAGGCCTTCGGTGAGCTGGAGTTCTGGGCCTCGTTGATCAAGGTGCTGGCGCTGGTGACGTTCCTCGTCGTCGGCACGGTCTTTCTGGTCGGGCGCTTCAAGATCGACGGTCACGACACCGGCACGGGCCTGTGGGACGCCCATGGCGGGTTGGTGCCGACGGGCCTGCTGCCCCTGGTGCTCGTCACCTCGGGCGTGGTGTTCGCCTACGCCGCCATCGAACTCGTCGGCATCGCGGCCGGGGAAACGGCCGACCCGGAGAAGGTCATGCCGCGCGCGATCAATTCGGTGGTGTTCCGCATCGCGGTCTTCTACATCGGGTCCACCGTCCTGCTGGGCCTGCTGCTGCCCTACACCGCCTACAAGGCCAACGTCAGCCCGTTCGTGACGTTCTTCTCCAAGGCCGGTGTCAGCGGGGCGGGCAGCGTGATGAACCTGGTGGTCCTCACCGCCGCGCTGTCGAGCCTGAACGCGGGACTGTATTCCACGGGCCGCATCCTGCGGTCGATGGCGATCAACGGCAGCGGCCCGAGGTTCACCGCACCGATGTCGAAGCGGGGTGTGCCGTACCGCGGGATCCTGCTCACCAGCGCGGTCGGTCTGCTGGGCATCGTGCTCAACGCCGTGAAGCCGAGCCAGGCGTTCGAAATCGTGCTGCACATCGCGGCCATCGGCATCGTGTTCGCCTGGGGGACGATCGTGGCGAGCCAGCTGCAGTTCTACCGGCTGGCCAAGGCCGGCCGGGTGCAGCGGCCGAAGTTCCGCATGCCGCTGTCCCCCTACAGCGGCTATCTCACGCTGGCCTTCCTGGTCGGCGTCGTGATCCTGATGTTTTTCGACAAGGTGCAGGGGCCCTACCTGATCGGGGCGACCGTCGTCGGCGTTCCCGCGCTCGTCGGCGGCTGGTTTTTGGTCCGCCACCGGGTGCGGGCCGCCGCCCGCGACGACGTGCCGGCCTCACCCGCTCAGGGCTCGTCGATGTCCTGACCGCCGGCGAGGTCGCCGCACTCGACGTTCGCCACGTCCGGCCTGCCGCGCAGGTAGGAACCCGCGCCGCGATCCCCGGACAGCCCGGCCAGCACCGCCGGCCAGTGCCGGCGCGCGATGACCACCGGATGGCCCGGCCGGTCGCCGAAGCACGCGCGGGCCAGCCCTCCGCCCGACGACACCGCGCGGGCCAGGACCCGCGCCACCACGGCGGGGCCGACGTCCGGGGTGTCGATGACGTGCAGCACCGCGTAGTCGGCGTGCCTGCGGCCGGCCTCGGCCAGCCCCGCGCGCACCGACGCGCTCAGCCCGTCGTTCCAGTCCGGCGCGACGACCGCGGTGACGCCCGGCGGGGCCGCGACCTCCGCGGCGCCCAGCACCAGCACGACGCCGTCGCACCCGCCTTCTTGCAGGGCCCGGACCGCGGCGTCCAGCCAGCCGTCCACCAGCACTTTCGGCTTGCCGTAGCGCCGTCCCTCCCCCGCCGCCAGCAAGACACCGACGGCCCTCGACTGCGATAACGCCACTCTCCTATGATGGCATCGTGGTTCTCGTCAGGCGACAACCGGATGGAGCGCAATGACCCAGGACGCGCAGGGGGCGACGGCCACCACCCCGGCCCCTCGGTATGCCGGCACCCGCGTCCAGCGGGTCGAGGACGGCCGGTTGCTGACCGGCCGCGGCGGCTTCGTCGACGACGTCGCGCGCCCCGGCATGCTGCACGCCTGCTTCGTGCGCAGCCCGTTCGCCCGCGCCAAGATCAACGGCATCGACGCCACGGCGGCGCTGGCGCTGCCCGGCGTGCGCGCGGTGTTCACCGCCGCCGACCTCAACCCCGACGTCAAGGAGGCGTGGCACGCCGTCGCGGGCAAGGACGTCCCGGACACCCCGCGCCCGCCGCTGGCCGAGGGCGAGGCGAAGTTCGTCGGCGACCCGGTCGCCCTGATCGTCGCCGAGAGCCGCTATGTCGCCGAGGACGCGCTGGAGCTGGTCGACGTCGACTACGAGCCGCTGCCCGCGATCACCGACTTCACCCGGGCGCAGTCCTCGGACGTGCTGGTGCACGAGACCTACGCGGACAACGTCGCCGGCGGCATGGGCGGCGCGCCGCCCGACGAAGAGCTTTTCGCGTCGGCGGCCTGCGTGGTCAAAGAGCGCATCTACCAACAGATCTACGCGCCGGTGCCGATCGAGACACGCGGGCTGGTCGTCGAGTGGTCCGCGGCCTCCGAGGAGCTCACCCTGTGGGCGTCCACGCAGACCCCGCACGAGCTGCGGGCCTTCTGCGCGCGGTTGTTGGGCATTGCGGCGCAACGGGTTCGGGTGATCATGCGCGACACCGGCGGCGGCTTCGGCCAGAAGGTCGTCCCGATGCGCGAGGACATGTGCATCATGCTGGCCGCCCGCAAGGTGCCCGCGGCGCTCAAGTGGATCGAGGACCGGCGCGAGAACCTGATGTCGGCCGGGCAGGCCCGCCACGTCGACGGCACCGGCCGGATGGCGTTCGACGACGGCGGCAACATCCTGGCCGCCGACATCGACTTCGTCCAGGACGTCGGCGCCTATCCGACGCCCTACCCGGTCCTGACCACGGCCGCCATCGGCATGTTCTTCCCGGGCCCCTACCGCGTGCCCAAGGCCAGCTTCAACTACACGACGGTCTTTACCAACACCAGCGGCCTGGCCGCCTACCGCGGGCCGTGGCAGTACGAGACGCTGGCCCGCGAAATCCTGCTCGACGTCGCCGCGCGGAAGATGGGGGTGGATCCGGTCGAGCTGCGCCGCCGCAACCTGTTGCGCCGCGACGAGATGCCGTACTTCAACCCCAACGGCATGCCGTACGACCACGTCGCCCCGAGCGAGACGTTCGAGCAGGCGGTGAAACTCCTTGACCACGAAGGGTTTCGCAAGGAGCAGCGCGAGGCGTTGGCGCAGGGCCGCTACCTGGGCCTCGGATTTTCGGCCTACATCGAGCCGACCGGGGCGGCGACGGGCCACCTGGCCACCGAGGGTTGCACCATGCGGATGGAGCCGACCGGCAAGATCAACGTCTACGTGAACGGCGGCTCGAGCGGAAACAGCTTGGAAACCACCGTGATTCAGCTGACCGCCGACGCGTTGGGCGCCGACATCGACGACGTCGCCACCATCCAGGGCGACACCGCGATCACGCCGTACGGCGCGGGGACGCAGGGCAGCCGCAGCGGCCCGATGACCGCCGGGGCCGTCGAGGAGGCGGGAACGATCCTGCGCGAGAAGATCGTGGCGCTGGCGGCCCACCACCTCAAGGTGGCCGAAACCGAAGTGGTGCTGGCGCATTCGACCGCGGCGGTGCGCGACGACCCGTCCAAGCAGGTGAGCTTCGGCGAGCTGGCCTACGTCGCCTATTACTCACCGCAGGCGCTGCCGCCCGGGATGTCGCCCGAGCTGGAGGCCAGCGCCCGCTACGTCGCCAAGGCCCCCATCCTGTGGTCCAACGCGACCCACGCCTGCACCTGCGAGGTGGACGTGGCCACCGGCAAGGTCACGCTGCTGCGCTACATCGTCAGCGAGGACGTCGGGCCGATGATCAACCCGGCCATCGTGGAGGGCCAGATCGCCGGCGGCACGGTGCAGGGCATCGGCGGCGCGCTGATGGAGGACCTCGCCTACGACGACGACGGCAACCCGCTGGCAACGACTTTCGTCGACTACCTGCTGCCGACGGCCACCGAGGTACCGCCGATCGAATTCGGCCACGTCGAGATCCCCGGGCCGGGGCCCGGCGGCTACAAGGGCGCCGGCGAGGGCGGGGCGATCGGCTCGGTGCCCGCGGTGATCAACGCCATCAACGACGCGCTGGCGCCGCTGGGCGTGACGATCACCCGGCTGCCCGCCAGCCCGGCCTCGATCGCGGCGCTGTTGAGCGAGGCGGCCCGATGAAACCCGCCTCGTTCGACTACCACCGCCCCGACACCATCGACGACGCCGTCGCGCTGCTGTCCGAGCTGGGCGATGACGCGAAGATCATCGCGGGCGGCCAGAGCCTGGTGCCGATGCTGGCGATGCGGCTGGCCTACTTCGACCACCTCATCGACATCTCCCGGCTGGCCGAGCTGCGGGGCATCGAGCGCAGGGGCCAGGAGCTGTGGATCGGCGCGGGCACCACCGAGGCCACCGTCGGCGCCGACGACCAAGTGCGCCAGGCGGTTCCGCTGCTGACGCGGGCCACGCCGTTCGTCGGGCACTTCCAGATCCGCAGCCGCGGCACCCTGGGCGGGTCCATCGCCCACGCCGACGCCGCGGGCGAATACCCGGCGGCCGCGCTGGCTCTGGACGCGGTGATGGAGGTGCTGTCGCCGCGCGGGCGCCGCGAGATCGCCGCCGCGGACTTCTTCGCCGGCCTGTGGGAAACCACGATGGAGCCCGACGAGGTCCTCACCGGCGTGCGATTCCCCGTGCGTAACGGCCGGTCCGGCTTCTCGGTGCACGAATTCGCGCGCCGCCACGGCGATTTCGCGATCGCCGGGGCGCTGGTCGCCGTCCAGCTCGACGACGCCGACCGGGTGTCGCGGTGCGGGATCGCGCTGCTGGGCCTGGGCCCCACGGTCAGGCGCGCGCACGCGGCCGAGGCCGCGGTCGTCGGGAAGCCGGTCGGCGAGCTGGTGGCCGAGGACATCGGCCGCGCGGCGATGGCGGACCTCGACGACGTCCCGACCGACCTGCAGGGGTCGGCGTCGTACCGCACCCAGGTGGGCGCCACCATGGTCGAGCGCGCGTGGAACGAGGCCATACAGGAGGCAGCCAATGCATGAGCAGCCGATCCGGTTGTCGGTGAACGGGACCGACATCGCCGACAGCGTCGAGCCGCGCATGACGCTGGCGGACTTCCTGCGCGACAAGTGCGGACTCACCGGCACCCATCTGGGCTGCGAGCACGGTGCGTGCGGCGCCTGCACCGTACTGGTGGACGGCGATGCCGTCCGGTCCTGCCTGATGTTCGCGGTCCAGGCCGACGGCCTGGAGGTGACGACGGTCGAGGGCATCGCGTCGCCGGACGGCACCCTGTCGCCGGTGCAGGCCGCGCTGCGGGAGTGCCACGGGCTGCAATGCGGCTTCTGCACCCCGGGTTTCGTCACGTCACTGACCGCGTTGCTGCGGGACAACCCGAACCCCACCGACGACGAAATCCGCGAGGGCCTGTCCGGCAACTTCTGCCGCTGCACGGGGTATCAGGGCATCGTCGCGGCCGCGCATCGGGCCGCCGAGCTCGGCTCGGTCACGCAGCGATAACCCTGCGCCATCGGCTCGGCATCGATACGGCCCGCCTTACAGTAACTTTCGCCGCTTCTTGCGTACTCTGAGCGCTGGATCTGAGAATTTTCGGGAGCGGCGGGTGCAGTTATCGCAGAAAGTGCGGCGGAGTCTGGCCGGGGGCTCGCTGCTACTCGTCCCCGTGCTGGCCAGCCCCGCGCTGATTGACGGCTGCACCTCCACCATCGAGGGCAAGCCGGTCGCCGCGCCGGGAGCCGGGCCGGTCGAACCGACCTTCCCCACCCCGCGGCCGAGCATCGCCACACCGGCACCCAGCGCCACCGCGGCCCCGCCGCCGGGCCCGATCGGGCCGGTGACGCCGACCACGCCGCCGGTCGGCGCCATCCCGCTCCCGCCGGACCACAACGGCTACGTCTTCATCGAAACCAAGTCCGGCATGACACGCTGCCAGATCAACAAGGAAACCGTCGGCTGCGAGGCGCCGTTCACCAACTCCCCGCTGCAGGACGGCGAGCACGCCAACGGCGTGAGCATCAGCTCCGGCGGCAACGTGCAGTGGGTGCTGGGGAACCTGGGCGCCATCCCGACGGTGACGATCGACTACAAGACCTACGCGGCGCAGGGCTGGACGATCAACGCGACCGAAGACGGCACCCGTTTCAGCAACGACCAGACGCACCACGGCATGTTCGTCAGCGTCGAGAAGGTCAACACGTTCTGAGCGCTCGAAGGCGTAGCTGGGGCAGCCCGTCAGCCGACGGGATGTCGCTACGTTGTGGGTATCTTGCCAGCGATCTGACGGGCGATGGTGACGGCAGAACCGGCAGGCAACCTGACGTTGTTGCTAGCAATGCAGGCGTCGATATCAACGACGACATTATTGACGACGGTCAGCGCACGCTGGCAGCTATCAACCCCGCCATCACCCAGCATTATGTTGGCGCTCAGCACGCCGTTCACATTGGAGACCGGCCCCACCGTGTCCACTTCGGTGTAATGGGACAGGCTTTGCGTGAACTTTGAGCAGGTCGGCCACTGCTGGGCGGAGGCGGTGAAGAAGTCGCTGGCATCATGCGCGGAAGGAAACAACACCACCGCCTGCGTCACGAGAAATTCCCACGCCTCTTTGTCGACGAGTTGCTGGCTACGCGCGCTACCCAAGGCGCGGCCGGCGTAGGCGGTCTGCGACGCGGCCCCAGCCAAGGGTTGACAGTTCTTGTCGGCCACAATGTCGTTGTCGCGGACGATCGACATCTGATCCCAATCCGCACGCACTGTCATTCCCGTGGTGCCCATCACGGTATTGATTTGGTCGGGGCTGAGCAGCAGCCCGTCCAGGGCGGCCTCGGTGACCGGGCGCGGCCCGGTCGGGGTGGTGGTGGCGGTGCTGGTGGCGGAGGGCTGCGAGTCGGTGGACGGCTGGCGCAGGAGGTAGCCGGTGACGCCCGCGGCGGCGGCCACGACCACGACCATCGCGGCGATCAGCGGCCACTTGAGCCTTCGACGTTGGCGGTCCGCTCCGGGCGATAGCGTTTCCTCGATCTGAGGAGGCGCCGACGGTCGGACCGGCGGTTTGGGGTGGACGGAGGGGCTGGCTGCGGGTCCGGAATGCACGGTCGGTCTGGACCGCACTTCGGGTATCGGCGGCGGAGTCGGTGCGGCACTGACCGGCGATGCCGTCAGCTTCTTCCGGTGCTGTGCTTGTTCGATCGCGTAGCCCAGGACGTAGGTCCACGCTTCGGGCAGGGGGCGTTGATGGGGCGCGTTGGTCAGCGTGTCGGTGACGATCTGGCGCAGCATCGCCGGTGTGGTCGCCGGGAGGTGTTCGGGGTTTGTGGTGTCGTGATCGCCGGTCATTAACCGCAGAGCGAGCAGGCCCAGCTTGTAGGTGTCGGAATATATGGTGGCCAGTTCCTCACCGGAAGGTGCGGCCCATCCCGGCGTTTCAACTTGCGTCAGCGCGGAGACGTCGTTGATGCGCATGGCATCGCAGTCGATGAAATAGACCGCCTCGCGCGGTGTCAGGGAGAACAGCAGGTTCTTCGGTGAGATGTCACCGACGCACACCCCGTGCTTGTGCAGAAACGCCAGCCCGGAGGCGACCTCGCGCAGCACCGAATAGCGTTGCGCCTCATCGATGCCGATGCCGCGGGCGGCCAGGACCGAGGGATGATTGAGCAGGTGTTGGAACTCGGCGGTGGCGGGCGACACCCCCTTGACCGTTGCTAGTGAGATGAAGAATTCATCGGGGATGGCGGGCATCACGAATCCCGTTGGTGTGCCACCCTCTTCCACGAGGGCGCATGGCCAGGCGGCAATCGAGACCAATCGTTCGGCCTGGGCGTAGGACAGCGATTCCTCGACCAGGGCGGGCATGGCCGCCAGTGCGGTGAAATCGATTTCGGCCCGGGTCTGCGCCTTGTATTCCTTGTAGACCATCGAGGGCGCGAACTTCGTCTTGACGTGGGGTGCACCATAGACCACGCCTTGGCCGCCTTGACCGATCTTGGTCAGCACACCCAGTTTTTGGCGTTCGATCACTTGTGCTGTCATGGCAAACCTGCCATGACAGCGGCTCGAACCCGCTTGCCGGTGGCCGTCCGGTACCAGTGGGAGGCCCGTGATTGGGTCGTCATTTTCTCTCTCCCTCGGAAGGACGGGGCTGTCGTGACGACCCGGGTTGGTCACTTCTCCGGGTCGTGTGGCCGGCCATAACAAGGTTGATACAGACGCCTTGGAAGTTTCTTTGCGCGGATCGTAACGTCCAACGTCGCAAGCGGGGGCTCTTCAGCTGATGCCGCGTCAAGACGGGCGTGGGCCTCACGGACCCGCGAAGTCGCCGACCGCGGTCATCTTGTTGCCGTCCGAGGCGGTGGCGAAACCGGCCGCGGTAAATGCGCAGTTCAGGATGATCGCCCGGTGTGGTGGACTTTCCATCCACCGGTCGACCGCTACGCTCGGCGTCGCAGCGGATCCCGTGCCCCAGTAAACGATCTCACCGGTGTAACGGGCCGTGGTGTAGCCGGCGTCCGCGATACGCGCCTGCGGCGACGAGCCGTCCGAACCAACATGGCCGTTCAACCCGTTCTTCAGCATGTCGTTGGCGTGCCGTTGCGCTGCCGCCGTCAACCGCGGGTCGTCGTTGATCGCCCCGCATGTCTGGCGAACGCGGCTGACGCCGCTGTACACCGCGGGCCCCGAATCGTCCGCGCGCGCGGCAAAACCGGTAATTCCGCATTGAGCCGTCAGGGCGACAGTGCACATCGAGAAGACGGCGACGATCTTGACCCTTTTCGCCATGTTGCCTTCGCCCCACGCACTCGCTTTGCTGTTTCAGCAAAACAAAGGTTACCCGCTTTCGACCATGTGGGTCGAGGATCGCCAATCGGTTTGCCAGCGCGTACTTCAAGGTTCAGATTTGGGCGTGCGCCTTTGGTTGCCGGGCTGTCTCGCGACATCCACAAGTGACTGCGCCGCAACCCGTTTCAGCGTCTAGTTGGTGTTTGGTGGGGGTTGGGGTTGGAAGGGTGTGTACCACCACCAGTCGGCGCGTTCGCCGAGGGGCCCGGGGTAGGGCTTGACGG
>NZ_LZIS01000241.1 GCF_001667015.1 Mycobacterium sp. E3198 | reverse complement strand
ATGTGCGCGGCGAGGGCTGCGGTGTCGTCGTCGTCAAGCGCCTCGAGGACGCGATCCGCGACGGTGACCGGATCCGGGCCGTGATCCGGGGCAGCGCGGTCAACCAGGACGGCGCGTCGGGTGGATTGACGGTACCCAACGGCGTCGCGCAGCAGCGCGTCATCGCCGAGGCGCTGCAATGCGCGGGCGTCGCGCCCGGCGAGGTGGGTTACCTGGAGGCGCACGGGACCGGCACCTCGCTCGGTGACCCGATCGAAGTCCAGGCCGCCGGTGCGGCACTGGGCAAGGGCCGCGACACCGACCGGCCGCTGCTGATCGGGTCGGTGAAGACGAACATCGGACACCTCGAAGCGGCCGCGGGCATCGCGGGTCTGATCAAGGTGATCCTGTCGCTCGAGCACGAGGTGCTGCCGAAGCACCTGAACTTCAGCAAACCGTCGCCGCACATCCCGTGGGACCGGCTGCCGGTGCGGGTGGTGGAGGAGGCCCTGCCCTGGAAGCGGGACGGACGGCCCCGCATCGCCGGGATCAGTTCGTTCGGGTTCTCCGGGACCAACTCGCACATCATCCTCGAGGAAGCCCCCGAGGCAGCGCCGGTCGCGGCATCCGAGGCCCCGTCGGACGACAGGCGGTTCAGCCTGTTGCCGCTCTCGGCGCGCAACCAGGCTGCCTTGGCGGAGCTTGCCAAGACATACAGCAGTTGGCTGACCGATCACCCGGACGCGTCGTTGGCCGACGTCTGCTTCACCGCCGGGGCCGGCCGTTCACACTTCGAGCACCGGGCCGCCCTGGTGGTGAATTCGACGGACTCCGCACGCGAGCAACTGGCCGCGCTGGCCGACGATCGCCCGGCGCCGGGCCTGCTGCGCGGTGACTGCGCCGACCGGCCGAAGACCGCGTGGTTGTTCACGGGCCAGGGCAGCCAGTATGCCGGCATGGCACGGGAACTCTTCGAGACCGAACCGGTGTTCGCCGAGACGATGACCCGGTGCGCGGCGGCGGTCGCCGATGTGCTCGAAAAGCCGCTGCTGGACGTGATTTTCGACCCGGACGGCGACGACGTCTTGCGGCAGACCAGTTACGCCCAGCCCGCCCTGTTCGCGGTGGAGATGGGGCTGGCCCGCCTCTGGCAGTCGTGGGGCTTCGAGGCGGACGTGTTGATCGGCCACAGCGTCGGCCAGTACACGGCGGCCTGCGTCGCCGGCGTGTTCAGCCTCGAGGACGGCATGCTGCTGATGGCCGAGCGAGGCCGCCTGTTCGGCAGCCTGCCCGACGGCGGCCGGATGGTCGCGGTCTTCGCCGCCGCCGAGCGCGTGGAAAGCAAGACCGACGAGTTCCCGAGCCTGTCCGTGGCCGCCTACAACGGCGCCAACACCGTGCTGTCGGGACCCGTCCAGGACCTCGACCAGGCGGTGGCCGGCTTGGAAGCCGACGGTGTGCGCTGCGACTGGCTGGACACCAGCCACGCCTTCCACTCGGCGCTGCTGGATCCGGTCCTCGACGAGTTCGAGTCGTATGCGAACCGCTTCGAGTTCGGCGCGCCACAAAAGACATTGGTGTGCAACCGCACCGGCGCGGCCCTGGGCAGGAGCGCGAAACTCGACGGCGCCTACTGGCGCCGCCACGCGCGCCAACCGGTCGAGTTCGCCAAGAGCGTGCGCACCCTGGCCGAACTGCACTGCGCGATGTTGCTGGAAATCGGCCCCCAACCGATCCTGACCGCCGCGGCCATGCGGGCGTGGCCGGACCCGGCCACCGCGCCCCGGGCGATCGCGTCCATGCGCAAGAACATCGCCGATCATCGCCAGATCACCGAAGCCCTGGCCAACGCCTACATCGTCGGGCACCGGCCCGACTTCGGCGCCCTGGCGCCGGTGACCGCGCGCAAGCTCGACCTGCCCACCTATCCGTTCCAGCACCGCCAGTACTGGTTCCGTGAACAGCGGGCCGCGGCCAGCACCCATGCCTCCAGCCAGGCCTCGGCCGCGCGGACCCAGGCCGTCGGGCTCCTGGAGGACGGGCGGATCGAGGAGCTGGCGGCGCTGCTGGGCGGCGGCAACGCCGATCAACAGACCGTCGATGTGCTGAAACAGCTTGCGGCAGAACACAACCAACAGCGCAACGCGCAGTCCATCGCGGACTCCCGCTACGAGATCCGCTGGGAGAAAGCCGCCGCTCAGGCCTCGGGCGCGCCGGCCGGTGAGGGCACCGCGTGGCTCCTCGTCAGCGACGACGCCGCGGCGGTGCAGCCGTTGGTCGACGCGCTGACCGCACGCGGGCACCGGCACCGCATCGTGGGTCTGCCGGTGTCCGACGCCGACGCGGATCGCCTCAAGGAAACGTTGCGCACCGCGTTAGCAGACGAACCGACGCTGCGCGTCCTGCACCTCGCGGCCGTCGGATCGGACGCGGCAC
>NZ_LZIS01000240.1 GCF_001667015.1 Mycobacterium sp. E3198 | reverse complement strand
CCGGCACTCCCCCGAACCCGCCCGCGCCGCGGACCACGAAGGTCGTCGACGTTTCGGCGATCAGCTTCCCCGAGTCCGGGTCGGTGCCACGACCGCGCAGCATCACGACCGCGTTCTTGCCCTCGCCCTTGTCCTGAATGTCGGTGACCTCGGAGACCACCGACAGCTTCCCCGCCGCCGGCAGCGGTGCGTGCAGCCGGACGCCCTGCGATCCGTGTAAGAGCATGGCCCAATTGAACTTTCCGATCTTGCCGGCCGCGCCGAAGGCCGGCGAACAGATCACCGCGTAGGTGGGCAGCACCTGCTGGGCGATGTCGTGGCTGTTCTCGGTCGTGAAGGACAGGTCGTCGGTGCCGCACCCGACGCCGAGCGCGTACAGCAGCGTGTCCTTGTCGGTCCATTCGAACAGCATCGGATCGCTCACCGCGCCGACGGCGCTCGGGTCAATGGCCATGGGGGTCTCCTTTCAAGGACTTTTCGGTACTGAAGCATTTCAAACCCTTCCCCCCGGCACCCTCGGCAGGGCAGGCTATCGACATGCGCAAGGGGAGCGTGATCGCGAAAGCCATAGCAGTGCTCGCCGCGGCGATGATCGTCGGTGCGTGCGGCGGCCCGCCGCAGCCGCGCAGCATCACCCTGACGTTCATCCGGCACGCGCAGTCGGAGGCCAACGCCGGCGGGGTCATCGACACCTCGGTGCCGGGCCCGGGGCTGAGCCCCGAGGGCAAGGCGCAGGCCGAACAACTCGCCCACCAGCTCGCCCACAACAAGTACGACGCCGTCTACGCCTCGACGATGGCGCGCGCCCAGCAGACCGCCGAGCCGCTGGCGTCCGAGCTGCATGAGCAGGTTCAGGTGCTGCCGGGCGTCCAGGAGATCAACGCCGGCTGGTTCGAGGGCAGGCCGATCTCGTGGGACCCCCGGACGTATCTGCTGGCGCCGGCGGACTGGCTCAACGGCGACATGCAAAACAGCATCCCCGGGTCGGTCAATGGCAAGGAGTTCAACGATCGGTTCACCGCGGCCGTCCAGAAGGTCTACGACAGCGGCCACAACAACCCGGTGGTGTTCGCGCACCTGTATTCCATCGAGTACTGGGTGCTGATGAACGTGAAGAACGCCAAGGACAGCCTCCGGACCACCCATCCCCTGCCCAACACGGGCCGCGTGGTGATCACCGGCAACCCGATGACGGGCTGGACGCTGCAGGACTGGGACGGCATCCGCGACTTCAGCGGCTGACCGCTACCATGTCCGCATGCGGTATGTCGTTACCGGCGGTACCGGGTTTATCGGGCGGCGCGTCGTGTCCCGCCTGCTGGAAACGCGGCCGGACGCGCGGGTGTGGGTGTTGGTGCGCCGCGGCTCGCTCGGGCGCTTCGAACGCCTCGCCGCCGAGTGGGGTGACCGGGCGACGCCGCTGGTCGGCGAGCTGCCCGGGCTCGGCCTGACCGACGAGACGCTGGCCGAGCTGTGCGGCGTCGACCACGTCGTGCACTGCGCGGCGATCTACGACATCACCGCCGGCGAGGCCGAGCAGCGGGCCGTCAACGTCGAGGGGACCCGGGCGGTCATCGACCTGGCGCGGCGGCTGGACGCCACGCTGCACCACGTGTCGTCGATCGCCGTGGCCGGCGACTTTCCCGGCGAGTACACCGAGGACGACTTCGACGTGGGGCAGCGGCTGCCGAGTCCGTATCACCGGACGAAGTTCGAGGCGGAGTCGCTGGTGCGCTCGACACCCGGGCTGCGCTACCGCGTCTATCGCCCCGCCGTCGTGGTGGGCGATTCGGTCACCGGGGAGATGGACAAGGTCGACGGGCCGTACTACTTTTTCGGCGTACTGGCCAAGCTGGCGGTGTTGCCCAAGTTGACGCCGATCCTGTTGCCCGACACCGGGCGCACCAACATCGTCCCGGTCGACTACGTCGTCGACGCGCTCGTAGAACTCATGCACGGCGACGGTTACGACGGCCGCACCTTCCACCTCACTTCTCCGAAAACCATTGGGCTGCGCGGGATTTACCGCGGCGTCGCCAAGGCCGCCGGGTTGCCACCCCTGCGCGGCTCGCTGCCCCGCTCGGTGGCGGCGCCGGTGCTCAAGGTGCGCGGGCGCGCCCGGGTGGTACGCAACGTGGCGGCGACCCAGCTCGGGATTCCCGCCGAGATTTTCGACCTCGTCGACTTGTTGCCCACGTTCGTCAGCGACGAGACGCGAAAGGCGTTGCAGGGCAGCGGTATCGAAGTACCCGAGTTCGCGAGCTACGCGTCCGAGCTGTGGTGGCACTGGGCCGAGCACCTCGACCCCGACCGCGCCCGGCGCGACGACCCGACGGCGCCGCTGCGGGGCCGGCACGTCATCATCACCGGCGCGTCCAGCGGGATCGGCCGGGCCTCGGCGATCGCCGTCGCCGAGCGCGGCGCCATCGTGTTCGCGCTGGCCCGCAACGCCGACGCGCTCGATGCGCTGGTCGCCGAGATCCGCGCCGGCGGGGGGCAGGCTTACGCGTTCACCTGTGACGTCACCGACTCCACGTCGGTGGAGCACACGGTCAAGGACATCCTGGGCCGCTTCGACCATGTCGACTACCTGGTGAACAACGCCGGCCGCTCGATCCGGCGCTCGGTGGTCAACTCCACCGACCGGCTGCACGACTACGAACGGGTGATGGCGGTCAACTACTTCGGCGCGGTGCGGATGGTGCTGGCGCTGCTCCCGCACTGGCGCGAGCGCCGGTTCGGCCACGTCGTCAACGTCTCCAGCGCCGGCGTGCAGGCCCGCAACCCCAAGTACAGCTCCTATCTGCCCACCAAGGCGGCGCTGGACGCGTTCGCCGACGTGGTCTCCGCGGAGACGCTGTCGGACCACATCACGTTCACCAACATCCACATGCCGCTGGTCCGCACGCCGATGATCGCGCCGTCGCACCGGCTCAACCCGGTCCCCGCGATCAGCCCCGAACGCGCGGCGGCGATGGTGGTGCGCGGCCTCGTCGAGAAGCCGGCGCGCATCGACACCCCGCTGGGCACGCTCGCCGAGGCCGGCAACTACTTCGCGCCGCGGACGTCGCGGCGTATCCTGCACCAGCTGTACCTCGGCTACCCCGATTCCGCCGCGGCTCGCGGGTTGGCGACCGAGACGACGGCTGATCCACCCGCGCCGCCGAAGCGGCGGCCCAATCGCCCGGTCCGCGCCGTCGCCGGGGGGATCCGGACACCGCGCCCGGTCAAGCGACTCGTGCGATTGGTGCCCGGAGTGCACTGGTAAACCCGGTTTCGTCGGGACCGGATTGCGGTATCCCGGCGCGATGGTCCTTTGCGAAAAGTGGACGGACGCCGATCCGGTGGCCGCCGCGGCCCGGCTGGTCGCGAAGACGGGGGTCGCGGTGCTGTCCTCGCTCGACGTGACGCGCAGCCTGGGCGTGGGCCGCGAAGAATGGACCCGGTTCGCGCGCCACTGGCGGCGGTTGGCGCCGGACCCCTACGCGGCGGAGCTGGGGGTGCAGCGGCTCCGCCGATACGGCCAGTACTCGTTTCGCGACGGGGTGCTGCGCCCGATGCCCAGGCTCGCGTTCGTGCAGCCGGAGGACTCCAATCCCCTCTACATCGGCAAGGACCGCGACTTCGAGCCGCTGACCGGCGCGTTCGCCGCGGATCCGTTGCTGCACAAGGTGATCGCGCTGCTGGGCCGGGTCGCCACGGCCCTCGACGGCGACGTGGCCGACTGGAACGTCAAGGTGCATCCGTTCCGCATTCGCTGCTGCGGGGACGACGAGGGCGGCCGACCGACGCCCGAGGGCCTGCACCGCGACGGCGTCACGCTGGTCTCCTCGCTGCTGATCGGGCGGCGCAACGCCATCGGCGGCGAGAGCACGGTGTGCGACCCGACGGGCCGGCAGTTGCTGGCGACGACGCTGACCGAGCCGGGGACGCTGATGCTGGGCGACGACCGCCGCACCCTGCACGACGTCTCGCCGATCCGGCCGATCGACGCCTCCGGGCCGGCGCAGCGCGACGTCCTGGTGATCACCTTCGCGTCGGCCTGGCCGTAAAATCACCGCGGTGAACACCGTTTTCGTCGACGCCGACACCGGCATCGACGACGCGATGGCGTTGATCTACCTGCTGGCCAGCGCCGACGCCGAGGTGGTCGGCATCGCATCGACCGGCGGGAACATCCACGTCGACCAGGTTTGCGCCAACAACCTGGGTCTGCTCGAATTGTGCCGCGCCCCAACCATACCCGTGTCCAAGGGCGCCGACGAGCCGCTGTGCGGCCACTGGCCCCATCACTCGAAGTTCCACGGACCCAAGGGCCTGGGCTATGCCGAGCTTCCCCCCACCGACCGCGGGCTCACCGGCCACGACGCCACCGCGGCATGGGTGGCCGCGGCGCACGCCCATCCCGGCGAACTGATCGGGCTGGTCACCGGCCCGCTGACCAACCTGGCGCTCGCGCTGCGCGCCGAACCCGCGCTGCCGAGGATGCTGCGGCGGCTGGTGATCATGGGCGGCGCGTTCGGCGGGGATACCAATCCGATGGCCGAATGGAACATCCGGGTGGATCCCGAGGCGGCCGACGAGGTCTTCGCCGGCTGGGCCGGGCAGCAACAACTTCCGATCGTCTGCGGCCTGGACCTCACCCGGCGCGTCGCGATGACACCGGACATCCTGGGCCGGCTGGCGGGCGCCGCGGGGCCGTCCCCATTGGTCGGGGTGATCGAGGACGCGATGCGGTTCTACTTCGAGTCGCACGAGAGCCGCGGACACGGCTACGTCGCGTTCATGCACGACCCGTTGGCCGCCGCGGCGGCGCTGGACCCGCGGCTGGTCGCGACCCGGGCGGCGACGGTGGACATCGAGCTCGCGGACACCCCGACCCGGGGGGTGACGACGCCCGATTGGTCGGGCAACCGAAAAGCCAACGCCCTGATCGGCGTCGACGTGGACCCCGCGGCGTTCTTCGAGGCGTACATCGAGCGGGTCGCCCCGTTCGCACGCGGGCTTGGCTAACGTCCGTTTGGCCGACCGATCGCCGGGTATGCGCGAGCCATGCCTTACGCCGATTATCAGACCGAGCTTTATCAGCAGGGGCAGGCGGGCCGGCAGCCGCCCTACCCCATCAGGTTCGCCGACCTGGAGGCCAAGGCGGCCGCGGCAATGCCGCCGAAAGTGTTGGGGTACGTCGCCGGCGGCGCCGGCGACGAGCACACGCAGCGGGCCAACTGCGAGGCCTTCAAGCGCTGGGGCTTGTTCCCCCGCATGGGGATCGCCCCCGAGCAGCGCGACATGTCGGTCGAGCTGTTCGGCATTTCGCTTCCGTCTCCGATCTTCATGGCCCCCATCGGTGTCATCGGTGTGTGCGCCCAGGACGGCCACGGCGACCTGGCCGTGGCGCGGGCGTCCGCCCGCACCGGCGTGCCGTTCTTCGTGGGCACGCTCACCTCTGACCCGATGGAAGAGGTCGCCCCGGAGCTGGGCGACACCCCCGGCTTTTTCCAGCTGTACACGCCGCCGGACCGCGAGATGGCCGCCAGCCTGGTGCACCGCGCCGAGGCCTGCGGTTTCAAGGCCATCGCGGTCACCCTCGACACCTGGGTCACCGGCTGGCGGCCGCGCGACCTGAGCGCCGGGAACTACCCTCAGGTGCCCAGCGGATGCCTGAGCAACTACACCTCCGACCCGGTCTTTCGCGCGAACCTGCAACCGGGCGAGGACGCCACCGAGGCGGCGGTGCGCAAGTTGCCCATCTTCGGCGGCCCGTTCCGCTGGAGCGACCTGGAGTGGCTGCGGGCGGAGACCAAGCTGCCGCTGCTGGTGAAGGGCATCTGCCACCCCGACGACGTGCGCCGCGCCAAAGACATTGGCGTGGACGGCATTTACTGTTCCAATCACGGCGGTCGGCAGGCCAACGGCGGGCTGGCCTGCCTGGATTGCCTGCCCGGGGTGCTCGAGGCCGCCGATGGGATGCCGGTGCTGTTCGACTCGGGCATCCGCAGTGGCGCCGACATCATCAAGGCCCTGGCGCTGGGGGCGACCGCGGTAGGGATCGGCCGGCCGTACGCCTACGGGCTGGCGCTCGGCGGCGTCGACGGCGTCGTGCACGTGCTGCGCTCGCTGCTGGCCGAGGCGGATCTGATCATGGCCGTCGACGGGTATGCCTCGCTCAAGGACCTGACGCCGGACGCGTTGCGGCCCACCGGGTAAGCGCGGTTGCACGATGGCCGGCCGCAGCGTCTTTCGACCGTTGCGCGCTAGTCGACGGGTGGCTACCCGCGACTGACTCGGCGTACTTGAATGCGCCCGTCGACCTCGCGGGTGGCCAAGGCCGGCTGATCGACGGTCGCGGGGCCGCGCACCAAACTCCCGTCCCGAACGTCGAATTGCGAGCCGTGGCAGGAGCACGTGATGACGTTGCCGTCGAGATCGCCGTCGCTGAGCGGGCAGCCCCGATGCCCGCAGCGGTCGTGGATGGCGTAGATCTGGCCGTCGCGGCGAACCAGCAGTATCGGCGTGTCGGCTACGTCCGCGGACTGTGGTTGCCCCTCAATGAGTTCGACGCCCCCCGCGACGGCGGTCCACTCGTCGGGGCCCGGGTCGAAGGCCGTTTGGTTGACTCCGACGCCACGGACAAAGGCCAGATGTCCGCCCAGGTGCGCGCTGCCGGCGAGTAGTCCGGCGCCGGCGAGCGCCAGCAGTGACCCCTTGGCTCGCGCCCCCCGCCGGCGCGCCCTCAGCGACGCGGCGTAAAGCAGTAGCGCCGAAAGATTCGCCTCCGCATGAACCAGGCCGACTCGGCGCACGCCCGCATCGGAGAGTTCGGTGTCAGCCCAGTCGCTGAACCCCGTAAGCGCGGTTGGCGCCGCCGCTGCGATGCCGAGCAGAATCAACCGCTGCGCGGCCCGGGCGCCCGCGCGGGGGGCAAGCAGATCCAACAGGGACGCCGACAGCAACGAGCCGACCACCAGATCGGTCATCGGTGGGTGGACCGGATGTCCCACCCACGTTCCGCTGATCGCCGCTTTCAATACTTCCGGGCTGACCAGCTCGCGCACCTTTTTGCCGAGTGTCTTTGCGGGGAGGTCGAGGATGCTGGCTCGTTCCAGCGCATCGACGAATGGCCGGACTGGCCTGGAGACGGGCACAGTAGATCCCCTTTCGCGATCGCAGTCTTCTGGCAGTACCCGGCGGCGCCGAAACTACACCAGCCCGAGTCGTCAAATCCGTGGGCAGGCAGCCCGCACGGCCGGCCCTCAAAGCCGGGGTAATTTCGGTTCTGCCACGACGTGGTTGACTTTGCCGCAAACGAGTTTCTCGGCGCCCGGTGCGCCGCCATCACGCCGGCAGCAGTGCCCGAGAGATAGAAGCGCCCGCAACGGCGTATCCCCTATCCCGCGTTGCTTGGCTTGTTCGGCAACGGCACGGATCAGCGCGTCACTCGTAGCTTCCCTCGAGGTACCAACGTCGTTGGCGGTAGCACAGCAGAAACGCCCGCTCGTCCTCCAGCAGGACCTGGGCGCGGGCGGTGCGCCCCCTGCTGTCACGATCCCACCACCGCTCGTCGACCGGCCAGGGCCCGGCCCACCAGCGCAGCGGTTCGTCCCGACCGCGCACGGCCAGCCGTGCGGGGTCGGCCGAGAACATCCTCCGGCCCGTCACCCGTATCGAATTCCTCTGGGCGTCAAGCAGATCCACCGGGTCATCCAGCAGCACCGCCGGCGACGGCTGCGGCAGTTGCCCAGGCCACGGCAGGCCCGGGTCGGCCCGCGGCACCGGCTCGTCGCGCAGCGGGATCAACGTGATGCGTTCGGCCGGCCCGCGACCGCCGGACAGCACCGGCACCCGCACCGCCTCCGGCCCGAGCAGGCCCTGTACCCGCACCAGCGCCCGACGGGCCCGCAGCCTGTCCTCCTCGCCCAGGCCGCCCCATAACGGCAACTGCAGCGCCTCGGCCGACACCACCTCCACGGCCTGCAGCCGCAACAGCGTCACCGCCGCCGTCGGGCGGCGGTTGCGAGCGGTTCGGTTGCTCAACCACCCGTCGAGCTGCCAGCGCACCCGGTCGGCGGTCGCGTCCTCGGTCAACGGCTCGGCGCACCGCCAGACCCGTTGCAGTTCTTCGCCATTGGCGGTGACGGCGTGAATGGCCAGCCGGGTGCAACCCACCCCGGCCGCCATCAGCGCCTGGTGCAGCGCGCCGGCCAGCGAACGCCCGGCGAAGGCCGCGGCATCCACCCGGTCGATCGGCGGGTCGCAGTCGAGCACGGCCTCGAGTTCCGGCGGCGGCTCGCGCCCGGACGGTCCCCGCTCGGGTTCGCCGCGGGCGAACCGGTGCGCGGCCACCCCGTCGGCGCCGAACCTGGACGCCACGTCGGTGCGCGACAGCGCGGCGAACTGACCGATGGTGCGAATTCCCATCCGCCACAACAGGTCCGTCAGCTCCTCTCGCCCCGGGCCGGACAGGCTCGGCTCGGTGGCCAGCTGCCGGATCGACAGCGCCGACAGGAACTTCGCGTCGCCTCCCGGCTGGACGATGCGGCCCGCGCGCGCGGCGAAGACCGCGGTGGACAGCTGATCGGCGATGCCGACCTGACACTCGGCGCCCGCGGCGGCCACCGCGTCGATCAGCCGCTCGGCGGCCTGCTCCTCGGACCCGAAAAAGCGGGCCGCCCCGCGCACCGGCAACACCAGGAGGCCGGGCCGCAGCACCTCGGCGCGGGGCACCAGGTCGTCCACCGCGGCGATCACCGGTTCGAAGAAGCGGGCGTCGCGGTCGGCGTCGGCGGTCGCGACGTGCAGCTGCGGGCACCGCGCCGCCGCCTCCCGTCGCCGCAGCCCCCGCCGCACCCCCGCCGCACGCGCGGCCGACGAGCAGGCGATCACCCGATTGGCCAACGTGATCGCGATCGGGGTCGTCACGGGCCGCTCCGCCGCTGCCGCCGCCGCGACCGCGGGCCAGTCCATGCACCAGATCGCCAGCGCGCGTGAGGAAGCCACCCGAATTCACCCGGCTCGCGACCGGCCGATCACCCGCCTGCCCGCACACAGCCCACTGACCCGCAGCCGCACCCTGCTGATGCGCCCGAAGCCAGGGCGGCCGTTCGCCGTGATCTCGTAGCCGCAGACCCGCGCCTCCAACCGCGTCGGCGCCCCCTGCCAGTCGCCGTCGGTGACCAGCAGGGTGCACCCCTTGTTGCGGGCCCGCGCCACCACCGCCCGCGCCCGGGTGTGCGGCACCTGGCGCCCGCCCAGGCCGAGCACCACCAGATCCATGCCGTCGACGAGCACCGCGGCCACCTCGACCGGATCGGTCCCGGCGTCCGGTATCACCGCGACCCGACTCAGGTCCGCCCCCATCTCCACGGCGGCCAGCAGCCCGATGTCCGGCTGGCCGACGATGGCGACGTTGCCCCCGGCCGCCGTCACGGCGGCCACCACGCTCACCACCAGCGACCGCGCCCCCGACAGCACCGCCACCGTTCCCCGCGGCAGCGGCACCGGCAGCGCCTCCGCGAGCCACCGCGGGAGCGCCAGCCCGGATTCCGAATCCGGCAGCAGGTCCTCGGCGGGGGCGCCGCGCCCGGAGATTTGAGCCATCCGTCGGCGCAGCGATTCCAGCTGCTCAGCGCGGTGATCGGAGGCCAAAGCCGCGGTCATGACTGCCTCCCACTGACGCTGTTTTCGAAAGTATGTTCGATACATTGGCGAGTAAACACCCACCCTCCGACAAGCGTCAAGAAACGTGAGAGGCTGCTTTATGCGGTCGGTGCTGGTGTGGCTGATGGTGCTTTTTTGCGCCACTTTTCCGGCGCCGGCCCGGGCCGAACCCTGTCACCCGGCCGAGCTGTTCGCCACCGACACCGGTCCCCTGTTCGAGGCACAGGCCACCGTGACGATCGCGCTCAGCGGCGCGGCGGTGACGGGCTCGATCCCGCTCGACGGGGTGTACTGGTCGGACGCGCTGCGGCGCGACACCCGTGAGCGCTCGCGCGAATTTCACCTGTGCGGCGGTTCGTCGCACTCCGCCGCCGAGGCGCTGCGCCGCCAGTTCGACCAGGAAGCGGTGCTGGCCTTCGACTACCTTCCGCAGCACGCGCCGAAAACGGACGCGATCCTCGTCGCGGTGCCCGATGTCGACATCGCCCGCTTCGGCGACGCGCTGGCCGCCGACCCGGTCGCCCGCCAGCGCATCCGGGGCGGGTCCGTCACCACCACCGACCACACCCTGCTCCTGGTCGCCGGGGACGACGACCTCGACGTCGCCCGCCGGCTCGTCGGCGAGGCCGGCGGGAACTGGAGCGCAGCCGAGATCGCTTACGGCAGGCGCGAATTCGTCGAGTAGGCCCTTTGCGTGTGCACTCACGGCTTTGCGTGTGCACTCACGGCTTTGCGTGTGCACCCGGCGGGAATTTCGCCGACGCGTCACCCCGGGCTCACAGTCAAAGCCCTCAGCGCACACTCATTTAGAGCTGGCGTGCCCTCAGAAGTCGAGTAGCTACTCCCACTCGATGGTGCCGGGCGGCTTGCTGGTGACGTCCAGCACCACGCGGTTGACCTCCGGCACCTCGTTGGTGATCCGGGTAGAGATACGCTCGAGCACCTCGTAGGGCACCCGCGTCCAGTCGGCGGTCATGGCGTCCTCGCTGGACACCGGCCGCAGCACGATCGGGTGCCCGTAGGTGCGGTTGTCGCCCTGCACCCCGACCGAGCGGACGTCGGCCAGCAGCACCACCGGGCACTGCCAGATCTGGTTGTCCAGGCCGGCGGCGGTCAGCTCCTCGCGCGCGATCTCATCCGCGCGCCGCAACGTGTCCAGCCGCGCCGCGGTGACCTCGCCGACGATCCGGATGCCCAACCCCGGTCCCGGAAAGGGTTGGCGCCCAACAATTTCCTCCGGCAGGCCCAGCTCCCGCCCGACGGCGCGCACCTCGTCCTTGAACAGCAGCCGCAGCGGCTCGACGAGCTTGAACTTCAGGTCGCCCGGCAGGCCGCCGACGTTGTGGTGGCTCTTGATGTTCGCGGTGCCGCTGCCGCCGCCGGACTCCACCACGTCCGGATACAGCGTGCCCTGCACCAGGAACTCGACCTGAGAATCGGTGTCACCGACGATGTCTCGCACCGCGCCCTCGAAGGCCCGGATGAACTGCCGGCCGATGATCTTGCGTTTGCCCTCGGGGTTGGTCACCCCCGACAGCGCCTGCAGGAATGTCTCCTCTGCGTCGACGGTGACCAGGTTGGCGCCGGTGGCGGCCACGAAGTCGCGCTGCACCTGGTCGCGTTCCCCGGCGCGCAGCAGCCCATGGTCGACGAAGACACACGTCAGCCTGTCGCCGATGGCGCGCTGCACCAGCGCGGCGGCCACCGCCGAATCCACCCCGCCGGACAGC
>NZ_LZIS01000239.1 GCF_001667015.1 Mycobacterium sp. E3198 | reverse complement strand
GCCGCGCCGAACGCCGGCGCCCGACAACTGCCCTGGGCCACCCGCGCGTCCACCGTCCGGGACGCAGCCGAGGAAACGAGCGTCCTGCTGCCCGATCTGCTGCCCAGCCGGATCGCCGCCCGCGCCGACGAGCCGTTCGACAGCTTCGACGCCGGGGACCTCCGCCTGCTGGGCTCCTGGCTGGAGGCCACGGTCGCGCGCTGGCCGCGGCGGCGCAGCATGCGGTTCGAGCCCAGCGCGGGCGGCAAACGCATCGACCTGCGCGCCACGATGAACGCCGCGCGCCAAACCGGCTGGGAATCAGTGAAAGTGGCGCGCACCCGGCCCCGCCGCCGGCCCCGCCGGGTGGTCCTGGCCTGCGACGTGAGCCGCTCGATGCAGCCCTACGCCGCGGTGTACCTGCATCTGATGCGTGCCGCCGCGCTGCGCCGGCACGGCCTGCGGCCGGAGGTCTTCGCGTTCTCGACGTCGCTGACCCGGCTCACGTCGGTACTGTCGCACCGCTCCGCCGAGGTGGCGCTGCAGAAAGCCAACGCGAAAGTCACCGACCGCTACGGCGGCACGTTCATCGGCCGCAGCGTCGGCGCCCTGCTCGCCCCGCCGCACGGCAACGCGCTGCGCGGCGCGGTGGTGATCATCGCCTCCGACGGCTGGGACGCCGATCCGCCCGACGTGCTCGCCCACGCGATGGCCAGGCTGCGCCGCCGCGCCGCGACGCTGGTGTGGCTCAATCCCCGCGCGGCGCACGGCGATTTCCAGCCGCTGGCCGGTTCGATGGCGGCGGCCCTGCCCTATTGCGACCTGTTCTTGCCGGCGCACTCGCTCACCGGGTTGCGCGACTTGCTTGTCGCGCTGGCTAATCCATCGCGGCGATGAGCTGCTCGGGCGTCAGCGGCAGCGAGCGCACCCGCACGCCGATCGCGTCGCGGACCGCGTTGGCGATCGCGGCGGCCGTCGGGCCCTGGGCGCACTCGCCGATGCCCAACGGGGGATTGCCCTGTCCGGCAAGGAATTCGACGTCGACCGCGGGCACCTCGGAGAACCGCAGGATCGGGTAGGTCTCCCAGGTGTCGCTGGTGACGCCGAACCCGTCGAAGCGGACCCGCTCCTTGAGGGTCCAGCTGGTAGCCTGCACCGCGCCGCCTTCGATCTGATTGGCCGCGCCGTCGGGATTGATCACCAGCCCGGCGTCCACCGCGATGACCAGCCGGCGCACCCGGACCCGCTCGAGCGCCTCGACCTCGGCGACCACCGCGCAGTAGGCGGCCGAATTCTTGTAGCGCGCATACCCGATGCCGTGCCCGACCGATTCCCGCCGCGCGCGCCCCGCCCAGCCGGCGCGCTCCGCCGCCGCCCGCAGCACCGCGCGCCCGCGCTCGTCCGACAGCTGCGCCAACCGGAACTCGAGCGGATCGCGCGCCGCAGCCACCGCCAGCTCGTCCATGAACGATTCCGCCGCAAAGACATTGACGAACGCCCCCAGCGAGCGCAGCGCCGAGGTGCGCAGCGGCATCTCGGTCAACAGGTGGTTGATCACCCGGTAGGACGGAAAGTCGTAGCCCGGGACCGCATTGCGGCCGGTGCCGCCGCCCCACTCGACCGGCGGCTCGCCGCCGGCGCGGATCGGCTCGCCACCGGCGCGCTCGCCGGCCGCCAGGAAGGCCGGCGTCGGCGTCGTGCCGGGCCGGCCCATGTAGCTGCCGCTCCAGATCTCGTGGCGCCAGTCGACGACGGCGCCGTCGTCCCCGCAATCGGCGGCGATCTCGACCACCGCCGCGGGACCAAACGGCGCCCAGGACAATTCGTCGGCGCGCGACCAGACCAGGTGCACCGGGCGCCCGGGCACCGCCCGCGCCAGCACCGCGGCGTCCATGGCGGCGTCGTCGGCGCCGTTGTGCCCGTAGCACCCGGCGCCCTCGACGTGGCGCACCACCACCGCACCGGCCGGCAGGTCCAGCGCCGCGGCCAGTTCGCGCCGCAGTACGTGCACCCCCTGGCTGTGTGACCAGACCTCCAGGCGGCCGCCGGGCTGCGCGAGCGCCGCCGCGGCCGACGGGCCGATCGAGGCGTGCACCAGGTACGGGCGGTGGTAGCGGGCCGAATGCGACCGCGACGAATGAACCGGCGCCGCAGCCTCTTTGGACGCCAGCACCGACGTCTCGGCCGCCGCCGACAGCAGAAACGCCGGCAGGTCGTCCTCGTCGGGCAGCGTCGGTCGCCGGTCCCAGGTGGCGTCGGCGCGCAGGCGCTCGGCCGCGCGCACCGCGACCTCCTCCCGCTCGGCGATCACGCCGAGGAACTCGCCGTCACGCACCACGGTGACCACGCCCGCCATAGCAAGCGTCGGGCCGGTGTCGACGTCGCGCAGGTGAGCCCCGCGCGACGGCGGGCGGACGACGCGGCCGTACAGCTGCCCGTCCACCACGAGGTCGTGCAGGTAGCGCGGCCGCCCGGTCAGCTTGTCGGGCAAATCCAGCCGCGCGACGTCGGTGCCGACGACCGCGTAGTCCGCCTCGGGCTTCGGGGCCGCTTCCCCGGTGGCGGCCCGATCCAGCAGCGAATCGTCGGCGAGTTCCCAATAACTGGTGACCAATCCGTGCGGACCGCTGAACTCGCCGTCGACCACGTCCAACTCGTCGGGCGCGACGGACAGCTTGGCCGCCGCCGCGTCCAGATAGATCGCCCGCGCCTCGGCGCACGCCTGGCGCAGCGCGGCCCCCGACTGCTGGATCGACCGGCTGCCGGCGGTGAAGCCCTCGTCGGGGCTGCGATCCGTCGTCGCGGCGATCATCCGGACGCGCGCCACGCCCACGTCAAGCTCCTCGGCGGCGATCTGCGCCAGCGCCGTCAATACGCCCTGGCCCAGCTCGACCTTGCCCGAGCGGACCTCGACGACGCCGTCCGGGTCGATCCGAATCCATTCGCCCAGAATGGGATTGGCGGCCAGCGACTCCGGCAGCGCAGGCGACTCAGGCATCGGCGGACCCCCGTAACTCGGCCCCGGCGCTCAGCACCGCCGCGACCACGCGATTGTGCGAGCCGCACCGACACAGGTTGGCGTCCAGGGCGGCGCGCACCTCGTCCTCCGTCGGGTCCGGGTTGTCGGCCAGTAGCGCCGCGGCCGCCACCACGATCCCCGACATGCAGTAGCCGCATTGGGCCGCCTGCCCGGCGACGATCGCGCGTGCCACCGGGTGCGGCTCCCCGTCGTCGCCCAGTCCCTCGACGGTGCGGATCGACTTGCCGGCCACCGACCACAGCGGGGTGTCGCAGGAATAGACGGGCCGGCCGTCGGCGAGCACGAAACACGCCCCGCACAGCCCCACCCCGCAGCCGAACCGGGTGCCCTTCAAGCCCAGGTGGTTGCGCAACACGTACAGCAGCGGGGTGTCGTCCGCGGCGTCGACCTCGTGTCGCCGCCCATTGACCGTCAGGCCCGTCAGATCGCCCATGGCCTCCAGCATCCTCCGGCGGCGGCCTAGGGCAGGATCGAGCGGTATGGATCAGCTATGGGCCAACCGGGCGGCCAGCTCCGAAGCCGCTGTCGCGCAGCGACACCTGAAGCGGCTGTGGGCGCTGCCGGGCACCCAGCTCGGGGTGGTGGCCTGGCCGCCGACCCGCAAGGACCGGCTGTTCGGCACCTGGCACTACTGGTGGCAGGCGCACCTGCTGGACTGCCTGGTCGACGCGCAGCTGCGCGATCCGCAACCGCACCGGCACACGATGATCAACCGCCAGGTCCGCAGCCACCGGCTGCGCAACAACCTGAGGTGGACCAACAGCTATTACGACGACATGGCGTGGCTGGCGCTGGCGCTGGAACGCGCGGCCCGGCTCGCCGGCGTCGAGCGCCATCGCGCGCTGCCCAAGCTCGCCGACCAGTTCGTCGACGCGTGGGCGCCCGGGGACGGCGGCGGCATCCCGTGGCGCAAGCAGGACAAGTTCTTCAACGCCCCGGCCAACGGCCCGGCCGGCATCTTCCTCGCCCGCTACGGGGAGCACCTGCAGCGGGCCGACCAGATGAGCGACTGGATCGATGCCACCCTGATCGACCCGGAGACGCACCTGGTGTTCGACGGCATCAAGTCCGGCTCGCTGGTGCGCGCGCAGTACACCTACTGCCAGGGCGTGGTGCTGGGCCTGGAGACCGAGCTCGCCGCGCGCACCGGCGCCGAGGCTCGGGCCCGGCATCAGGCCCGGGTGCACCGGCTGGTGGCGGCGGTCAGCGAGCAGATGGCACCGTCGGGCGTGCTGCGCGGCGCCGGCGGCGGCGACGGCGGCCTGTTCGGCGGCATCACCGCCCGCTACCTCGCACTGGTCGCCACCACCCTGCCGGGCGACTCCGCCGACGACGTGGTCGCACGCGACACCGCGCGCACCATCGTGCTGTCGTCGGCGAAATCGGCCTGGGACTACCGGCAAACGGTGGCCGGGCTGCCGCTGTTCGGCGCGTTCTGGGACCGCGACGCCGAGCTGCCCAAGGCGGGTGGCGAAGAGGCGCAATTCGTCGAGGGCGCGGTCAACGCTTCCGAGATCGCCGAACGCGATCTGTCGGTGCAGCTCTCGGGGTGGATGCTGATGGAGGCCGCCTGTAACGTCACCGCCGTGATCGACAAATGAGCGAACTGGGCGGCGGCTGGATCCCCGACGAGGCAACGCTTGCCGGCGCCAACCTCACCCGCTTCATGGCCTGGCTGGCCGAGACCGGCCGCGGCGAGTACGCCGACTACCAAGGCCTGTGGGCAAAGTCGGTGCACGACATCGACTGGTTCTGGGACGCCATCTGGGCCTACTTCGACATCCGGGCGGGCAGCTCGCCCCGCGCGGTGCTGGGTGAGCGTTCCATGCCCGGCGCCGAGTGGTTCCCCGGCGCCACGCTCAACTACGCCACCGAGATCTTCCGGCACGCCACCGACGAGCGCCCGGCGCTGATCGCCGTCGGCGAGGACGGATCCACCGAGTGGTCCTGGGCGCGGCTGCAGCGCGAGACGGCGGCCTTCGCCGCCTACCTGCGCAACCTGGGCGTCAAGCCCGGCGACGCCGTCGTCGGGTATCTGCCCAACGTCGCCGAGGCCGTCGTCGCCGCGCTGGCCGCGGCCAGCGTGGGCGCGATCTGGGCGGTGTGCAACCAGGACGTGTCGGTCGACGGCGTGATCGCCCGGCTGGGCCAGGTGGAGCCGGCCGTGCTGGTCGCCACCGACGGCTCGGTGTACGCGGGCAAGCGCATCGATCGGCGCGCGGAGCTGGCCACGATCCGGGGTGCGATGCCGACGCTGAAGGCCACCGTGGTGGTGCCGCGGCTCGGGCTCGACGCCGACGGCGACACCGTGGCGTGGGCCGCGGCGGTCGACAACGATGCCGCCCTCGAGATCACGCCGGTCCCGTTCGCCCACCCGCTGTGGGTGATGTTCTCGTCGGGAACGACGGGCAAGCCGAAGGGCATCGTGCACGGTCACGGCGGCGTGGTGGTCGAGCATCTGAAATACCTGAACCTGCAACTGGATCTGCACCCGGGCGACCGCTTCCTGTGGTACTCGTCGACGAGCTGGATGATGTGGAACTTCCTGGTGTCCGGGCTGCTGGCCGGCACCACCATCGTCCTCTACGACGGCAGCCCGACGCATCCGGGCACCGATGGGCTCTGGCAGGTTGCCGCCGAGGCCGGCGTCACATTCCTCGGCGCCGGTGCGGGCTACCTATTGGCTTGTGCCAAACAGGAATTGAGGCCGGGCGCGTCGTACAAACTGGATGGCGTGCGCGCGGTCGGATCCACCGGGTCGCCGCTGCCGGCGTCCGGATTCCGTTGGGTGCAAGAGGGACTCGGCCGCGCGGTTCCGGTGATCTCGATGAGCGGCGGGACCGACGTGTGCACGGCCTTCATCGGCGGCTGCTCGATCCTGCCCGTGGTGGCCGGCGAGCTGTCGTGCCTGTGCCTCGGCGCGGCCATCGAGGCCTGGCAGGGCCAGGGCCACCCCGTCATCGGGGAGGAGGGCGAGCTGGTGGTGACCAAGCCGATGCCGTCCATGCCGGTGTCCTTCTGGAACGACGACGACGGCAGCCGCTACCGCGCCGCCTACTTCGACAAGTACCCGGGCGTGTGGTGCCACGGGGACTGGATCACCATCAGCGACCGGGGATCCGTTGTGGTGCACGGCCGTTCGGACGCCACCCTGAACCGGATGGGCGTGCGGATGGGCAGCGCGGAGATCTACACGGCGGTCGAACGCATGCCGGAGGTGACCGACTGCCTGGTGGTCGGCGTCGAGCAGGACGACGGCGGCTACTGGATGCCGCTGTTCGTGCACCTGGCGGACGGCGTCGCATTGGATGACGCGCTGCGGTCGAGGATCGTCGCCGAGATCCGTCAGCACGCCTCGCCGCGGCACGTGCCCGACGACATCCTCGACGTTCCCGGCATCCCGCGGACGCTGACCGGCAAGCGGCTCGAGATCCCGATCAAGCGGATCCTGCTCGGGACCGCGCCGGACCAGGCGGTGCAGCAGAGCTCGATCGACCGGCCCGACCTGCTAGACGCTTTCGTTGCGTACCGCAGAAGTCGGGTGTCCTGAGTCGGTCTCGTCGGACCCGCGGCGGCGCCCCCGGTAGGCGCGCCAGGCGGCGACGAACGCCGGGATCAGCGACACGAACAGGATGCCCAGAATGATCTTTTCCAGGTTGTGGTGCACGAACGGCACGGTGCCCAGGAAGTAGCCCGCCAGCGTCACACCGCCGCCCCACAGGATGCCGCCGACGATGTCGAACCCGAGGAACACCGGGTAGCGCATGTACGACACCCCGGCCACCGGCGGGACGAACGTCCGCACGAACGGCGCGAACCGGGCCAGGATGACCGCCCAGGGCCCGTACTTCTCGAAGAACGCGTGCGACTCGGTCACGTAGTGCTTCTTGAAGAAGCGGGAGTCTTCCTTCTTGAACAGCGCCGGCCCGATCCGCCGCCCGATGAAATATCCGCATTGGTCGCCCAGGATCGCGACGACGGCGACGGACGGCGCCAGCACCCAGATGTTCGCGGGCGGGTTGGGGTGCGCGGCCAGCAGCCCGCCGGTGAACAGCAGCGATTCCCCGGGGAGCAGCGGAAACAGCAGCCCGGTCTCGATGAAGACGATGACCAGGATGCCGGGCAGCACCGCCGATCCGAAGACGCCACCCGCGCCCAGCCAGTACATCGGGTCGAGGATGTTCGGCAAGGCCGTCACGGTGGTGCTCACGATGCTTCAACATACCGTTGTTGCGATACTGGATGGGCCCAGTCGCCAGGAGGAGCCCATGCCGATCGCCACCCCCGAGATCTACGCCGAGATGCTGGGCCGGGCGAAGGAGAACTCCTACGCCTTCCCGGCCATCAACTGCACCTCGTCGGAGACGGTCAACGCCGCGATCAAAGGCTTCGCCGACGCCGGCAGCGACGGCATCATCCAATTCTCCACCGGCGGCGCGGAGTTCGCGTCCGGCCTCGGGGTCAAGGACATGGTGACCGGCGCCGTCGCGCTGGCGGAGTTCACCCGCGTCGTCGCGGCCAGATACCCGGTCAACGTCGCGCTGCACACCGACCACTGCCCCAAGGACAAGCTGGACAGCTACGTGCGCCCGCTGCTGGCGATCTCGGCGGAACGGGTGAGCGCGGGCCGCGACCCCCTTTTCCAGTCCCACATGTGGGACGGCTCGGCGGTGCCGATCGACGAGAACCTGGTCATCGCGCAGGAGCTGCTCAAGGAGGCGGCGGCGGCCAAGATCGTCCTGGAGATCGAGATCGGCGTGGTGGGCGGCGAGGAGGACGGCGTCGCCAACGAGATCAACGACAAGCTCTACACCACGCCCGCGGACTTCGAGAAGACGATCGATGCGCTGGGCCACGGCGAGCACGGCAAGTACCTGCTGGCCGCGACGTTCGGCAACGTGCACGGCGTCTACAAGCCCGGCAACGTCAAGCTGCGCCCCGACATCCTCGCGCAGGGGCAGCAGGTGGCGTGCGCCAAGCTGGGCCTGCCCGACGGAGCCAAGCCGTTCGACTTCGTGTTCCACGGCGGTTCGGGCTCGCTGAAGTCGGAGATCGAGGAGGCGCTGCGCTACGGCGTGGTGAAGATGAACGTCGACACCGACACCCAGTACGCGTTCACCCGCCCGATCGCCGGTCACATGTTCACCAACTACGACGGCGTGCTCAAAATCGACGGCGAGGTCGGCGTCAAGAAGGCCTACGACCCACGCACCTACCTCAAGATGGCCGAGGCCGGCATGACCCAGCGCGTCGTCGAGGCCTGCAACGACCTGCACTGCGCCGCAAAGTCCCTGGGCTGACGCTGCCGAGCCGGGGGCCAACCCCCCTTGCCGAGCAGACGCAAAATCGCACGATTCCGCGAAGGAATGTGCGATTTTGCGTCTGCTCGCGATCAATAGCTAGCCGCTGGGGGACTGGCAGATCTTCCAGTGGTCGTCGCGGTACTGCAGGTCGAGGCTGCGGGTCGAGCGCAGCGACGGGTCGTAGGCCATGAACGTGGTGATGTTCGCCTCGGCGTGCTGGCCGTTGACGACGACCTGGTCGATGCTGGCGATCACCGGATACTGCTTGGCCGCCGATACCCGCTGGTAGGTCTCCTGCCAGGCGTGTTCGTCGTAATCGACATACCCGTCGCGGGCGTTGCCGCACGTGATGGTGCGCAGCGCGGTCAGATCGCCCCGTTGCACCGCGACGTCGTACTGCTGGATGGTGTGCCGAACCTGGTCTTCCTCAGAGACTTTCGAGTGCTTGCTGCGGGTCAGCAGCACGGTCCCCAGGATCGCGATCGCCGCCAGCGCGAGCACGACCACCACCAGCGCCAGTATCCAGCCCCAGTTGATTTGCCGCGTCGTCCGCAGCTTGGCCCCCAATCGGGGCGGAATGGATTGCGGCACAGCGGCTTTCGGGGGGGCGGCCTGCGGTGGCGGCGGGGCTTCCGCCCCGGGCGGTGACGCGAACACCTCGGTGGCGGGCTCGGCGGACGTCGCGATGACCTGAGTCTCCTTCGCGTCGAATCCCGGTGCGGTGAAACGACGTTCGCGTTGTGCCCCGTCCGGATCCGCGTCGGGGCCGTCGCCCTGATCGGGTTTGTTGATCACCACGGTCTCGGTCTCGGGATCGCTCGGCACCATCGGCTGGCCCTCGGCTCCCTCGCCGCCGGGCGCGTCGGCGCCAGGCTCGTTGCGCGATTCGCGTGGATCGAACCCGGGCCGCCTCGGCGCGCCGCCGCGGTCGGGTTCGGGTGGGTTGGGCATGCAAGGAGCTTAGCGACCCGCACCGGGGGGACGGCAAAATAGACACCATGACCTCGATGGGAGATCTTCTCGGACCCGATCCGATCCTGCTGCCCGGCGACAGCGATGCCGAGGCGGAGCTGCTCGCCAACGAAAACCCCAGCTCCGTCGCCGCCGCGCACCCGTCGGCGTCGGTGGCCTGGGCGGCCCTCGCCGAAGAGGCGCTGGCGGAGGACAAGGCCGTCACCGCGTACGCCTACGCCCGCACCGGTTACCACCGCGGCCTGGACCAGCTGCGCCGCAACGGCTGGAAGGGCTTCGGGCCGGTGCCGTACGCGCACGAGCCCAACCGGGGCTTCCTGCGTTGCGTCGCGGCGCTGGCGAAGGCCGCCGACACCATCGGCGAGACCGACGAATACCAGCGTTGCCTGGACCTGCTCGACGACTGCGACCCCGCGGCGCGCGGGGCGCTGGGGCTTCAGTAGCTCCCAGAGCTCTCCGAGCACGAGTCGCCGCCGCCGGGGCCCTCGATCTGGACGGTCGCGTGATCCAGTCCGCGCGCCGACAGCACCGCGCGCGCGTCCTGCAGCACGCGGTCCGAGTCGCCATCGCTGGTCAAATGCGCCGTGCACATGTCCTTGCCGGGCGAGAGCGTCCACACGTGCAGGTCGTGCACCTCGGTCACGCCGTCGACCGCACCGAGCGCGCCGCGCAGCTCCTCCACGTCGATGTGGGCCGGCGAGGCCTCGGACAGGATGCGCAGCGCGTCGCGGGCCAGGGAGATGGCCCGGGGCGCCACCCACAGCGCGACCAACACCGCGACCACCACGTCGGCGTACGGCCAGTGCGTCGTGACCGTGACGATGCCGGCGATCAGCACGCCCAGGCTGCCGACGCTGTCGGCCACCACCTCCATGTAGGCGCCCTTGACGGCCAGGCTGCTTCCCGAGTGCGACCGCAGCAGCAGCGCGACCGCCAGGTTGGCCAGCAGGCCGAGCAGCGCGACGACGATCATCGGCACGCCGGGGATCGACGGGGTTTCCCTGAGCCGCTGGATGGCTTCCCAAAGGATGAACAGGGCCACCCCGATCAGCAGCCCGGCGTTGGCGACCGCGGTGAACACCTCCGCCCGATGCCAGCCGTAGGTGCGCGCGGGAGACGAGCTGCCGCGCCTGGCCAGGGTTACCGCGGTCAGCCCCATGAACACCGCGACGACGTCGGTCAGCATGTGCCCCGCATCGGCCAGCAGCGCGATCGAGTTGATCAGCAGCGAGGTGGTCAACTCGATGACGAAAAAGGTCGCCAGGATCGCCGCGGCCGCGACCATGCGGGCGACCATCCGGGACGAGTCGCCCTCGGCGGGGGTGTGATTGTGGCCGGCGCCCATAGCCCAGCAATATATGCGCAATTGCGCATATATGGCAACCGTTAGACCCAGCGACTCCAGAACCGGGTCAGCTGGTTGCCGGCGGACACCAGCCAGTGCGGCACACCGGAGAAATCGAAGAGCCACAGCACCAGGGCGAAGAACCAGGAGCTGGCCGCCAGCAGCAGAAACAGCAGGACGAAAAAGCCCCACTGCTTGGCGGGCGCCAGGGCCCGCTGCGTCTCCGGGCTCAGGTGCGGTTCCAGCGCGTCGTAGCCGTCCAGGCCCGGAACGGGCAGCAGGTTCAGCAGCACCGCGGTCAGCTGAAGAAAGCCCAAAAACGCCACCCCGGCCCACAGCACCGCGTGGGCCGGGTCGTACAGCGCCCGGGTCAACGCCAGCAGCAGCACCGCCAGCACCAGGTTGGCGGCCGGGCCCGCCAGGCTGACCAGGGTGCGGCGGGTCGGGGTCATGAACCACGTCCGCACGTACACCGCGGCGCCCGGCAGCCCGATGCCGCCGAGCAGGATGACCACCATCGGCAGCACGAGCGAGAGCGCGGGGTGGCTGTAGCGCCGCGGATCCAGCGTCAGGTAGCCGCGGACGGCGACGTCGTGGTCGCCGAAGCGCCAGGCGGTCACGGCGTGCCCGAATTCGTGCAGGCACAGCGACACCAGCCAGCCCGCGATCACGAAAGTAAAGACACCGGCGTAGGACAGCGGCCGCACGCTCGATCCGGCCAGCCAGGCCAGCACGCCGCCGGCCGCCGTCAACGCGACCAGGCCAAGGAAGATCGGGCTGGGCCGCACGGATTCGTGTTGGCGCGCGGGGAAGCTCACGCTGAAAAATTACCGGACCAGCAGCCACCCTTCGACGTGGCGGTAGAACGTCGACCGGCGCGCCGGGCGCGGCCCCGCGACGCCGTCGCGCACGACCGTGACGCCGGTGCTGCCCAGCTGCGCCGCGCGGCCGGCGACCCAGCGGCCCCTCCGTACCGAGGCCCGCAGCCCCGGCAGCGCCAGCGTCGGCTCGATGCGCACGGCGGCGACCTCGCCGTCGAACAGCGTGGTGTCGTCGACGACCGCCTCGCCGCGCAGCAGCGTCGCGCCGTCGGCGGGCAGCCAGCCGGCGCGGCCGACGACCACCGATCCGGTCTCGTCGCGGATCAGGGTCACCCGGCGGGCCGAGCCGGCGCGGGCGCGCCGCGCCGCGCGGCGGCCGGTCGGCAGGCGATAGATCCGGGTGGCGCGGGTGCGGCGGGGCGGCACGTAGGCCACCTCGACGTCGAGCCGGTCGGCGCGCAGCAACCGGGTCAGCACCGCGGCCAGGTCGGCATCGGCGCCGACGACCGCCAGGCGCCGGTACGGCCCGATCGCGGCGTCGATATCGGCCGCCTGCACCGGCAGGCCGGTCAGCGGCCCGGGCACCCGACGATCGCCGAACACCAACACCCCCACGTTATTCATGGGTTCCTCGCAACCTCCTGGGATAGGGTGGGTCACCGGCTGGACCACACTATTGTGGTGACCCGCTGCGCCCGGCTGCGCCGCGCTTGCGATCACCACGAATAAGCAGGCTGAAACGCGTGGGATTAGGCGGGAGCAAGGCATGCCGGCAATCGTCCTCATCGGCGCCCAGTGGGGCGACGAGGGCAAAGGTAAGGCCACCGACCTGCTCGGCGGGCGCGTGCAGTGGGTGGTGCGCTATCAGGGCGGCAACAACGCCGGGCATACCGTCGTCCTGCCCAGTGGCGAGAATTTCGCTCTCCACCTGATCCCGTCGGGGGTGCTGACGCCCGGCGTCACCAACGTGATCGGCAACGGCGTGGTGGTCGACCCCGGGGTGCTGCTCGACGAGCTCAAGGGCCTCGAGGACCGCGGCGTCGACACCACCAAGCTGCTGATCTCCGCCGACGCGCACCTGCTGCTGCCCTACCACGTCGCCATCGACAAGGTCACCGAGCGCTACATGGGCAACAAGAAGATCGGCACCACCGGCCGCGGCATCGGGCCGTGCTACCAGGACAAGATCGCCCGCCAGGGGATCCGGGTCGCCGACGTCCTCGACCCCGAGCTGCTGACCCACAAGGTCGAGGCCGCGCTGGACCTGAAGAACCAGATCCTGGTCAAGATCTACAACCGCAAGGCGCTGGACCCGCACCAGATCGTCGAGGCCCTCCTGGGGCAGGCGGAGGGCTTTCGCCACCGCATCCGCGACACCCGGCGGCTGCTCAACACGGCGCTGGAGGCCGGGGAGACGGTGTTGCTGGAGGGCTCCCAGGGCACGCTGCTCGACGTCGACCACGGCACCTACCCCTACGTGACGTCGTCGAACCCGACGGCGGGCGGCGCGTGCGTGGGGTCGGGGATCGGGCCGACGCGGATCACCACCGTGCTCGGAATCCTCAAGGCCTACACCACCCGGGTGGGCTCGGGGCCGTTCCCCACCGAGCTGTTCGACGAGAACGGCGAATACCTGTCCAAGACCGGCGGCGAATTCGGCGTCACCACCGGCCGGCGCCGCCGCTGCGGCTGGTTCGACGCCGTCGTCGCCCGCTACGCCACCCGGGTCAACGGCATCACCGACTTCTTTTTGACCAAGCTCGACGTGCTCTCCAGCCTGGAAACCGTGCCGGTGTGCGTGGGCTACCAGATCGACGGGGAGCGCACGGCCGACATGCCGATGACCCAGAGCGACCTGCACCGCGCCCAACCCATCTACGAGGAGCTGCCCGGCTGGTGGGAAGACATCTCGGACGCCCGGGAGTTCGACGACCTACCCGCCAAGGCGCGCGACTACGTGTTGCGGCTGGAAGAGCTTGCCGGAGCCCACATTTCATGCATCGGCGTCGGGCCCGGCCGCGATCAGACGATCGTGCGCCGCGACGTCCTGGCGGCCCGCCCGTGACCGAGGCGGACCCGAAAGAACTCGACCCCGAATACGAACACCACGGCGGCTTTCCCGAATACGGCCCGGCCAGCCCCGGCCCGGGGTTCGGCCGGTTCGTCGCGGCGATGCGAGCGCTGCAGGACCTGGCCGTGTCCGCGAACCCCGCCGACGACGTCTGGGACGACGCGGCCGGCCGCGCCGCCGCCCTCGTCGAGGTGCTCCGCCCGTTCCGGGCCGACGAGGGCCAGGCGCCGGCCGGCCGGACGCCCGACCTGCCCGGCATGGGCAGCCTGCTGCTGCCCCCCTGGACGTTGACGCGCTACGCCCCCGACGGCGTCGAAATGACCGGGTACTTCAGCCGGTTTCACGTCGGCGGCAATCACGCCGTGCACGGCGGCGTGCTGCCGCTGCTGTTTGACCACATGTTCGGCATGATTTCCCACGCCGCGGGGCGGCCGATCAGCCGCACCGCCTTCCTGCACGTCGACTACCGCAAGGTCACGCCGATCGACGCGCCGCTGGCGGTGCGCGGCCGCGTCACCACGGCCGAGGGCCGCAAGGCGTTCGTCGCGGCGGAATTGGTCGACGGCGACGACGCGGTGCTGGCCGAGGCCAACGGCCTGATGGTGCGGCTGCTTCCCGGCCAGCCCTAGGGCCGTTGGAACCGACCTATCCTTGAGCGGTGACCGACGGCTTCAGCGAAGGACAGGACGACAAGACGACGGCGCTTGTCCTGCCCCCGCAAACTCCCCCCCACGATCCCGACGGCGCGCCGAAGGTGCTGCTGCTCGGTTCCGGTGAGCTCAGCCGGGAGCTGGCGACCGCGCTGCGGCACCTCGGCGCGCGGGTGATCGCCGTCGAGGAGCGCCTGGCCGACGCCGACGAGCTGGCGGGGGCGATTCAACAGCACAAACCCCAGTTCGTGGTGACGGCCACCGACGCGGTCGCCGTCGAGGCGCTGAGCCACGACCACGAGCGCACCGAGCTGGTGCCGAACGCCCGCACCGTGCGGCTCACCGCCGACCGCGAGGCCCTGCGCCGGCTGGCGGCCGACGAGCTGGGGCTGCCCACCGCGCCGTTCTGGTTCGTGGGATCGGTCGGCGAACTGCAGGCGGTCGCCGCGCACGCGGGGTATCCGTTGCTGGTCAAGCCGGTGTCGGGGCGGGGGCACTCGGTGGTCTCCGGGCCCGACGACATCGAGCCGGCCTGGCAGCGCGCGGTGGGGAACTCGGGGGGCCGGGTGATGGCCGAGACGGTCGTCGACGTCGACTTCGACGTCACCCTGCTCGCCGTGCGCAAGGAGGGCCCGACCGGTCCGGTGCTGGAGTTCTGCTCACCGATCGGCCACCGGGACGCCGACGGCGCCGTCCTGGAATCGTGGCAACCGCAGCAGATGAGCGACGCCGCGGTGGACTCCGCCAAGTCGATCGCCGCGCGGATCATCAAGGCGCTGGGCGGGCGGGGCGTCTTCGGCGTCGAATTGATGATCAAGGGCGACGAGGTGTACTTCTCCGACGTCACCGCGCACCCGCACCCGAGCGTCTGGGTGACCCTGCGCAGCCAGCGGCTCTCGGCCTTCGAACTGCACGCCCGGGCCGTCCTGGGCCTGCCGGTGGACACCATGATGATGTCGCCGGCCGCCGCCCACCTGATCGACGCCGGCCACGACGGCGGGTCCCCGACCGTCGACGCGCTCGGCGGCGCGCTGCGGGTGCCGGAAAGCGATCTCCGCATCTTCGCCCCGCAACGGCCGTCCGCCCCGCTCGGCGTGGCACTGGCCACCGCGCCGGACGTGGCGGCCGCGCGCGACCGTGCCCGACAGGTGGCGAACGCGCTGACTATGCGAGACTCACGCGGATGAGCTACGCGGGAGACATCACGCCCCTGCAGGCGTGGAAGCTACTCAGCGACAACCCCAACGCCGTGTTGGTCGACGTCCGCACCGACGCCGAATGGCGCTTCGTCGGCGTGCCCGACCTGTCGAGCCTGGGCCGCGACGTGGTGTACATCGAGTGGGTGACGGGCAACGGGATGCCCAACGCGAACTTCGCCGACGAGCTGAACCAACAGGTCCCGCCGGCCGACCAGGAGCGGCCCGTGATCTTCTTGTGCCGCTCGGGCAATCGCTCCATCGGCGCGGCCGAGGTGTCCACGCGGCTGGGCATCACGCCGGCCTACAACGTGCTGGACGGCTTCGAAGGCCAGCTCGACGCCCACGGTCATCGCGGTGAAACCGGTTGGCGCGCCGTCGGATTACCCTGGAAGCAGGGATGACCGAATCGGCCCGCACGCCCAAGGCGTTGCCCGACGGCGTCAGCCAGGCCACCCTCGGCGTGCGCGGCGGCCTGCTGCGATCGGGGTTCGAGGAGACCGCCGAGGCGATGTTCCTGACGTCCGGCTACGTCTACCCCTCGGCGGCCGTCGCGGAGCAGTCGTTCACCGGCGAGGTGGACCATTTCGTGTACTCCCGGTACGGCAACCCGACCGTGACGATGTTCGAGGAGCGGCTGCGCCTGATCGAGGGGGCGCCCGCGGCGTTCGCCACCGCGAGCGGCATGGCCGCGGTGTTCACCTCGCTGGGCGCGCTGCTGGCCGCGGGCGACCGGCTGGTCGCGGCGCGCAGCCTGTTCGGGTCGTGCTTCGTGGTGTGCAACGAGATCCTGCCGCGGTGGGGTGTGGAAACGGTTTTCGTCGACGGCGACGACCTCGCGCAGTGGGAGGAGGCGCTGTCGGTGCCCACGGCGGCGGTGTTCTTCGAGACGCCGTCGAACCCGATGCAGTCCCTGGTCGACATCGCCGCGGTGACCGAGCTCGCTCACGCCGCGGGCGCAAAAGTGTTGCTGGACAACGTCTTTGCCACACCGCTGCTGCAGCAGGGCTTTCCGCTCGGGGTGGACGTGGTGGTGTACTCGGCCACCAAGCACATCGACGGGCAGGGCCGCGTCCTGGGCGGCGCGATCCTCGGCGACAAGGACTACATCGACGGACCGGTGCAGAAGCTGATGCGGCACACCGGGCCGGCAATGAGCGCGTTCAACGCCTGGGTGTTGCTGAAAGGCCTTGAGACGCTGGCCGTTCGGGTCGAGCACGGCAATTCCTCGGCGCACCGGATCGCCGAATTCCTGGAGACCCACCCGGCGGTGAGCTGGGTGCGCTACCCGTACCTGCCGTCGCACCCGCAGTACGACCTGGCCAAGCGGCAGATGTCGGGCGGCGGGACGGTGCTCACCTTCGCGCTCGACTGCGCCGAAACCGCCGCCAAGCAACGGGCTTTCGAGGTGCTGGACAAGATGCGCCTGATCGACATCTCCAACAACCTGGGCGACGCCAAATCGCTGGTGACCCACCCGGCGACCACCACCCACCGCGCGATGGGGCCCGAGGGCCGCGCCGCGATCGGGTTGGGCGACAACGTCGTTCGCATCTCCGTCGGCCTGGAGGGCACCGACGACCTGATCGCGGACATCGATCAGGCGCTGAGCTAGCCCGCTTGCCGCTCGGCCGAATCGATGCGTTCGGCCGCGGCGAGCGACCCCTCTTGCGCTTGGCGCTCCACCCAGTCCACCACCGGCCGGGCGTACATCATCTGGCTGGTGATGGCCATCTGGCCGCGGGTGCGGCCCAGGAACGAGATCCCCCAGGAGAACATGGCGGCGATGCGGTTGCGGAAGCCGACCAGGTACAGCAGGTGCAACAGCAGCCACGCCAGCCAGGCGATGAAGCCGCCGAACTCCAGCTTGCCGACCTTGGCGACGGCGCTGTACCGCGAGATGAGGGCCATGCTGCCCTTGTCGAAGTACGCGAACGGCTTTCGGTTGGCCGGATCGTCGTGGCCCTTCACCGCCTGCTTGATCAGCGCGGCGGCGTAGTGCGCCCCCTGGATCGCGCCCTGGGCCATGCCCGGCACGCCCGGCACGGACATCAGGTCGCCGACGACGAAGACGTAGGGGTGGCCCTTGACGGTGAGGTCGGGCTCGACGATCACCCGTCCCGCGCGGTCGGTTTCGGTCCCGTCGGACTGCTCGGCGAGCATCGCGCCCAGCGGGCTGGCCTGCACGCCGGCGGCCCACACCTTGCAGGCGCATTCGATGCGGCGCTCGGTTCCGTCGGAGTCCTTGACCGTGATGCCCAGGTAGTCGACGGTGGTCACCATCGCGTTGAGCTGGACCTCGACGCCCATCTTTTCCAGCCGCCGTTGGGCTTTCAGGCCGAGCTTTTCGCCCATCGGCGGCAGCACCGCCGGCGCCGCGTCGAGCAGGATGACCCGGCACTCGCTGGGCGTGATGGTCCGAAACGCCCCTGCCAGCGTGCGCTCGGCCAGCTGGACGATCTCGCCGGCCAGCTCGACGCCCGTCGGCCCCGCGCCCACCACCACGAAGGTCAGCCGGCGTTGCCGCTCGGCCGGGTCGGTGGCGACCTCGGCGGCCTCGAACGCGCCGAGGATGCGAGCCCGCAGCTCGAGCGCGTCGTCGATGCTCTTCATGCCGGGCGCAAAGGCGGCGTACTCGTCGTGGCCGAAATAGGACTGCTGGGCGCCGGCGGCCACGATGAGGCTGTCGCAGCCGGTCACCGTCTGCATGCCCATCAGGTGCGACGTCACCGTCCTCGCCGTCAGGTCGATCGCGCTGACCTCGCCCCACAGCACGCGGACATTCTTCTGCTTGCGCAGGACCAGGCGGGTGGTCGGGGCGACGTCGCCCTCGGACAGGATGCCCGTGGCCACCTGGTACAGCAACGGCTGGAACAGGTGGCTGGTCGTCTTCGAGATCAGGGTGACGTCGACATCGGCCCGCTTGAGTGACCGGGCCGCATTCAGACCGCCGAACCCGCTACCGATGATGACGACGCGATGGCGCGACATGCCCTCCACCCTATGTTGCCGGCGGGCGCGGGCATACAGGCCTGCTGACCGGGCGCCTCACTGTTCGGTCGGGCACATGTACTTGTCCGCGAACGTCGCACACGTCGGTGGCAGCGGCTGATCCGGGCCGTAGCCGGCCGCGCCCCTCGGGATGACCAGCAACCAGCCGCGGTCCTGGCACAGCAGGACGGCGGCACCCGGGCCGGGCCGGACGGTGCCGTTGACGCACGGGTCCGCGTGCGCCACCGCCGGGACGCCGAGAAACACCGACACGATCGCGGAGCAGACCGCGATGACGACCGCCCTCATAACAGCTCCATGCTAGCCCGGCGGTGACCTGGATCACAGCGCCGCGGTAGCGTCATTGCCAGGCCCCAGCGGCGATGTGACGGGAGGCATCCATGAAGCGCTGCGTCGTCGGAATGTTCGCGGGCCTGCTGGCGGCCTCGGGACTGATCGCCGCGGCGCCGCCGGCCGGCGCCGGCTGCCTGTACGGGGGGCCGGTGCTCAGCAAGTGCGACGGACCCGTCCAGCCCGACGGCAGTTGGCAACGCTGCGTGGCGGCTCCCCAGTTGGTTCCGCACGGCGCCAGTTCCTACCTGGTGCCCGAACGGCGCTGCGACGTGATGGGTCCCGACCGGCGGCCTGGGGATCCGGGTTTGGCCGACCCGCCGACGCACATCGACGGCTGAGCCGAAGAACGCGCCAAATGCGTTGGCGACGTTGGCTTTTCGCTCCCCCGAGGGCAATGTAGCGCCGCGGGAAAAAAGTTTGCTGGACGCCGGAACATCGGGTCGCAAACGGCGTACGATTTTGGATGCTCCTCGTGTGTGCGACCGAAGGGGGCAGCGATGTCCTATGTGGTGGCAATCCCAGAGTTTGTGGCGTCGGCGGCGTGGGACCTGGCGGGCATCGGTTCGGCGGTGAGCGCCGCGAATGCATCGGCGGCGGCCCCGACCGTCGCGCTGCTGGCCGCCGCCGACGACGAGGTGTCGGCGGCCGTCGCGTCGCTGTTCTCCGGCCACGCCCAGGTCTATCAGTCGTTGAGCGCGCGCGCCGCGGCGTTCCAGAGCGAATTTGTCCGCGTGTTAACCGGTGCGGGGCAAGCGTATTCGCTGGCCGAGGCGGCCAACGCCTCGCCGCTGCAGACGCTCGAGCAAGACGTGTTGGGCGTGATCAATGCGCCGACCGAGTTGCTCGTGGGTCGCCCGCTGATCGGCGACGGTGCCAACGGGACCACGCCCGGGGCCAACGGCGCGGACGGCGGCATCCTGATCGGCAACGGGGGCAACGGCGCGGCCGGCGCGACGGGCCAAAACGGCGGCAACGGTGGGTCGGCGGGGCTGTGGGGCCGCGGCGGCAACGGCGGCGCCGGCGGTAACGCCCTCGCGGGCACCGCCGGCACCGGTGGCAACGGTGGGGCCGGCGGCGCCAGTGGGTTGTTCGCCGGCGCCGGCGGCACCGGCGGGATTGGCGGCAACGGGGGTTCGGCCGGGCTCGTGGTGGGCCCGGCCGGCGCGACCGGCGGGCACGGCGGTAACGGTGGGGCCGGCGGCGCCAACATGCACCTGTTCGGCGGGCAGGGCGGTAACGGTGGGGCCGGCGGTACCGGCGGGCTCGGTGGGGCCTCGTCGATGGACGGCGGTCACGGCGGGCGCGGCGGCGACGGTGGGATCGGCGGCGTCAACCAGGCGCTGCTGGCCGGCCATGCCGGCAACGGCGGCACCGGCGGTACCGGCGGCCAGGGTGGCCCCGCGGGTGCCTCGAGCGCCACCGGCACCGCCGGCACCGGCGGCAACGGCGGCGCCGGCGGCTTCAGTCCGGGCGGCCTCGGCGGCCACGGGGGCCGGGGCGGCGACGGCGGCGTCAGCAACTTCACGGTCGGCACCGGTGCCGCCGCGTTCACCGGCGGCGACGGCGGTACCGGCGGCCGCGGTGGCGGCGGCGCCGGCGGCGACAGCACGGGTGGGGGCGTCGGCGGCACCGGCGGCCGCGGCGGCGCCGGCGGTAATGCCGACGCCGTGGGCACGACGACGGCCTCGGCCGGCGGCGGTGACGGTGGTGATGGCGGCGGCCCCGCCGGCCCCACCGGTGGTCCCGGAGGTGGTGGGGGCGGCGGCGCCGGGGCCGTCTTCGGCAGCGAAGCGGCCTCCGGGGCCCTGGGCCAGGCCGGCCAGGGCAACCCCACGGGCGGTGGCGGCGGCGGGGGCGGCGCCACGGTCATCGGCACGGTCGGCACGATCGCCTCGGCCGAAGGCGGCGGCGGCGGTGGTGGCGGCATCACCGGTGGGACCGGCGGCGCCGGGGGCACCGGCGGCGGTGACAGTGGGGCCGGTCTCGGCGGCGCTGCCGGTCAGGCCGGTGGCACCGCGCTGCCCTCGCCGCCCGGCGGCGTCGGCGGCGCCGCCGGCATCGGTGGCGGTGGCGGTGGCGGCCTCGCCAGTACCTTCGGTACCCCGGGTGTCATCGTCGGCGGCCACGGCGGCACCGGCGGCGGCCCCTAGCGTGGCGGCCGATTTACGCCTCTACCAGGCGAAACGCGAGTAGAGTGTGGCCTCTCGATGTAGGAGGCTCGCGTGACGGAACAACCGCCCAGGTACCCACCCCCACCGCCGGGCGGTTATGGCTATCCGCCGCCTCCCGCGGGCGGTTACGGTTACCCGCCGCCCGGTTACCCGCCGCCACAGCTGGTCGGCACGAACGGCTTCGCCGTCGCGTCGTTGGTGTGTTCCCTGTTCGGCTGGGTCTGCATGTTCATCGGCGCCTTTCTGGGCATCATCTTCGGCTTCGTGGCGCTCTCCCAGATCAAGAGAACCGGCCAGAAGGGCCGTGGCATGGCGATCGCCGGCATCGTCATCGGCGCTGTCGTGCTCGTCGGCGGCATCGCGTTATGGACCGTTGCCGCCCTGTTGCCGCACTCCCCAAGCACGGATTCGGGTGCGCCGACCGTGGTGAAAACCGCTCACGTGCAAGCGATTTAGAACGGCCACGCGGCGGCGTTGGTCTTGTACTTCCCGTTGAGTTGGTTGCAGAAGTCGTCGTTGGTCCCGGCGAGGAAGATGTAGTACGCCTCCGCGTTGCTGCGGCGGCTGTCGAAGGAATTGGGCGTCGTCCAGCCGCCATTGCACATCGCCGTGTCCGAACCGGTCGTGGGTTTGCGCCAATTGGTCTTGGCGCACGCCGTCAGGGCGTCGACGTTGGGTGTGGTGCTCTTCGAGGCGACCAGCATCGCGCCGCCCCACAGCCCGTCGTTGCGCCGGTAGGCGCGCGCCCCGAACCCCGCGTTGTTGGTCTGGCATGCCAGCGCCCGCTTGAGCAGCCCGAAGGGGGCGGCAAGCTGCGGATTGCTGACCGCGGCAGCGGCCGTGATGAACTGGGCCGCGTCCGAGCCGTCAACCTCCTGGACGTTCGGGTTGCCGAGGCCCGTTAGCTGCTGGGAAATGCCGGAGTTGTTGCCGCCGCCGATGATCGGCCCGCCGCCACCGGACGTCATCGGCGGCAGGGTGACCGGGTCGGCGCTCGCCGCCGGCGCACACAGCAGCCCGCAGGCGGCGACGAGGACACCGATCCGATGTACGAAAGATCCCATGGGCGGTACTCCTCTCAGCGGAACGCGTCGCTGCCGGTGAACGCCTGGCCGAGGACGAGCTGGTGCATCTCCGGCGTGCCCTCGTAGGTCAGCACCGATTCCAGGTTGACCATGTGCCGGATGACGGGGTACTCCAGCGATATCCCGTTGCCGCCCAGGATGGTTCGCGCGGTGCGGCAGATCTTGATCGCCTCGCGGGTGTTGTTGAGCTTGCCGAAGCTGACCTGCTCGGGGCGCAGGCCGACGCCGTCCTTGAGGCGACCGAGGTGCAGCGACAGCAGCTGCCCCTTGTGCAGCTCGACGGCCATGTCGACGAGTTTGGCCTGCGTCAACTGGAATCCGGCGATCGGCCGGCCGAACTGGGTCCGCTGCGTGGCGTAGTCGAGCGCGGCCTGCCACGCCGAGCGCGCGGCGCCCATCGACCCCCAGATGATGCCGTAGCGCGCCTCCGAGAGGCACGACAGCGGCCCGCGCAGTCCCCGTGCCCCCGGCAGCATCGCGTCGGCGGGCACCCGCACGTCGTCGAGCACCAGCTCGCTGGTGATCGAGGCCCGCAGCGACAGCTTGTGGTGGATGGTGTTGGCGGTGAAGCCGGGGGTCTTGGTGGGCACCACGAAGCCGCGAATCCCGTCGTCGGTGGCGGCCCACACGATCGCCACGTCGGCGACCGAGCCGTTGGTGATCCACAGCTTGCGGCCGTTGATCACCCAGTCCGAACCATCCTGGCGCGCCCGGGTTTTCATCGCGGCCGGGTCGGACCCGACGTCGGGTTCGGTCAGCCCGAAGCAGCCGAGCAGTTCGCCGGCGGCCATGCCGGGCAGCCACTGCTGCTTCTGGTCCTCCGAGCCGAACTGCCAGATGGCGAACATCGCCAGCGACCCCTGCACCGAGACCATCGACCGGATGCCGGAGTCGGCGGCCTCCAGCTCGGTGCAGGCCAGGCCGTAGTGCACGGCGGAGGCCCCGCCGCAGCCGTAGCCGTGCAGGTGCATGCCGAGCAGGCCCAGCTCGCCGAACTGCTTGGCGAGCTGGCGCACCGGCAGGTCGCCGATCTCGAACCACTCCCCGACGTAAGGGATGACGTGCTCGGCGCAGAACTTCCGCACGGTGTCGCGCACGGCGAGCTCGTCGTCGGACAGGGAGGCGTCCAGCCCCAGGGGGTCGTCGCGGTCAAAGGCGGGGGGCGCATCGGTGCTCATAGGAGTCAGCCTGCCACTAACCTGCCATCGTCAGGCCGCCGCTGACACTGATCACCTGTCCGGTGATGAACGACGCGGCGTCCGACGCGAAGAACAGCACCGGCGCGGCGACCTCCTCGGGACGGGCCAACCGGCGAAACGGGATCGCCTTGACCAGGGCTTCTTTCAGTTTTTCCGGTTGCGCGTGGAACAGCGGGGTGTCCGTCGGCCCCGGGCACACGCAGTTCACCGTGATCTGGTGCCGGGCCATCTCGCGGGCCAGGGACTTGGTGAGCGCGATGACGCCGCCCTTGGCGCCGGCGTAGATGGTCTCGCCCGCGCTGCCGACCCGGCCGGCGTCGCTGGCCAGGTTGACGACGCGGCCGCCGGCCTGCGCGTCGATCATTCCCGGCAGGAACGCACCGCAGACGTGCACCGGGCCGAGGTAGTTGATCGCCACCACCTTGGCCGCGAATTCCGGTGTGGCATTGAGGAATTGGTCGGTGCGGTCCCATCCCGCGGCGTTGACCACGATGGTGGGCACGCCCACCTCGGCATGGGTCCTGTTGCGTAGCAACTCGACCCGGGCGGGGTCGGCGACGTCGACCGGCAGCGCGGTGATCAGCTCGGGCCGCGCCTGCGCGGTGGCCTGCGCGGCCGCCTCGTCGATATCGGCGGCGACGACCCGGTCGCCTTGCGCGGCGAACGCGAGGGCCACCGCCCTGCCGATGCCCGACCCGGCGCCGGTCACCACCGCGAGCCTGCCCCGATTCATCGGTGCCGAATTTAGGGTCACCGCGCCCGCGGGGTCAAGGATGCCCAGCTCGCCCGGTAGTGTCGCGGCATGCTTCGGCTCCAGTCCTCGGCCTGGCTTGTGTCGCTACTCGCAGACGTCGTCGCGGTGCTGGTCTTCTGCGCCGTCGGCCGGCGCAGCCACGACGAGGGGCTCAACCTCGGCGGCGTCGCGACGACGGCCTGGCCGTTCCTCACCGGAACCCTGGTCGGGTGGCTGGTGTCACGCGGCTGGCGGCGGCCGACCGCGGTGGCCCCCACCGGGGTGATCGTCTGGCTGTGCACCATCGTGGTCGGCATGCTGCTGCGCAAAGCCAGTTCGGCGGGCGTGGCGGCGAGTTTCGTGGTGGTCGCCGCGTCGGTCACCGCGGTTCTGTTGCTCGGGTGGCGGGCGGCCGCCGGATTGGCCGCGCGGCGCCGCGCCGACCGCTGAGCAGGACCTGAGCGGACAATGCCAGGCGCCCGCTGGAACCCGGCCACCGGCGACGGCTTGGCCACCACTTTCGACGCGGTCGTGCGGGCCGTCGCCACCAACAAGGGGCTGATCGACGACCCCTTCGCGGAGCGATTCGTGCGCGCCGCCGGGGTGGACTATTTCACCCGGGCGATCGACGACGAGCGATACGCCGACGACGACGGCGGCAACCCGATCACCGCCGGGCTCATCGACGTTCAGGCGGCCTACAGCAGATTCACGGACGAGTTCCTCGCCGACGCGGGCAGGGCGGGCATCCGCCAGGTGGTGATCCTGGGGTCGGGCCTGGACACCCGTCCCTACCGGCTGTGGTGGCCGCGGGGCACGACGGTGTACGAGATCGATCGGCCCGAGGTCCTCGATTTCAAGTCCGAAGTGCTGCGGGGAGTGGACGCCCGGCCGACGACGCACCGCCGCGCGATCGGCGTCGATCTGCGCCAGGATTGGCTGGCCGCGCTGCACCGGGCCGGCTTCGACGCCGCCGCGCCGGCGGTGTGGATCGCTGAGCAACTGCTCGTCGGGTACCTGCCGCCCGATGCGCAGCACCGGTTGCTGCAAGACGTCACGCGGGCGAGCGCGGCCGGCAGCCGCTTCACCGCGGACCACATGGCCACCTGGACCCCGGCCCGGCAGGCGGCGCGGCAGGCGTTCGTCGACTCCTGGCGGCGGCACGGCCTCGACATCGACCTGGCCAGTCTGATGTACCCCGGCGAATACCGTTATGTCCCCGAGTATCTGGCGGCGCACGGTTGGCAGACCGCCGAGCGGAACATCGTCGAGCTGTTCACCTGCTTGGGGTTGGCCCACTTGTGGCGCGGCCGCCCGGAGCACGTGGACCTGGTGCCCCGGTATGTCACGGCATCGCGCGGTTAGCCGGTGTCGCGGGCCCCGATAGCTCATTAAGTCGATTAAAGATTAATTTACTGAAGTTCCGTCCATCCGCGTCGCCGCTCCGAATGACTTGTGTTCAAGCCGAAGACGGCGCCCACGGGCGTCGGTAGACGAAGGAGTCGAAACGCAATGATGAGCACTCGTGCGAAAACACTTGCCGCGGCAGGCCTCGCGACGATCGCCGTCGTGGCATGGCCCACGGCCGGTCCCGCGCTCGCCGACAACGCGGGTGACCTGATCGGCACGGGCTGCGCCGACTACGCCAAGCAGAATCCGAGCGGCCCCGGCTCGGTGCTTGGGATGTCGCGCGACCCGGTGGCGACGGCGGCGTCGAACAACCCGATGCTGACCACGCTGAGCTCGGCGCTGTCGGGCAAGCTGAATCCGAACGTGAACCTGGTGTCGACGCTCAACAACGGCCAGTACACGGTGTTCGCGCCCACCAACGCCGCGTTCGACAAGCTGCCGGCGGGGACCATCGACAAGCTGAAGACCGATGCGCCGCTGCTCACCGGCATCTTGACGTATCACGTGGTCCAGGGGCAGCTGAGCCCGGCGGCGGTGGGCGGCGTCCACCCGACCGTCCAGGGCGCGCCCCTCACCGTGGCCGGCCAGGGCAACGACCTGCGGGTGAACAACGCGGGCCTGGTCTGCGGCGGCGTGCACACCTCCAACGCGACGGTGTACATGATCGACACGGTGCTGATGCCGCCCGGCCAATAGAGCGGACCCTCCGCCGGGTGGAATGGGCGCGCGTCGGAAACGTTAGATGGATACGTGACGCCCACCACCCGGCTCCGGTTCGTCGCGGCCACCCATGAAGACCCGCTGGCGCGGCCGCTGCTGAGCGAGCTGGCCGTCGAGTACGCGGAACGCTACGGCGGCACGCCGGACGCGCACCTGGCCTGGCTGCCGGTGCCGGTGGACGATCTGGCGGCACCCGACGGCGGCCTGCTCATCGGCGTGGTGGGCGGCGTGGCGGTCACCGGCGGGGCGTTTTTGCGCTTCGATGCCGAGACGGCCGAGCTGAAGCGGATCTGGACCGACAGCGCCCATCGGCGCCGGGGATACGCGCGGGCGCTGCTAGCGGCGCTGGAGGCCGAGACCGCCGGGCGGGGTTACCGGCGGCTGTATCTGATCACCGGCAATCGCCAGCCCGAGGCCGAGGCGCTGTACGACGCGACGGGCTACACCCGCATCGCGCCGGCCGAGCCGCTGCCCGACTGGGGGCCGTTCCGGCCGATCGCCTTCGAAAAGTGGCTGCCATGACCGGTCGGTTGCTCCTGGGCGTCGCGCTCGACGGATACGGATGGCACCCGCAGGCGTGGCGGGCCACCCTGGGTCCGGAGCCCGCGACGCCGTCGGTGCTGGGCGGCCGGTACTGGGCCGAGCTGGCGGTGACCGCCGAGCGCGGGCTGCTGGACTTCCTGACCATCGACGACTCCCTGATGCCGCAGATCGGCCGAAGCTCCCGGATCCATCCGGATCGGCTGACCGGGCGCGCCGACGCCGTCCTGGTCGCGGCCCGAATCGCCCCCGCGACACGACACATCGGGCTGATCCCGGTGGCCACCGTCACCCACACCGAGCCCTTTCACGTCTCCAAATCCATTGCGACGCTGGACTTCGTGTCGCACGGACGGGCGGGCTGGCAGCCGCGGGTGAGCGCCACCACCCATGAGGCGGCCCTGTTCGGCCGCCGCGACGTCGCCGGGGCTCGGCTCTTCGACGAGGTCGTCGAGTACGTGGACGTGGTGCGCCGGTTGTGGGACAGCTGGGAGGACGACGCGATCATCCGCGACGTGACCGCCGGGCGCTACGTCGACGCCGACAAACTGCACTACGTCGACTTCACCGGAAAGTTCTTCTCCGTCAAGGGCCCGTCGATCACGCCGCGCCCGCCGCAGGGTCAGCCGGTGGTGGCCGCGCTGGCGCACGTCGGGCCGGCCTACGAGTTCGCCGCGGCCGGCGCCGACGTCGTGTTCGTCACCCCCACCGACGACGCTTCGGTGCAAGGCATCGTCGACGAGCTGCGGGCGGCGGGCGGCGCCCACCTGAAAGTCGTTGCCGACGTGGTCGTTTCGTTCCACGGGGCGGGCGACTTCTCCTCCGATGCCCTCGTCTTCACCGGCGGCGCAACGGAATTGGTGGACATGGTGGTGGGCTGGCAACGGCTGGGCGTCGACGGGGCGCGGCTGCGGCCGGCCGTCAACGCCATCGACCTCCCGGTGATCGTCGACGAGGTGGTGCCGTTGCTGCAGCGAGCCGGCCGCTTCCGTACCGCCTACCGGCAGGGCGAAACCCTGCGGGCGCGCCTGGGCCTGCCCGTGGCGCCCAACCGCTACGCGGCGGTGCGCCGATGACGCCGGTGCCGCTGTCGATCCTGGACCTGGTGCCGATCAGCTCCGGCGGCGACGCGGCGACGGCTCTGCGCAACACCATCGAGCTCGCCCAGCACGCCGAGCGGTGGGGCTATCGCCGGTTCTGGATCGCCGAGCATCACTTCGTCGCCGTCGCCAGCGCGGCACCGGCGGTGCTGATCGGGCAGATCGCGGCCGCCACCAACACGATTCGGGTGGGCTCGGCGGCCGTGCAGCTCAGTCACACCACGGCCGCCGCGGTGGTGGAGAGCTTCGGCATGCTCGACGCGTTCTATCCGGGCCGCATCGACCTCGGCGTGGGTCGCTCCGCGCAGCGGCGGATCACCAAGCCGCGGGCCCCGAGACCGCCCAGGCCCGAACCTTCCCGCGAATGGCGCGAGGTCGACGGCGTCGTCATCCCGCCGGCGTTCGATCTGCGCAAGCTGCTGGGCAGCGGCCGGGTCCAGGCGACCCAGGCGATCCTGCAGCAGCCCGAGGCCGTCGCGCCCGACTTCGCCGAGCAGCTCGGCGACATCATGGCGATGCTGGCCGGAACCTACGAGGTCGACGGGTTCGACGTGCACGCCGTGCCCGGGGAGGGCGCCGCCCTGACGCCGTGGATCTTCGGCAGCAGCAAGGGGCGCAGCGCCCAGGTCGCCGGCGCGCGGGGCCTGCCGTTCGTGGCCAGCTACCACCTCACCCCGGCGACGGCGCTCGACGCCATCGACGCCTACCGGGACGCGTTCGTCCCGTCGGCGACGGCGCCGCGGCCCTACGTGGTGGTGTCGGCCGACATCGTCGTCGCCGACGACTCCGCCACCGCGAAACATTTGGCGTCCAGCTACGGCCATTGGGTGTATTCGATCCGGGCCGGCGGCGGCGCCGTCCCCTATCCCCACCCCGACGAATGCACCCCGTTGACCGACGAACAGCTCGAGGTCGTGATCGACCGGCTGGCAACGCAATTCGTTGGCGATCCCGACAAGGTCGCCGAGCGGTTGGAGACGCTGCAACGCGCGACCGGCGCGGACGAACTGGTCATCACCTCGGTCACCCACGGGCAGTCCGACCGGTTGCGCTCGCACGAACTGATCGCCAAGCGGTGGGGGTTAACCGCGTGAGCCGCAAGCCGATTCACCTGGCCGCGCATTTCCCGGGCGTCAACAACACCACGGTGTGGACCGACCCCGCCGCCGGCAGCCAGATCGAGTTCGAGTCGTTCGTGCATCTGGCCCGCACCGCCGAGCGGGGAATGTTCGACTTCTTCTTTTTGGCCGAGGGGCTGCGACTGCGGGAGCACCGCGGCCGCATCTACGAGCTCGACGTGGTGGGCCGCCCGGACACCTTCACCGTGCTGGCCGCGCTGGCGGGAGTCACCGACCGCATCGGGCTGACCGGCACCATCAACACCACCTTCAACGAACCCTTCGAAGTGGCAAGGCAATTCGCGACGCTCGACCACCTGTCCGGCGGACGCGCCGGCTGGAACATGGTGACCTCGTCGGACGCCTTCACCGGCGCCAACTTCCGCCGCGGCGGCTTCCTGGCCCACGCCGACCGGTATTCGCGCGCCGAGGAGTTCCTCTCCGTGGCCCGCCAATTCTGGGACAGCTGGGCGGCCGACGCCGTGCTGGCCGACGTCGACGCCGGGGTCTACGCCGATCCCGACCGGATCCGCAGCGTCGCGCACCGCGGTCCGCACTTCGACGTGCGCGGGTTCGCGACGCTGCCCGCCGGCCCCCAGGGACATCCGGTACTGCTACAGGCCGGCGACTCCGCCGACGGACGCGCGTTCGGCGCCCGCAACGCCGACGCCTTGTTCACCCTGCACTCGTCGCTGCAGGACGGCCGGCGTTACTACGACGATGTCAAAGGCCGCGCCGCGTCCTACGGCCGGGACCCCAACCGGCTCAAGGTTTTTCCGGCGGCGACGTTCGTCATCGGCGACACCGACTCCGAAGCGCAGGACCGGGCGCGTCACATCCGCTATCAGCAGGTCAGCGGTGCGACGGCGATCGCGATGCTCGAGCAGGTGTGGGGACGCGACCTCTCGGACTACGACCCCGACGGCCCGCTACCCGACGTCGACCCGGTCGTCGACAGCGACATCACCCAGGGGCGGGTTCGGCACGGCGACCCGGTCGCGGTCGCGCGCCGCTATCGCGAGCGCGCGTCGGCCGAGAACCTGTCGATCCGCGAGCTCGTCATCGCCGTCACCAGCCGCCAGCAGTTCGTCGGCACCCCGGCGCACATCGCCGACGAGATCGACACCTATGTCCAGGCCGACGCCTGTGACGGATTCATCCTGGTGCCGCACCTGACGCCGCACGGGCTGGACGAGTTCGTCGACCGGGTGGTGCCGCTGCTGCAGGAGCGCGGCGCGTTCCGCACCGAGTACACCGGCGAGACGCTGCGGGATCACCTGGGGCTCAGCGAGGTTGGGCCCGCGCGGAGACGGCAAGCCTGACCAGGCTGCCGATCGCGGCGCCCACTCCACCGAGGTAGGCCCTGGCCAGGTCGCGGGCGGACGCGCCGGCGCCGCCCGGCAAGGAGGTCAGCCACGCGATCGCGTCATCGCGTTCGTCGTCCTCGAACACCCGCACCGGGCACGGCATCCAGGCGCCGATGCTGCGGGATGCCGCCCGAATCCAGCCCACGTCGCTCACGACCGCGCAGCCGTCGAGCAGCCGCCCGTAGCTCACCCCGAGCCGGGTGTCGGCCCACTGCGCACCCGGTGTGATGCGCCGGAAGCCCGGACCGAACTGGTACAGCAGCCGCATCCGACCACCAGTTCGTCGCGCGCGATCGACCAGCGGCGCGAAGACCCGGTCGTAGTCCGCCGCCGTCACCGTGCCGACCGCCTCCAGGGCCTGAATGCCGGCCGGCATGCCCGTAAGTTCTTTCAGCACAACGCCCCCTCGCCGAGAGCCGGATTAATTAATTTCCTACTGCAATTATTGCACTATGATATAGTAATCGCGCTGCATTAGAGAAGGGGTGTGCGCATGAAGGTCGCCATCGTCGGAGCCGGCATCGCCGGCCCAACACTCGCGTACTGGCTTTGGCGCTATGGCCACGAGCCAACACTGATAGAAAAGGCGCCGCGGCTCCGCACGGGCGGCTACGTCGTGGATTTTTGGGGCGGCGGCTACTCCGTCGCCGAACGTATGGGACTCACCCCCGAATTGCACGCCACCGGATACGAGGTGCAGGAGCTGCGGCTGGTGGACCGGAATTCGCGCAAGGTGGGCGGCTTTTCGGCGGAGCTGTTCCGGCGCGCCCTCGATGGCCGGTTCACCACCATCCCGCGCGGTGATCTGGCGGCCATGATCCACCGCTCGATCGACGACCACGTCGAAACCCTGTTCGGCGAAAGCGTTTCGGCCATCGCGCAGGATGGCGCGGGGGTCCGGGTCACGTTCGAGAGCGGCCAGTCACGCCCGTTCGACCTGGTCGTCGGCGCCGGTGGCATCCATTCGCCCGTGCGCGCCTTGGTGTTCGGCCCCGAATCGCAATTCGAGGCCGACCTGGGTTACCGGGTGGCCGCCTTCGAGGTCGAGGGCTATCAGCCGCGCGACGAATCCGTCTACCTCGCCTACACCACACCCGGGCGCATGGTCGCGCGGTTCGCGATGCGCGGCGGAAAGACGTTGTTTCTGTTCGTTTTCACCGCCTACCACATGAGTGGCCCCGACCCGCAGGACTTGTCGGAGGTCAGGACCGCCCTGTCGCAAGTCTTCGGCGACGCCGGGTGGGAATGCCCCGAAATCCTGCGCGAACTCGACGCCGCCCCCGAGGTGTACTTCGACCGCGTGAGCCAAATCGTCATGGACCGCTGGTCGCAGGGGCGGGTAGCGCTCATCGGCGATGCCGCGGGCGCCGTCTCGCTGCTGGCGGGGGAGGGGACGGGTTTGGCCATGGTGGAGGGCTACGTGCTGGCGGGCGAACTCAGCCGCGCGGGTGCCGACTACCCCGAAGCGTTTGGCCGCTATGAAAGCCGGCTGCGTCCGATCGTCGAGGCCAGGCAGCGGTCGGCGCGCGGGTTCGCCTCGATGTTCGCGCCGAAGACGGCGCTCGGACTGTGGACCCGAAATCAGGCTTCCAAGTTGCTGGACATTCCCTGGCTGGCCAACCGGGTCATCGGGCGTGAATTCCGCGACGACATCGCTTTGCCCGAGTACGCCGCTCAGCGCTAGGGCGCCGAGCGGGACTCCTCGTTGTCATGCCGTCAACTCGCGCGTTGGAGCGCCGCTTCCGTCGCCTCGCGGATCGGGCCGCGCCACACGTCGCCGTGACCGGGGAGTAGGACCTCGGTGTCCAGTACAGCCAGCGCGCCCAGGCTGCGGAGGCAGTTCTGCTGGTCGTGGCTGAACACCGCGGGCAGCAGCTGCGGCCCGCCGCGACGCAGCAGCGGGTGGCCGGTGATCAGTGCGTCGCCGCTGGCCAGCACGCCGTCGACGATGTACGAGCAATGCCCGCCGGTGTGCCCCGGCGTGGCGATGGCCGTCGGGTTGCCGGGCAGGCCCGCGGCCACGTCGGCGGTCAGCGGCCGCGTCGAGGGGATGCCGTCGCGGATCAGTCCGCCGCTGCGCACCACGTGCGCGCCCCACACCGCCCACCGCGGCCGCCAAATGCGCAGTGCCACATCGAAAATGGAGACCTGTTCCAGGTACTCCCGCTTGGCGTGACCCACCTCGTCGGCGTGGCAATACACCGGGGTGCCGTGCTCGCGGGCGAACCAGATCGCGGAGCCCAGGTGGTCGATGTGCGCATGCGTCAGCAGGATGGCGCGCACGTCGCCCGCGCCGTAGCCCAGCTTGGCCAGCGAGGCGAGCACGTCCTCGCGATCGCCGGGGTAACCGGCGTCGATCAGCAGCACGCCGGTGCCGTCGACAACCAGGGTCCAGTTCACGGCGTGGCCCTGGGCGAGGTAGACGGTGTCGGTGACCTGAACCAGCTGCGCCATGCCCGCGAGTGTAGGAGCGATCGTAGGAGTAGAAATAACGAGTGGCTGAACTGAAACTCGGATACAAAGCGTCCGCTGAACAATTCGCACCGCGCGAGCTCGTCGAGCTGGCTGTCGCCGCCGAAGGTCACGGCATGGACAGCGCAACCGTCAGCGACCACTTCCAGCCGTGGCGGCACGAGGGCGGGCACGCCCCGTTCTCGCTGGCCTGGATGACCGCCGTCGGCGAACGCACCAAGCGGATCGTGCTGGGCACCTCGGTGCTCACGCCTACCTTCCGCTACAACCCGGCCGTCATCGCGCAGGCCTTCGCCACCATGGCCTGCCTGTACCCGAACCGGATCTTCCTCGGAGTCGGCACCGGTGAGGCGCTGAACGAGATCGCCACCGGTTACGAGGGCGACTGGCCGGAGTTCAAGGAGCGGTTCGCCCGGCTGCGCGAGTCGGTGCGGCTGATGCGCGAGCTGTGGCGCGGCGACCGCGTCGACTTCGACGGCGAGTACTACCGGCTCAAGGGCGCCTCCATCTACGACGTGCCCGAGGGCGGCGTCCCCATCTACATCGCCGCCGGCGGCCCGGCGGTCGCCAAATACGCCGGGCGGGCCGGTGACGGGTTCATCTGCACCTCCGGCAAGGGCGAGGAACTGTACAAGGACAAACTGATCCCTGCCGTCAAGGAGGGCGCGGCGGCCGCCGAGCGCACCGTCGACGACGTCGACAAGATGATCGAGATCAAGATCTCCTACGACCCGGACCCCGACCTGGCGCTGGAGAACACCCGGTTCTGGGCGCCGCTGTCGCTGACCGCCGAGCAGAAGCACAGCATCGACGACCCGATCGAGATGGAGAAGGCCGCCGACGCGCTGCCCATCGAACAGGTCGCCAAGCGCTGGATCGTGGCTTCCGATCCCGACGAGGCCGTCGCCAAGGTCAAGGACTACGTCGACTGGGGCCTCAACCACCTGGTGTTCCACGCGCCGGGCCACGACCAGCGCAGGTTCCTGGAGCTCTTCGAAAAGGACCTGGCGCCCAGGCTGCGGCGACTTGCCTGAACCACCCTCAGCGATCTACATTGCCGCTCCCGAGCCGGAGACCGGCAAGTCGACGATCGCGCTGGGGCTGCTGCACCGGCTGACCGCCACGGTCGCCAGGGTCGGTGTGTTCCGCCCGATCACCCGGCTGGGCGAGAAGCGCGACTACATCCTGGAACTGCTGCTGGAGCACACCAGCGCGGGGTTGCCCTACGACGAGTGCGTCGGCGTGACCTACCAGCAGCTGCACGCCGACACCGACGCCGCGATCGCCGGCATCGTCGACTCGTATCACGCGATGGCGCAGTCCTGCGACGCGGTGGTGATCGTCGGCAGCGACTACACCGACGTCACCCGGCCCGCTGAGCTCTCGGTCAACGCGCGCATCGCGGCCAACCTCGGCGCGCCGGTGTTGCTGACCGTGAGCGGCAAGGGCCGGACCCCTGCCGAGGTGGCCGGCGTCGTCGAGGTGTGCCTCGCCGAGCTGAACGCTCAGCACGCCCACACCGCGGCGGTGGTGGCCAACCGCTGCGCTCCGGCGGAGCTGGCGGACGTCGCTGCGGCATTGCGGGCGTTCGCCCAGCGCAGCTACGTGCTGCCCGAGGAACCGCTGCTGTCGGCGCCGACCGTCGCCGAACTGGAGGCGGCCATCGGCGGGACGCCGGTCAGCGGCGAGGCGTCGTTGCGGGAGCGCGAGGTGATGGCCGTGCTTGCGGCCGGGATGACCGCCGACCACGTGCTGGAACGGCTGGGCGACGGCATGGCGGTCATCACCCCCGGCGACCGCTCCGACGTGGTGCTCGCCGTGGCCAGCGCCCATGCGGCGGAAGGGTTTCCCTCGCTGTCCTGCCTGGTGCTCAATGGCGGGTTCGAGTTGCATCCTTCGATCGCGGCGCTGGTGAGCGGCCTGCGGCTGCGCCTGCCCATCATCGCCACCGCGTTGGGCACCTACGACGCCGCCAGCGCGGCCGCCTCGGCGCGCGGGCGGGTCACCGCGATGTCGCAGCGCAAGATCGACACCGCGCTCGAGCTGATGGACCGCCACGTCGACATCGCCGATCTCCTGGCGCAGCTTGCCATTTCGATGCCGACCGTGGTCACCCCGCAGATGTTCACCTACCAGCTGCGGCTGCGCGCCCGCGCGGATCGCAAGCACATCGTCCTTCCCGAGGGCGACGACGACCGCATCCTCCGCTCCGCCGGCCGCCTGCTGCAGCGCGGCGTCGCCGACCTGACCATCCTGGGCGACGAAGCCCAGATCCGGCTGCGTTCGTCGGAGCTCGGCGTGAACCTCGACGGAGCCACGGTGATCGATCCGCTGAGCAGCGAGCTGCGGGAGAAGTTCGCCGAACAGTACGCCGAGCTTCGCAAGGCGAAGGGGATCACCGTCGAGCACGCCCGCGAGATCATGCGCGACGGCACGTATTTCGGCACCATGCTGGTCCACAACGGCGCGGTCGACGGCATGGTGTCCGGCGCCGCCCACACCACGGCGCACACCGTTCGGCCCGCCTTCGAGGTCATCAAGACCGTTCCCGACGTGTCGACCGTCTCCAGCGTCTTTTTCATGTGCCTGCCCGACCGGGTGCTGGTCTACGGCGACTGCGCGATCATCCCGAATCCGACGTCCGAGCAACTCGCCGACATCGCGATCAGCTCCGCGCGCACGGCTGCGCACTTCGGCATCGAGCCGCGAGTGGCGATGCTGTCCTACTCGACCGGCGATTCGGGGGCGGGCGCCGACGTCGAAAAGGTCAGGACGGCAACGGGGTTGGTGCGGCGGCGCGAGCCCGAGCTCCTGGTCGAGGGCCCCATTCAGTACGACGCCGCCATCGAGCCGTCCGTGGCGGCCACCAAGCTGCGCGATTCACCGGTGGCCGGGCGCGCCACGGTGCTGATCTTCCCCGACCTGAACACCGGCAACAACACCTACAAGGCGGTGCAGCGCAGCGCCGGGGCGATCGCGATCGGCCCGGTGCTGCAGGGGCTGCGCAAACCTGTCAACGACCTGTCCCGCGGCGCCACGGTCGAGGACATCGTGAACACGGTGGCCATCACCGCGATCCAAGCGCAGGGCGTCCATGGCCGGTAGCCGCCTCGTGCTGGTGATCAACTCCGGCTCGTCGTCCCTGAAATTTCAACTGGTCGAGCCGGATTCGGGCGAAGCGCGCGCCGCCGGCCACATCGAGCGGATCGGGGAAGGCGCATCGTCGGTACCGGATCACGACGCGGCGCTGCACCGCGCGTTCGACGGATTGGCGCAGGACGGCATCGACCTGCGAACCTGCGGGCTGGTCGCCGTCGGGCACCGGGTGGTGCACGGCGGCAACGAGTTCTATCGGCCGACACTGATGGACGACGCCCGCATCGCCGCCCTCGAGAAGCTGTCCGAGCTGGCGCCGCTGCACAATCCGCCCGCGCTCAAGGGAATCGAGGTGGCCCGCAAGCTGCTCCCCGGCGTGCCCCACGTGGCGGTGTTCGACACGGCATTCTTCCACGACATGCCGCCCGCGGCGGCGACCTACGCGATCGACCGTCAGGTGGCCGAGCGGTGGCAGATCCGGCGCTATGGATTTCACGGCACGTCGCACCGTTACGTCAGCGAGCAGGCCGCCGCTTTCCTGGACCGGCCGCTCGGCGGCCTGAAACAGATTGTGCTGCATCTGGGTAACGGCTCCTCGGCGTCCGCGATCGCCGGCACCCGGCCCATCGACACGTCGATGGGCCTGACGCCGCTGGAGGGCCTGGTCATGGGCACCCGCAGCGGCGACATCGACCCCAGCATCGTCAGCTACCTGTGGCATCGGGCCGACATGGGCGTCGACGAGGTCGAGGCCATGCTCAACGAGCGGTCCGGGGTGCTGGGCCTATCCGGCGAACGTGACTTCCGAAGGCTGCGTGAGATGATCGAATCGGGCGACGGCGCGGCACAATTGGCCTACAGCGTGTTCATTCACCGGTTGCGCAAGTACATCGGCGCCTACCTGGCGGTGCTGGGGCACACCGATGTCATCACCTTCACCGCCGGCATCGGCGAGAACGATCCGGCCGTGCGCCGCGACGCCGTGGCCGGGCTGGAGGAGCTGGGCATCGTGCTCGACCAGCGCCGCAACCTCAGCGGGAGCCGGGGCGCGCGGCAGATCTCCGCCGACGGGTCGCCGATCGAGGTGCTGGTGGTACCGACGAACGAGGAACTCGCCATCGCCCGCGACTGCGTCAGCGCGTTAAGCGGTTAGGAATCCCAGGCTCTTTCGTCCCGTCCCCACCGACGGGGTGGGATCGGTCCTCACGGTTCGCGTCAGCAGCTCGTGGTAGACGTCGCGAAAGTCGGTGGTGTACTTCAGGTCTCCGTTGTCCAGGTCGGTGAGGCTGGGCTCCTCGCCGTAAAAGCCGCCCCGCACGGGCGCGCCCGCGACGAAGACGGGGCCGGCGGTGCCGTGGTCGGTGCCTTGAGAGGCGTTGGCGCGCACCCGGCGGCCGAACTCCGAGTACGCCATCACCACCACATTCGGATTGCCCACCTCCCGCAGGAAGCCGGTGACCGCCTCGTCGAAGGCCTGCAGCAGGCGCTGTTGGGCCCCGCGTTCGTTGGCATGGGTGTCGAAGCCGCCCAATTGCACCGTGTAGACCCGCGTCGGCACCCGGGCGTGCACCGCCGCGACCACCGTGCTCAACTGCGCGGACAGCGGATTGACTTGGTGGCCAGGTGGTTTCACGGAATTAAACGTCTTGTTCACGGTCCGAGCGGTGCGATAGGACCGGCGCACCGCCGCCATCGCCGGGGTGTCGTCGGGATCATCGGTGCCGAGCGCGCCCATGATGGCGTCGAGGTCGTCGCCGACCGGGGCCTGCGCGAGGGAAAGAGCGGCCGCCGTCCACTTTTCACCGACCGCGAGCGGCGGTAGGACGGGCCCGATGTTGACCGCGCGCAACGGGTCGTCGCCGGTGGCGTCGAGCCAGCGGCCGATCCAGCCGGTCGAGACGGGCTCGGCCGGCGAGGCCGTCTGCCAGATGTCCATGGACCGGAAATGGCTGTGGTCGGGCTTGGGATAGCCGACGCCGCGGACGATGGCGAGACGGCGCTGGTTCCACAGCCCCGCGAGGCCCTTCATCGCCGGGTTGAGTCCGAGCCGCTCGTCGAGGTGGATCACCTCACCCGGCAGGTAGGCGAGGCCGGGCCGCGCGTCGTGATACGCGTTGTCGCCGTGGGGGATCAGGGTATTGATGCCGTCGTTGCCGCCGGAGAGCGTGACGATCACCAGCACGCTGGCGCCGGCCGGTAGCGGCCGGTCTCGGGCCGCGCGCATGAGATCGGGCCATTCGACCGTCACCGCCGCCGACAGCAGGCCGGCCGCGCCGGCGCCCGCGCTGGCGATCAGGAATCTGCGGCGGTTGATCTCGGGCATCGGCTATCCACTCAGGAGGTCAGGTATTCGGGAGTGTTGACAGCGGCGGCGACCAACTGCGGCGGTCTGCGCACCAGGGATTGCAGCGCATCAGCGGTCCGGTCCGACCAGGCGCCCACCCCGATCAGGTAGCCGACCGCGTCGACGCGGTCGCCCGGGGCGGCGCTTTCGACGCCCGACAGGTCGCCGACCCGCGCCAACAGGCTCGCGGTGCGAAGCCTGATTTCGGCGCTCGCGGTGGACAGCCACACCTGGCCCCGCGGCCAGCCGCCGACGCTCGGTGGGAAGAACGGCCGCTGCCCCAGCCAAATCAACGTCGCCTGGGCGAGCTTGGGGTGCGCCGGGATGGCCGGTGGCACCCGCAGCGCACGCATCACGCCGACGAGCCATTCGACCGGGGTATTGACGACCGTCGCCCGCGCGCCGGTGAATTCGTCGTCGGTGAGGATCGCCCGGGTCAGCGCCCGCAGGTCGCGTCGCGCGCCGTACGCGGCGACCAGGCGGCCGAGCGCCTGCGGCGACGGCGGGTCGTCCGACGCCAATTGCTGCCACAGGCGTCCCGCGACATACTCCGCCGACTTGGGCTGGCTCAGCACGGCGTCACAAAATCCGGCGGCGTCGAAGTTTTGGGTTCGGCCGAACAGCGTCTTGGCGCCCGCGTCGTGGCGTTTCGCACGCAACACCGTTTGTCCGTTGGCACCGATCACCCATCCCGTCAGGGCCCGCGCGCCGGCGCGCACGTCGTCCTCCGTGTAGCCGTTGCCGTGACCCAGCGCGAACAGCTCCATGAATTCACGGGCGAGGTTCTCGTTGGGGGCCTTGGCCGTGTTGCTCTCGCCGTCCAGCCAGCGCAACATCGCGGCGTCGGTCAGCATCGCGTAGGCCAGCGTGCGGAAGTCGCCCAGCGATCCGGCGCGGAGCTTCTGGTTTTGCGCGGCCAAGTACGCGGCCACCGGAACTTTTGCCGCGGAGGTGGCAAAGTGGTTGTGCCACAACAAAGTCAACTTCTCGTGAATCGGCTGGCCGACGGTGACCATGCGGCTCAGCCACCACGCCGACAGCACGCGCTGCTGCTCGGAAAGCTGACCGTTGTACCGCTTGAGGGCCGCCTGGGTCGCGCCCTTGCCGGGCGCGCGCGGAACCGCCAGGGTGGGCATCGGGGTGGCGATCGCGCCCGGGTCCGCGTCCGGGTTGGCGCCCAGCATGGTGTCGACGTGGCTCGACCAGTCCCGGGCCATGGCCGCGTCGACCTCGGGCCCGGTCACCCCGAACCCGGAGCGGCGCAGCCCGCGGGCGGTGCTGATCCACCGAGCTGACTCCCCCGGCATGGGCTAAGTGTGCGGCACGAACCTGGGTTTTCGCTAGGTGCGCGCCTGTGGATGGAAGTCGACACGGCCCGCGGCCGCTGTGCAACTCTGCGGCGCATGAGCGAACCATTTATCGGCAGCGAGGCATTGGGGTCGGGCGCGTTGAACCGCCATCAATTGCGGACGCGCTACCGCGCCTTGTTGCCCGACGTCTACCTGCCGACGACGGCGCAGCCCTCCCTGGAACAGCGCATCTCCGCGGCTTGGCTGTGGTCGAGAGGCAGGGCGACCATCGCGGGTGCGGCTGCCGCGGCGCTGCACGGCACCAAGTGGGTTCCCCATGACGTCCCGGTCGAGTTGGTCTGCGTCAACTCCCGGCCGCCGCGCGGCGTCCTGACCCGCCGCTGCGTGCTGTTGGACGGTGAAGCTCAGCCGATGGGCGGCCGGTCGGTCACCACGCCGGAGCGCACGGCGTTCGACATCGGGCGCGGTGGGGCGATTCACTCGGCCGTTGCGCGGTTGGATGCGCTGGCGGCCGCGACGGGTTTCAAGGTCGAGGACGTCTTGCGGGTTTCGCGGCGCCACCCGCGCTCACCGGGTCTGCGGCGGTTGGAGACCGCGCTCGAACTCGTCGATGCGGGCGCACAGTCTCCCAGGGAGAGCTATCTTCGGCTGCTCCTCATCGAAGCGGGATTCCCGCGGCCGCAGACCCAGATACCGGTGTTGGGCGCGGACGGCATTCCCGTCGCTCACATCGACGCGGGCTGGGAACAGTACATGGTCGGCGTCGAATATGAAGGCGAGCAACACCAGACCGACCGGCGGCGGCACGTCTACGACATTCAGCGCCTCGAGATGCTTGATCGGATGGGCTGGCTCATCGTCCGGGTCGTCGCCGAGGATCCCCGCGCCAGTGTCGTGCGCCGGGTGCGATTGGCGCTGCTGGAACGGGGTTGGGCGGCGCACTGACGAGGTGAGCGCGATTCCTTGGCTTTCATTGTGCACCTGCGGCTTTGGTTGTGAACACAGCGCAGGATCCGGGCGAATTTCAAGCCCAGGATTCACACCCAAAGCCATCGATTCACACGCAAACTCATCAGCGGCCCGGTGTGGTCAACGGCCGCCACGTGTGCTGACGGACTTGACCGTGCGTTGACGGCTTCCAGTGTGAGCCCGCGGCGACGTCGGGGCGATCTTCCCGCCCTCAACGCACGCGCGAATCCCTGAATGCACACGCAAAGACCAGGACTCACGCTCGCGACGGGGGCCGCAGCGCACGGCACAGCCTAAAACGTGCTCGTCGGCCGCACCTTGTTTGCCATGTCCACCAGCGTGTAGCGATGCCGCTGGGTGGGCGCGACGCGGGCCAGGCTCCGCAGCGACGCCTCGACGCCCAGGCGCAGGCCGTGTTCGGTGAAGGGGAAACCAAGAATGTGGTTGGTGCTGGCCTCGTTGTCCTGCAGCCAGTCCATCGCGCCGCCGAGCACCAGGGCGCGGATCTGCAGCACGCGTGGTTCGGTCGGCGGCAGCGCCTCCACGCGGCGGGCCGCGTCGCGGATCTGCTCCTCGGTGATTTCACCCGTCGACCGGCCGGACATCAGGGTCACCGCGCTGGTCAGCCGCGCGGTGGTGAAATGCCTTGAGGTGGGCGGCACTTCGTCCAGGGTGCTCACCGCGGCCTCGCGATCGCCCTCGGCCGACAGCGACCGGGCGAGCCCGAAAGCCGCCGAGATCACGCCGTCGTTGGTCTTCCACACGGTTTGGTAGAACTTGTGGTCGTCGGTGTTGCCGGCGAGCTCTGCCGTTGCGGCCAGCGCCAGCTTGGGCCCGAGCTCGCCGGGGAAGGTGTCCAGTACCTCGGTGAAATGCTTTGTGGCGGAGTCGTAGTCGCCGGTGAGCAGCTCGGCCACGGCCCGGTACCAGACCAGCCGCCACCGCCAGCCGACCCGCTCGGCCAGGTCGTCGAGCTTGCGGGTGGCCTTGGCCACGTCGCCGAGGTCCAGCAGCGCGCGGACCTCCATCAGCGGCAGCTCGATCGACTCGGCCACCTCGATGCCGTCGGCGTCCAGCGAGCCGTGTCGGGCCGCGCGCAACGAGTCCAGCGTCTGCACCGGCTGGGACAGCACCGTCGCCTGCAGCACGGGCGCCGCGACGTCGGTCGGGTCGACCAGCGGCACCGGCAGCGCGGTCACGATCTCCCTGGCGGTCAGCTTCTCAGAGTGCACCTGCCCGTCCAGGTACACGTCGGTGTGCGCGACGAGCAGGTCCACCCCGAACGTCGAGCGGCTGGGCGAAAAGACCGTCGACAGGCCGGGTCTCGGTATCCCGGTGTCCTGGGCGACCACCTCGCGCAGCACGCCCATCAACTGGGCGGACATCTCGTCGGCGGTGGAGAACCGGCGCCGCGGGTCCGGGTCGGTGGCGCGCCGCAGCAGCCGGCCGAACGAGTCGTAGTTCTTCAGCACCGGATCGTCGTCCGGCAGACCGTCCACGTAACGGCCGTTGCGGGTGCGCAGGTTCAGGGTCAGCGCCGCCAACGTGCGGCCCACCGTGTAGATGTCGGTGGCGATTGTCGGGCCGGTCCGCACGATCTCGGGCGCCTGGAAACCCGGTGTGCCATAGAGGTATCCGAACGAATTGATCCGCGACACCGCGCCGAGGTCGATGAGCTTGAGCTGCTCCTCGGTGAGCATGATGTTCTCCGGCTTCAGGTCGTTGTAGACCAGGCCGATGGAGTGCAAATAGGTCAGCGCGGGCAGGATTTCCAGCAGGTAGGCGATCGCCTCGGCGACGGGCAGCTTCTCGGATTTGCCGTCCTTGAGGGCCCGCTTGAGCGACTGCCCGCCGATGTACTCCATGACGATGTAGCCGACGGGGGCCCCGTTCGCGTCGGTGTGCTCGACGAAGTTGAAGATCTGCACGATCTGCGGGTGAACCACCTCGGCGAGGAACTGCCGCTCGGCCATGGCGATGGCCTGCGCCTCGGCGTCACCCGAATGCACCAGGCCCTTGAGCACCACCGGGCGGTCGTTGACGTTGTGGTCGAGCGCCAGGTAGACCCAACCCAGGCCGCCGTGCGCGATGCAGCCCTTGACCTCGTATTGGCCGGCGACGATGTCACCCGGATTCAGTTGCGGCAAAAAGGAATACGGGCTGCCGCACGAGGGGCACCAGCCCTCCGACTCGCCCTTGCCCTCGGCGCCCGACCGGCCGACCGGCTTCCCGCAGTTCCAGCAGAAGCGCTTGGACTCCGGCACCACCGGGTTGGTCATCAGGGCCTCGAGCGGATCGATGTCCCGCACGCGCGGGATCTCGACCAGGCCACCGCCGAGCTGCCGCGTCGGCGGGAGCACGCGCGTGGCCACCGTCATCCGTTCGGGCGCGTCGGTGTCGATCCCCGGGATGAGGAAGTCGTCCTCGTCGTCGTCGAAGTCGGGGCGGAACAGCGCTTGGGTGGCCTGGATTCGCCCGGTCACCGGACCGCCCTGCGTGTCCGGGGCTGCGGCGCCGTCGTCGGCGCCGGGCTGCTCGGTGTGATCCAGCTCGGCCATCAGTCCACGTACCTCGGCGTCGGCGGGGCGGGTGCGGGTCCGAGCACCGTCAACCACTTGCGGTACAACGTGTTCCACGTGCCGTCCCGGCGGATCCGTTCCAGCGTGCCGTTGACGAACCGGACCAGGCCGGTGTTGTTCAGGTTGACGCCGACGCCGTAGGGCTGGGTGGCCATGTTCGGCCCCACGATGTGCAGGTAGGGGTCCTCCTCCACCAGCCCGGCCAGGATCGAGTCGTCGGTGCTGACGGCGTCGATCTCGCGCTGCTGCATGGCCACCAGGCAGTCGGCCCAGTTCACCACGGACACGACGACCGGTGGCGGGTCGATCTGCTGGATCCGGTGCAGCGACGTGGTGCCCTTTGCCACGCAGACGCGCTTGCCGGACAGGTCGGCCACCTTGGCGATCGGCGAGTCACGCGGAGCCAGGATACGCTGGTTGGCGTCGAGGTAGACGGTGGAGAAGTTGACCAGCTTGCGCCTTTCGCAGGTGATCGTCATGGTCTTGACCACGACGTCGACCTCATTGCGCTGCAGGGCGGTGACGCGCTCGTCCGCCGACAGGATCCGGTACTCGACGTGCGACGGGGCGCCGAAGATATCGCGGGCGATCTCGCCGGCGATGTCGACGTCGAAGCCGGTGATCTCGCCGGTGATCGGGTCGCGGAAGCTGAACAGGTTGCTGCCGATGTCGAGCCCGACGATCAGCCTGCCGCGGGCCCGGATGTCGGCGACGGCGGCGTCGGCCTCGGCCTTGGTTCCGAACGGCCGCAGGCTGGCGGTCGCGTTGCAGCCCTGGCTGGGATCGTCGGGCGGCACCGGCGGCTGCGGCGGCAGCTGCTCCATGCCGACCGGCGTGGGCGGCGGCAGCGTCGGCACGGTGGCCACGGTCAGCGTCTCGGTGTGGCCGCACCCGGCCAGGACGACCGCGGCGGCCAGCGCGCCCAGGTAGCGCCTCATCACCGGTATTCCTTCAACCGCGGCCACAGGCCCAGCGCGAGGGCGATCGCGGCGCCGAGGGACAGCACCACGCCGCCCACCTGGGCGCCGGACAGCCCGCTGCGCGCGTTGATCACGTCGTTGCGCAGGTGGGTGCGGCTCTGGTCCATGGCCTTGCCCAACTCGTCCTCGAGCTTGTCGAACGCCGGGGTCGAGTCGTCCTCGCCGCTGCCCAGCGCGACCTGGGTGGCCGCCCGGTAGTTGCCCACGGAGATGTAGGAGTTGATCCGGTCGTTGGCCTGGCGCCAGCGCACCAGCAGTTGATCGGCGCCCTGCAGGTCCGGCTTGTCCACGGCGTCGCTGCGCGACAGGTACTGCTCGAGCTGGGAGTGCATGGAGTCGATGCGGTCGTAGAACGACTGCTTGCGCATCTCCTCGTCGCCGCGGCGAATCAGCGACAGCGTCTCGTCGGCCCGCGCCTGCTGGGCGGTGATGGCGACGTTGGTGACGGTCCGCAGGGACTCCGCGGCGGTGTCCTTGGCGCTACGACTCGCGGTCGTGGAGATGGTTAGCGCGGTCCCGACCCATACCACCATGACGAGGATACCGAGCGCGCCGACGACCAGCCCCGGGTTGATCCGGCGCCTGGTGCGCCGGGCCAGCCAGCGATGCGAGAACGCGCCGAACACCACCGTGCTGGCGACGACGAGGATCACCGGGGCCGGGAAATGCGTGGACGCCGTGGTCTCGCTGTCCACCCGCTCCGACGTCGCCTGGTAGAGCTGCGCGGCGTCCGGCAGGATCCTCGACTGCATCAGCCCCGAGGCCTCCGACAGGTACGACGACCCGACCGGGTTGCCCTCCCGATTGTTGGTCCGCGCGATCTCGATCAGCCCGGTGTAGACCGCCAATTCGGCGTTGAGTCGGCCCAGCAACTGCACCAGCGGTTCGTCGGTCAGCCCGCTCGACGCCCGGGTCACCGCGACCGCGGCGTCGGTGATGGCCTGCTCGTAGCGCAGCCGGACCGGGCGCGGCTCGGCCTGGGCGATGAACGCGGTGGCCGCCGCCGCGTCGGCCACCGACAGCGTGGTGTAGAGCCGCCCGGCGGCGAACGACAGCGGCTCGGTGTGGTTGAGCACCGTGGAGAGCACCTGCTGGCGGTGGTTGATCGTCGTCGAGGTGGCGAAGGCGCTGGAGACGCCGAGCGCGGCGAGCACGATGCCGATGGTCAGGATCCGCCCCGGCGTCGTGGAGATGAACCACCACCGGGGGTGGGCGGGTTCGGCCGGCGACCGCGACCCCTTCGGCTCGGTCGACGGGTGCGCCAGCTCAACCGTCACGTCTGCTCAGCCCTCATCTCTAGGCCCCAAATTTCGCCGCACGAACCCGAATAAGCGAATTCTAAGAGAATGTTCGCCCGGATGGGGGGAGGCGACCCGATTGACCGGGCGGATCTCCTGCATATCCTGATCACGTGCACGGCGACGGTGACGGATGGGTGGTATCCGACAGCGGCGCTCACTACTGGGGCCGCTACGGGGCGGCCGGCCTCTTGTTGCGCGCCCCCGCGCCCGACGGCACGCCCGCGGTGCTGCTGCAGCACCGGGCGGTGTGGAGCCACCAGGGCGGCACGTGGGGGTTGCCCGGCGGCGCGCGGGACAGCCACGAGACCCCGGAGCAGACCGCGGTCCGCGAGGCGCACGAGGAGGCCGGGCTGCTGGCCGACCTGGTCTCCGTCCGGGCCACGGTCGTCACCGCCGAGGTGTCCGGCATCGGTGGCACCCGTTGGAGCTACACCACCGTTGTCGCCGACGCGGCCGAGCTGCTGCAGACCGTCCCCAACCGGGAAAGCGCCGAGATGCGCTGGGTCGCCGAGAGCGACGTGGCCGACCTCCCGCTGCATCCCGGTTTCGCGGCGAGCTGGCAGCGGCTGCGGACCGCGCCGGCGCTGGTGCACCTGGACCACGGCGACGAACGGCGCAAGTACCTGCCGCGCACCCTCGAGATCGAGGCCGGCGTGTTCGTGTGGTGCATGCCGGGTGAGGCCGGCCAGGAGCCGTCGCAGCTGAGCCGCCGCATCAGCTCGCTGCTGCAAGCGCCGACCTGAGCCGTTCGGCAGCGGCCCGCGGGTCCGCGGCCGCGGTGATGGCCCGCACCACCACGACTCGTCGCGCGCCCGCGCCGAGCACGTCGGGCAGCCGCTCGGCGTCGATGCCGCCGATCGCGAACCACGGCTTGTCGGTGGCGAGCGAGGCGGCCAGCCGCACCAGCTGCAGGCCCGGCGCCGGGCGGCCCGGCTTGGTCGGGGTGGGCCAGCACGGCCCGACGCAGAAGTAGTCGGCCTCGGATGCGGCGGCGGCCGCCGCCTGCCCGGGATCGTGGCTGGACAGCCCGATCACCGTGTTTGGCCCGACCATCTCGCGCGCCACGCGCAGCGGCAGGTCCCGCTGGCCCAGGTGCAGCACGTCGGCGCCGGACGCGCGGGCGACGTCGGCGCGGTCGTTGACCGCGAACAGGGCGCCGTGCCGGCGCGCCGCCTCGGCGAGGATCTCGCAGGCGGCCAGCTCGTCGCGCGCCTCGAGCGGCCCGAACAGCCGCTCGCCGGCCGACCCCTTGTCGCGCAACTGGACGATGTCGACCCCGCCGGCCAGGGCCTCGTCGGCGAACTCGGCCAGGTCGCCCAGCTCGCGGCGGGCGTCGGTACACAGATACAACCTCGCCGCGGCGAGACGGGAAGCCGGTTGGTGCACAGCGCGACGGTATCGCGCTAGCGTGGACTCCGAAGAGCACGGGAGCCCCGGGTTGCCGGCGGGGCTGAGAGTGGGCACAGCCAGAACAACTGGACCTGCCCTTACCGTCACACCTGATCCGGGTCATGCCGGCGAAGGGAGCAGCAGATGCCACATTCACTCGCCGTGGTGGGCGGCGGGGTCATCGGGCTGTCGGTGGCGCGCCGCGCGGCGCAGGCCGGCTGGTCGGTGCGGGTGCACCGTACCGGCGATGCGGGCGCGTCGTGGGTCGCGGGCGGCATGCTCGCCCCGCACAGCGAGGGCTGGCCGGGCGAGGAGCGGTTGCTGCGGCTGGGCCTCGAATCGCTGCGGCTGTGGCGCGAAGGCGGCTATTTGGACGGGCTGCCGCCGGAGGTGGTCACCGCCCGCGAGTCGCTGGTGGTGGCAGTCGACCGGGCCGACGTCGCGGACCTGCGCACCGTCGCCGACTGGTTGTCGCAGCAGGGGCACCCGGTGGTCTGGGAGTCGGCCGCGCGCGACGTGGAACCCCTGCTGGCCCAGGGCATCCGGCACGGTTTCCGGGCGCCCACCGAGCTGGCCGTGGACAACCGCGCCGTGCTCGACGCGCTGAGCGCGGCCTGCGAGCGCCTGGGCGTGGCCTGGGCTGGGCCGGTGCGCGACCTCGCGCGGGTGGCGGCCGACGCGGTGGTGATCGCCAACGGCGTCGACGCGCCCACGCTGTGGCCCGGCCTGCCGGTGCGCCCGGTGAAGGGCGAGGTGCTGCGGCTGCGCTGGCGCAAGGGGTGTATGCCGTTGCCACGCAGGGTGATTCGTGCCCGCGTGCACGGACGCCAGGTGTACCTGGTGCCGCGCCCGGACGGGGCGGTCGTCGGCGCCACCCAGTACGAGCACGGACGCGACACCGCGCCGGTGGTGTCCGGGGTGCGTGACCTGCTCGATGACGCGTGCGCGGTGCTGCCGGCGCTGGGGGAGTACGAACTGGCCGAGTGCGCCGCCGGGCTGCGCCCGATGACACCCGACAATCTGCCCATCGTGCAACGCCTGGACGAGCGCACCCTGGTCGCCGCCGGCCACGGCCGGTCCGGCTTCCTGCTGGCGCCGTGGACCGCCGAACAGATCGTGTCCGAACTCCTCCCGGTCGGGGCCCACTCATGATCGTCACGGTCAACGAGCAGCAGGTCGAGGTCGACGAGCGGACCACCGTCGCCGCGCTCCTGGAGTCGCTGGGCTTCCCCGAGCGGGGCATCGCGGTGGCGATGGACCTGGCGGTGCTGCCGCGGTCGCGGTGGGCCACAACATTATTCGACGGTGCCCGACTCGAGGTGGTGACGGCGGTGCAAGGTGGCTGATGCCAAACTGACGATCGCGGACCGCAGCTTCGCCTCGCGGCTGATCATGGGCACCGGGGGAGCGACGAACCTGGCGGTGCTCGAGGAGGCGCTGGTCGCGTCGGGGACGGAGCTGACAACCGTCGCGATCCGCCGGGTGGACGCCGAGGGCGGGACCGGGCTGCTGGACCTGCTGGGCCGCCTGGGCATCACGCCGCTGCCCAACACCGCGGGCTGCCGCGGCGCCGCCGAGGCGGTGCTCACCGCGCAGCTCGCCCGCGAGGCGCTGAACACCAACTGGGTCAAGCTCGAGGTGATCGCCGACGAACGCACGCTGCTGCCCGACGCGGTCGAATTGGTGCGGGCGGCAGAGCAATTGGTCGACGACGGGTTCGTCGTGCTGCCCTACACCAACGATGACCCCGCGCTGGCCCGTCGGCTGGAAGACGCCGGCTGCGCGGCGGTGATGCCGCTGGGCGCCCCGATCGGCACCGGCCTGGGCATCACCAACCCGCACAACATCGAGATGATCGTCGCGCGGGCCGGCGTCCCGGTGGTGCTCGACGCCGGCATCGGCACCGCCAGCGATGCCGCGCTGGCCATGGAATTGGGTTGCGACGCCGTGCTTCTGGCCACCGCGGTGACCCGCGCCGCCGACCCGCCGGCCATGGCCGCGGCGATGGCCGCCGCCGTCACCGCGGGCCATCTGGCGCGGCGCGCCGGGCGGATCCCGAAGCGGTTCTGGGCGCAGGCGTCCAGCCCCGACCGGGCGACGATGCGGCCCGCGCAGTGGGCCGCTGAGGAGCCGGGCAATTAGGCACAGTCGATGAAGCGCTATGTCGCACTGGGCAGTTCGATGGCCGCCGGCCCCGGCATCAGGCCCCGCGCGGCGGGGGCGCCGCGGTGGTCGGGCCGATCGGCCCGCAACTACCCGCACCTGGTCGCCCAACGGCTGAACTTCGAGCTGGTCGACGTCACCTTTTCCGGCGCCACCACCGGCCACGTGCTCGCCGAACATCAGCACGGCCGGCCGCCGCAGGTCGCGGCGCTGGATGGATCGGAGAGCCTGGTCACGGTGACGATCGGCGGCAACGACGTCGGCTACGTGCCGCTGTTGATGGCCGCCGCGCTGCCGCGCGCGGTCCGCGGCCTGCCACTGCTGGGCGGGCTCATTTCCGGATTGCTGGACCGCGACGCGCGCGATCGGGCGCTGGCCGACGTGTCCGATTCGTTGTGCGCGGTCGGCACCGCGGTGCGCCGGGGCGCCCCACGCGCCCGGGTGTTGTTCGTCGACTACCTGACGATCCTGCCGCCCGCGGGTGCGCCGGCGCCGCCGTTGCCGCAGGCGGATGCCGACCTGGGCCGCCATGTCGCCACCACGCTCGAACGCGCCACCGCCGACGCGGCCGCCGCGACCGGATGCGAAATCGTCCGTGCCGCCGACGCCAGCCGGCAACACCACGCGTGGTCGGCCGAGCCGTGGACCACCACGCCCGCGCGATACGGTGTGCCGCTGCCCGGGCGGCCGGCGCCGCTGCACCCCAACGGCGCCGGGATGCGTGCGGTCGCGGATTTGGTTGCCGCGCAACTGTAGAGCGTCAGCCGTTGGTGCGCCACCACTGGTAGAGCGCGTTGACGTCGGTGTTGGACGCCCGGATGTGGCTCAACACGTTTTTGGCGTCGGTGGTCCAGGTGATGACCGCGGCGTTCTTGTAGGTTCCGCACGCCACCTGCCCCGCCGTCGCGCCCGTGCTGCCCTGGTGCCAGGTGCCCGGCGATTGGCCATTGTCACCGCACGGGCTCAGCGACACACCGTTGATGCCGGAGGTGAACGCGGCGGCCAGGTCGCTGCCGTTGTTGAACAGTTGGTAGACGCCGGCGGCCGGTCCGTCGGAATCGGGGTTTTGCCCGCAATCGAGTTCGGCCAGAACGGGACCCGACAATGGCGCCGCTTGACAATTGTTGAGGCCGTAGCCCTTCGACAGCGCTCCGGCCAGGGTGTTGATGTCGTCCGAGCTGCCGGTGCCGGGGTCCGCGGTCGCCGTGACCTCCCCGACGAGGGCGGAGCCGCCCATGAGCGCCACGGCCGTCGCGGCCCGCAGCGCGTTGGTGAGAGGGGACATTCTGAACTCCTTCATCGTGTGGGAAAATCAAGGAACCCGAGCATGTTTCGAGCCGCGTTGCCGAAATAGATCGGCCCAATGGTTGATGTCAGCCGTTCGCGCGCCACCACTGGTAGAGCGCCGCGACGTCGGAGTTGGATCCGCGGATGAGGCTCAGCACGTTTTTGGAGTCCGTGGTCCAGATCACCTCGGCGGCATTCTGGTAGGTGCCGCACGCCACGGATCCCGAGTTGGCGTTGTTACCGCCCTGATGCCACGTCGTGGGCGATGGGCCGCTGTCCCCGCACGCGGTCAACACGTCGTCCTTGATGCTGGTCTTGAACGAGCCGTTCAGGCTGTCGGCGTTGTTCAGGAGGATGTACCTCGCCTGGACCGGGCCGCCGGGGTCGGGGTTTTGGCCGCAGGTGAGCACGGCCAGTTCACCGGCGTCGATGTTTCCGGGCGTGCAGTTGTTGAGGCCGTAGCCCTTGGACAGAGAGGCGGCCAGCGTGTTGACGTCCGCCGGGTTACCGGTGTTGGGGTCCGCGACCGCCGCGGCGGCACCGGCCAACGCGAAACCGCCCGCGAGCGCTGCGGCCGCCGCGGCTCGCAGCGCCTTGCTCAGATGAGGCATCCCTGGCTCCTAACGATTGCGTCGCGCACCGGAAACAATGCTTCCGCTAAAGGGATCGTAGGGCTATGTCCTGTCTATGCAATACATTCCGCTGGCAATTATCTGTTTGGGCATCTATCTATTCGCGGATGGCCGGTCCTGCCCGGACGGCAAAGCGGTTCACGGCCAGCCTATTTCGTCCCCTTCCGGCATATTCGCGCCGCTCGGCCGGTATGCGCAAATAATGAATTTCGCCGAGATAGTGCCGTCGCCGCGCCGCTCGGGTATGGTAAGCACCGCTTCACGCCAGTTAACTACTCGCGACTGGAGAATCCATGACACAGCCACCCCCGCCACCGGGATACCCGCCGCAGCAGCAGCCCGTTGGGCAAGCGCCGAATAACTACTTGGTGTGGGCGATTTTGGCGACGATATTCTGCTTTCCCATCACCGGGATCGTCGCGATCGTGAAAGCCGCCCAAGTCAATGGAATGTGGGCACAGGGTTTGCACGCGGAGGCGCAGGCGGCCGCCGCCAGCGCCCGCAAGTGGGTCATCTGGTCGGTCATCATCTGGGTCGTCTGGGTTGTCGTCGCCATCATCTACACGGTGGCGGTCGGGATGAACGCGGACAACACCAGCGCGGCCATGATTTCCGCGATGTTCTGAGCGCGGACGCTCGTGGTTACGCGCCAACGGCCGGTGCGGTTCGCCCTGGGCGCGCCGCTCCTGGTGGCCGCGTCGACGACCTTGGTGTGCGCGGCCACGTGGGTGGGTGACCCCACCACGCCGGGCGGACCGCTGCCGGTGTGTCCCACCAAAGCGCTGCTGGGCATCGACTGCCCGGGGTGCGGCACCGCGCGGATGTTGTATTCGCTGATGCACGGCAACCTGGCGGCGGCGGCCCGGTTCAACGCGCTGGGCCTGGTGGCGCTGGTGCTGCTGGTGTGGGCGTACGGGGCCTGGACCTATGGCCGGGTGACGGGCCGGCGGGTCCAAGCTTGGCAGCATCAGCGCTGGGCGGCGATGGTGACGCTGCTGCTGGTGGCGGTCTGGTTTGTGGTGCGTAACATTCCTTTTGCGCCATTCACCGCGCTGTATGTCTAACCTTGGGCGCGATGGTAAAAAAATCGCGGACGATCCCGGCGGTGCTCGGCGCGGTCGCCCTGACCGCATCCCTGCTCGGTTGCTCTCATCGCTGCGTCGGCTCGGATCCGGCGACCGGTAATCCCGCCGCGGCCTCGTTCGCGACCGCCCTGCACGACAAGGTCACGGCCGACGCGATGATGGCGCACCTGACCAAACTCCAGGACATCGCCAACGCCAACAATGGCACCCGCGCAGTAGGCACCCCCGGCTACGAAGCCAGCGTCGATTACGTGGTTAACACGTTGCGCGGCAGCGGTTTCGACGTGCAGACGCCCGAATTCTCGGCCCGGGTGTTCCACGGCGACAAGCCGGCGCTGACGGTCGGCGGCACGGCCGTGGAGGCCCGGGCCTTGGAGTTCAGCCTCGGCACCCCGCCCGACGGGGTGAGCGGGCCGCTGGTGCCGGTGCCGCCGGGCGACGACCCGGGCTGTAAGGCCTCCGACTTCGATGGGCTGCGGGTGCAGGGCGCGGTGGTGCTGGTGGACCGCGGCACCTGCCCGTTCGCCCAGAAGGAGGATGCCGCGGCGCAGCGCGGCGCCGTCGCGATGATCGTCGCCGACAACGTCGACGAGCAGCAGATGGGCGGCACCCTCGGGCCCGACACCCACGTGAAGATTCCGGTGCTGAGCGTCACCAAGTCCATCGGGATCCAGCTGCGCGCCCAGCCCGGGCCCACCACGATCAAGCTCAACGCGAGCGTCCAAAACGTCAAGGCCCGCAACGTGATCGCGCAGACGAAGACCGGTTCGCCCACCGACGTGGTGATGGCGGGCGCGCACCTGGACAGCGTGCCCGAGGGGCCGGGCATCAACGACAACGGGTCCGGCGTGGCCGCCGTCCTGGAAA
>NZ_LZIS01000238.1 GCF_001667015.1 Mycobacterium sp. E3198 | reverse complement strand
CCGGGATCATCAGCTCGAAGTTCTACACCACGCTGGTGGTCGCGGCCGTGCTCACCTCGCAGCTCGCCGGCGCCTGGCTCGACCACGTTCTGCGCAAGGGTTGGCCGCTGCTGAAGTCGGACGTGGCGAACGAACCCGTGGCGGTGGCCACACCGCAGGCGCCCACGCCCGCCTAGCGTTCAGGCGCCGGCTAAGCCCACCGCCAACAGAACGCAGCCGACACCCGCCAGCAGAGCGGCGACCTCGATGCGGCGTCGCGACCGGATCCAATCGTGTAGCGCGCCCATCGTGGCGCGTGTCTTTCCGGGCGCCACGAGATAGGCGAGCAGCGGAACCTCCACCAGCGCGAAGGCCACGACATTGAACATCACCAGCGCCCCGACCTGCGACGCGGCCGCGGCGCCCGAGGCCAGAATGACGGCCAGCGCGGCCAGATAGTCCACCGATGGCAGCGCGATTCCCAGCCCGGCCGCTCCCGCCACCCACAACGAACGCCCGTTCAGCAATCGCTGGGCTTGTGCCGCCAACCGTTGGGGCACCACGGCGCGGCGCGTGTCGGGCTTCACGATCACCACGGCCGCGATCACGAGTGCCAGCAGGCCGATGGCGATCTGCACCCTGGGCAATGTGAAGTACGTCGATCCCAGCAGCCTGCGGCGCAGCACGAACAGGACGACCAGGCCCACGGTCAGGCCCATCGCGAAGCCGCCGCACAGGAAGGCGAGCAGTTGCAGCATTGGCCGGGGCCGATTGAGCATCAGCACCGTCATGCCGACCCGGAACGGTTCGAGGCTCACGGCGACGGCCATCACCAGGATCGTGATCAACATGACGGCCGCCAGGTTACCGTCCGGCGTTCGCTGCGTGGTTACGCCCCAATGGAGCTTCCGCCGGCTCCTTCTCGGCTTCCTGCGCGTCGACGCGCAGCGTGCTCACGGCGTCGCCGGGGGATCCTGGGAAGCGTGGCGTGGCCGGCGTTGGGGGCCAACCGATTCGCTTTCGCCGGAGTTAGGTCGGTAACCCGTCCCGCTCGGCGTCGGTGCGGTACCGCTCCACCCATTCGTCGGAGCGTTGGTCGGACTGGCGTTCCAGCGCCGGCTCGGGCGCCAGGCGCGGGTCGAGCCCCAACGCATCGAGGATGGTGGCCACCACCTGAGTCAGGTTGCGCCACAACACCGGATACGGAACTTCCATCGGCTCGACACCTTCCTCGGCGAACCAGGTTCGCCAGCCCTCCTCCTGGGCCCGCAGCATGGTGACCACGTGCGCGATCGCGCCGGCGTGGTAGGTGGCGCGCGCATCGCGGACCGGGTCGGGCCTGCCGCGCCACACCCGGGTTTGCACCGCGCGCCAAAACGACACCGCCTGCGACACCACGTCGGGCCGGTGCACGTGGATGAGGAGCGGTTCCTCGCCGACGACGTCGCGAATCGCTGCGCGCAGGCCGTCGCCGGATCGATTCGGCAGGTCTTTCGCGCGGTTCAACAGCAGCGGTGTCTGGTTCCACATCAACTTGCCGCCCCACACGCCGTTGGGCGTCCGCCCGACCGTGCGGATGTAGTCGCGCCAGATCTCGGGCGGTGCCAGGTCGGGCGTCCCCGCGTCCAGGGGGTCGAGCAGACCCAGGATCGACTCGTCGTCCACGCCGGTGAACCACTCCCGCGGCTGCGGGGACTGGCTGGTGGCCGGCAGGTACTGAAAGAACTCCTGGGGCTCGCCGGCCACCCCGGTGGAGCGCAGGGATTCGACCAGCAGCGTGCTGCCGCTGCGCTGAGAAGCCAGCACCAGATATGACGACGGGCTTTCAGTCACCAAGGAAGCCTAACCGCAGGAAAACGGCCCGCAACTCGACCGATTGGCTTCACGCCGAACATAAGTATTGCCCGCCTGGCGGCGGCCGCCGGATGCGATGATGACCGTCGTGCAAAACTCCGCCAAGGAGTCGGCCCGCCGAATCATCTGGCGCGCCGACCGGGGAACCACCGCCGAGCTGCGTCGACGCTTCACGCCCCTGAATCCGGTGGGCGTCGACGGCTTTCGTCAATACCTGCGCGAGAACTGGTCGACCGAGGACTACTGGGATTCCCAGGTTGGGCGCCACGACATGGACGAGCACGCCGTCGGGCGGCTGATCTACGACCGGCACGAATACGTGCCGTGGCTGGATGGCCTCCGCCGCCTGGACGGCGCGCGAGTGTTCGAGATCGGCTGCGGTACTGGGTCGTCCGTGATGGCCCTGGTCGAGCAAGGCGCCGAGGTCACCGGGATCGACGTGGTGGAGGAGTCCCTCGCCGTGTCGCGGGCTCGGTTGCGTTTCTTCGGGCTCGGCGAACCGCCCCTGCATCACCTGAATGCGACCGAGATAGCTTCGCATTTCGATCATGCCGGCTTCGATTTCGTCATCTTCTTCGCGTCGTTGGAACACATGACGTACCAGGAGAGGTTGACCAGCCTGCGAGCCGCCTGGCAGCTCTTGGCCGACGGCGGGATCCTTTGCGTCATCGAAGCGCCCAATCGGCTATGGCTTTTCGACGATCACACCGCCGACTTGCCGTTCTTCCACTGGCTGCCGGACGAGATAGCTCTGGAGTACCTGAAGCGGACGCCGAGGTATCAGGCGTCGGCGTTCGACACCACGGCGG
>NZ_LZIS01000237.1 GCF_001667015.1 Mycobacterium sp. E3198 | reverse complement strand
CGCTGGCGGTCGCCGCGGCGGTGTGCGCGTTTTTGTTCATGGACAACCTGTCCGAGGCGAAGGCCGACGTGAAGCCGGTGCTGCAGTCGCTGCGGCATGCCGACACCTGGATCATGTCGCTGCTGTACATCGGCACGTTCGGCTCCTTCATCGGCTTCACGTCGGCCTTCGCCTCGGACAGGTTGTCCATGAACAAAAACGCGCACACCGCCGCGGCGACCGCCAGCGGCACGTAGAACAGCCCGGCGCGCGCCAGCGCCACGCCGCCGCCGGCGATCACGATGGGCGGGATGATCTTCTGCACGACGGCCACGCCGAGGTTGCCACCGGCCGCGTTGAGGCCCAGGGCCCAGCCCTTGTCCTTCTCCGGATAGAAGAACGAGATGTTGGCCATCGAGGACGCGAAGTTGCCGCCACCGAAGCCGGCCGTCGCGGCGACCGCGACCAGCACCGCGAACGAGGTGTGGGGATGGCTGACCGCCCAGGCCAGCAGCAGGCACGGGATCAGCAACAGCGACGCTGACACGATCGTCCAGTTGCGGCCGCCGAAGATGGGGACGGCGAACGTGTACGGCAGCCTCAGGAAGGCGCCGACGCCGCTGGGGACGGCGACCAGGCACAGCGCCTGGCTGGCGGTCAGCGCCCAGCCGGACGCGGCGGGGTGCCCGTGCGGGCCGGCCATCATCTGGACGACCACGATGCTCCACAGCATCCACACGCTGAACCCGATGTGCTCGGCGAAGATGGAGAAGATCAGGTTGCGGCGCGCGATCGGCTTGCCGGTCGCTCGCCAGAAAGCGGGGTCCTCGGGCCGCCAGTCGTCGATCCAGTGCCGCCCGTGGTGCCGCCCGCGCGACGGCGCGGGGGCCAGGAGTCCGGTGCCGGTTTCGGGAGTGGTGATGGTCACGACCCCGACGCTAGGGACGGACTGTTACCGGTCGTGCCGTGCGCAGTTACGTCGGAGATACGTGGATCTCGCAGCGGCCGATGGCGCGCTGTCAGAACTTTTTGCCGACCGGATGCGCGAGAATCGATCCCATGCAGGCGACCGACCAGCCCCTGGGACTGCGGGAACGCAAGAAGATCAAGACCCGGCAGGCCATCCGGCGTGAGGCGTTTCGCCTGTTCGACGCCCAGGGCTACGCCGCGACGACCGTCGAGCAGATCGCCGATGCCGCCGAGGTGTCGCCGAGCACGTTCTTCCGGTACTTCCCGTCCAAGGAGTCGCTGCTGCTGGCCGACGACCTGGACCCGCTGATCCTGGCCGCCTTCCGGGCCCAGCCGCCCGAACTGTCGCCGAGCCAGGCCATCCGCCGGGCCTACGAGTCGACGATGGCGGGCTTGACCGACGAGCAGTCGGAGTTCGAGAACACCAGGCAGCGGCTGATCTTCTCGATACCCGAACTCAAGGCCGCGCTCTACGACGAGTACCGCCGCACCGTCACCGTCATGGCCGAGGCCATCGGCGACCGAATCGGCCGTCCCGCAGACGATTTCGAGGTCCGCGTGTTCGTCGGCGCGATGGTGGGCGCGATGATGGCGGCCTACGACAGCGCGCCGAAAACGGCCGAGACGATCTACCGGGCCCTGGACTTTCTGGACGCCGGCATGCCGCTCGGCGGGCCCGGGCCCGCAACGCGATAATCTCACGCGATGGGCGGTTGGAATCGACGGGGATTCTTGCAGCTCGCGGGGGCCATGGGGGTGGCCGCGGCCGCCGGCGCGTGCTCGCCGCGCAAACAGCCACCGGGCGCCGCGCCCGGCGGGTCGGTGACGATCACCCACCTGTTCGGCCAGACCGTCATCAAGGAGCCGCCCAAGCGCGTCGTCAGCGCCGGCTACACCGAGCAGGACGACCTGCTGGCGGTGGGCGTGGTGCCGATCGCGGTGACGAACTGGTTCGGCGACCAGCCGTTCGGGGTGTGGCCGTGGGCCCAGCCCAAGCTCGGCGGGGCCCAGCCGGTGGTGCTGAACCTGGACAACGGGATCCCGGTCGACCAGATTGGCGGGCTCAAACCCGACCTGATCGTGGCCATCAACGCCGGGCTGGACGCCGACACCTACCAAAAGCTGTCGGCGATCGCCCCGACCATCGCGCAAGCCGACGGCGACGCCTTCTTCGAGCCCTGGAAGGAGCAGGCGGGCGCCGTCGGCCAGGCGGTGTTTCAACCCGGCCAGATGAAGTCACTGATCGACTCGGTCGACAAGCAGTTCGCCGATGTCGCCCAGAAGAACCCGCAGTGGAAGGGCAAGAAGGCGTTGCTGATGCAGGGCACGTTCTTTCAGGGCACGGTGGTCGCAACCCTGGCCGGCTGGCGCACCGACTTCCTCAACCAGATGGGCCTGGTCATCTCCGACGCCGTCAAGCCCTTCGGCAGCGATCACCGCGCCGTCATCCCGCGCGACCAGATCAAAACGGTGCTCGACTCCGCCGACGTGGTGATCTGGACGACCGAAAGTCCCGACGAGCAAAAGGCGCTTCTGGCCGACCCGGAGGTGGCGGGCACGCTCGCGACCGCCCAGAACCGCCACATCTTCACCACCAAGGAACAGGCCGGCGCGATCGCGTTCGCGTCGCCGCTGAGCTACCCGGTCGTCGCCGATCAACTGCCGCCGCAGCTCGGCAAGATCCTCGGTTGACCCGGCCTGTTTGAGCGTTTGCTAAGGCACCTCTGGCAGTGCTCGAAAATCCGTCCGCATCCCCTCCCGCCTGCCCCGATCGCGGAGTTACCGTCGAGTAATGAGCGTGACGGACATGAGCGGCGGTGTGCCCAAGGAGCTGTCGACCGACCTGGTCGGCAACACCGTCTACGACTACGGCGACCACGCGCTGATGCTCCAATGTGGCAGCACCGCCGAGGTATTGGCGTGGGTGGACGCCCTGCGCGCGGCGGCACTGCCCGGCGTGCTCGACATCGTCCCCGCCGCGCGCACCGTGCTGGTCAAGCTCGACGACAGCCGCTTGCAGGGGGTAACCCGGCAGCGGCTGCGCAGGATGCGGGTCACCGCGCCCGCCGACGCCGCGCCGGGCCGCGACGCCGACGTGGTGATCGACGTCGTCTACGACGGTCCGGACCTCGCCGAGGTCGCCGAGCTCACCGGGCTGACCGCCGCACAGGTGATCGACGCCCACACGGCCACCCTGTGGCGGGTCGGATTCAGTGGATTCGCACCGGGTTTCGCGTATCTGGTCGACGGCGACGCGCGGCTGCGGGTGCCGCGCCGCGCGGAGCCACGGACCTCGGTGCCGGCCGGCTCCGTCGCCCTGGCCGGAGAATTCAGCGCGGTATACCCGCGTCAGTCGCCCGGCGGCTGGCAACTCATCGGGCGCACCGACGCCGTCCTCTGGGATCTCGATCGACCCCGCCCGGCGTTGCTGACGCAGGGCATGTGGGTGCGGTTCCGGGCGGTCTGAGGAGGCAGCCATGGTGACCCTGGAAATCCTGCGCACCGGCCCGTTCGCCGTCGTCGAGGACCTCGGCCGTCCGGGGCTGGCCCATCTCGGCGTCAGCCGGTCGGGGGCCGCCGACCGCAGCGCCCACCGGCTGGCCAACCGGCTGGTCGCCAACCCCGACGACCGCGCGACGGTCGAGGTGACGTTCGGCGGCTTGTCCGCCCGGGTCCGCGGCGGCGGCGTCGACATCGCGGTGACGGGCGCCGACACGGACCCCACCGTGGACGGAATCGAGTTCGGCACCAACAGCATTCACCATGTCCGCGACGGGCAGGTGATCACCCTGGGCACCCCGCGCGCCGGCCTGCGGACGTACCTGGCGGTGCGCGGCGGCATCTGCGCGGAGCCGGTGCTGGGATCGCGCAGCTACGACGTGATGTCGGCGATCGGCCCGCCGCCGCTGCGCGCGGGCGACCGGCTGGCGATCGGCGCGCACACCGACGACTACCCCGAACTCGATCAGGCCCCGGTGGCCGGTATCGCCGAGCATCTGGTGGAGCTGCGGGCGGTGCCGGGACCGCGCGACGACTGGCTGACCGATCCCGACGCGCTCGTGCACACGATTTGGATGGCCTCCGACCGCAGCGACCGGGTGGGGATGCGGTTGGAGGGCCGCCCGCTGCAGCACCGTTACCCCGACCGCCAACTGCCCAGCGAGGGAACGACCCGCGGCGCGATCCAGGTGCCGCCCAACGGTCTACCGGTGATCCTGGGACCCGACCACCCGGTGACCGGTGGCTATCCGGTGGTTGGCGTGGTCGCCGACGAGGACATCGACAAGGTCGCCCAGGTGCGCCCCGGCCAGTACGTGCGGCTGCACTGGGCGCGACCCCGGTCCGCGGGACGCCCGGCGTCGAGCGCCGCGGGGTGGCCGTTCTCCTAGCGCGGACGGGTGGACGGGCTGGTAGACAAGGAGTGTGCAAGCCCAGGTCCACACCGCACGCCTGGTCCACACCTCCGATCTGGACGGCGAAAGCCGACAACGCGTCCGCGAGATGGTCACCGCCGCGTTCGCCGGAGATTTCACCGCCGACGACTGGGAGCACACGCTGGGTGGCATGCACGCCCTGATCTGGCAGCACGGCGCGATCATCGCGCACGCCGCCGTGGTCCAGCGGCGATTGCTCTACGGCGACGACGCGCTGCGGTGCGGTTACGTCGAAGGGGTCGCGGTGCGGGAGGACTGCCGGGGGCAGGGCCTGGTGCACGCCCTGCTCGATGGCGTCGAGCAGGTGATCCGCGGCGCGTACCAAGTGGGTGCGGCCAGTTCCTCCGATGCGGCCCGCGGGGTGTACACGGCGCGCGGCTGGCTGCCCTGGCGCGGGCCGACGTCGGTGCTGGCCCCCACCGGCCCCGTCCGCACACCCCACGACGACGGCGGCGTGTACGTCCTGCCCGTCGGCATCGGGCTGGACACCGCCGCGGCCCTGGCGTGTGACTGGCGCGCCGGCGACGTCTGGTAGCCAGGCGCCGTTTTTAACGAAAAGTATTCCAGCTCACACTGGAATGGAATGGCGCGCGAAATCACTTGACGCGGACCGTGATTAGCGTGGCAATTGACCCTCAGCTACTTACCAGATAACTGGGATTCAACTTACAGGCGATATCGGCCGAATTGAGTTGACGTACTTCCGGTCTAAATGTGAGCATCGAAAGATACGGCGGGGCAAGTCTGTTCGTTCGAGGCGCCCACATGGGGTTTCTGTTAGGCACGCCCGCGTTGTGACTCGATACGTCACGCCAAGGGGCCCAGGCGATTTCGCCGGCATAAGCGTACGCCATATCCCGGCGACATCGTCGTCGCCACCAGAGGCACCGCGCCGCGGCGCCGTGCTGAGAAAACCCGTCGAGGGAAAGGTGCACACCGCATGGGCCGCAGCCACCGCATCACGAACTGGGATCCGGAAGACGCGGCGGCCTGGGAAGCCGGCAACAACAAGGTCGCCCGCCGCAATTTGCTCTGGATCATCGCCTGCGACCACATCGCCTTCGGCGTATGGACCCTGTGGCCGGTGATGGCGCTGTTCATGCCGCAGAACGTGTACGGCTTTTCGGCCGCCGACAAGTTCCTGCTCGGCGCCACCGCCACGTTCGTGGCGGCATGCCTGCGGATCCCCTACTCACTGGGTATCGCCACCTTCGGGGGCCGCAACTGGACCGTCTTCTCCATCGTCATGTTGCTGGTGCCCACCGCCGGCACGATCTGGCTGCTGGCCAACCCCGGCCTGCCGCTGTGGCCGTACCTGGTGTGCGCGGCGCTGACCGGACTGGGCGGGGCCAATTACGCGGCGTCGATGACCAACACCAACTTCTTCTATCCGCATCGGCGCAAGGGCTTTGCGCTCGGGTTCAACGCCGGGGCGGGCAATCTGGGGGTGCCGATGATCCAGCTGGTGGGGCTGTTCGTCATCGCCATCGCCGGCCACCGGCAGCCGTACTGGGTGTGCGGGCTCTACCTGCTCCTGCTGACCGCCGTCGCCTTTGGAGCGACGCGTTACATGGACAACCTGGAGCACGCCACCTACGACGTCAGCCACCTGCGCTCGATCCTGTCCGAACGTGACACCTGGGTCCTCGCGATGCTTTACCTGGGCACGTTCGGCTCCTGGATCGGGTTCTCGTTCGCGTTCGGCCAGGTTTTGCAGATCAACTTCGTGGGCACCGGGCAAAGCCACGCCGCCGCCGCGCTGCACGCCGCCGAATTCGCCTTCATCGGCCCGGCGCTGGGCTCGGTGGCGCGAATCTACGGCGGCAGGCTCGCCGACCGGATCGGCGGCAGCCGCGTCACCCTGGCGGTCCTGGCGGCCATGGGGGTTGTCACCGCTTTCCTGGTCGCCCTCAGCACTCACGACGACCGCACGCCCGGCCTCACCACCGCCGCCACCATGGTCGGCTACGTGTGCGGGTTCATGGCCCTGTTCATCCTGGCGGGATTGGGCAACGGCTCGGTCTACAAGATGATCCCGTCGGTCTTCGAGGCGCGCAGCCACCGGCTCGGCCTCAGCGCCACCGACCGACGCCGTTGGTCGCAAGCCACCTCGGGCGCGGTGATCGGTTTCGTTGCCGCGTTCGGCGCGCTCGGCGGCGTGGGGATCAATCTCGCGCTGCGGCAGTCCTACCTGAGCACCGGCACCGACACGCTGGCGTTTTGGCTGTTCCTGTTTTTCTACGTCGCCGCAGCGGTTTTGACGTGGGGGCGGTACGTGCGCCGGCCCACGTCGGCCGGCCGGCAGGCGGCCGGCTCGGAGGCCAACACGGAGTTCGCGCGGGTGTGAGCGCGGTCGCAACAGGAGCAATGCGTCAGCAATTGCGTGGTAACGCGCCGGAAACGTCGCAGGCATACACAGGACATATGACCCACCCAAAATCCGCGCCGCTCACCGGCTACCGGGTTGCGGTCACGTCCGCGCGCCGCGCCGAGGAATTGTGCGCGCTGTTGAGCCGGCAGGGCGCCGAAGTGTGCAGCGCCCCGGCGATCAACATGATCGCGCTACCCGACGACGACGAATTGCACCGTCACACAGAGGCTTTGATCGCGGACCCGCCCGACATCCTGGTCGTGCACACCGGCATCGGATTTCGCGGCTGGCTCGCGGCGGCGGAGGGGTGGGGCCTGGCGAGCCAGCTCGTCGCGTCGTTGTCGTCGGCGCGGATCGTCTCGCGCGGGCCGAAGGGGACCGGAGCTGTGCGTGCCGCCGGCCTGCACGAGGAATGGTCCCCTGAGTCCGAATCCTCACAGGAGGTGCTCGAGTATCTGCTCGAGTCGGGAGTATCCGGGCTGCGCGTCGCTATTCAGCTGCACGGCGCCGCCGACGCCTGGGACCCGTTCCCCGAATTCCTCGGCGGGCTGCGCTACGCGGGAGCCGAAGTGATCCCGATCCGGGTCTACCGATGGAAGCCAACGCCGTTGGGCGGTGACTTCGACCAGCTGGTCACCGGGATCGGGCGCCGGCAGTTCGATGCGGTCACCTTCACGTCGGCGCCCGCGGCCGCCGCGGTGCTGGAACGCAGCCGCGAACTCAGCATCGAGGACGAGGTACTGGGGGCCCTGCGCAGCGATGTGCACGCGATGTGCGTCGGCCCGGTGACGTCCAAACCGCTGATCCGCAAAGGCGTGCCGACGTCGGCGCCCGAGCGAATGAGGTTGGGGGCCTTGGCCCGGCATATCGCCGAGGAGTTGCCGCTGCTCGGATCGTGCACCGTCAGGGTGGCCGGCCACACGCTCGACATCCGCGGCACCTGCGTGCTGGTGGACGGTGCGATCAAGCAGCTGTCGCCGTCGGGGATGTCGGTGCTGCGCGCGCTGGCGCAACGACCGGGCGACGTCGTCGCGCGCATCGATCTGTTGCGGGTGCTGCCGGGCAACAGCAACGATCCGCACGCGGTCGACACGGCCGTGCTTCGGCTGCGGACTGCGTTGGGCGACAAGAACATGGTCGCAACGGTGGTCAAGCGCGGCTACCGGCTCGCCGTCGACGATCCGAAGGACGGCCCGTGGACCTGATCCTCGCCGCGCATGGCACCCGCCGGCCCGGCGGTGTCGCGATGATCGGCGATCTTGCGGCGCGGGTGAGCGCGCTGCTCGACCGCCGGGTGCAGGTGGCGTACGTCGACGTGTTGGGTCCCAGCCCCAGCGAGGTGCTGTCGCAGGCCGCGGCCGGCGGTCGCCCCGCGGTGGTGGTGCCGGCGTTCTTGTCGCGGGGCTATCACGTGCGTACCGACCTGCCCGCCCATGTTGCGGCGAGCGGCCACCCGCACGTCACCCTCGCGCCCGCGCTGGGGCCGAGCGGCGAGATCGCGCGGATAGTCGTTGACCAGTTGGCGAAATCCGGCTGGCGGCTGGGCGATTCGGTGATCCTCGCGGCGGCCGGCACCACGGATCCGCGGGCGCGCGCCGATTTGCACGTCACCGCGACCACGTTGTCGGCGCTGGTCGGGACGCGGGTGCGGCTGGGATTCGCGGCCACCGGCGATCCGTCCGTGGACGACGCGGTGGCCGCCGCGCGGCGCGGCGGCGCGCGGCGCGTGGTGGTTGCCTCGTACCTCCTGGCCGACGGCCTGTTTCAGCAACGCCTGCTGGCCAGCGGCGCCGACGTGGTGAGCCAACCGCTGGGCGCCCACCCCGGGCTGGCCCGGCTCGTCGCGAACCGATTCCGCCGGGCGGTGCCCGGACTGGTCCCCGTCACGGCGCGGCACGCGTCGCGCCGGCCCAGCCCGGTCAGCCTTCTGATGGCGCAAGAACCCCACCGGGTGCGGCACGCCCGGGCGCGCGGCGCTTGATCTTTGATCGCATACCGGCGATTCTGGCTTCATGCCTCGCCGCGAAGAGCCCTCGCGCGGGCTCCTTGACCCGGTGGCGAAGATGTTGCGGTTGCCCTTCGGCACACCGGAGTTCATCGATCGAATCGTGACCGGCGGGGTCAACCAGGTGGGCCGCCGCACGTTGCAGATGCTGATCACCACCTGGGACGCGGCCGGTGGCGGCCCCTTCGCGGCCAGCGCGGTCGCGTCCACCGGCATGGCCAAGACCGCCGAAATCGTCGAGGCGATGTTCATCGGCCCGGTTTTCGGCCCGATCCTGAAGATGCTGGGCGCCGACAAGGCCGCCGTGCGGGCGTCGTTGTGCGCCTCCCAACTGGTCGGCCTCGGCATCATGCGCTACGGCATCCGCTCCGAGCCGCTGCATTCGATGTCCGTCGACACGCTGGTCGACGCGATCGGTCCGACGATGCAGCGCTACCTGGTCGGCGACATCTCCCGCTGAGCCCTCAGGCGGCGATCTGGACTTCGCCCTCGGGGGTCACCCGCACCCGATACACCGGCACCGAGACCCGCGGGTCGTCCAGGCAGGAACCGTCGTCGAGCGCGAAAGCCTGCTTCAGCAAAGGGGATTGGACGGTGACGCGACCCCCGCGGTCGCCGACGATCCCGCGGGACATTACCGCCGCCCCGGAAAAGGGATCGATGTTGCTGACCGCATGCACCGACCCGTCGTCGAGCCGGAACAGCGCCGCCTGCGTGCCGTCGTCGAGCAGCACTCCGACGCCGCGACCCGGAATCAGCCGGTCGTAGGCGCAGGCGGTCGTCCATACCTGAATGTCGTTGAGAACTGTCATGATTCCTCTCCCACACGGACCCGCGGCATGCCGATGGGCACGGGTACTTTGCGTCCGGCACGCTCGGTGAAGGTCACCGTCGAGTCGACGGCGTCCGGGGCGTTGACGAAGGAGACGAACCGCGACAGCTTGTCCGGATCCTCCAGCACGCCCTTCCATTCGCACTTGTAGTTCTGCACATGCCGCTCCATCGCGGCCTCGAATTCGCCTGCCAGGCCGAGCGAGTCGTCGCACACGACCTCGCGCACGTGATCCAGGCCGCCGTCCAGCGACTCGACCCACGGCGCGGTGCGCTGCAGCCGGTCGGCGGTCCGGATGTAGTACATCAGGAACCGGTCGACGTAGCGGACCAGCGTCTCGGTGTCCAGGTCGCTGGCCAGCAGCTGAGCGTGCCGGGGCGTCATGCCGCCGTTGCCGCCGACGTAGAGGTTCCAGCCCTTTTCCGTGGCGATCACGCCCACGTCCTTGCTGCGCGCCTCAGCGCACTCCCGCGCGCAACCCGAAACACCGAGCTTGATCTTGTGCGGGGCGCGCAGGCCGCGGTAGCGCAGCTCCAGGTCGATGGCCAGCTGCACCGAATCCTGTTGGCCGTAGCGGCACCAGTCGCTGCCCACGCAACTCTTCACCGTGCGGAGCGCCTTGCCGTAGGCGTGGCCGGATTCCATGCCGCCGTCGACCAGCCGCTGCCAGATCTGCGGCAGCTGGTCCACGCGGGCGCCGAACAGATCGATGCGCTGGCCGCCGGTGATCTTGGTGTAGAGACCGAAGTCCTGCGCGATCTGGCCGATCAGGATCAGGTGCTCCGGCTTGATGTCGCCGCCGGGGACCCGCGGGACCACCGAGTAGCTGCCGTTCTTTTGGATGTTGGCCAGGAAGTGGTCGTTGGAATCCTGCAGCGAGGCCTGCTCGCCGTCGAGGATGTGGTCGGAACCGGTGGACGCGAGGATGGAGGCGACCACGGGTTTGCAGATGTCGCAACCCCTTCCGCTGCCGAAGCGCTCCAGCAGCCCCGAGAACGTCCGGATTTCGGTGGCGGAGATGATCTCGAACAACTCGGCCCGCGACTGGCTGAAGTGTTCGCACAGCGCCTTGGACTGCTCCACGCCCTCGGCTTCCAGCAGCTGCTTGAGCAACGGCACGCACGACCCACACGACGTGCCCGCCGCCGTGCACGACTTGAGCGCGGGAACGTCGGCGCAGCCGCCGGCGATCGCGCCCTTCAGGTCGCCCTTGGTGACGTTGTTGCACGAGCAGATCTGGGCCGAATCCGGCAGCGCCCCAACGCCCAACGCCGCCCCGCCGTCTGAGGAAACCGGCGCGATCAACGCGAGCGGATCCCCCGGCAACTCGCTGCCGACCATGGGCCGCAGCACCCCGTACGAAGAGGCGTCGCCCACCAGCACCCCGCCGAGCAGGGTTTTGGCGTCGTCGGACAGCACCAGCTTGGCGTACGTCCGGTTCACCGCGTCGTTGACGGCGACCTCGAGGCAGTTCTCGGTCGCGCCCATCGCGTCGCCGAAGCTGGCGACGTCGACGCCCAGCAGCTTGAGCTTCGTCGACAGGTCGGCTTCCGGGAATTCCGCGGCGCCGTCCAGCAGCCGGTCGGCCACCACCTCGGCGGAGGTATAGCCCGGCCCGACCAGGCCGTAGCAGCGCCCCTCGATCGCGGCGACCTCCCCGATCGCGTAGATGTCGGGATCGCTGCTCTGGCAGGACAAGTCGGTGAGCACGCCGCCCCGCTCGGCGCGCGTCAGCCCCGCAGCGGCCGCCAGCTCGTCCCGCGGCCGGACCCCGGCCGCGAAGATCACCACGCCGGCGTCGAGGACTTCCCCGTCGGTCAGGCGCACCCGCACGGACGACGAGCCGTCCGCGTAATCGACGGGTTCGATCGCTTCGGTGCCCGTACCGACGTGCACCTCGATGCCGAGCTCGGTGATCATCCTGGCCAACAGGGCGCCGCCGGCCTCGTCGATCTGCTGGGCCATCAGCCGCGGCATCATCTCGACGACGTGGGTCTGCAACCCGAACTGGCGCAGCGCATTAGCGGCTTCGAGCCCCAGCAGCCCGCCGCCGATGACCACCCCCGAAGTGCGGCCGGCCTGCAGGGTGCGGCGGGCGTCGGCGCGGATGGCGTCGAGGTCGTCGAGCGTGCGGTAGACGTGACAGAGGGGAAGGTCATGGCCGGGCACGGGCGGGACGAACGCGTAGGACCCGGTGGCCAGCACCAGCGCGTCGTAGCTGTGCCGCTGGCCGTCGGCGGTCACCACCGACTTTGTCGCCCGGTCGATTTCGGTGACGCGCGCGTTCAGCAGCAGCCGGACCCGCTCGTCACCGGCGTAGTCGTTGCCGGGTAGCGCCAGCAGCGCCCGATCCCAGCTTTCGGTGTAGGAGGTCAGGCCAACGCGGTCATAGGCCGCGTCGGCCTCCTCCGCCAAAACCGTGATACGCCAATACCCCTCGGTGTCACGGGCACGGAGCGCCTCGACCAGTCGGTGCCCAACCATGCCGTGCCCGACCACAATGACGTGACGCGCGGCACACTGCTCGCGCGCGGTTTCGGATTGGGCCATGCCACGAGGGTAGGGGCCCCAAATTAAGGAAAAATCGCGGAATGTGACGCCCACATGACGGCGCCCTCACACCTCACAACGACCGCTGTGAAGGTGTTCGCTGCCGGCGAACGCCCGAGTGGAACTTTAGCCGGGTCGACTCAGGTTTCTACAAATAGCCGTCCGGCAGCGCGCCGGTCACAGCAAACTCACAAGGAAGATCAAGGAAGCAAGAGGAGAAACCCCCATGAGCAACCTCGCATTGTGGTCGCGACCGGCCTGGGACACCGACCGGTGGCTGCGCGACTTTTTCGGCCCCGCGGCGACGACGGACTGGTTCAAGCCGGTCACCAGCGGATTTACCCCCGCCGCCGAGATCGTCAGGGACGGCGATGACGCCGTCGTCCGCCTCGAACTGCCCGGCGTGGACGTAGAGAAGGATGTCAACGTCGAGGTGGACAAGGGCCGCCTGGTGATCCACGGCGAACACCGCGACGAGCACGCGGAGGAGGAGAACGGCCGGACCCTGCGGGAGATTCGTTACGGCTCGTTCCGCCGGTCGTTCCAGCTGCCCGCGCACGTCACCAGCGAGGCCATCGCGGCTTCCTACGACGCCGGCGTGTTGACGGTCCGTGTGACCGGGGCCTTTGGAAAGCCGGCCGGGGCCCAGGCGCAGCGCATCGCGATCACGAAGTAGTCGCGGTCGATCGCAACGAATCCGGCGAGGCATTCCACCCCGCCGGATTCGTCGCGTCTAGCGCCCGAACGCCGCGTCCGCGTCGATTCCGATGACCCGCAACAGGTTTGCCACCTTGCGATCGAGCTCCTCACCCACCCGTGTCACCGCGGCGATGCCCAGGCTGCCGAACGCCGCGCTGGGCTGGTCCATCGAGAACACCGCGTTGCCGTCGGCGTCGGCGTAGACGAGCACCCGCAGGGGCGCGTACAACAGCGCCCTGGGGTCGTGGCGGAACATGGTCTCGGCGATCGTGTGGTTGCCGAGCAGGTACTCCACCGCTTTGGTCGTGTGGCCGGCGAGGCCCAACAGGGGCAGGGCGTCGATGGTGGCGTAGACCATCAGGCCGTGCGGGGCGTTGAGCGCCGCCGCCGCAAGGACGTCGTCCCAGCCGCCCCCGCGCGCGACGATCTCCTGCACCGAATCCCGGTCGAACGGCGGCGCGGCCTTCTCGAAAGCGGTTCGGAATTCGTCGAATTCCACCCCGGTGGCCACGTCGATACGGTTCATCGCGTGCGCCGCCTCGGTGAATTCGGCCGGTTGGATGCTGATCGTCATGGCGATTGCCACCCCACTTGGTTCGGTGAACGAACTATGCATCCGTGACTATACGGTTCGGTGAATGAACCCACAAGGCGTAGCATCGACGCCGTGGCCCTCCCCCGCGAATATCCAGCCGAGAGCTGCCCCATCGCGCGGTCCCTGGAGATCGTCGGCGAGCGGTGGACACTGCTCATCCTGCGCGACGCCTTCTACGGGGCGCGGCGCTTCAGCGACTTGCAGCGCCATCTCGGCATCCCGAAGGCGGTGCTGTCCGACCGGCTCGGCTTCCTGGTCGAAGAGGGCGTGCTGACCAAAGATTCCGGCGAATACCGGGTGACCGCCAAGGGCAAGCAGCTGTGGCCGCTGATCTGGTCGATGATCACCTGGGGCAACGACAACTACGTCGACAAGCCCAACAGGAGGACTTACCGACACGCGGGCTGCGGGGGCGCGATCGGGGCGGACCGCGTGTGCCACCGGTGCGCGCGGGTTCCCGACGTCGCCGACCTCGTCGCCCACCCGCCGCCGAAACCGCACACTCCGGGTCGGGACGATCCCGTCAGCCGGGCGCTCCGGCGCCCGCACCGGATGCTGGAGCCGATCTAGCCCCAGCGGGCCAGCAACTCCTTGGCGCGCCCGGCAAGCGCGGCCTGCAGGAAGGGGCCGAAGCTGATCCGGGCGACGCCCAGCGGACCGAACGATGCCGGGTCGTCCTGGTCGGGCAGCGCGATCGCGTTGATCGGCAGCGGCAACTCGGCGGCCAAGCGCCGCAACGTGTCCGGGTCGTGTCGGCCCACCGGGTACAGGACGTCGGCGCCCGCGCCGGCGGCCTCGGTCAGGCGCGCCACCGCCCGCTCGACGCGGTCCGAAGAGTCGCCGTCCTTGCGCAGGAAAAGGTCGGTCCGCGCGTTGATCACGACATGCACCCCCGCCGCGTCGGCGGCCGACCGCAGCGCGCCGACCAGTTCGGCGTGCTCGACGGCCGACCGCAGCCGCTTGCCCTCGGCATGCACGGTGTCCTCGATGTTCAGGCCGACCGCGCCGACGCCCAGCAGGCCCTCGATCAGGCGCGCCGGCGGCTGCCCGTACCCGGATTCGATGTCCACCGACACCGGGACCTCGACGGCGGCGGTGATCTGCGCCACGCGGGTGAGCACGTCGTCGAACGACATCCCCTCGCCGTCCGGTTTGCCGATCGAATCCGCAAGCGGATGGCTGCCGACGGTCAGGGCGGCGAACCCCGCGTCGGCCGCGAGGCGGGCCGACCACGCGTCCCACACCGTCGGCAGGATCACCGGGTTGCCCGGCTGGTGCAGCTTCAGCAGCGCCGACGCGCGCGCGGCGGTGGTTTGCCCCGTCATGGTGTCCGACCTTAAGCCGCCTGGGTGGCTACTATCGAGGGCGTACTGTGATCCGTGACACCGTCTAGCGCGGGGAAATCCCGAGGAGATCCGTTGACGAGCCCTACTGGCACTGCCGAACTCGCCGAACTGCACGATCTCATCGGCGGCTTGCGGCGGTGCGTGAACGCCCTGCGGGCGCGGTACGGCGACAGCCCGGCCATGCGTCGCATCGTCATCGACGCCGACCGGATCCTTTCCGACGTCGAATTGCTCGATTCCGACGTCTCCGAATTGGATCTGGCCCGCGCCACCGTGCAGCAGTCGGGCGAGAAAATCGTCATTCCCGACACCCAATACGACAGCGATTTTTGGCGCGATGTCGACGACGAGGGTGTCGGGGGTCACAGCAGGTCCTGACAACCCAAGCCCCCCGCAATCCAGGGGGTGCTCTCTGTGTACCCTTCGACCAACAGCCCGTTCGAAGAGGAACACTAGATGAGCGCACCCACGGCGAACCGTCCTGCGTCAGGTGTCTTTTCACCGACGCGCGCCAACATCCCGCAACGGACCCTACGCACCGACCGGTGGTGGATGTCGCCGCTGCGGATCGACCTGGGTTTCGCCGCGTTCGTCATCTATGCGACGGCGCGTGCGTTCCAGCAGAATTACTTCTTCGTTCCGAAGTACCACTACCTGACGCCGTTCTACTCGCCGTGCGTCAGCAAGGCCTGCGGGGAGGCCGGTGACATCTGGCCGCAATTCCTGCCGGACGTCTGGTGGTTGCCCTATGCGGCGCTCTCGCTACCTTTCCTGTTGCTGTTCCGGCTCACCTGCTACTACTACCGGGGCGCCTACTACCGCACGGTGTGGCAGTCGCCGACCGCCTGCGCGGTGGCCGAGCCCCGCGCGCACTACACCGGCGAGACCCGGTTCCCGCTGATCGTTCAGAACACCCACCGGTACTTCTTTTACATCGCCGTCCTCATCTCGTTGGTCAACAGCTACGACGCGATCGTCGCGTTCCACTCCGACAGCGGGCCGGGTGGATTCGGCTTCGGGCTGGGCAACGTGATCCTGGTCGGCAACGTCGTGATGCTGTGGATCTACACGCTGTCCTGCCATTCCTGCCGACACGTCACCGGTGGGCGGCTCAAGCACTTCTCCAAGCACCCTGTGCGGTATTGGATTTGGACGCAGGTCAGCCGCATCAACACCCGGCACAAGATGTACGCCTGGATCACGCTGGGCACGCTGATGCTCACCGATTTCTACATCGCGCTGGTGGCCAGCGGCACGATTCCTGACCTGAGATTTGTTGGCTGACAAGCCATTTGAACAAGAAATCGGAACTTAGCGAGGGTTTCATGGTTGAGGTCGAACGGCACTCCTACGACGTCGTCGTCATCGGTGCCGGCGGCGCGGGGCTCCGCGCGGTCATCGAGGCGCGCGAACGCGGCCTCAAGGTCGCGGTGGTGTGCAAGTCCCTGTTCGGCAAGGCCCACACGGTCATGGCCGAGGGCGGCTGCGCCGCGTCGATGGGAAACACCAACCCGAAAGACAACTGGAAGACGCACTTCGGCGACACCATGCGGGGCGGGAAGTTTCTCAACAACTGGCGGATGGCCGAGCTGCACGCCAAGGAGGCGCCCGACCGGGTCTGGGAGCTGGAGACCTACGGCGCGCTGTTCGACCGCCTCAAGGACGGCAAGATCAGCCAGCGCAACTTCGGCGGGCACACCTACCCGCGGCTGGCGCACGTCGGCGACCGCACCGGCCTGGAGCTGATCCGCACCATGCAGCAGAAGATCGTCTCGCTGCAGCAGGAGGACTTCGCCGAGCTCGGCGACTACGAGGCGCGGATCCGGGTCTTCGCCGAATGCACGATCACCGAACTGCTCAAGGACGGCGACGCGATCGCCGGGGCCTTCGGCTACTGGCGCGAAAGCGGCAACTTCGTCCTGTTCGAGGCCCCCGCGGTGGTGCTGGCCACCGGCGGCATCGGCAAGTCGTTCAAGGTGACGTCGAACTCCTGGGAGTACACCGGCGACGGGCACGCGCTGGCCCTGCGGGCGGGCGCGTCGCTGATCAACATGGAGTTCGTCCAGTTCCACCCGACGGGCATGGTGTGGCCGCCCAGCGTGAAGGGGATCCTCGTCACCGAGGGCGTCCGTGGCGACGGCGGCGTGCTGAAGAACTCCGACACCAAGCGGTTCATGTTCGACTACATCCCGCCGGTGTTCAAAGGCCAGTACGCGGAGAGCGAGCAAGAGGCCGACCAGTGGCTCAAGGACAACGACTCGGCCCGCCGCACCCCGGACCTGCTGCCGCGCGACGAGGTCGCCCGCGCGATCAACTCGGAGGTCAAGGCCGGCCGGGGCAGCCCGCACGGCGGGGTGTACCTCGACATCGCCTCCCGGCTGACGCCCGAGGAGATCAAGCGCCGCCTGCCGTCGATGTACCACCAGTTCAAGGAGCTGGCCGGGGTCGACATCACCAAGGAGCCAATGGAAGTCGGGCCCACCTGCCACTACGTGATGGGTGGCGTCGAGGTCGACGCCGACACCGGGGCGGCCACGGTGCCCGGGCTGTTCGCCGCGGGTGAGTGCTCCGGCGGCATGCACGGCTCCAACCGGTTGGGCGGCAACTCGCTGTCCGATCTGCTGGTGTTCGGCCGGCGCGCCGGCCTGGGCGCCGCCGACTACGTGCGCGCGCTGAGCAGCCGCCCCGCCATCGCCCAGGACGCCGTCGACGCGGCGGCCCGGCGGGCGCTGGCCCCCTTCGAGGGACCCGCCAACGGCGCCGGCGAGAACCCCTACACCCTGCAGCTGGAACTGCAGCAGTCGATGAACGATCTGGTGGGGATCATCCGCAAGTCCGAGGAGATCTCCGAGGCCCTCGGCCGGCTCGACAAACTGCGCGAGCGGTTCAAGAACATCCATGTGGAGGGCGGTCGCCAGTACAACCCCGGCTGGAACCTGGCCATCGACCTGCGGAACATGCTGCTGGTCAGCGAGTGCGTGGCCAAGGCCGCGCTGGAGCGCACCGAAAGCCGCGGCGGGCACACTCGCGACGATCACCCGTCGATGGATTCGTCGTGGCGCAAGGTGCTGCTGGTGTGCCGGGCGGGCGGCGGCGACGACGTGATCCCCGACATCACCATCACGCGTGAAGACCAGACGCCGATGCGGTCGGATCTGCTGGAGCTCTTCGAGATCTCCGAGCTGGAGAAGTACTACACCGACGAAGAGCTGGCCGACCACCCAGGACGGAGAGGCTAATGAGCTACAACGCCACCATGCGGGTGTGGCGCGGCGACGACGCCAGCGGCGCGCTGCAGGACTTCACGGTCGAGGTCAACGAGGGCGAGGTGGTGCTCGACATCATCCACCGGCTGCAGCAGACCCAGACCCCCGACCTCGCGGTGCGGTGGAACTGCAAGGCCGGCAAGTGCGGATCGTGTTCGGCGGAGATCAACGGCTACCCCCGGTTGATGTGCATGACCCGGATGTCGACGTTCGCCGAGGACGAGGTGGTGACCGTCACGCCGCTGCGCACGTTCCCGGTGATCCGCGACCTGGTCACCGACGTGTCGTTCAACTACGAAAAGGCCCGCGAGATACCGTCTTTCGCGCCGCCCAAGGACCTGCAGCCGGGCGAATACCGGATGGCACAGGCCGATGTGCAGCGCTCGCAGGAGTTCCGCAAGTGCATCGAGTGCTTCCTGTGCCAGAACGTCTGTCACGTGGTGCGCGACCACGAGGAGAACAAGAAGGCGTTCGCCGGGCCGCGCTTTTTGATGCGCATCGCCGAGCTGGAAATGCACCCGCTGGACACGTTGGACCGGCGCAACCAGGCGCAGGAGGAGCACGGCCTGGGCTACTGCAACATCACCAAGTGCTGCACCGAGGTGTGCCCGGAAAACATCAAGATCACCGACAACGCGCTGATCCCGATGAAAGAGCGCGTCGCGGATCGCAAATACGACCCCGTGGTGTGGCTGGGTAACAAGCTGTTCCGCCGTTAAGGCCGGGCCCGCATGGGTACCCGAAATCCATGCGAGGAACCACCAGCATCAACGAGATCCGCACCGCGATCCGGGAGCTGTCGGTCCGCGCCGAACTCGCGCACAGAGAGGGCCGGCACGAAGATGCGGCCGAAATCGAGCGGCGCATCGACAGCTACCGGGAAGAACTCGGCCACCGCCCCTAGGGCGCAGGGGCCCCTGCGCCGAGACTGCGTCCAGCGCGTCGGATCGGCGGCATAACACGCGCTGAGCGCAGGATCGAGTGGCGTCCGCACACTAGACACCGAGGCGGCGCAGTTCGCTGCGGTGAAAGACGATCGGCGCCACCTCGGCATCCACCGTGACCTGGCTGACGCGCAGCACCACGATGGTGTGATCCCCGGCCGGGATGAGTTGCTCGATCGCGCTCTCCAGCCAAAGCGCGGTGCCCTTGATGAAGACCGCACCGGTATCGCTGGCGACCGTCTCCAGGCCGGCGAACCTGTCGCCGGTCTTGGCGGCCAGCGTGCGCACGGCCACGTCGTGGGCCTCGCCCAGCACGCTGATGCCCAGCATCGGCACGCCCTTGAGCTTGGGCCACGTCGTCGACGTGTTCTGCACGCAGAACGACACCAATGGCGGTTCCAGCGAGACGGGGACAAAGGTGCTGGCCGCCAGGCCTTCACGCACTCCATCGACGTGGGCGGCGATGGCGACCACCCCGGTGGGGAAGTGGCCGAAGGCTTCACGCAGCGACGACGGCGTCAGATTGCTGTTCGAATTCACCGGACTTCATTGCTCCTCGAGCCGAGAACGGAATTCTCGGTGTCGACCCTACCTGCCGAGTAGCCGTGTGCCGGCCGTAGACCGAGAAGATGGGATCGACCGGGTCGTGCCGCGCGGCGCGCGAGCGCGTCGGGCACGCCGTGGCCGCTCAGGTAGCGGAATCCGACCTCGTGAGCGGCCTCGCGACGGCCCTCCCGCAGCCGCGTGGCGCCTTCACCCAGATCCACCACGGGCGACGCAGTGACACGACTCACGTCCGTAACGTGCCATTGTCTCCGCAGGTCAACGGGGCGATGAGCGCCTGCCCAACCGGTTGGTTAGTTAGCTGCTGCAATGTAGCTCACACTCGCTTGCGCTGACGCAAATAACGGATATATTTTAGGGCAGTTACTGGTGGGTAACTTAGACCTAGTACCCAACCACAAGTGGCATTCTCAACGAGGAGGAACGTAGTGAGCCACTACAAGAGCAACGTCCGTGACCAGGTATTCAACCTGTTCGAGGTCTTCGGCGTTGACCAAGCTTTAGGCCAGGGCGAGTACAGCGACCTGGACGTCGACACAGCCCAAGAGATGCTGACCGAGATCAGCCGGTTGGCCGAGGGGCCGGTCGCGGAGTCGTTCGTCGAGGGCGACCGCAACCCGCCGGTCTTCGACCCGGAGACCCACTCGGTGACGCTGCCCGAGGGGTTCAAGAAGTCGGTGCAGGCGGTGCACGAAGCAGGCTGGGACAAGGCCGGCATCGAGGAGGCGCTGGGCGGCATGCCGATGCCCAAGGCGCTGGTGTGGGCGCTGCACGAGCACATCCTGGGCGCCAACCCCGCCGTGTGGATGTACGCCGGGGGCGCCGGCTTCGCCAACGTCATCTACCACCTCGGCACCGAGGAGCAGAAGAAGTGGGCCGTGCTGTGCGCCGAGCGCGGATGGGGCGCGACCATGGTGCTCACCGAGCCGGACGCCGGTTCGGACGTGGGTGCCGGGCGGACCAAGGCCGTCCAGCAGGAGGACGGCTCCTGGCACATCGAGGGCGTGAAGCGGTTCATCACCTCGGCCGACTCCGGCGACCTGTTCGAGAACATCGTCCACCTGGTGCTGGCCCGCCCCGAGGGCGCCGGCCCCGGCACCAAGGGGCTTTCGCTGTTCATCGTGCCCAAGTTCCTGTTCGACTTCGAGACCGGTGAGCCGGGCGAGCGCAACGGCGTCTTCGTCACCAACGTCGAGCACAAGATGGGCCTCAAGGTCTCCGCGACCTGCGAGCTGTCGCTCGGCCAGCACGGCGTGCCCGCCAAGGGTTGGCTGGTCGGCGAGGTGCACAACGGCATCGCGCAGATGTTCGACGTCATCGAGATGGCCCGCATGATGGTGGGCACCAAGGCGATCGCCACGCTGTCGACGGGTTACCTGAACGCGCTCGAGTACGCCAAGGAGCGCGTGCAGGGCGCCGACATGACCCAGATGACCGACAAGACCGCCCCGCGGGTGACCATCACGCACCACCCCGACGTGCGCCGGTCGCTGATGACCCAGAAGGCCTACGCCGAGGGTCTGCGCGCGCTCTACCTCTTCACCGCGACCTACCAGGACGCGGCCGTGGCGGAGGCTCTGCACGGGGTGGACGCCGAGCTGGCGGTCAAGGTCAACGACCTGATGCTGCCGGTGGTCAAGGGCGTGGGCTCCGAGCAGGCCTACGCGAAGCTGACCGAGAGCCTCCAGACGCTCGGTGGGTCCGGCTTCCTGCAGGACTACCCGATCGAGCAGTACATCCGGGACTCGAAGATCGACTCGCTCTACGAGGGCACCACGGCCATCCAGGCGCAGGACTTCTTCTTCCGCAAGATCGTCCGCGACAAGGGTGTGGCGCTGGCCCACGTGTCCGAGCAGATCCAGAAGTTCGTCGACAGTGAGGCCGGCAACGGCCGGCTGAAGACCGAGCGTGAGCAGCTGGGCAAGGCGCTGGCCGACGTCCAGGCCATGGCGGCGACCCTGACCGGCTATTTGATGGCCGCCCAGGAGGACGTCACCAGCCTGTACAAGGTGGGCCTGGGTTCCGTGCGCTTCCTGATGAGCGTCGGCGACCTGGTCATCGGCTGGTTGCTGCAGCGTCAGGCCGCGGTGGCCGTGGCGGCGCTGGACGCCGGCGCCAGCGGCTCCGAGCGGTCCTTCTACGAGGGCAAGGTCGCGGTGGCGTCGTTCTTCGCGAAGAACTTCCTCCCGCTGCTGGCCGGCACCCGCGAGGTCATCGAGACGCTGGACAACGACATCATGGAGCTCGACGAGGCCGCGTTCTAAGTCGGACAACGCCGAAATCCCCCCGTTCCTGTGGAACGGGGGGATTTCGCGTTAGGTGACACGCCGCGACACATAACCTGCGCACACGACACGCGGGGCATTGTCAATCGGTTAGTGCAACATCTGGTCAGGCTGCTTGCTTGAGGAGTTTGGCGAGTCGTTGGGCGGGG
>NZ_LZIS01000236.1 GCF_001667015.1 Mycobacterium sp. E3198 | reverse complement strand
GCCCACGTTTCGAGGGTCGTCGCGTAGTGCAGCCGCAGCGACTGGGTGCGCGTGATCTTGAAGCCGACCTCCTCCGCGTGCTCCTCGACCGACGGGATCGTCGGTAGCCAGCCGCCCGGGAAGATCTCGGCCAGGATGAACTGGGTGAAGTGGACCACTTCGTGGGTGAGCGGATTGCCCTGCGCCCTGGCCTCTTTGAACGTGGGACGCGTGATGGTGTGCAGCATCATGACGCCCTCGGCCGGCAGCACCCGGTAGGCCATCTTGAAGAAGTGGCCCCAGCGCTGGCGGCCGAAGTGCTCGAAGGCGCCGATGGAGACGATGCGGTCCACCGGCTCGTCGAACTTCTCCCAGCCCTCCAGCAGCACCCGCGTCGAGCGGTTCGTGTCCATCTGGTCGAACATCTTCTGCACGTGGTCGGCCTGGTTCTCCGACAGCGTCAGGCCGACGACGTTCACGTCGAACTTCTCGATCGCCCGTTGCAGCGCTCCGCCCCAGCCGCAGCCGATGTCGAGCAGCGTCATCCCGGGCTCGAGGTTCAGCTTGCCCAGCGCCAGGTCGAACTTGGCGTTCTGCGCCTCCTCGAGGGTCATATCGTCGCGCTCGAAATACGCGCAGGTGTACCCCATCGTCGGGTCTAGGAAGAGCGCGAAGAACTCGTCTGAAACGTCATAGATCGATTGCGACTCTTCGTAA
>NZ_LZIS01000235.1 GCF_001667015.1 Mycobacterium sp. E3198 | reverse complement strand
ACATCGTCATCCAGGACGTCCTGGCCTCCCGCCACCACGCGTTTTTGACCCAGACCCCGCTAGGCACGGAGATCCGCGACGCCCACAGCGTCAACGGCACCTTTGTCAACGGCGTACGGGTCGGCTCGGCGGTGCTGAGCGAGGGCGACGTCGTCACCATCGGCAACGTCGACCTGGTCTTCACCCGCGACACCCTGATCCGTCGCACCGAGGCCGCAACGCGCACCGGCGGCCTGGAGGTGAACGGCGTCTGCTTCGAGGTCGATCACGGCAAGCAGCTGCTCGACCACATCACGCTGACCGCCCGCCCGGGCACGCTGACCGCCATCATCGGCGGGTCCGGCGCCGGCAAGACCACGCTGTCGCGGCTGATCGCCGGCTACACCAGCCCCACCTCCGGCTCGGTGACCTTCGAGGGCCACAACATCCACACCGAGTACGCGTCCATGCGCAGCAGGATCGGCATGGTCCCCCAGGACGACGTCGTGCACCGGCAGCTCACGGTCAACCAGGCGCTGGGCTACGCCGCCGAGCTGCGGCTGCCCCCGGACACCAGCAAGGCCGACCGCGAACAGGTCGTCGCCCAGGTCCTCGAGGAATTGGAGCTGACCAAGCACGGCGACACCCGCGTCGACAAGCTCTCCGGCGGCCAGCGCAAGCGCGCGTCGGTCGCGCTCGAGCTGCTCACCGGGCCGTCGCTGCTGATCCTCGACGAGCCGACCACCGGGCTGGACCCGGCGCTGGACCGCCAGGTGATGATGATGCTGCGCCAGCTCGCCGACGCCGGCCGCGTGGTGCTGGTGGTCACCCACTCGGTGGCCTACCTGGACGTCTGCGACCAGCTGCTGCTGGTGGCGCCCGGCGGCAAGACCGCGTTCCTGGGGCCGCCCAGCCAGATCGGCGCGGCCATGGGCACCACCAACTGGGCCGACATCTTCGCCAAGGTGGGCGCCGACCCCGACGAGGCCAATCGCCGGTTCCTGGCCGAGAACCGGCCGCATGACATACCGGAACCATCCGAGTCCAGCCCGGCCGACCTGGGCGAACCGGTGCACACCGACGTGCTGCGCCAGTTCTCCACCGTCGCGCGCCGCCAGGTGCGCCTGGTCATCTCCGACCGTGGCTACACGGTGTTCCTGGCGCTGCTGCCGTTCCTCATCGGCGTGCTCACCCTGACGGTGCGCGGCAAGACCGGGTACGGCATGGGCGACCCGACGAGCAACTCGCCCAATCAGCCCGACCAGATTCTGGTCATGCTCACCGTCGGCGCCGTGTTCATGGGCACCGCGCTGACGATTCGCGACCTGGTCGGCGAGCGCCCGATCTTCAAACGCGAGCAGGCCGTCGGCCTGTCGACCGTCTCGTACCTGGCCGCCAAGATCGTGGTGTTCAGCGCGTTCGCGATCATGCAGGCCGGCATCTCCACCGTGATCTCGGTGATCGGCTGGGGCCAGCCGATCGCCAACGCCGTGATGCTGGGCAACGTCAGCTTCGAGCTGTTCTTCGACGTCGCCCTGACGTGCGTGGCCTCCGCGCTGCTCGGGATGG
>NZ_LZIS01000234.1 GCF_001667015.1 Mycobacterium sp. E3198 | reverse complement strand
CCAGACCCTGCCCGTCGGGGTCACCGAGAAGGCCGTCATCAGCGGCGATTTGTTCATGTCGCGTCGCACCGCCTCGGATCAACGCATCCTGGCCATCCATTTGCCCAACGGCAGTTCATTGCTGATCTCGAAGAGCCTCAAGCCCACCGAGGCGGTCATGACCAAGCTGCGCTGGGTGCTGCTCATCGTCGGCGGCATCGGCGTCGCGGTCGCCGCGGTGGCCGGCGGAATGGTCACCCGGGCGGGGTTGCGGCCGGTGGCCCGCCTCACCCAGGCCGCCGAGCGGGTGGCGCGCACCGACGACCTGCGCCCCATCCCGGTGTTCGGCAGCGACGAACTGGCAAGGCTCACCGAGGCTTTCAACTTGATGCTGCGGGCGTTGGCCGAGTCCCGGGAGCGGCAGGCGCGATTGGTCACCGACGCCGGACACGAACTGCGCACGCCGCTGACGTCGCTGCGCACCAACGTCGAACTCTTGATGGCCTCGATGGAGCCCGGCGCGCCGCGGCTTCCCGAGCAAGAGATGGTCGACCTGCGCGCCGACGTGCTGGCGCAAATCGAGGAATTGTCCACGCTGGTAGGCGATTTGGTCGACCTGACTCGTGACGACGCCGGTCAGGTCGTGCACGAGACAGTCGACATGTCCGAGGTGATCGATCGGAGCCTGGAGCGAGTGAGGCGGCGCCGCAACGACATTCACTTCGACGTCGACGCGATTGGATGGCAGGTTTACGGTGACGCGGCCGGGCTTTCGCGCGCCGTGCTGAACCTGATGGACAACGCGGCCAAGTGGAGCCCGCCGGGCGCCCATGTCGGCATCACCTTGCGGCAACTCGACACCACGCACGCCGAGCTGGTGGTGTCCGATCGTGGGCCCGGCATCCCACTGCACGAGCGCCGCCTGGTGTTCGAGCGCTTCTACCGGTCGACGACGGCGCGGGCGATGCCGGGTTCGGGGCTGGGACTGGCGATTGTCAAGAAGGTGGTGCTCAACCACGGTGGGCTGCTTCGGGTCGAGGACACCGTGCCCGGCGGCCAGCCGCCGGGCACCTCGATCTATGTGCTGCTTCCCGGCCGCCGGATGCCGGCCCCGACGGCCGTGGCCGACACCGATGTCCTGACGACGGACACCGAAACCGACCGCTACGTGCCCGTGGCGGACCGCGCGGCGAACTCTGGGGATTCGGCGAACGTTATCTCAGTGGACTCTCAGTCCGCGCGGGCAAGGTAGGTCTGCAGCTAGTGTTGGTCTCGAGCCAAGTCGAGCCCAAAAAGCAGGAATATAGGAAGAGCGACGTAGCGACATGACGAATGACCCGAGGTATTCGCCACCGCCGCAGCAGCCGGGATACCGTACCGGGCCTCATCAGCCCGTGCCCCCCGCGTATGCGCAGGGGCGCCAGCAGCCGTACAACCCGCAGTACGACTGGCGCTACCAGCAGCCGGCCCAGCCGTCGCAGCAGCCCACGCAGACGACCCCGTACCGGCGGCCCTATGAGCCTTTCAGTGGCACCGGACCGGGCCCGATACCCGGCAGCTCCGGACCGGGTCCGATACCCGGCGGCACCGGGGCGGGTCACGTGCCCGGCGGAACCGGCACGGGCCCCATCCACATGCTGCCGCCGATGCCTCCGGGGCCCGCGCCCCAGAAGCGTTCTCGCGCAGGCCTATTGACGGCGGGCGCGCTTGCGATAGCGGTCGTGTCGGCCGGGATCGGCGGCGCCGCGGCAACGGCCGTCGAGCTGGGCACCCACACCGCGAGCAGCAACGGCCACGGCATCATCCCGGGGGCCGCCCCCAGCGTCCCGGCCGCGAACATGCCGCCGGGCAGCGTCGAACAGGTGGCCGCGAAGGTGGTGCCCAGCGTCGTCATGCTGGAGACCGACCTGGGCCGCCAGTCCGAAGAGGGTTCGGGCATCGTCCTGTCGACCGACGGGCTGATCCTGACCAACAACCATGTGGTCGCGGCCGCGGCGGCCAAGCCGGGCGGCCCGGGTGGGCCCGGCGGGCCGGGCGGTCCCGCCGGTCCGCCGCCGAAGACGACGGTGACCTTCTCCGACGGCCGTACCGCGTCGTTCACGGTGGTTGGTGCTGATCCCACCAGCGACATCGCGGTGATCCGCGTGCAGGGCGTGTCCGGCCTGAACCCGATCATGCTGGGTTCCTCCTCGGATCTGCGGGTGGGGCAGCCGGTGGTGGCGATCGGGTCGCCCCTGGGCCTGTCGGGCACGGTGACCACCGGAATCATCAGCGCGATGAACCGGCCGGTGTCCACCACGGGCGAGTCGGGGAACCAGAACACCGTGCTGGACGCCATTCAGACCGACGCCGCGATCAACCCGGGTAACTCCGGTGGCGCCCTGGTCAACATGAGCGGCCAGTTGGTGGGCGTCAACTCCGCGATCGCGACTCTGGGCGCCGATTCGCCCGACGCGCAGAGCGGCTCGATCGGCCTCGGCTTCGCGATTCCCGTCGACCAGGCCAAGCGCATCGCCGACGAACTCATCGCCACGGGCAAGGCGACGCACGCCTCGCTCGGCGTGCAGGTGACCAGCGACAAGGGCACCCCGGGCGCCAAGGTCGTCGACGTCGTGCCGAACGGTGCGGCGGCGAGCGCGGGAGTGCCCAAGGGGGTCGTCGTCACCAAGGTCGACGACCGCCCGATCAACAGCGCCGACGCGCTGGTGGCCGCGGTCCGCTCGAAGGCGCCCGGTGACAAGGTGTCGCTGACGTTCCAGGATCCCGGCGGGGGAAGCCGCACGGTGCAGGTCACCCTCGGTAAGGCGGATCAGTGATGAGAGTCGAAGAGCCCTCGGCGGCGGGATTGTCCGACCTCGGTTATACGGTGGCACCCATGGAAACGGGTGCGGAGTTGGTGGTCGGTCGGGCCCTGGTCGTGGTCGTCGACGATCGCACCGCGCACGGGGACGAGGACCATAGCGGGCCGCTGGTCACCGAGCTGTTGACCGAGGCGGGGTTCGTGGTCGACGGCGTGGTGGCGGTCGCCGCCGACGAGGTCGAGATCCGCAACGCGCTCAACACCGCGGTGATCGGCGGGGTGGACCTGGTGGTCTCGGTCGGCGGGACGGGGGTCACCCCACGCGACGTCGCGCCGGAGGCCACCCGCGAGATCCTCGATCGGGAGATCCTGGGCATCGCCGAGGCCATCCGCGCCTCGGGGTTGTCCGCGGGCATCATCGATGCCGGGTTGTCCCGCGGTCTGGCCGGGGTGTCGGGCAGCACGCTCGTGGTTAACCTCGCCGGTTCCCGTTACGCGGTGCGCGACGGGATGGCGACGCTGAATCCGCTTGCCGCGCAGATCATCGGCCAGCTGTCGAGCCTGGAGATCTAGGCGCGCCTCACTGCGCCTCGGCGTCCGCGCGCGGCCCGTGCTCGGGAGGGGGCGTCGTGGCGACGCCGCCGTGCCTGCCGGACGAGTCCCCATTGGTGTTCTGCGCGAGCAGGTCGCGGATCTCGGTGAGCAGGACAACCTGGGCGTCGTCGGCCGGCTCGACCTCTCCGCGCTTACGCAGGGTGTTGTACGGGAGCACGACGAAGAAGTACACCACCAGCGCGATCAGGAAGAAGTTGATCGCCGCCGACAGCAGGATGTTGAAGTCGATGAACTGGTCGCCGCCGATAGAAATCTTCAAGGCGCCGACATTGGTCTGCTTGTTCGCGCCGACCCGGTTGAGGAGCGGCGTGATGATGGCTTCGGTGAACTTGGTGACCAACGCGGTGAAGGCGGTACCGATGACCACCGCGACGGCCAGGTCGACGATATTGCCCCTTGCGAGAAACTCCTTAAACCCTTTGAGCATGCCGAGGTCCTTTCTGGACTGGACAACGTTTGCTACCGATCACGTGCCCAACAGCGGCCAGGCACTCAGTGCAGGGTCAGGGTTACCGTCTGGCCCAGCGCCGAGCCTGCCACCGTGTTCGCCACGCGAGCCGGCAGCGCAACCAACACTACGCGGTCGCTATCGGCAGCCTGGACCTTCTGTTTAGGCGAAACAAGCACGACGACGGCGTCGGTTGCTACCACTTTGGTCACGGCCGGGGCCCCCGCCGCCGGACCCTCGGTGGCCGGGGCGGCCAGCACGTCCACCACGTCCCCGACCCGAATCAGGTCGATCAAAGCGCCGTCTGCCAGGTGCAGCGGCACGATGCGGGCGCCGGGCCCGGCCGTCAACTCGGACAACCGGCTCCCGAGCAACCGGACGTCGGTGAGCACCTCGCCGCGCCTGGTCGGGCTGGCCAGCATCGACCCGAGGACCGTGGTCACGTCCTGCTGTGAGCCGTCGGGAACCGTTGTGGCCGAGCGCTTTTCGAGTCGCACATCGTCCGCGGTCAGCGCCGCACCCGGGCGCAGGTCGCGCGCCGCCACCACCACCTCGGCGCCCTCGCCGTCGGGGTCCGAGCGCAGCGCCGCGACGCCGGCCAGCACGACGAGCCCGCCCGCGGCCACTCGCCGCGCGAGCACCGTGCGGGCCCAGTCGGGGCGCAGGGACTCCGAGATCCGCCTGAACAGGCTTGGGTTCAACGGTGATTCGCCCACGCCGCAACGGTAGGCGCGGTCGGGTGCCGGCGGTGCCGGTCAGGAATTGCCTTGTGGATAACGGGTTAACTCGAGGCGGCCGCGGCGGCCGGCGTCGCGCTGGTGGTCGACTTGTCGCCCGAGCCGCTCTTGTCGCCGGACGCGCTCTTCTCGGTGGACCCGGTCTTTTCGCTCGACCCGGTGTCACCGGACGATCCGTTGGCCGAGCTCTTCGACTTTTTGCCATCGGCGCGGCTGTCGGTTCGGTAGAAGCCGCTGCCCTTGAACACGACGCCAACGGAATTGAACAACTTGCGCAGCCGGCCGGAGCACTTCTCGCACGTGGTCAGCGCGTCGTCGGTAAAGGCCTGGACAGCGTCGAAGCGGTCGCCGCACTCGGTGCACGCGTAGCTGTAAGTCGGCACAAAAACCTCCGAATCGTCTCGGGCTGCATTAGCACTCTACCGTGTCAAGTGCTAGAACCGCCACGTGATCGCGATCATTCCCGGCCTGGGAGCCTGATCAGGCCCCGGTTGGGGGTGAGCGCATCCGTCATTAACACGTCGTGCGGTTCGGCGGGTAGTTCGTCGAGGAACTCCGCGTCGCGCACCACCGCGACGAGCCGCGCGTGCGGGTTGCGCCCGCGCAGCGAGCGGTCGTAATACCCGCGCCCGCGGCCCAGCCGCACGCCCCGGCGGTCGACCGCCAGCGCCGGCACCAGGACCAGGCTCGCCTCGGCCAGGGCCGTCTCCGCCAGCAGCGGCTCGGGCGGCTCGAGCAGCCCCCACGCGCCGGGGACGAGTGCGCCCGGCCGGTATTCGCCCCAGCGCAGGGGCAACGGCTTGTTCTCGGGGGTGGTGCGCGCGACCGGCAGCAGCACCCGGGCGGACCGGCGCAGCAACATGTCCAGCAGCTCCGTCGAACCCGGCTCGGTGCCCACCGGCACGTAGGCGCAGACCGTGATCGCGCCGGTGATCACGGGCTCCAGCTGGTCGCTGAGCAGGCGCGCCTCGGCGCCGCGGACGTCGTCGGCGCCGCGACGCCGGGCCGCCAACAGCTGCCGGCGCAACGCGTCCTTGCTAGCGGTTTCCACGCCCTCAACCATGACAGGCCCGGATTTGGCGCCGCCAGACGGCGTCGGCGCACCTAACGAGGGTTATCGTTTGAACAATGTCACGCCCAGAAGTTCCGGTCCCCTTTACGGCGATCGTTCCCGCGGCCGGACTGGGCACGCGTTTCCTGCCCGCGACCAAGACGGTGCCCAAGGAGCTGCTGCCGGTCGTCGACACGCCGGGCATCGAGCTGGTCGCCGCCGAGGCCGCCGCCGCCGGCGCGGAACGCCTGGTAATCATCACGTCCGAGGGCAAGGACGGCGTCGTCGCGCATTTCGTCGAGGACCTGGTGCTGGAGGGCACCCTCGAAGCCCGGGGCAAGAAGGCGATGCTCGACAAGGTGCGCCGCGCGCCGCAGCTGATCAAGGTCGAGTCCGTCGTGCAGGCCGAACCGCTCGGACTGGGCCACGCCATCAGCTGCGTCGAGACCACGCTGGCGGCCGACGAGGACGCCGTCATGGTCCTGCTGCCCGACGACCTGGTGCTGCCGACCGGCGTCCTGGAGACGATGGCCAAGGTGCGGGCCGACCACGGCGGCACGGTGCTGTGCGCGATCGAAGTGACTCCCGAGGAGATCAGCGCCTACGGCGTTTTCGACGTCGACCCGGTCCCCGGTGACAGTCCCGACGTGTTGAGGGTCAAGGGCATGGTCGAAAAGCCCAAGGCGCAAGACGCCCCGTCGATGTATGCCGCGGCCGGTCGCTACGTGCTCGACCGCGCCATCTTCGACGCGCTGCGCCGCATCGACCGGGGCGCCGGCGGCGAACTGCAGCTCACCGACGGCATCGCGCTGCTGATCAAGGAGGGCCACCCGGTCCATGTCGTCGTGCATCGCGGATCCCGACACGACTTGGGAAATCCCGGCGGCTACCTGAAGGCTGCGGTTGACTTTGCATTGGATCGTGACGACTATGGCCCGGATTTGCGGCGATGGTTGGTGGCGCGATTGGGCCTGACCGAGAACTAGCCGGGCGACAACGCCGGGCCGGCGGGACAAGGCGGGCCGACAGGTCTCGACGTCAGAGAGGCACGCTGTGCGTTCTGTGGAGGAGCAGCAGGCCCGGATAACGGCGGCCGCGGTGGCCCCGCGGCCGATCCGGGTGGCCATCGCCGAGGCCCAAGGATTGATGTGCGCCGAGGAAGTGGTCACCGAGCGGCCGATGCCAGGCTTCGATCAGGCCGCGATCGACGGCTACGCGGTGCGCAGCGTCGACGTGCTGGGCGTCGGTGAGGTGGGCGCCGAAAGCCTCGGCGAGCCGCCCGACGAGTCCGGCGGGGACGAGGACACGCGCGACGGGCTGCTGCTGCCGGTGATGGGGACCATCGAGGCCGGTTCGCGCACGCCGAGCCGGCTGCAGCCGCGGCAGGCCGTCCGGGTGCAGACCGGCGCCCCGCTGCCGACCCTGGCCGACGCCGTGCTGCCGGTGCGCTGGACCGACGGTGGGATATCGCAGGTGCGCATCCTGCGGGGGGCACCCTCGGGCGCCTACGTGCGCCGCGCGGGCGACGACGTCCAGCCCGGCGACGTCGCCGTGCGGGCCGGGACGATCATCGGCCCGGCGCAGGTCGGGTTGCTCGCGGCGGTCGGCCGGGAACGGGTGCTGGTGCATCCCCGGCCGCGGTTGTCGGTGATGGCCGTGGGCGGCGAGCTGGTCGACATCTCCCGCACCCCCGGAAACGGGCAGGTCTACGACGTCAACTCCTACGCGTTGGCCGCGGCCGGCCGCGACGCCGGCGCGGAGGTCAATCGCATCGGCATCGTGCCCAACGACCCCAAGGAGCTGCGCGACGTCGTCGAGGGCCAGATCAACCGCGCGGAGGTCGTGGTGATCGCCGGCGCCGTCGGCGGCGCGGCCGCCGAGGCGGTGCGGCGGGTGCTGTCGGAGCTGGGCGAGATGGAGGTCGTCCGCGTCGGCATGCACCCGGGGTCCGTCCAGGGCTTCGGGCAGCTGGGGCGCGAGGGCGTTCCGACGTTTCTGCTGCCCGCCAACCCGGTCAGCGCGCTGGTGGTGTTCGAGGTGATGGTTCGGCCGCTGATCCGGCTGTCGCTGGGCAAGCGGCAGCCGATGCGCCGGATGATCCAGGCGCGCGCCCTGTCGCCGATCACGTCCGTCGCGGGGCGCAAGGGCTACCTGCGCGGCCAGCTGATGCGCGATCAGGACACCGGCGAGTACCTGGTGCAGGCGCTGGGCGGGGCTCCCGGGGCGTCGTCGCACCTGCTGGCCACCCTCGCCGAGGCGAACTGCCTGGTGGTGGTGCCCAGCGGGGCCGAGCAGATCCGCACCGGCGAGATCGTCGACGTCGCCTTCCTGGCCCAGCGCGGCTAGGCGGGACGACCCGCCACATGCTCGTGAACCTGTTGCGCACCAATGCCCGTCATCCCGGGTGGCCGTTGGACGTGGGGCCGCTGCGGGTGCCCGCCGGGGTCGTCCGGCTGCGGGCGGTGCGGCTGCGCGACGGCGCGCAATGGAGCCGCATCCGGTTGGCCGACCGCGCGCACCTCGAGCCGTGGGAGCCCAGCACCGACAGCGATTGGACGATCCGGCACACGGTCGCCGCGTGGCCGGCGCTGTGCTCTGGCCTGCGCGCAGAGGCCCGCAAGGGCCGCATGCTGCCCTACGTCATCGAGCTCGACGGGCGGTTCTGCGGCCAGCTGACCATCGGCAACGTCACCCATGGGGCGCTGCGCTCGGCGTGGATCGGCTACTGGGTGCCCCGCTCGGCCACCGGCGGCGGGGTCGCGACGGCGGCCCTGGCACTCGGTCTGGATCACTGTTTCGGCCCGGTCATGCTGCACCGCGTGGAGGCCACCGTGCGCCCGGAGAACGCCGCGAGCCGCGCCGTCCTGGCAAAAGTCGGCTTCCGGGAGGAGGGCCTGCTGCGCCGGTACCTCGAGGTCGACCGGGCGTGGCGCGACCACCTGCTGATGGCCATCACGGTCGAGGAGGTGCAGGGATCGGTGGCCTCGACCCTGGTCCGCGCCGGCCACGCGAGCTGGGCCTGAGCGGCCGCCAACGAGGCACCACCGCGCCGTGGGCTGTGGCTAGCGCGACACGAGTGACATTTGGTGCTTGTGAGAGGCAAATTACAGGTGTGTAATTGTGCTGGTCACCTGTCCCGGCCGCGCCGGCCGCCGATGAGCCTCGCGGGGGTCAGGGCCAGTGAGGAGCACGTCATCATGCCAAGCATCCCGCAGTCGCTGTTGTGGATCTCGCTCGTGGTGCTGTGGCTGTTTGTGCTGGTCCCGATGCTCATCAGCAAGCGCGACGCGGTGCGTCGCACCAGCGACGTGGCGCTGGCGACGCGGGTGCTCAACGGCGCCGGGTCCCGGCTGCTCAAGCGCGGCGGGCCCGCCGCCGGTCATCGCAGCGACCCGCACTGGAAGCCGGAGGACGACGCTGCCGACGGTGCCGACGAATACGAGGAGCAGGAAGAGGAAGCCGACACCGATGTGCATCCGGCGCGTCCGGTCGTCGTGAAGGCCGCCGCCGTCGAGCGGACCGAGCCCGACTACCTCGACGTCGACGTCATCGAGGATTCCGGTGCGCTGCCGGCCGGCGCCGGCGCCGAGCTGGCCGAGCCGGATGAGGATGAGGCCGCCGTCGAGACCGAGCCCCAGACCGTCGCCGAGCACACCGAGGCCGAAGACGAAGACGACGACGGCTACGAATATGTCGAGGACTCTTCGGGTTTGGAGCCCGAGGCGGACCGCGAGGAGGACGAGGACCCGCGCGCGTTCGTCGCGGCGGGTACCTCCCGGCGGCGCCGGTTCGACCCGAAGAAGGCGGCGGCGGTCAGCGCACGCAAGTACGCCTTCCGCAAGCGCGTGCTGATGGGGATGGCCGTCTTCCTGATCGGCTCGGCCGCGGCCGCCTTCGAGGTGTCGCCGACGGCCTGGTGGGTGTGCGGGAGCGCGACCGCGGTGACCCTGCTGTACCTGGCCTACCTGCGCAGGCAGACCCGCATCGAGGAGAGGGTACGCCGCCGCCGGATGCAGCGGATGGCCCGCGCCCGGCTCGGCGTGGAGAACGCCTACGACCGCGATTACGACGTGGTGCCCTCGCGGCTGCGGCGTCCCGGCGCGGTGGTGCTGGAGATCGACGACGAGGACCCGATCTTCGAGCACCTCGACTACGCGATGCCGATGCGCAACTACGGTTGGCCCAGGGACCTGCCGCGCGCGGTCGGCGAGTAGCGCCAGCGGTTCGTCGGTTGGCCGCGCGGCTGGTAGCCTGCTAGCGGTCAGGGGCTATGGCGCAGTTGGTAGCGCGACTCGTTCGCATCGAGTAGGTCAGGGGTTCGAATCCCCTTAGCTCCACAAAGTTTGAGTGCCGAGGTAAGTGGGGGTTCAACAATTAGCTGCGTCACCGTCTGCGAAGCCCGGTACGCGGCGGTTACGTAGGAGGGCTGAAGAGCATGGCTGTTGATCCGGAAAGAATTCGCGAGTGGCGTGACGCCGCGCAAAAGTATGCCGACATGGCGGTCAAGCTGGTACAGGTGTTGCCAGAGGAGCCGACTGATGCCGATTACTCGAAGATTTCTATGATCGCGTCGATATCCTCGCTGTATTACGCGACGGCGTTAGATGCCGATCACTTCGGTGACGCGCCAGATCAGGGTGCACCGCCTCCTGAATGAGGTCCCTGCCTCACAACTTCCGATCGGGCAGTAGCCGGTAGAAACGCCGCATCTAGGTCGCTGGCCGCACCGTTCAGGTCTTCATCGGGTAGGTCAGGGCAGCTGCGTCCGATTCGGCTTCCGAAGGTCCTCATCATCGAAGATCGGCATAGATGTCGAGCGTCATCGAAGCCTCGGCGTCGCCAAGCGTCCGCTGGACCGCTTTCACATTCGCATGTGCGCTGACGGCGAGGCTCGGGGCGCTGTGACGCAGGTGTCTCATCCGTCGCTCGGCACGTCCCGACCGCCGGCCGGAACACCTCTCGCCAGTCGGAGTTCCGCAGCACGCGCCGCGCCGCTCGCTGAACACCATTCCCCCCGCGCGACAGCACGTCTGCAAGAGACGATCCACGAGGTGGTGAACGGGCTGATCGACCGGGTGGCGGACGCCGGACGGTGCGACGTCGTGACCGACATCGCGCGGCCCTATCCCACCCCGATCATGTGCGCGCTGCTCGGTGCGCCCAGCGAAGATTGGCAGTTGTTCGCGGACTGGACTGAGGAGATCTTCAAAGCCCTCAACTTTCAGCCGGACGTCAACTTCGATGAGTCCGCGATCATGCGCGCGTGGGGCGAACTCGACGCCTACGTCGACGACATGGTCGCCGCCCGCCGAGACAATCTGACCGACGATCTGCTGTCGGAGCTCATCCGCGCCGAAAGCGACGGCGACCGGCTGAATCTCGACGAACTGCGCATGCTGGTGGCCGGCTTCCTGATGGCGGGAACGGATACGACGCGAAACCAACTGGCGGCGTCGGTTCAGGTGCTCTGCGAACATCCGGACCAATGGGCGAAGCTGCGCGACCACCCGGAACTTGCCATGCAGGCGGTCGAGGAGAGCATGCGCCACTCACCCGCGGCCTGTATCGTGCCGCGCGCCGCCACCGAGGATGTCGAGTTCGGTGGCTACCTGTTCCCGGCAGGAACCTTCGTATTCGCGAACACCTTTGCTGCCAACCGAGATCCGGCGATCTATGCCGATGCTGACCGCTTCGACATCGCGCGCAAGGACGTTCCCCCAATACTGACGTTCGGCGGTGGCGCGCACTACTGCCTGGGGGCGAACCTCGCCCGCCGGGAACTGGCGGAAGCACTCACGGTCCTCACTCGCCGCCTGTCCGCCACCCATCGCGTCGGTCCGGCCCCATGGAAATCCCTACTGGGAATGACCGGTCCGACAACCCTTCCGATTGAGTTCACCAGCGAAAGGCTTGTGACGGCGGATGCGTAGTCGCGGCTGGGCGGGTTCGACGCCCTCATCGGACGAGGAGGCGATTTCGCGCATCCTGGGTGCGGTAGACGAGGAGATCGCCGAGCATGGAGCGGCGTTACGCCTTGCCGACGTCGCCCGCAGGCTCGGAGTCACTCGCCAGACGGTCTACCGCTACTTTCCCAATGCCGACGCGCTACTCATCGCCAGCGCGATGCGCGCCGTCAACGGATTCATCGACCAGGTTGCCGACCACGTCAGCGGCCTCAACGACCCGGTCGCTGCGCTGGTCGAAATTGTTTCATTCGGAGTCGAGAACCTCGCCGGTGATCCGCAGCTCGAACGCCTGCTGACCCGGCGAGATGAGGGCGAAACCGTCACCTCGCTGACCTCCGACACGGCAATCTCGTTCTGCTTGCCCGTCTTTCACCGCCTCGATGTCGATTGGGAGCTGCACGGCTTTGACACCGCCGCCCTCCGGGAACTTGCCGAGATGACCTTGCGCACCGTGCAGTCCATGCTGACCGACCCCGGACAGGTGCCGCGCAGCGGACTCGAACTGCGCCGCTTCGTCGCGCGATGGTTGGGCCCGGCAATCCTCTATCCAAGGTTGGCGTCGCTGTCGATCCACGGACAAGACGCGACATTCGACCGGGGTGGTCAGTATGCCCCTCGGCTTCCCTAGGGGCACTCGGCATGCTCGCCGGATCACATCATCGGCGGGAACGGCAGCAGCCAGATCACCGAAGGATCAACGGAGCCCCGGTATTGCGGGCAATACGATGCCACCGAATCGCCGACGAAGAAGCCGGCTTGCCGCTTCGTCGTGACCTTGATTTGCGGGTCCTTGATCAGCTTCAACGCGATCACGCTCGAGTCTTGGCCCCTATCGAGTGAGGCGCACACCGCGTGGCCGTGCGCGATCGCGACGTCGTGGTCACCGGCGTCGATCCCGTAGTTCTCCAGCGCCGCGATGAACGCGTCATCGGTCGCGTCCGCGGACGCCGGCGCCGCCGAAAGCAGCGCGACGGACAGCAGGACCGCGCACACTGCGGGCCATTTTCCAGGTCCGGCGTTCATCGGTGTCGCGGCCTCCTCGTTGACTCGGTGATCAACTCGATGTTGACAGAGGCGGCCGTGGCGCGGTCGCGCCTTCCCTGCTCTGCCCATTCGTTTCGGGGGTGCCCACCACGTGCAGCCGGACGGGTCGCGAGCGCCAGCCAACATATCCGAGGGCCGCGCTGACCGCGGCATAGACAACGGCCTCAGTCCACATGAATCCGACGCCCCATTTCCTTCCGAGGAAGATCGGCTCGTCGATGATCCCGGTGGAGGCCGCTATGGCGAAGCCCGCGTGCGCGTAGGCGATGCCGGCGAACGCTCCGCTGAAGAACTTGCTCGCTTCGCGATTCATCACTTTCTCCTGTCCCGACTGTCAGGAAGCCGTGGCATCTCACTGTCGGTCCTTTCTCGATGCAGGAGGTAGGGGCCAAAGTCCTCCCGGAGCGCATCGTTTGTCGCTTCCCGGGCTGGCGTCCGCCGGTGGATCCCCGGGTTGCGGGTGCCGGATGTGGGTACTGATCCAGTTGTCACCCACGCGGCTGAACTCTCGAACACGCGCGTCGCCGTGCGGTGCCGACGAGGAAGGAACTCAATGGCGGACCCGGACGCGACCGACGAGCTGCTGAAAGAACTGCTGCAGACCTACGGGCCGTGCGGCCAGGAGGACGAAGTTCGCGCGGTGTGCGCGCGCGAGCTACAACCCGTCGTCGACGACATGTGGACCGACGACGCCGGCAATCTGGTCGGCTACGTCGCCGCGGGCGGTCCGCCCGGCGGCACCGCGCACCGGCACCGATCGACCGCCGGCCAGAGCACGGCGACGCGGGTCATGGCGCACATGGACGAACTCTCCATGCTGGTCAAGCGGGTCGAGCCCGACGGCACCCTGCACCTGACGCAGCTGGGCACCATGTACCCCGGCAATTTCGGGCTCGGCCCGGTCGCCGTGCTCGGCGAGCACGAGACGTTCACCGCGGTGCTCACGCTGGGCTCCGAGCACACCACCAAGGAGAGCCCGCGGATCTGGCAGACCAAACCGGACAAGGGCGACCAGTCGCTGGATTGGCATCACGTCTACGTCTTCACCGGCCGTAGCGTCGAGGAGCTCGCCGCCGCGGGCGTGCACCCCGGCACCAGGGTGTGTGTCGAGCGGAGCAAGAGGACGCTGGTCGAGATCGGCGGCTACGTCGGCTGTTACTTCCTTGACGACCGCGCAGCCGTTACCGCGCTGTTGCGGGCCGCGGCCGTGCTACGTGAGCGCGGCCAACGGCCCGTCGACGACGTCTACCTCGTGTTCACCACGAACGAAGAGATCGGCGGCGTCGGTGGCTCGTATGCCAGTGGCGCCCTGCCTGGCACGCTTACCCTCGCCCTGGAGGTCGGGCCCACCGAGCGGGAGTACGGGACCACCGTCGCCGGCGGTCCCGTCGTCGGCTACAGCGACGCCCTGTGCGTCTATGACAAGGACGTCGCCGACCGGCTGATGGAGATCGCCACCGGCCACGGGTTTGAGCCCCAGGCGGCGGCCCTCGGCGCGTTCATGTCGGATGCCTCGCATTCCAAGGCCAACGGGCTGACGCCGCGGGCGGGCCTGCTGTGCATGCCCACGCTGAGCACCCACGGCTACGAGGTCATTCCTCGCAGGGCGATCGAGGAGATCGCGGCGGTGATCGTCGACTACGTGGTTCAGCGCGACGAGACCCGTTCGGGCGCGACGGGTTAGCCGCGTCTACCGGCCGGCTTGGTGGCGGCGACGAACTGCAACACGCGCTGGGTCTGTTGCTCGACGTCGACCAGGCCGGCCGACGACAACAGCTCCACGAAGGCGTGGCGGTCGAACATGGCCAGGCCGATCACCTGCGCTCCCCCGGTCAGGATCTGGCGCAGCGGCGGCGGTCCGGCGGCGTAGCTGGTGAGGATGGCGATCCGGCCGCCCGGCGCGAGCACCCGCACCATCTCGCGGGCCACCAGGAACGGCTCGGGCATCAGATACAGCGCGCCGAAACAGCAGACGGCGTCGAAGGTTTGGTCGGCGAACGGCAACGTCCGGGCATCGCCGCGGACATAGCAGGTGCGGGCGCCGCCGTTGTCCAGCACGCCGCGCGTCAGCATCGGCTCGGAGATGTCGAAGCCCACCGCAAGGCCGCCGTCCGGCAGTTCGGATGCCAGCGGCCCGGTGAAATTGCCTGGCCCGCAAGCCACATCGAGCAAGCGCGAAGCGGTGGCCAGGCGCAGCGCCGACGCCGCGCGGCGCCGCTCGGCGCGGGCCGTGACGCCGCTGGCCAGATAGAACGACGTGGGCCGCCACAGCCGCTCGTACACCGTCGCGAGGAACGGGCTGTTCATCGCGCGCTGCGCAAACGTCGGCACCGGAGAACTGGTCGATTCACCCAACACGTCCAAAAAACCGTTGCGCAGCACGGCGGTCGTCTCGAGGAGACCGCGGGTCAGCTCGATCGGATCCTGGGTCATGGGGTTGCTTTCGTGTTCGCCGGTGCGGCCGCGACCCCAGGGTAGTGGGCGGCCCCTTGCCGCGTCCCGAACACACCCCATAACGTGGGCAAGGTCCGAAGATGGCGACACTGATCGGCGGGGACATCGCAGTGGCCGAACTGACCGGCGCGCGCGCAGAGGAGCTCGCGACGATGGATGTCTTCGCGGGCTGTCCTACCGAGGACCTGGCGCCGTTGGCCGCCCGGCTGCAGCCGCTGCGCGCCGCGGCCGGACAGGTGCTGATGCAGCAGGGCGAGCAGGCCGTTTCGTTCCTGCTCATCTCGTCGGGCACCGCCGAGATCAAGCGCGTCGACAGCGACGGCACGGTCATCGCCGGACGGGTGGCGCCCGGCACCATCGTGGGGGAGATCGCCCTGCTGCGCGACATCCCGCGCATCGCGACCGTCACCACCACCGAACCGCTGACCGGGTGGATCGGCGACAACGACGCCTTCACGCGGATGTTGCACCTGCCGGGGGTGATGCCGCGGCTGCTGCGCACGGTGCGCCAGCGCATCGCCGCGTTCATCACGCCGATCCCGATACGGGTCCGCGACGGGACCCACCTGATGCTGCGCCCGGTGTTGCCGGGCGACGACGAGCGCACCGTTCAGGGCCACATCCAATTCTCCGGCGAGACCCTGTATCGGCGGTTCATGACGGCGCGGATTCCGAGCCCGGCGTTGCTGCACTACCTTTCCGAGGTCGACTATGTGGACCACTTCGTGTGGGTGGTCACCGACGGCGACGATCCGGTGGCCGACGCCCGCTTCGTTCGCGACGAGCGCGATCCGACCGTCGCCGAGGTCGCCTTCACCGTCGCCGACGCCTATCAGGGCCGGGGGATCGGCAGCTTTCTGATCAGCGCGCTGTCGATCGCGGCCAGGATCGACGGCGTCGAAAGATTCTCGGCGCGAATGCTTTCCGATAACCTGCCGATGCGCACCATCATGGACCATTACGGCGCCGTCTGGCAGCGCGAGGACGTTGGCGTCATCACCACCGTCATCGACGTGCCGCGCCGGCTGACCTTCGGCCGCCACCTGGCCGATCAGATCAAGCGCGTCGCGCGCCAGGTGATCGAAGCGGTCAGCTGAACGGGCATGCGGCCGTTCTGGATTGGTATAATGCCCCTGGCCCTGCTGGCCGCGTGCGCGCACTCGCCCGCGCCCGCGCCGTCGACGACCACCAGGGCGACGGCCGACAACGCCGCGGTCAACCCCGCCAACATCAAGCGGGTCGTGCGCGACCTGCCGCCCGGCTACGAGGTGACCACCGGCATCCCCAGCGGGGCCTCGCCCCGGGTGATCTGGAGCCTCGAAGCCGACGCGCGGGCCGATCCGCCGCGATGCGCCGCGCTCGCCGACCCCGGCAACGGGCGCGAGCCAACCGCGCAGGGCTTCTCCGCCTCGGGCGCGGGCGGCATCGTCAACGCGGTGGTGGTGACTTTGCCCGCCCCGGTGCGCCTCGACCGGGGCGTGGTGGGGGCGTGCGGCCGGTGGACCATGAGCGACGGGCACACGGCGGCCACCGTCCGCCTGGTCGACGCCCCGCACATCGAGGGCGCCGAAACCCTCGGCATGGTCACCGACACCAAATCCTCGGTCGAGTCGGGCACCGAAATCGATTCGCGCGCATACACGTTCACCGCATACCTCGGCAACTACTACGCCTTCACCACGCTGACCACGGACCCGGGGTCGGCCCTGCCGGCGCTGCCGCCGCAATTCGTCGCCGATCTGCTCGTCAAAACGGTCTCCACGTTGCGCGGCTGAGCCCCCGCCTTGGGTAGATTGGCCACGGTGTTCAAGCTGTTGCTCGCGGCCGCATCCGTGTGCGTGCTCGCCGGCTGCTCGTCGGGTGGCGATCCCGCCGTCAAGGCCGACATCGGCAAGGTCGCCGACGTGAAGTCGAGCTTCGGGCCCGAGTACAGGGTCACCGATATCTCCGAGCGGGCGATCGACCCCAAGCTGCTGTCGGCCCGCAAGCTGCCCGAGGGCCTGACCTTCGACCCCCCGAACTGCGCGAAAGTGGCGGTGGGACCGGACATGCCGCCCGACCTGCAGGGCAACATGGCCGCCGTCTCCGCCGAGGGCAACGGAAACCGGTTCGTCGTCATCGCCATCGAGACCTCAAAAGCGCTGCCGTTCAACGACCCCGGCAAAGACTGCGCCAAGGTCGCGTTCGTCGGGGCCGGCGTGCGGGGCGGCATCGAAGTGATCGACGCGCCGCGCATCGACGGGGCCCGCACGACGGGCGTGCATCGTGTGCTGCAGGCGATGGTGGCCGGGGGCGCCCGCACCGGCGAGCTGTACGACTATTCGGCCCAGTTCGGCGAGTACCAGGTGATCGTCATCGCCAACCCACTGGTCGTTCCCGACCAGCCCGTCGCCAAGATCGACACCCAGCGCGCCCGCGACCTGCTGGTCAAGGGCGTCGCCGCGATTCGGAGCTAATCAGCGCACGTCGCGGGGGCGGAACTGGATGCTGACCCGCGGGCCGGTGGGCGCCGACGTCTTGGGCACCGCGTGCTCCCAGGTGCGCTGGCACGATCCGCCCATCACCAGCAGGTCCCCGTGCGCCTGGGGCAGCCGCAGCGACGGGCCCCCGCCGCGGCGCCGCATCGCGAAGGTGCGCGTCGCGCCGAGGCTGACGATCGCCACCATGGTGTCCTGCGAGCTGCTGCGACCGATGGTGTCGCCGTGCCAGGCGACGCTGTCCGAGCCGTCGCGGTAACAACACAATCCGACGGTGGTGAACGGCTCCCCGAGCTCGCCGGCGTAGATGTCGTTGAGCCGCCGGCGCAGCCGCCCCAGCAGCGGGTGCGGCGGCTCCTCGACCGTCAGGTCGTGGAAGCTGACCAGCCGCGGCACGTCGACCACCCGGTCGTACATGTGGCGGCGCTCGGCGCGCCACGGCACCGTCGACAGCAGCTCGACCAGCAGGCCGTCGGCATCGGTCAGCCAGCCGGCGCGGATCTCGACGAACGCGCCGTCGCCGAGCTCCCTGCGCTCGGTGTGCTCGAACAGCGAGCCCTGTACCGCGATGCTCACGGCCCCCAGTTTATCGCACACCCGTTCGATCGGAAGTGGCCCGGGCGGCCGACCGGCTACCGTTTCCACCGTGGGTGTTGTTGAGCTGGGCACCAATTCCGAGGTGGGCGCGCTGCGGGTCGTCATCCTGCACCGCCCGGGCGGCGAGCTGCTGCGGCTCAACCCGCGCAACAACGACCAGCTGCTGTTCGACGGGTTGCCCTGGGTGGCGCGGGCCCAGGAGGAGCATGACCGGTTCGCGGACCTGTTGCGCTCCCGCGGCGTCGAGGTGCTGCTGCTGTCCGACCTGCTGACCGAGGCCCTCAACCACAGCGGGGCCGCCCGGATGCAGGGCGTCGCGGCCGCGGTGGACGCGCGCCGGCTCGGAGCCCCCCTGGCCCAAGGGCTTTCGGCGTACCTGCGGGGCCTGGAACCGGGCCGGCTGGCCAACGTGCTGATGGCCGGCATGACGTTCAACGAGCTGCCGCCGGACATCCGCTCCGACGTCTCGCTGGTCCTTCGGATGCACCACGGGGCGGATTTCGTCATCGAGCCGCTGCCCAACCTGGTGTTCACCCGTGACTCGGCGATCTGGATCGGGCCGCGCGTGGTGATCCCCACCCTGGCGCTGCCGGCCCGCGTGCGCGAGGCGTCGCTGAGCGACCTGATCTATGCCCATCACCCGCGCTTCACCGGGGTGCGGCGCGCCTACGAGTCGCGCACCGCGCCCGTCGAGGGCGGCGACGTGCTGCTGCTCGCCCCCGGCGTGGTCGCCGTCGGCGTGGGTGAGCGGACCACCCCGGCCGGTGCGGAAGCGTTGGCCCGCAGCCTGTTTGACGACGACCTCGCGCACACGGTGCTCGCGGTGCCGATCGCGCAGCGGCGCGCGCAGATGCACCTGGACACGGTGTGCACGATGGTCGACACCGACACCGTGCTGATGTACGCCAACATCGTCGACACGTTGTCGGCGTTCACGATCCAGCCGGCCCCCCGCGGCATCGCGATCGGCGACGAGACGCCGTTTTTGGAGGCCGCCGCCAAGGCGATGGGTGTCGACAAGCTGCGGGTGATCGACACCGGGCTGGACCCACTCGTCGCCGAACGGGAGCAATGGGACGACGGCAACAACACGCTGGCGCTGGCGCCCGGCGTGGTGGTCGCCTACGAGCGCAACGCCCAGACCAACGCCCGCCTGTGGGAGGCCGGCATCGAGGTGCTGACCATCGCGGGCTCCGAACTGGGCACCGGCCGGGGCGGCCCCCGCTGCATGTCCTGCCCCGTCGCGCGCGACCCCCAATAGGGCGGCGAGACTGCGCTCAGCGCGTCGGATTGGGCAATTCGGGCGCTCTGGACGCAGTCTCGCCGAACAAGAAGCAACTAGCGCCAGCTGGGCAGCCAGATCTCCATGTTCCAGGTCTGCTGGGAGATGGGCAGGCCGGTCAGCACCGGGAACAGCCAGGCGAAGTTGGTCACCACCAACGCGACGTAGCACGACACCGCGATCAGCCCCAGCGTGCGCCGCTCGGCGCTCTGGCGGCGGGCATAAAGGATGTCGCCGCAGATGAGCGCGATGCCCATGGTGAGAAACGGCGCCATCGTCGACGCGTAGAAGAAGTACATCTGCCGGTCGATGTCGGCGAACCACGGCAGCCACCCGGCGCAATACCCCGTCAACACGGCCGCGTAGCGCCAGTCGCGGCGAATCAGCATGCGCCACAGCGCATACAGCAGCACCGGCACGGAAAGCCACCACATGGCCGGGGTGCCGACGAGCATCTCGGCCTTGACGCACGACTGCGGGCCGCAGCCGGGAACATTCTGCTGGTCGATGGCGTACAGCACCGGCCGCAACGACATCGGCCAGCTCCACGGTTTGGATTCCCACGGGTGGTAGTTGCCGGCGGAGTTGGTCAGGCCCGCGTGAAACTGGAAGGCCTTGGCGCTGTAGTGCCACAGCGAGCGAATGGCGTCGGGCAGGGGGACCACGGAGTGCGGACCGATCGACAGGCCCACCTCGTGTCGGTCGATCGCGGTCTCGGAGGCGAACCACGGCGCGTAGCTGGCCAGGTAGACGCCGACCGGGATCAGCGCCAAGGCATACGCCGTGGGTGCCACATCGCGCCGGAGCGCCCCGAGCCACGGCCTGGTCACCTGGTACTGGCGGCGCGCCGCCACGTCGAACGCCAGCGACATCGCGCCGAAGAACACCACAAAATACAGTCCGGACCACTTTGTCCCGCAAGCCAATCCGAGCAGGATGCCCGCAGAGAACCGCCACCAGCGCACGCCCAGCCGGGGCCCCCACACCGTCTCGGCGCTGCGGCCCTCCAGGAGCGCAACGTGCAGGCGTTCGCGCACCTGGTCGCGGTCGACGATCAGCGCGCCGAACGCTGCGACCACGAAGAACGTGAGGATGCCGTCGAGCAACGCCGTGCGCGCGGTGACGAAGCTGACGCCGTCGCAGATGACCAGCACGCCGGCGATCGCACCGACCAGTGTCGAGCGGCTGATCCGCCGCACGATCCGCATGACCAGCACCACCATCACCACGCCGAGCAGCGCGCCGGTGAACCGCCAGCCCACCCCGTTGTAGCCGAAGAGCGCCTCGCCGACGGCGATGAGTTGCTTGCCGACGGGCGGGTGCACCACCAGCCCGAACCCGGGGTTGTCCTCGACACCGTGGTTGTGCAGCACCTGCCAGGCCTGCGGCGCGTAGTGCTTCTCGTCGAAGACGGGTGTGCCGGCGTCGGTCGGGGAGCCCAGGTTGAGGAACCGGGTCACCGCCGCCAGCACCGCGATCACGCCGGTGACGACCCAGCCCCGGACGTGATCGGTGGGCCCGAAGTCCGCGACCGGAGCCAGCGGCCCCGGGCTGACAACGGGCACGACGCGCTCGTCGCGGTCTTCGGGGACGACGGCGCTTTCGCGGGGCGGGGCGGACATCGGTGTCGATCGTAGGCTGTCCGTCATGACCACCGGCCGCCTATTGCTGGGCGCGACCCCCCTGGGCCAGCCGTCGGATGCCTCGCCGCGCCTGATCGACGCGCTGGCCCGCGCGGACGTGGTGGCCGCCGAGGACACCCGGCGGGTGCGCGTCTTGGCCAAGGCGCTCGGCGTCGGGATCGGCGGCCGGCTGGTCAGCCTGTACGACCGGGTCGAGGCCGCCCGGGTGCCCGGCCTGCTCGACGCGATGCGGGACGGCGCGACGGTGCTGGTGGTCAGCGACGCCGGGATGCCGCTGATCAGCGACCCCGGCTACCGGCTGGTCGCGGCGTGCGTGGCGGCCGGGGTTCCGGTCACCTGCCTGCCGGGGCCGTCGGCGGTGACGACCGCGCTCGCCGTGTCCGGCCTGCCGTCGGAACGGTTCTGCTTCGAGGGTTTCGCCCCGCGCAAGAAGTCGGCGCGCCGCGCCTGGTTCGCCTCGCTGGCCGACGAGCGGCGCACCTGTGTGTTCTTCGAATCCCCGCGCCGGCTGGCCGCGTGCCTGCGCGACGCGGTGGAGGAACTCGGCGGGGCGCGCCGGGCGGTGGTGTGCCGGGAGCTGACCAAGGTGCACGAGGAAGTGGTGCGCGGGACCCTCGACGAGCTGGCCGCGTGGGCGGACGACGGGGTGCTCGGCGAAATCACCGTCGTGCTGGCCGGCGCGACCCCGCGCGCCGACCTGGACTCCCTGGTCGCGGAGGTGCAGCGCCTGGTCGCGGGAGGGGTGCGCGTCAAGGACGCGTGCAGCGAGGTGGCCGCGGGTCATCCGGACGTGCGCACGCGTCAGCTTTACGACGCGGTGCTGCAGTCACGCGGCGACTGAGCCGCCGATTACGGGGTGCAGATCCCGATCGGGCCGAATCCCGGCGTGCACAACTGCGGGTGCGGCAGCGGCGGCGGGGCCGGCAGCGGGGCGCAGACGGGGTCTCGTTGCGCGAGCTGGCCCGCAGCGCGGGCGTGTCGCACGCC
>NZ_LZIS01000233.1 GCF_001667015.1 Mycobacterium sp. E3198 | reverse complement strand
GCCGGCCCCGCCGCCGCCGCCGGCCGCGCCGGACCCGCCGGCCCCGCCAGAACCGAGCAACCAGCCGCCAGCCCCGCCGTCGGCCCCGGTCCCGGGCGCCCCGTTGGCGCCGTTGCCGATCAGCGGGCGCCCGGTAAACGCCACGCTGTAGGCGTTCGCCGCGTCCAGCAGGTTCTGCTCGACGGCGCGCAGGTCGGGGAGCTGCAGGAACGCGGCGCTCGTGCCCTCGGCGGCCGCGTACGAGCCCGCGCCGCCGCTCAACGCCTGCACAAACTGCTGTTGGAACGCGACCGCCTGGGCGCCCAGCGTCTGATACGTCTGTCCGTAGGTGCCGAACAACCGCGCGATCGCGGCCGACACCTCGTCGGCGGCCGCCGGCGCGATCCCGGTCGTCGACGGCGCCCACGTCGCCGCGGCCTCCTTGATCGCCTCCCCGATTCCACTCAAATCCGCCGAGGCCGCGGTCAAAACCTCAGGTGCTGCGATCAGGAAAGCCGACATTTTCGACTCCCATCAAGGTCAACGGGGCGACATGGACCGCTAACTCTATTAATGGAAACCGGGAATGGGAAGCGTTTGTCGGCCCGACACGACGACTACTTCCGCAGGGTGAATTGGTTGAGATCGGTGTAGCCCTTGCGGAAGAGATTCGCGCAGCCGGTGAGGTACTTCATGTACATGTCGTAGACCTCTTGGGATTGGATCGCGATGGCCTCGTCTTTGTGTGCCTCGAGGCCCGCGGCCCATACGTCCAGGGTCTTGGCGTAATGGCGCTGCAGCGATTGGCGGCGCTTCAGCTTGAAGCCGGCCTTCGCCGAAAACTCTTTGACCATGTCGATGGTCGGCAGGAAGCCGCCGGGAAAAATCTCGGTCTTCATGAAGTCGCTGAATTCGACTATCGCCGGAGTGAGCGGCAAGCCGGACTCGATGATCTCCTTCTCCGACAGCACGGTGATGGTGTGCAACAGCATCGTGCCGCCGTTCGGCAATAGCTCATAAGTTCTTTCGAAGAAGGCGTCGTAGCGGTCGTAGCCGACGTGCTCGAACGGGCCGATCGCCAAGATACGGTCCACCGGCTCGTGAAACCGCTCCCAGCCCTCGAGCAGCACCCGCTTGGACCGCGGGCTGTCCGATGCGGCGAACAGCTGCTCGACGTGGGCGACCTGGTTTTTGGACAGCGTGATGCCGATGACGTTGACGTCGTATTTCTCGATGGCTCGCAGCATGGCCGCGCCCCAACCGCACCCGAGGTCGAGCATCGTCATGCCGGGCTGCAATCCCAGCTTGCTCAGGGAGAGATCGATTTTGGCGATCTGCGCCTGTTCCAGGGTCATGTCGTCGCCGCCGAGCCAGTAGGCGCACGTGTACATCTGGGTGCGGTCGAGGAACAGGCGGAAGAAGTCGTCGGAGAGGTCGTAGTGCGATTGCACGTCCTCGAAATGCGGGGTCAGCTCCTCAGCCATCTTGATGTTGCCTCCAATCCCTGTGCGGCTAGGGGTTTGTGGATCGATCCATCCGAGGTGCTTCGCTTGAGGTTACGACGACGGCGCGTCTAGCGCCCGACGTGGGCCAGATCGATGGCGTACTGATTCACGAAGGTGCCCGCCGGTGGGTCGCCTTTGTCGCAGGTCCCGTCGGATTCACCGGGACGCTTGATCCACAGGTACGCGTCGGCGTGCGCGCCCGCGGTGGCGGTGGTCGGCGCAGTCCCGAGTCCTCGGCCGCTGGGGTTGCACCAGTTGAGCCCGGAGTCGGGCGCCGGCCCGGCGCCGTTGCGCGACGTGTCGACCACGTAGTGCGATCCATTCGTGAGGCCGGAAATCGCCTCCCCGTAGCCGATTTCGTCCCCGGTGGTGTAGAAGTTCGCGGTGTTGAGGCTGAATCCCCGCGCCCGCGCGACGTCGACCTTGTTGAGCCGGGCAGCCATGTCCTCGGCGCTGTGCCAGCGCAGGTGACCACCGTCGACGTAGACGGCGGTGCCCGGGTTGCGCGTCAGGGTGTCGACGGCGTAGCGAATCAGGTCGTAGCGTTCCTGGCGCTGGTCGGCCGACAGGCAGTCGGCCATCGCCAGCGCGTCGGGTTCGAGGATGATCGCCGTCCTCGTGGCGCCCACGCTGGACGCGATGCCGTCGATCCAACCCCGGTAGTCGTCGGCCGTCGCCATGCCGCCGGCGGCGAAGCTGCCACAGTCGCGGTGCGGGATCCCGTAAATCGCCAGCACCGGGATGGCGCCGGCCGCCGCCGCGTCCCCGGTGTAATTCGCGACCGTCCCCGCGGAACCGCCCGGGACGATCCAGTAGGCCTGCGGCGTGTTGGCGATTCCGGTCAACTCGGGACTCGGCGGATCGGCGTGCTGCGCGGCGCGCATGGCCGCAGAGTTGGGATTGACGTAGAAGGGCATGCCGGCCAACGGATTGGCGTCGTCGGCCAAGCGGACCGCCGGGTCGACGAGAGGGCTCGTCCCGGCAACGGCCGCAACGGTGAGGAGAGGGGCGATCCAGCGTGCGACTGCACTGGCAGCGGAGAACGTCACCCCAGGAAAAGTAGTGCATCGAGCGGCGGTCGCGGACGGCAGGTGATGGTGCGCTCGGCACGGTTCGCAGCGGGCTAGATTACTCGTATGCGGGTTGTTCGCCTGTTCGGTGCGGTCCTGGCGATTCTCACGGCGGGGTTACTGCTGGCATCCCCGGCCGGCGCGCAACCGCCGTCCAAGATCACCGATCACATCACCGACAACACCGGGGCATTGACGGACTCGGGCCGTGCTGCGGTCGGCTCGGCCATCGACCGGCTGTACCGCGACCGGCACATCCAACTGTGGGTGGTCTACGTCGACAACTTCTCCAGGTTCAAGCCGGAAAACTGGGCGAACCAGACCCGCAGCGCCAGCGGCATGGGCGACCACGACGCGCTGCTGGCCGTGGCCACCAACACCAAGTCGTACGTGCTCGACGTGCCGGGTCTCCCGGCAGCCGAGTTAAACGCGTTGCGCACCAACCAGATTGATCCGGCGGTCGGCGCCAAGGAATGGAGCATCGCAGCGGTCGCCGCGGCCGACGGGCTGGACAAATCGGCAACTCCGCCAGCCGCGCCGAAGCGCAACTGGGCGCCGATCGCGATCGCCGTCATCGTCGTCGTGGTCGTCATCGTCCTGGTGGCGCTTCTTGCGCTCTATCGCCGGCGCCGGCGCGCCACGCGTGACGCTGGGCAGGTGAGCATCGAGGCAAGCGATCGGTCGCCTGCGCAGGCGCTGTCCACCGCGGACGCGAGGGTGCGCCAAGTCGCCGACTACGCCGCCCGGCATGGCGACAGCGTCGGCGCCGAGGCCCGGGCCCGGCTCGAAGACGCCAAGCGGCATTTGACGGCGGCGCGCGGGACGCAAGCAACGAACGAGGCCGACGCCATCGCCTATGCCAACAGGGCCTCGACGCTGGCAGCCCAGGCACAAACAGTGGCCAACAACGACGTCGCGGCGGCGCACCGCACGCCACGGCGTCGAGGCACCGCATCTAAGCGATGAGCGGTGGACGCCGTCAGGTGCAAAGGATGGGGGCGTCGCACACATTGCCGGGGCAGTAGGTGTTGTGTGCGGCGTTGACCAAGGTTCCGACGTCCAACAACGTCACGCCCCTCGCATCCAAATGGGCGTGAATGTCGTCCGCGATCTGTTGCGGCGCCCAACCCCACGTGAGGTCGTAGCAGACCAGGTGCGCCTCACCGATAAGCGCCTCTTCCGTCTTGGGCGGCCACGTGAGGCCGACGGCGCGCAACTGCGCGAGGTAGGCGTCGTCCTGCGGATTGGCGCTCGCAATCGCGGCGCTACCGACCAGGGCGGCGCCAGCCATAACCGGAGCGGTGAGCATCGCCAGCCAGCGACGTGAGGACATCGATACCGCTCCCTTTTTGCGTCGACGATGACACCAACATGGCGAATGGTAGCCGTGCGCAACGGAAATCGCGCGGCTCGATGCTGTCTAGGCTTGTTCGACCTCGTCGCCGTAGCGGCCGGGGTTGGCCAACGACGCCAACGCGCCGATCAGCATCATGACGGCGGCCGCGACGAATACCACAGCCAGGCCGGCGTGGAACGGCCCCGAGATCAGGTCCGGGAAGAACGATTTACCGGTGAGCACGTTGGCGTTGACGCCGGGTTGCTGCAGTGCATGCGATCGTGCCAGCAACTCGCCGATCGGGTTGTAACCCAGAAACGCCGCGAACAGGCTGCCCACCGGCGGCAGGTTGGCGAGGTCCTGCGCGACGGACGCTGATACGCCTTGCCGCTGCAGCCCGCTGTTGAGCGCCTGGGGCAGTGTGTGCGCCAGCCCAATCACCATCAGCGAGAAGAAGACTCCGATCGACAGCGCCGAGCCGGCGTTGAAGAACGTCGCCCGCACACCGGACGCGGCCCCCCGCTGGGCGGCCGGCACGCTCGACATGATCGCGGCGGTGTTGGGCGCGGTGAAGACGCCGCCGCCCAGGGCGTTGAGGAAGGTCAGCAGCGCGAAAACCCGGTAGTCGAAATTCACCGGGATCATGAGCAGCCCCATGAACGTGCCCGCCATCAGCAGCATCCCGCCGACGGCGAACGGCCGCGCGCCGAACCGGTCCGCCAGCCACCCCGCCACCGGCGCCGCGAACAGGAACCCGATCGTCGCCGGCAACAGGTAGATGCCCGACCACAGCGGCGTCGACTCGAAGCTGTACCCGTGCAGCGGCAACCAGATGCCCTGCAGCCAGATGATCAGCATGAACTGCAAGCCGCCGCGGCCCATCGACGACATCAGGTTGGCCACGTTGCCCATGCCGAACGCCGTCGACCGAAACAGCCGGATGTCGACCATCGGCTGCGGCGCCCGCAACTCGATGATGCAGAACGCGATCAGCAAGAGCACACCGCCCGCGATCGAGCCCAGCACCCACGGGTTCGTCCAGCCCGTCGCATGACTCCCGTACGGCTGAATGCCGTACGTGATGCCCACCAGGATCACGGTCAGGCCGACGGCGAATGTCACGGTGCCGGGCCAGTCCAGCGGCCCGGGCGTGGGCACGCCGATCTCGTGCAGCGAGCGCACGCCCCAGACGGTGCCGAGCAGGCCGATCGGCACGCCGACCCAGAAGATTGCGCGCCAGTCCCACCCCGCGAGCAGCCCCCCGATCATCAGGCCGAGGAACGAGCCGGCGACCGCCGCGACCATGTTGAACCCAAGCGCCATGCCGCGCTGGTTGCTCGGGAACGCGTCGGTGAGGATCGCCGCCGACAACGCCATCAGGATCGCGCCGCCGATGCCCTGGATCACCCGCCAGCCGATCAGCCACAGCGCGCCGCCGCCGAAGTGGAAGGGGTCGAATGACAGCGCGATCGCCGCGACGGTGAACACCGCGAAGCCGAAGTTGTAGATCCGCACCCGGCCGAACATGTCGCCGAGTCGTCCGACGAATACGACCAGGACGGCGGTGACGACGAGATAGCCCATCAGCATCCACAACAGAAAGCCGATATTCGCCGGGGAGAGCGGGTCCAGGCCGATCCCGCGGAAGATGGCCGGCAGGGAGATCAGCACGATCGACGCGTTGATCATCGCCAGCAGCATGCCCAGCGTGGTGTTCGACAGCGCGACCCATTTGTAGTGCGGATGGTCACGGTCCCAGCGGAGCCGACGGCCGTCCTTCTCGGCAGGGCCCGGCGTCGCGTCCGCCGCGGCGAGGCTGTCAACCATCTATGTCTCAGTCGTCATTCGTCATCTTCCGGTGAATTCGTCCCGCAATAACTGTTACTACAGTGGCCCTAATGGGGGATACCACGGGTACGACGAACGACGGCTTCGAATTCGTGATCCCGGCGCCCGGCGTCGAACTCGCCGTCCAACGATCCGGCGAAGGCCCGCCCGTTTTACTGGTCGGTGGCCTGGGCATGCCGAGCATCACGTGGGACATCTGCGGACTTCCCGGCTCTCTCGTCGAGGCGGGGTTTCAGGTGATCAAATACAACGCGCGGGGGATGGCGCCATCGTCGGCGCCGGCCGCGCCCTATTCGGTGGCCGATCTCGCCGGCGACGCGGCCGCCATACTCGACCATTTCCGGGTTGGGCAGGCCACGATCATCGGGTACTCGATGGGCTGCTACGTCGCGCAGATGTTGTTCCGCGAACGCCCCGAGCTGGTGCATGCACTCGTCTTGTTCGCCGGACTCCAACCCTCGCCCGTGGGCGCCATGGTGGGGGAGATGGAGCTCGGGCTGATCGAGCGCTACGGCGAGGTGCCGCGTGAGGTGCTCGTCTTCGAGCAACTGCTGACCACGCTCCACACGCCGATGCTGCAAGATCCGGCGACGGTGCAGGGCTGGCGCCAGGCGTTGTCGGCGGGCTACGAGAGCGGATGGGCCGGAGCGGACGGGTTCAAGGGGCAGCTGACGGCCTCGCAGCAGTGGATCACGGCCGGCGAACCGACCCCGGAGCATCTCGGCGCGATCGACGTGCCCACGCTCGTCCTGGCTTTCGAACACGACCTGTTCTTTCCGCCGGCGCTCTGCGCGGCGACGACTCGACTGATTCCCACCGCCGAATTCGCGCAACTCGACGGCGCGGGCCACGGAGGCATCTTCACCGGACCCGGCGACAGCGTCGCCCGAATCACCAATTTCTGCCGCGCCCACCTCCCGGGTTGACGAGCGGTCCCGCTTACGCGCCGTCGCCGTCCCACTCGTGGTCGTGCATGAACGCCTCCGGGATGTCCACCCGGTAGCGGACGGCCTCCGCGACAATGTTTCCCATCGCCAGCGGCAGCGCCAGGCTCGGCGCGGGATCGCGGGTGGTGAAGATGACCCCGTCGGTGCGCAGGTAATCACGCAGGAATCGGCCGAATGAGTTGCCCTGCCGCGCCGATTTGCGCCACCCGTACATCAGCATCCCCGGGCCCAGCATCTTGCGCGCGCCCGGCTTGGGCACGATGACGTCGTCGTTGACGCCGAAAAACGCCCTGTCGACCCTCGTTTCGGGATCGAACAACAGAATTCCGCTCGTCGAGCGCGGGTTGCATTCGACCGCGAAGAGCCCCCGTCCCGGCACCTCGATAAAGTCCAGGCCCATCTGCCCGGTGAAGTTGAACGCCTTCACGCAGTCGCGCACCCACGCGTCGATGCCCTCGTGGTGGGCGGACTCGAACGTCAGGCACGACGTGCCGTCGATCGCGTAGCGCACCGGGTAGACGGCGTGCGCTTTCACCTGACCGTCGCGGCAGACGGAATACGAGCAATAGCTGGTGCCGGTTGCCCACTCCTGCGCGATCCACGGATTGTGGGCTTCGAAGCTCAGGCCCCGTGGCGGTTCTCCCGGGGCCACCTTGTGAACCCCCTGCGAGCCGCGCGAATAAACCGGCTTGAGCGCGAAGGGCCGATCGAATTCCAGCGCCTCGAGGTCCTCTTGGCTGCGGACCAGCCCGAAATCGAGGGTGGGTATGCCCAGCGTCTTCAGCGCGGCCTGGAACTCGTACTTGTTCTCCAGGCATGCCTCGACCTCGAAGTCGGAAAAGAAACATTTGCTGCCGTCGGGGAACAGGTCGGGGTGCCGCTTGATCGTGTTCGCGAGGATCTCGGTGCCCTCGTGAACCGGCACGACCAGGTCCACGCCCTCCTCGCGGGCGATATGTGCGACGGCCCGTGTCCACTCGACCGGCTCATACCTCGGCCGCGGGGTGCGGAATGCCCTCTTGACCGTCGAGGAGAACCGGGTGATCGGAAGGGGCACCGAGTCCGAGATCAGCACCTCATGTCCCGCGGCGCCCATCAAGCGGGCCAGGTGGAGCGACAAGAACGACCGACCGAACGTGATCAGAACCGTTTTTTTGCCAAGTTCGGACATCAAACCTCCGTTGCGAAACGAACCTCTCGTCGGGAGTACCCGCCCGCCGGGTTCGCTCCCATGAATCTGGGTGCGGCCTGCTCACAGTGCGAACCCAGTGCTCGCCAAGCTTCGGCTCATCGACTGCGTGTTAGCTCTGTCCATTGCTGCCAAGCCGACGGAAACTTGGGATCGGTAGGGCGAGTAAGACGACACGATTTCGCTATTCGGCGACCGTCGGGCGGCCGCCACGTCGTTCGGAGGTCGGGATGTCATTTTTGGTTGCGGTCCCGGAGTACGTGACGGCGGCGGCCTCGGACCTGGCGAACGTCGGCTCGACGATCAGTGCGGCCAACGCCGCGGCGGCGGCCCCGACCACGGCCCTGGTGGCCGCGGGCGCCGATGAGGTCTCGGCGGCCGTCGCGACGATGTTCGGCGCGCACGCGCAGGCCTACCAGGCGATCAGTGCCGAGGCGGCGGCGTTTCACCAGCGGTTCGTCGAGCTGCTGGCCGCCGGCGCGGGTTCCTACGCCAGCGCCGAGGCGGCCAACGCCAACCCTCTGCAAGGGCTCCTCAACGACATCAACGCGCCCTTCGAGGCGCTGCTGGGGAGGCCGCTGATCGGAAACGGCGCCGACGGGACGCCCGGAACAGGCGCCAACGGTCAGAACGGCGGGCTGTTGTGGGGCAACGGCGGTGCCGGCGGTTCCGGCGGGCCCGGGCAGAACGGCGGCAGCGGCGGCAGCGGCGGGTTCTTGTTCGGCAACGGCGGCCGCGGCGGGACGGGCGGGAACGCTATTGGTGCCGGAGTGGCCGGCTTTGGCGGCAACGGCGGCAATGCCGTCGGACTCTTCGGCAACGGCGGCGGCGGTGGGACCGGAGGTGTCAGCGTCGGCGGCGTCGGTGGCGACGGCGGCTTCGGCGGGAACGGCGGCCTCCTGCTCGGCAACGGGGGCGTCGGCGGGGCCGGCGGCAACGGCTTCGTTGCCGGCTGGGGCGCCGCGGGCGGCAACGGCAGCGGATTGATCTACGGCCTGGGCGGCGCCGGCGGCGCCGGCGGATCCAGCGTGAACTTCACCAACGGGCTCGCGGGCGTCGGCGGCGACGGCGGCAGCGGCGGCGCCCTCTTCAACCTCATCGGCATCGGGGCCGACGGCGGCGCCGGCGGAGCGGCCGTCGGTGCGGGCAACATCGGCGGCCAGGGCGGCCAGGGCGGCTGGGGCGGCGGTGGCCTCCTCTTCGGCCTCGGCGGCCACGGCGGGGCGGGCGGGACCGCATTGACACCCGGTGGCACCGGGGGACCCGGCGGCTACGGCGGCGACAACGGCTACGTGTTCAGCGATGGCGCCGGCAGCATCTACGCCGGGGGTTCCTTCTTCGGCATCGGCGGGGCCGGCGGCGACGGCGGGGTGGCCCAGGCCGGCGGCCACGGCGGCACCGGCGGGCTCGGTGGTCTCGGCGGCCTGATCTTCGGCCTCGGCGGCCACGGCGGCAACGGCTTCGGCGCGCCCGGCTTGGCTTTCGGCGGCAACGGCAGCCAGGGCGGCTATGGCGGACTTCTCTTCGGCATCGGGGGCGCCGGCGGTAACGGAGGGTTTGGGGCCGTCCCGGGCGTTGGCGGACAGGGCGGCTTCGGCGGCTACTACTTGTTCGGCCCGAACGGGGCGAACGGGCAACCAGGTTAATGCTCGCTCGACGTCGGCCGATCGAGCTCGTCGAACCGTGCGAGCGCGGCGTCGATGTCCGCCTCGTCGAAGATTTCGCAGTGGTCGACCATGTCGCCAATGACCTTGAGTACGAGGACTATCCGCCACTCAGCCTGGAAGCCCTCTAGTGAGGTCGCGTACGTGGCGTGCGTGACCACCGCCCCGAGTTCGCTGAGCCGATGCACGGCCTCGATGTAGATGCTGACGTCTTGCTCGAGGTCCCACGCGGCGTGGACGTACGCAGTCATCTCGCCGGGTGGGACGGCTAGCGCGCGACGACGGTCGATGTTGACCCAGTCCGCCGTCGTCGGGAGCTGTTCACGCCGGTTGAACGCGCCGTAGCCGCGCGTGATGACCGTCCATACCTGTGAGCACGGCGCCGCTTCGCCGGCGAGGTACCGGGCGTCGAGTTCCGCGAAGGCGGCGTCGATGTCGTGGGGATCGAAGCTCACGCATGCGTGCAGTAGGCCGTCCTGGCCGACTTCTGTGATCTGCAACATCTCGACGGTCGGTGCGTCGGCGTCATCGGGGTCGCCGTAGTGCGCGCGGGTCAGCGAGAGGCGCCGGCCCCTGATTGCGATCGTCTCAACCGTCAATCGGGAGCCGCTGGGCGCGGCCTCGAACATCGCCTGCATGTTCTTTCGCCTTGCGGGGCCTTGGAATTCGTCCCGCAGGCCTCTTCGTCGGTCCTCGTAGCGCAGGTCGGCGGTGGTGAGGGCGAAAAACCCGTCCAAGTCGCGGCGGTTGAACGCGTCGGCCAGCCCCGACCAGATTCGCGTCGCCGCGTTGCCATTTGGCCGGGAACGATCGAGCTCGTCGAACCTCGCGAGCGCGGCGTTGAGGTCCGCTTCGTCGAATAACTCGGCCCGGCTAATGAGTTCGCCGTCGACAGTGAAGATATCGACTATCCGCCACTCGGCGTCCATGCCGTCTTGAGAGGTCCCATGCGATGCGTGGGTGACGACCAGCCCGAGGTCGCTCAGCCGATGCACAGCCTCGATGTAGGTGGTCAGGTTCGACGTGACGTCCCATGTCGCTTGCAGGAACGTGGCCCACTCACCCGCCTCGAACGGTGCGAGTGACCGATGGTCGACCCTGACCCAGTCTGGCGTCGTCGCAGGAATCTCACGCCGATTGAGCGCAGCGAATGCGCGCATCAGAACGGACCAAGTCTGGGCGTGGGCAGAGGCTTCGCCCGCGAGGTACCGGGCATCGAGTTCCGCGAACGCAGTGTCAATGTCGTTCGGATCGAATGTTATTAGCGTCGCAATCCTGTTGTCGGCGTCGGCCTCGACGATGCTGAGCAGCTCGACGTCGAACTCGCCGTGCCGCAGATCGCGGTTCAAGGAATGGAGATAGGTGAGTGCGAGGCGCTCGCCGCGGGTCGCGATGATGGTCAATGTGATGCCCGCCTCGACTTCGTCGAGAACTCGCATGTTTGTGGCCACGGCGTCGCGACCGCGCCATACCCCGAAATTGACCACGCGCCGGCGGTCGGCGAAGAAACTGTCCTCCGCCACAATCTCGGCCATCGCGTCCCACTCGTGGGACTCCGCATACACGAAAAAGCTCTCGCTCAGCCGGCTTGCGATATTCCCCAATAGGCGGTCCGGTGGCTGCAATTCATCGAAGCGGTTGAGTGCGGCGTCGAGATCTTGTTCGTCGAACACTTCGACGCGGCTGATCAGGCCGCCTTCGATGGTGAACACCATGGTCATCCACATTTCGGCGTCGAAGCCGTCCCGCGAGGTCATTTTCAGCAACTCGGTGAAGACGGCCCCGCGTTCGGTCAGCCGATGCACGGCTTCGATGTAGGCGCTGGCGTCCGAAGTGATGTCCCACACGGCACGAACAGAGGCGGCCAGATCGGCCCCCTCGATCGATACGAGCCGTCGATGATCGATGTAAGCCGGATCCGCCGTCGTCGCGAAAAGCTCGTGACGATTGAACTGGGCGGGAACCTCTGCAACCACCGACCAGACGTCCGCATGGCTTGCCGCTTCGCCGGCAAGATAGCGCTTTTCGAGTTCCTCGAACGCGGCGTCGATGTCGTCGATGTCGAACGCGATACGCGCCACTATCCGTCCGTCGGCGTCGATCTCAACGATGCCGAGAACCTCGGCAAAAAACATCTCGGTTTGCTGGTCTCGACCTGAAAAGCAGTCACAACTGAGCGCGATACGCCCCCCGCGGGTCGCGATAACGTTTGATGTGATTGTCGAGATCCCTAGGGCGGCTGACGCCCGCATGCTTGTGATCGTGGCATCTCGACCGCGTAGTACGCCCGCGCTCACCACTCGACGCCGATCGTCGTTGAAGAGGTCATCAGCCAGCATCTCCGCCACGGCATCCCAGTCCCGGGCAACGTAGCGCGCCAAGAAGTGTTCGAACGTTCGGCTTGCCGCGTTTTCTAGCCGCCGTGCCTGCGGGCGCAGTTCCTCAAACCGTGCGAGCGCGGCGTCCAGGTCGTCCTCTTCGTACACCTCCAGGCGCGGTCCTTCTGAAGCGAAGAGAAGCGTGCGGCGCCATTGCAATTCGTTTCCGTGGTTGTCGGTACCTTCGATGACGAATGTGACGACAGTCCCCCGGTTATCGAGAGCATGCACACACGGCACCCGGTAGCGGGCGTCGGGAACGAGCGCCCACAGCTCCTCGACCCCTCGGCCGAAATCCGACCCCGAAGCGAAGGGAATCCGTCGATGATCGACATACCTGAGCTGCCTCAAATTGGGTCCCGGCTCATGGCGGTTGAGCTCCGCGATCGTGTCCACTCCGAATTTCCAAACGCCCGCGTGCGGTGCGGCTTCGCCGTCGAGGTATCGGGCTTCGAGTTCGGCGAAGGCCGCATCAATGTCGTCGGGGTCAAACGAAACCGCAGCCACCAGAAGCTCATTGGCCGCGATCTCGGCGACGGCAACTATCTCACTAATGAACGCCTCGGGGCCTTGGTTTTGGCTTGAGAAAGCGATCCGCATCAGTGCGAGGCGGGTGCCGCGAGTCGCAATGACAGTAGACGTGACGTCCTTGACCCAGATATCGGCGATGACCCGCATGTCCGCGATGGTGGCATCAGAACCGTGTTGGGCTCCGGCACCTACCACGTGTCGACGATCATCATTGATGAAGTCGCTGGTCACAATCTTTGCCATTGCAGCCCAATCGCGGGCGCCGAAATACTTCCAGAAGCGCTCGGCCACCTGGCTTGCTGCGTTCTTCAACGGCGGTGCCTGCGGTCGAAGTTCCTCAAAGCGGGCGAGTGCGGCATCGAGGTCGGCCTCGTCGAACATCTCAGCGCGGTTGATCATGTCGCCTGCAACCGTGAGCAAAATGACTTCCCGCCATTCGGCGTCGAAGCCTTCTTTCGAGGTTCCATGTACGACCTGAGTGACGACAGCGCCTCGGCTGGTGAGCCGATGCACGGCCTCAACGCGGGCCGTAACCTCGGGCGCGAGGTCCCACGTGGCGTGCATGTATGCGGCCAATTCACCGGGCGCGAACGCTCTCGCCCGTCGGTGGTCGATAGTTACGCAATCCGGTGTCAATTGGAGTTGATGCCTGTTGGCAGCCGCATACGTCCGCAATATGGCCGACCACGTATGCGCGTGGGCGGCGGCTTCACCCGCGAGATAGCGGGCGTCGAGTTCCTCGAAGGCGGCGTCGATATCGTCAAGGTCGAACACGACCGCGCCCACGACCCGCTCGTCGGCGTTGGTCTCGATGATGTTGAAGGCATCATTTCGAATCGACTCGGGGTCGCGGCCCGAGGCGCGCACCCGGAGGAGTGCGATGCGTTCGCCGCGGGTCGCTATGACGCCCACCACCTCAAACGAAAAGCCGACGTCGGCGGCCGCCCGCCAATCGTGGATCGCGTTGGCTCGACCGTGTCGGATTCCGGCATTGACTACGCGCCGGCGATCGTCAATGGCGAAGTTGTCGGCCGGTGTCGCGGCCATGGCGTCCCAGTCGCGGGCGGCGAAGTGCGACAGGAAGCGTTCGAAAGTTCGGCTTGCTGCGTTTTCCAGCCGTCTCGCCTCAGGCCGCAATTCTTCAAAGCGGGCGAGCGCGCCGTCGATGTCTCCTTCGTCGAATAGCTCGCAGCGGTTCACCAGGTCGCCTTCAGCTGTCAACAAGTTGATCTCTCGCCATTCGGCATCGAAGCCCTCGCGGGAAGTCGCATGCGCCGTGTGGGTGACTACCGCTCCGATATCGCTAAGCCGGTGCACGCTTTCGATGTAGATGCGAGCTTGCGGCGTTAGTTGTTCCCATAGAGCACGAAGGGAAGCACCAAGGCCACCTTCCTCAATTCCGACGAGCCGTCGATGATCGGTGTAGACGCAGTCTGGCGTCTTGGCTGGAACCTTGCGCCGATTGAACGCGGCGTTGGCGCGTGTGACAAAGGACCACGTGCGCGCGTGAGCCGCCGCTTCGCCGGCTAGGTAGCGCGCGTCGAGTTCGTCCAAAGCGGCGTCGAAGTCGTCGACGTCGAAGAAGACGACTGCGACGATCCGCTCGTCGGCGTTGATCTCGAGAACACCGGCCGCTTCGAGAACGAAAGCCTCAGACTCGTGATCGCTAGCGGAGAAGCGGAGACGCATGAGTGCAAGATGCGCCCCTCGGGTCGCGATCGTGGCCGACGTCACCTTCGTGCTGAAGAGATCGGCGAGCGCCCGCATGTCAGCGATCTGCGCACCCCGACCAGATCGGAGTCCTATCCCTACCACCCGACGCCGATCCTCGTTGGAGAAATTGTCTGCCAGCATCTCCGCCATGGCGTCCCAGTCGGCGGTTTCGAAGTATGCAAGGTATCGTTTGCCGACTTGGCTTGCCGCATTGTCCAAGCACGTTGTTTGCGAACTTAATTCGTCGAAGCGGGCGAGTGCGGCATCGAGGTCGGCCTCGTCGAAAACCTCTACCCGGTTGACCAGATCGCCACCGACCGTCAACACGGCGATCCCGCGCCACTCGGCGGCGAAGCCCTCGTGCGACGTCTCATGTGCCACGTAGGTGATGACCGCTCCGAGGTTGTTGAGCCGATGCACTTGCTCGACATAGACATTGATGCTTTGGTCGCTGTCCCAACCCGCCCCGAGGTACGCCGTCAGGTCGCCGGGCCCGAAGGCTGTCTCCCGCCGGTGGTCGGTGTACACACAGTCCGCCGTGGTCGGCGGTAGCTCGTGCCGGTTGAGCGCGGCGTAACTACCCGCAATGATGGACCACGCGTGTGAGTAGGCGGCCGCTTCGCCGGCGAGATAACGGGCGTCGAGCTCGGCTATTGCGGCGCCGAACTCCCCGGGTCCGAACGCGGCGAGCGCCGTAATCCGTTCACCCGCATCCATTTCGATTATCTGTAGGTAGTCGACGTGGAAAGCTTCGGGTTCCTGGTGGCTGCGCGAGAATCGGGCGTGAGTGAGGGCTAGGCGCCCTCCTCGGGTGGCAATGGTTTCTGACGTCGCATGTGCGACCCCGACGTCGACGACTGCCCGCAGGTTTTCGATCAAAGCCTCGCGGCCCTGTTGGATTCCGCTGCCAACCACTGCGCGGCGATCGTCGCTGGTGTAGTCGTCGGACAGCAGCTCGGCTATCGCGGCCCAGTCGGGCGCAGCGTAGTACGCCTGTAGGCGCTCGTAGGCGCGCGTTGCCGCATTCTCCAGCCGCGGTGTCGGTCGGCCGAGCTCTTCAAACCGCGCGAGCGCGGCGTCGAGGTCTGCCTCGTCGAATATCTCCAGGCGGTCGATCAAGTCGCCGTCGACCGTGAGAACGTTGATCCCCCGCCACTCGGCTTCGAAGCCCTCTGACGAGCTTTCGTACGATACGGAGGTGACGACAGCTCCGAAGTCGGTTAGCCGATGCACCGCCTCGACGGAGTTGCTCAGGTCGGCGGTGCTGTTCCAGTTGGCGAGCAAGGCCGAGACCGCGCCAGGGGCAAACGATATTCCTCGCCGGTGGTCGACGTTCACCCAATCCGGGGTCGTCGCCGGGGGCTCACGTCGATTGAGCGCGGCATAGGCCCGGGTAATGACAGACCACGTGTGTGCGTGGGCGGCCGCTTCGCCGGCGAGATAACGCGCGTCGAGTTCCCCGAGAGCAGCGTCGAAGTCGTTGGGGTCGAACGACACAACCCCGACGAGTCGCCCGTCGGTGTTGATCTCGGCGATGCCGAGCACATCGGTGACAAATGCCTCAGGCCCTTGGTCGCGGCCCGAGAAACGAAGACGAGCGAGGGCAAGGCGCTCCCCGCGGGTAGCCATGACGTTAGGTACGTTTGGTGTCCAAAAGTCGGCGGCTGCCCTCATGTCTGCGATGTAGGCGTTTCGACCATCACGGACTCCCGCACCCACCACGCGACGGCGATCGTCATAGCGGAAGTTGTCGGCCAGGATCTCCGGCGCGGCGTCCCACTCGCGGGACGGGAAGCACGCCAGGAAGCGTTCGGTAACTTGGCTCGCCCTGTTCTCGAGGCGAGGCGCCGCTTGGCTGAGCTGATCGAAGCGTGCGACCGCGGCGTCGAGGTCCGCCTCGTCGAAGAGCTCGGTGCGGTTGACCATGTTCCCTTTGACCGTCACCAAGGCGACCTCACGCCACTCGGCGTCGAAGCCTTCGCGCGAGTTTCCATGCGCCGCATAGGTGACAACCGCCCCGAGGTTGCTCAGCCGATGGATAGCCTCGACGTGCGGCCTGATGTCCTGGTCAATTTCCCAGCCGGCACGAATGTATGCGGTCAACTCGCCGGGCGCGAACGCTGCCGCTCGGCGGTGGTCAATACTCACGCAGTCGGACGTCAGAGCGGGAAACTCGCGCCGGCTGATCGAGGCGTAGGTTCCCGCGATGACCGGCCACGTATCTGCATAAGGTGCCGCTTCGCCGGCGATATAGCGTGCGTCGAGCTCGGCGACGGCGGCGTCGAAGTCGTCGAGATCGAACGTGGCGACCTTCGCGATCCGCTCGGCGTCGTCGATCTCGACGACGTTGAGGGCATCGTTCTGAATCGCTTCAGGGTCGTGGCCGGACGCGCGAACGCGTGCGAGGACGAGACGTTCTCCCCGGATTGCCACGGCGCTCACCATCGATATCGCGAAGCCGACATCGGCGGCCGCCTGCAAGTCTTTTACTACTGCATCTCGACCGTGTTGAGTTTCGGCACTCACGACCCGTCGGTGATCGACGCCGGCATAGTTGTCAGCCACGGTTTCGGCCAAGGCATCCCAGTCGTGCCGAGCGAAGTGCGACCAGACGTGCTCGAATACGCGCGCTGCCGCATTTTCCAGCCGTGGTGCCGGACGGGTAAGTTGCTCGAACTTCGCGATCGCGGCATCGATGTCCTCATCGTCGAACAGCTCGCAGCGGTTGATCAGGTCGCCTTCGACCGTCACAACACCGGTGTACCGCCATTCGGCGTCGAAGCCCTCCTGCGAGGTCGCGTGCGACGCATGGGTAACGACCGCGCCAAGGTTGCTCAGCTGGTGCACATCCTCGATGTAGGGATTGACGTCCGGCGCCACGTCGAACGTGGCACGGATGTATGCGGCCAGGTCGCCGGGCGCGAACGCTGCGCCACGCCGGTGGTCGATGTTCACCCAGTCCGGCGTGGTTGCCGGGAGCTCTCCACGGTTCATGGCGGTGTAGGCGGCCGCGATGGCCGACCAGGTGTGCGTATATGGTGCTGCCTCACCGGCGGCGTAACGGGCATCGAGCTCGCCGATCGCTGCGTCGAAGTCATCGATTTCGAACAGGGTTTGTGCGACCATAACCCCGCCGTCGTCGACCTCGGTAATCTGCAGTATGTCGACTTTGAACGCGTCGGGTTGTGGGTCGCGCAGCTCGAATCTCATGTGGCAGAGGTAGAGACGGTCACCCCTCAGGGCAAGAGGGGTCAGCGTGATTTTCACGTCACCCGTCGCCGCGATCGCGCGGACGTTGCTCATTTGCGCGGCGCGGCCGGTGCTGGAGCGCCGCAGTCCTTGCCGCCGGTCTTCATATCGCATGTCGTCGGCATAGAGCGCGGAGAGTTCGTCCCAACGGCTCTCGGCAAACAGTGCGAACGCTTGGTCATCGACACGAGTCGCGGCATTCTCCAGCCGACGGGCACGCGGGTGCTCGTCCTCGAATCGAGCATGCATGGCGTCGAGTTCAGCCATCGCGGTGTCGATGTCGTCGAGGTCGAACCACACCTGCAGCGCGAAGCGACCTTCATCGTCGATGCCGTACAAGTTGAGAAATTCGTCGTAGGGCGCTCCGGGACTCACGTCGGTGCTCTCCACCTTGAGTCGACTGAGGGCCAGGCGCTCGCCCCGCACGGCGATGACCACTTGGTTCATCCGCATGTCGCCTGTCTCGAAGACTGGCCTTTGCGCGGGCACCCAGTCGTCCGACGACATCGGCGGAAATCCGACAATTTTCCGACGACTCTCAATCAAAACGTTGGGTGCGTACATCTGCGCGATCTCGTCCCATGTCTGGCGAGCGATCGCGGCGAGCACGCGCTCAAGCCGTCAATCGCCTGGCGCACGCTGCGGGCGCAGCTGCTGGCACGCTCCGGCGATCACGGCGAGGC
>NZ_LZIS01000232.1 GCF_001667015.1 Mycobacterium sp. E3198 | reverse complement strand
GCAACGGCGGGGGCAGGACCAGCACGGCCGAAGCCGGCCGCCCATGCCACGGGTCCTCGGTGGCGTCGACCCCGCCCTGGTTGCCGGTACCGGCGCCCTCCCCGCCCGTACCGCCCGCCCCGCCGGCGCCGAACGGCTCCAACAACGCGGCACGACCGCCGGCCCCGCCGGCCCCGCCGATCTGGCCGCCGCCGCCGATGCCGCCGGGGCCGCCGGAGCCGAACAGGCCCGCGTTCCCGCCGACCCCGCCGACCCCGCCGCCACCGGTTCCGCCCCGTCCCGCCGATGCCGCCGAGCCGGCCGCCGGCGCCCCCGGCCGCCCGGGTGGCCGGCCGTGCCGCCCACTCCGCCGTTGCCCAACAACCATCCGGCGTCCCCGCCGTTTTGCCCGGAGAATTGGGCCCCGTTGGCGCCGTTGCCCACCAGCGGCCGTCCGGTCAGCAGCAGGCTGGGCGCGTTGATGGCGGCGAGCACATCCTGCTCGATTGTCTGCAGCGGGTTGGCGTTGGCGGCCTCGGCAAGCGCGTACTGTGCCGTGCCGCCGTTGAGCAGCTGGACGAACTGCTGATGGAACGAGGCCGCCTGCGCGCTGAGCGTTTGATAGGCCTGCCCGTACTCGCCGAACAGCGCCGACACCGCGGCCGAGACCTCGTCGGCCCCGGCGGCCAGCATGCCCGTGGTGGGGGAGGCCGCGGCCGCATGCGCGACGTCGAGCGTGGCGCCGAGGTTTTCCAGATCCGTAGCCGCCGACGTCAGCATCTCCGGAACCGCTACCAAAAAAGACATCGTGACCCCTTCCGCTACCCAATCGGCGCAAGCGCGAGATGAACCGAGTACGTGGGTTAATCGTCGGGGTCGAGCGGAAGCGAAGAATCAGGGAAATCCCTACACTTCCGGTTGCCGATCAGCCGTCCTGACCGCTCCACCAGCCCACGGCGGCGCTGATCCGCTCCGGGTGAGCGCCCGCGTCGTCGCAGATCTCGGCGACAATCTCGGCCGACGGGGCCGCAAACACACCGAACGCGTAGTCGTCCGAGGGAATGGCAACCGCCATCAGCAATCGGACGCGGCCACCGCGTTCCGAGGCCGATGCGGCTCGATCGTTGAGCCGCCGGGCGGTTTCGCCGATCCAGTGCGCGGGCGCGTGCGGGCCATACCACTCGACGAGAAACGACTCGGTTCCCGCTTCGACGATCGCCACCGTTGCCACGCTATTGCCGCGGGCGATCGCTTACATCAGGGGTTTGCCTACTCATATCATTTTCCAATTTCCAGGCCTGCAGTGCTTGGTACAGCTCGGCGCGGGACCGGATGTTGAGTTTGCGGTAGATCCGGCTGAGGTTGACCTCCACAGTCTTGGCGCTGATGAACAGGGCCGCGGCGATGTCGCGGTTGATCATGCCCGAGGCGGCCAGCTCGGCGACGCGTTCCTCGGTTTCGGTCAACCCGCGGTCCCGGCGTCGTCCGAAGATTCCGCGTGCCAGTTCGGCTTCGGCACGCTCGGCCCACAGCGCAGTGCCAAGCCGCCGAAAGGTTTGCGCGGCCTCCCGCAAAGCCGTGGTGGCGGCGTCACGGCGGCGTTGACGACGTTGCAGCTGACCGAGCAACAGCTGGGTGCGCGCACGCTCGAACGGCATGGGCAGGCGTTCATGCTCGGCGATCGCCAGCTCGGCCGTCGTCACGGCGGCACTGAGGTCGCCGCGCCCGGCTTGCAGCATGGCGCGACAGCGCATCCCGACGGCCAGCGCCCACGCGCGATCAAGCCGGCGGCCGTTGCGCTCGAGCGCTTCGACGAACGGCTCTGCCTCATCCAAACGCCCGAGACCGACCATCGCCTCCACGGCGTCGGGAACGAAAGACGAAGAAATGATCTCGCTGACCCCCGGAAGTACCTGCACCATGGGCAACAGCGGTTCAAGCGCGCCGAGGGCCGCCGGATAGTCACCGCATGACACCTCGACAAACCCGGCCAATGTTGCGGGCCACTCGGCCAACCGTGTTGAGCCGCAACGTCGGCCGGCTTCAATCGCCTCGCCCAGGTCGGAACGGGCATCATCCAGGCGGCCGGCATAGGCGGCGACCGCGGCCCGCAGGGTGCGGGCAATAAACAGTGGGAAGTCACCGCCCAGCTGGGATGCCCGCTCCATCGACGCGTCCGCGGTGATCGCTGCGTCGTCCAATCTGCCAAGCCAGATGTCCACCATGGTGAGATGGAAGGCGACGAAGATCAGCTCACCTTCCTCGCCGACGGCCAGACATTGCCGACCTTGCTCTGCCAGCTCATTTCGGGCCCGCGCAAGCTCACCCGTCCATGCACGCAAGAGCGTCAGCTGCACGTGAGGTCTCAATGCCAACGGAGTCCGCGCGCTTCGATCCTCCATTTCGACCGCGCGGCGCAAGGCGGGCTCGTCGAATCCCTGCCCGCCCATGAAATCCATCACGGCCCGTATTCCGAGGGCGGCGCCCAGGAGGTCTCCGGCGCCAAGGCTCTCGGCATCGCTCGCGGCTTGTTGCACACGCTCATAGGCCTGCTGGGTCCGCCCGGCGTTGAGCAGAGCGTACGACAGGCTGACGAGGATGCGCGCCCGCAGGCCGGCGTCAGCGCCGCCATCCCTCGCTCCGGCTTCCAACAACTCCGCCGCCTCGAGGAAACTGTCGTCGTAGAGGCGAACCAACCCCAGCTGGTGCAATGCCCGGGCACGGACTGTACCCGCCGGAAGCGTCGCGACAACCGGATCGAGAATCTCTCGTGCCCGGCCCAGGTCACCCGCATCGAAATAGTGGGTGGCACAACGAATCTTCCGATCCGGGTCGTCGGCGCCCAGCCTAAAGGCAAGTTCAAGCAGTTCCGCGGCAGCGGCGGGCGCTCCTCGGTCCCGGGCGATATCGGCAGCAGCGTCGATGGCGGCCATGGTCTCTGGCTGTCCGAAGGTGTCTGCCAACGCAAGGTGGCGGGCGCGCAACTCCGGTTCGGTGACCAGTTGGGCCAGCCGCCGGTGCATTTCGCGGCGGCGACGGGGCGATGCCGCAGCGTAAACGCCGTGCGCCAGAATCGGGTGAGTGAATCGGAGCTGGTTTCCGTCGATGGCCACCACCGCCTGGCTCTCGGCCTCGGCGAGCGACTGCACCACCTGATCCGGCGTCGAATCGGTGGCCCGCGCCACCACGGGCACGGTGGGATCGGGCAGGCTGGCCATGGCAAGCAAGACGTCCTCGGCACCGACCCGGCCAATCCTGGAGCGGACCAGGTCGTTGAGGCTGCTGGGCATGCTCAACCGGGAGGGACGCCCCTTGCTCCCGAGTTCCCGGGTCAACTCCAACGCGAAAAAGGGATTGCCATCGGCGATTTCGTGAATGCGCAGCAACGTGGGGCGGGCAAGCGATCTGCCCATCCGACGCGACAAGACCTGATGCAGCTCCCCAACGCTCAACGGCCGCAACCCGATTCGCCGCACGCCGTCCGGGCTCGGCAGTTGCAGCCGTTCTTGCTCCTGCCCGCTGCGGGTCGTGCACAGCAGGGCCGCTCCGGGCGGCAGCCTGCGTGCCGCGTACGACACCGCGTTGGCACTGGACGTGTCCACCCATTGCAAGTCATCGATCGCGATCACCACCGGGTTGCCGGCGGCGAGCCGCCCGATGACGGTCACCAACGCCGCCGCCACCGCTCGGGGATCGACGTTGTGGGCCTCGCCTTGGTAACGCAACAGCGCGCCGTCCAGGGCCTGCTGCTGCGGTATCGGCAGGTTTGCCAGGGCCGAATCGTCCACTTCGGCAAGCAGATCCGCCAACACCGTGTACGCCAGCACCGACTCGGCTGCGGCGGCGCGGCAGCTCAGTGTGCGAAACCCGCGCGCGCGAGCCCGGTCTAGCGCATCCAACCAGAGCGTCGTCTTACCGATGCCGGGCTCACCCTCGATGACCAGAGCGCACGGCTGGCCGAGTGCGGCATCGAGAAAATCCGCGACTGCTTGCACTTCGGCTTGCCGGCCGACGACCTGCTCCGCCATGTAGCGAACCCGCCTTAGCCGTGCGGCGAGTACGCGTGCGAGAGCGGAGTCGGCCCGCCTGGAGCCCTGGTCGTCACGCGACGATTATCCCTTAGCGGGGCTGAGACAACAGGTCGAATTTTCGGCCGCAGCGAGGCCTTTACTCCAAGCCGGCGCGCCGGATAGTGTCCAACCCGAGCATTAAATCAAACAATTTATTTAAGCATCGGGCGAGTATGACCGGGAGAGCGACATGTCAGAGGGCGTTGCCAACAAAAACGAAACCGAACAGCTGGTGCTCGACTTCATCCATGCCGCTTACGGCCAGCACATGAACATCGACGCGATGGCCGCGTTGATGGCGGACGACTTCGCCTGGCAGCTGCACGTGCCGCTGTCGCCGGTGGTCGTCGGACGCGACGCGGCGCGCGCCGAGCTCGAAAAGCACAACAGCCTCTCCACGGGCATGATCGAGGGAAGCGAAATTCGCACCATTGTGTCGAGCGGTGACACCGTCGTGGTCGAACGAATCGACGTGAATGCGATGAATGGCGTCACCGTGAAGTTCTTCGTCACGGCGATTTTCGAGGTCCGCGACGGCGCCATCACGCACTGGCGGGAGTACTGGGACGCCAGCCACGTGGCAAGACAACTCGGTATCGACCCGGCGCACATGTTCGATCCGCTGGCCGGCGACTCCTAGCCGGCATGCACGTCCGGGGATCGGACATGCTCCGGGCGGAAGCCGCGGCCGACGATGATCGGCGGGATGAACTGCAGGGGGCCGCGGCCGACGAACTTGGGAATGGGGATGGGGGAGAGGTCGCCGACCAGGTTGGGTTCGACCGCCCGGTTCTGGATGAATACCTGACCGGCCTGGATGATTCGGGCGGGTAGCTCGCGGCGCTGCTGAACCTTGGCGAGGTCGGCATCGGTCAGCCGGTTTTCCCGAAGCGGTCCGCTCAGAATATTCGCCGCGGCGACCGCATCGGCGACGGCGAGGTTGATGCCGACCCCTCCGGCCGGCGACATGGCGTGCGCGGCGTCGCCGATGCACAGCAGGCCTGTGCGCCACCACTTCTCGAGCCGATCCACCCGCACGTCGAGGTAGCTGGTGTCGTCCCAGGAGTGCAGGTCGTCGACGTGTTCGCGCAGCTGCGGCCGCGCGGCGACCAGGCGCTCCTTGAATGCCTCCAGCGAACCCGCGCGCGGGTCGGTGCCCTTGGGCATGAGATGGGCGACCTGCCAGTAGTCGCCCCGGTAGATCATGGCCATGAGCAGGCCCCGGCGGATGACCCCGAACAATTCCTGGGGGTCGCCGGGACGCCATTTCAGCCGGAACCATAAGACGTCCATCGGCGAGTGCGCGGCGGCGAGGGTCAGGCCCGCGGCGTCGCGCACGGCGGACTTGCGGCCATCGGCGCCGATCACCAGCTCGGCGTGCACCTCGAGGTCGGGTGTGCGCGCCCCCGCGACGCGCTCACCATCGAAGATGAGCTCTGTGACCTCGGCGTTGCGGATCAAAGTGAATTCCGGGTAGGCGCTGGCCTTTTCGGCCAGGAAGTCCAGGAAGTCCCACTGCGGCATCAGCGCGATATAGGGCTGCCGAAAGCCCATCCGTTTGAGCACACTGAAGTTGCCGAAGGTGCGAAGCGAGCCGTCGGTGTCGAAGGCGACGCGCGTGATCTTGGTGTGCGGCAGGCGCAAGAACTCGTCGATGAACCCGAGTTCATCCATGATCCGCAGCGTGGTGGGATGCACCGTGTCGCCGCGGAAATCGCGCAGGAAGTCGTTGTGCTTCTCGAGGACGACAACCTGCACGCCGGCACGGGCGAGCAGCAGGGCGTGAACGAGTCCGGCCGGACCTCCGCCGGCCACACAGACCTGGGTTCGCAGAACGGTCATGCGTTTCTCCTATGTCAAGCCGCTGCCGGTTGGCAAGGCTTTTGGCGGGTTTGTTCGTCGGTTTGAAGGTGGCCGAAGACAATGCGGGCTAAGCGGCGTTTGAGGCAGCGCAGCGCCTCGGTCTTGGAATCGCCCGCGGCGATGCGGCGTCGGTAGTAGACCTGCCCCAGTCCCTCTAGGCGGATCTGGGTGACTGCGATGCGGTGCAGGGCGGCGTTGAGTTGGCGGTTGCCCGAGCGGGTCATCCGCACGCGGCCTGCGGTGTTCCCCGACCACACCGGGACAGGCGCCACCCCGGCATGGCGGGCATAGGCGGCAGCGCTTTTGAAGCGGATCGCTCCGGCGGTTTCGCCGACCAGTTTGGCCGCCGTCAGCTCCGCGCAGCCCGGAAGAGCGAGCAAGGCCGGGGCGACGAGGCGTACTCGCTGTCCGATGCGCTGGGCCAAGGTGTCGATAGTCTCGGTGA
>NZ_LZIS01000231.1 GCF_001667015.1 Mycobacterium sp. E3198 | reverse complement strand
GCAAGCGCGCATCGACCCCGCGGAGCATTATCTCGAATACGGTCGTTTCGAAGGCCGCGCGGTCTGTGCGGCCACGGCCTGAGTTGTTCCTGACCGGCGATGCCCTCACCAGCCGAGAAAGCAAGGTCTTACTTTGATAAGGTCTGAACTGCCCCAACAGCGACCAATAACCTGGCGATATCTAGCGTCAAAGATGGTTATTCGGCCGGTGTCGCCTTGCTTATTCATGTTGGACGAGCCCGTCGAGGACGTCGGCTTCGACGAGTCTCTCGCGGTTGCTTTCAACGATGTGGACTTGTGCCTGCGTCTTTCGCAGACAGGCTACCGCAACGTGTGGACCCCCAACGCCGAACTCTATCACCACGAATCGCTCACCCGCGGCTCAGACACCGCACCGGCTAAGCTTCGCCCATTTGAGGGGGAATGTGACGCCTTTTCGCTCGTCCAAGGCGACTTCATCACGTATTCCAGTCCCCGCTACCAAAGAAGTACCCCCGATGACCGCACCCTTTGACCGCGTGGCGATGCTCACCAAGAACCTGAAGCTCGAAGAGCAAGGGCTGGAAATTGGCCCACTGCATAAGCCGATAGTGCCCAAGAAAGGTACGGGCGTTTTATATGCCGATCACTTGCCTACAGATAAGTTGCGTGACAAGTATCGTGGCGATGAAAACGTCAGCAACGACCAGATCCAAGATGTAGACATCGTGGTCGGCTCCTCGGGCCTAAGGGATGGAGTGGGATCACGCCGATTTCACTACGTTGTTGCCTCCCATGTGATCGAACACGTCCCGAACCCGCTGGGGTGGTTCAATGAAATCCACGGATTCATGGAGCCTGGGGGAATCCTTTCGCTTGCCATACCAGATAAACGTTATTG
>NZ_LZIS01000230.1 GCF_001667015.1 Mycobacterium sp. E3198 | reverse complement strand
TCGATCAGCCGGTCCTCGCCCTCCGGTATGTACTTTCTTGGCGCGGCGCTGCCGATGTGGTGTAGGCGGCAACGACCCCGCATGCGATGTCGTACATCGCTTGGCCATACCGATGCCGAGGGAACGAGGGCTACTGGCGCAAGGGCATGAATCAGGCCGACGCACCTTACCTTCCGCTGACTCCAGAGGTCGTTGACGCCCCCTGGGGGCGAGGCACACACCGGCCTGTATCCGCTCAGCGATGACGCAGTTGCTGGTGGATAGCGGGCATATGCGGCGCTTTTGTCCATTAGTTGAAGTCAGTCGCGCAGCGATTGGCGAGGGGCACCGAAGCCATCCGCTGTGCCCAAGGATGATTAGCGTCATGGACGCTGAACTCAAACACTGGCTGGACTCGGGCGAGTACTTCGACTACCTCGGATTCGACATCTTCTACCGTGTCGAGGGCGACGGGCCCCCGCTGCTGCTGATCCACGGCTATCCGTTCAACACGTTCGACTGGGCGCCGATCTGGCCCACGCTGACGCAACGGTTCACCGTCATCGCACCGGACATGATCGGCATGGGCTTCTCCGACAAACCCATGGCCTACGAATACTCGGTACACGACCACGCGGACATGCACGAAGCGCTGCTGCAGCACCTGAACATCAGCAACGCCCACATCCTGGCCCACGACATCGGCGATTCCGTGGGCCAGGAACTGTTGGCCCGTCACGAATTTGGGCAGCAGGCCTACGGCGCGCTGCGCATCGACTCGATCACTTGGCTCAACGGCGGAATGTTCATCGAGTCGTACACGCCCAGGGCCGCGCAGAAGCTGATGTCGGGTACCCCGTTGGGCGACATCTTCAGTCATGTGCAGAACAGTCCGCTGTCTCGCCGGCTGCTGGAACCCACGCTGCGCGAGATGTTCGGCCCGAACACCAAGCCGACCCGGCACATGATGGACGTGTTCAACCAGATCCTGGACTACAACGACGGCCGCCGGGCGCTGCACAAGGTGGGCCGGTTCATCAACGATCGCTACACGCACCGCAACCGGTGGGTGCGTGCCATGCGGCAGACCGCGGTTCCGATGCGATTGATCGACGGGCCGGTCGACCCCAACTCCGGTGCCCACATGGCGCGCCGCTACGCCGAGGTGATACCGAACCCCGATGTGGTGATGCTGGCCGACGACATCGGGCACTGGCCGCAAATCGAGGCACCCGAAGCGGTATTGACAAACTTCCTCGCCCACATCGATCGGGTCGCGGCTGGCTGAACTGCGGGCCGAGCCATCGCCTTTATCCGGTGTCCCGCTTGGGCCGGCCGGGTAGTAGTAGGAGTGTGATGAACAAGCAGGAGTTGGCTCGCGAGCTTGGCCACCCCGGCGCGCAGAAGCTGCTCTCCGGGTCCATGGCAAGGCTCGCTTACAATGGACCCGATGGCTTTCCGCGGGTAATCCCCGTCGGGTTCTACTGGACCGGCGAACGCGTCGTCGTCTCCACGGCACCGACGGCCCCGAAAGCCCGCGCGCTTGCATCACGGCCGCAAGTCGCGTTGACGATCGACACCGGCTCCACGCCAGAAGAGGCGAAGGCGCTCTCGGTGCGTGGCCTCGCCACCCTCGAAACCATCAACGGGGTCACCGACGAGTACCTCGCGGCGGCGAGGATCTCCATGGACGGACCCGAGCTTGCCGACTTCGAACGCAACGTGCGGTCCACCTATAAGCAGATGGTGCGCATCTCGATCGAGCCGCTCTGGGCGCGGTTTTATGACTTTGGCGCGGGCCGGTTACCGGCGTTCCTCGCAAACCTCGTCAACGACGGTTAACGAAATTCGTCGATGCGTCACCGGGCGCTGAAGGCAAAAACCGTTGTTGAATCGTAGGTTTGGCCCGGGTTGAGCGCGGTGGTCGGGAAGGTCGGGTGATTCGGAGTATCGGGGTAGTGCTGGGTCTCCATCGTGAATCCGGCGCCCTGCCGGTAGCTGTGCCCGCTGGTACCCGTCAACGACCCGTCGAGGAAGTTGGACGTGTAGAACTGCACACCGGGCTCGGTGGTGGAGACGGTCAGCACGCGCCCCGACTTCGGGTCCTCGGCCCTGGCCGCCTCCACCAGCCCGGAGTTGTTGCCGCGGTTGATCACCCAGTTGTGGTCGTAACCGTGGGCCAGCAACAGCTGCGGGTCATTCGCGGTGATATGCGCGCCGATCGCGGTCGGTGATGTGAAATCGAACGGTGTGCCCTTCACCGGGGCGATCTGCCCGGTCGGGATCTGCGTCGGGTCGGTCGGAAGGTAGTTGTCGGCGTAGATGGTGACCTTCTGGTCGTAGACGTCGAGCGTGTCCTCACCTGCCAAGTTGAAGTAGCTGTGATTGGTCAGATTGATCACGGTCGGCGCATCGGTGGTCGCGTGGTAGTCGATGCGCAGTTCGTTGTTGCGGTCCAGGGTGTAGGTGACGGTGGTGCTCAGCGTCCCGGGATAGCCCATTTCTCGTGCGGGGCTGACATATTGGAGCTTGAGGCCGACGCTGTCGCGACTGTTCTGCGGACCCGCCTGCCACACCTTTGTATCGAATCCCGAGGTGCCGCCATGCAGGCTGTTGCCGTTATTGTTGATCGGCAACTGATACTCGTTGCCGTTCAACGAGAAAGTCCCCTTGGCGATCCGATTGCCATAGCGGCCGATGATCGCGCCGAAGTAGGTCTTGGCGGATCCCGTGTTGTTCAGGTAGCCGGCCAAGGTCGGAAAGCCCAGCACCACGTTGTCGACGCCGCCGGTGCGATCGGGCACCTCAATCGACTGAATGATGCCGCCGTAGTTCAAAATTCGCACGCGCATGCCGTGTCCACTGGTGAGCGCGTAACGGGTCACCGGGTGGCCATCCACCTGACCGAACGGCTCGCTGGTGATCGATGGCGGCCCACCGGGTATCGGCGCATTGGAGTGGGTGCTACACGCCGCCAAGCCCGCTACACCGGCCATGGCGATCGGCCGAAGTAGTCGTCTGCCGCGCATGGGCGCTCCTCGCAGCTTGGTCGCGGGGCCGAACCCTGACGATGATAGCGCCAGCGCCGCGCGGATCGACTTAATCGGAACACGCAGTCACTACCCGGTGCAATGCACCTCGACGACGCGGCCCGACGAGACCTTAGCCAGCGCGGCGTTCTGAGCGGCCGCCGGGGTCGAGCCCCAGTCGGCGCCCCAGCCGGCGGGTCCGAGCGCCAAAGCGATGCAACGATTGTGCGTCCACGACGCGACCGTGCAACCGGGGCCGTGCACCTGGCAATTCCCCAACGCGACGTGGGTGGCCTCCTCCATGGTGCTGGCGTTGTTGGCCCAACCCGTCCAGCCGGTGACGGGGGAGTAGGCGATGACGGCATAGCGGTCAACGGCCGCCGCCTGCGCGGCGGGTGACGCCACGAACGCGGCGCCGAAGAAAGCGAAGGCGGCCAAGGCGATCAAGGCGTAGATGCGGTGGCGGGTCATGGCGAAACCTCACGAGTCGTTCTCAGTGGACGAACTCAGCCTCGGAGGCGCCGCTTGGAAGATCCTCCAGGAATCCTTGGTGCTACCGCGCCTTCCGGAGATCGGCGAGCGAGTTCCGCAGTCCACCATCCAGGCGGATCTGGATCGCCGCCACCGCAACCATCACCCCCGCGGTCACCAGATGCACCACCGCGTCGGTCATGTTGTGGGGAAACGTGAAGACGAAGGCCACCTGGTGCGAAAAGAACGCCCAAATGCCCGGCAGCGCACCGGCGATCGCGGCGAACAAGAGATACAACACCGCCCACGACTTGCGCATCGCAAAAACCAAACCCGGCCCGAACAAGGCCAGGCCGGCGACGGCGTGCCAGCCGTTGTAGTCCATCCCGAAAAGTTGAACAGTGGGGGCGCCCGGTCCGGTCGCAAAGCTGGGCTCGAGGATGAAGCCGATCACCGCCTGCACCAGATGGAAAACGCAGATGACCAGCAGCCCGATCTGGGCGAAACTCCACCTCACGTTGCACCTCCTTGTGCACGGTGGGATCGCCCCGAATACTACGCCGGGTAGTAGACCCTGGCAACGCTCACTTCCGGCCGGGTAGCCGCATCACCGCGCGCACGACGGGCACCAACGATTTCTGCCACAGGGTCGACGGAACGCCAAGCGGCGGATCGAGATTGAACACGCGCGCGGCCGCGATCGTCTGCGATTCGGTGTATTTCAGCAGGCCCTCGGGACCGTGCCGACGGCCGACGCCGGACTGGCCCATCCCGCCCATCGGCGCGCTGAGACTGCCCCACGCGAACGCGTAACCCTCGTTGACGTTGACCGTCCCCGAGCGCAGCCGGGCGGCGATCTGCTCGCCCTCCGCGGCCGAGCCGGCGAACACGCTGGCGTTCAGCCCGTACTCGCTGTCGTTGGCCTTCTGCACGGCCTCGTCCACGTCGGCGACGGGATAGATCGACACCAGCGGGCCGAACGTCTCGTTGGCCGCGCACTCCATCTCCGGCGTGACGTCGGTCAGCACCGTCGGCTCGTAGAACAGCGGCCCGACATCGGGTCGCGCGACGCCGCCTGTGATCACCTTGGCGCCCTTGGCTTTCGCGTCGTCGACGTGGTCGGTCACCGTGTCGAGCTGACTCGCGGAGATCAGGCTGCCCATGTCCACGGAGAAGTCATACGCGGTGCCCAGCTTCATGTTTCGGACCGCGGCGCCGAACTTGCTGGTGAAGTCGTCGGCGATGTCCTTCTCGACGTAGATGCGCTCGATGGAGATGCACAGCTGGCCCGCGTTGGAAAAGCACGCGCGGGTGGCGGCCCGCGCGGCCTTGTCGAGGTTGGCCCCGCGCGTGACGATCATCGCGTTCTTGCCGCCGAGTTCGGCCGAGAAACCGATCAGCCGGCGGCCGCAGTGTTCGGCGAGCTGCCTGCCGGTGGCGGTCGAGCCGGTGAACATCAGGTAGTCGCAGTTGTCGATGATCGCGGTGCCGACCACCGAGCCCGGCCCGGGCACGATCGCGTAGAGCGCGCGCGGCAGCCCGGCGCTATACATCAGCTCGGCGCACGCCAGCGCGCAATACGGGGTCTGGCTGTCCGGCTTGAGCACCACCGCGTTGCCCGCCAGCAGCGCCGGCACCGAGTCCGACGCCGTCAGCGTCATCGGGTAGTTCCACGGCGAGATCACCCCCACCACGCCCTTGGGCTGGTAGGTGACGACGGTCTTGCCGATTCCCGGGAGCAGCGCCTGCACCTTGCGGGGCTTCAGCAGGTCGGCGGCGACGCGCACGTAGTAGTTCGCGTTCGCCATCAGGTCGACGATTTCCTCCTGCGCCGCCCAGCGGGCCTTCCCGGCCTCGGCTTGCAGCAGGTCCATGAGGAACTCGCGGTTCTCCACGACCAGGTCGCGATAGCGGCGGATGACGTCGACGCGGTCGGCGACGGGACGCCGAGCCCACTCGACCTGCGCCGCGCGGGCCTCGGCGAACGCCGCTTCGACGTCCTCGGCCGTGCCGATGGGGATCGTGGCCAGCGGCTTGCCGGTGAACACCTCATCGATCGTCTTGGTGTCGCGCGCGGCGACGTCCTTGATCGCGGCGAGCTGGCGCAGGCGGTCGAAAACCTCGGCTGATGGTGCGGACATGTCGTTACCCCTCGGAAGTGCACAAGCGTCCAAAGCACCAGCCTATCGCCGCGACTACAGTGCTCCATCGTGAAGCCTGACGCGGTTGCCTTCGCCGAGCAGTGGGTGGACGCGTGGAACGCCCACGACGTGGAGTCGATTCTGCAGCATTTCGCCGACGACGTCGTGTTCACGTCACCGGTGGCCGCCAGGCTGCTCCCGGAGACCGGCGGCATCGTTCGGGGCAAACCCGCGCTCCGCGACTACTGGACCCTGGCGTTGCAGCGCGTCCCGAACCTGCGGTTCGCCGTCGAGGGCGTGTACGACGGCATCGGCACCATCGTCGTCGCCTACCGCAACCAGGACGGCGGCCTGGTCAGCGAAGTGCTCCGCTTCGGCGACGGCCTGGTGATCGAGGGCCACGGTACGTACCTCGTTGCCGCGCAACAAGATTAGACGATCGGTGTCGGCGGGCCGTCCGGCTCGGCGGCAGGCGACAGGTCGAGTTGCATCCAGGCGACGTCGTGCCAGCTGTCGTGTTTCCAGCCGACGCGACGGTAGAGGCCCGCATCCCGAAACCCGAAGGATCGATGAAAGGCGTTGCTGGACTGGTTGGGCTGGGTGATGCCGGCGAAGGCGCGACGATAACCGCGCTCGGCCAGCCGGCGCAGTAGCCGCGTGTAGAGCTCGCGGCCGGCGCCCGCACGGTGATGCGAACTATCGATATAGACGCTGGTTTCGGCCGACCACTGGTACGCCGCGCGCGGATTGAACGCGTGCGCGTAGGCGTAGCCGATCACTCGCCCGGCAGCGTCCTCGGCGACAAGCCACTCATGGGTCGCCCGGGCCGCGGCGATGCGCGCCGCCATTTCGGCCACCGTCGGGACTTCGACTTCGAAGGTGATCGCCGTGTTCTCGACGTAGGGTCGGTAAACCGCCGCGCAACCGGCGGCGTCCTCGGGGACCGCCGCGCGCACCGCGCTATCGCTTGCTGCCACGCCGGTAGTGTCCCACGACGAATTGGGCAGGCGCCCCGCGTTATTCGGTGGTAGCCGCGGCGAGTTGTTGGCGGGCGGCCTGCAGGATCAGACCGGCTGTCAGAAATGCCTGCTTGCCTTGGTCGCAGGAGTCGACGGGCAGGTCGGCGGCGCGGCGCAGGACCATCACAGCGAGCGCGGTGTAGGTGGCATACGGGATGACCAGAAGATTGACGTGTGCCAGACCGCCGCTCAACGTCATCACGTGCTGGCGCCTGTGTTCCCAACCCGCCCAATTGAAGTCGGGTGGGCGTTGCAGCGGTGGCCAGTTGACGTTGATCGCGTCGATCTCGCCGAGCAGGGGAGTCAGGGCCGTGACAAGGGTCGGTAATTCATTGGTGATCCGGTCCGCGCGGGGCCACCACGCACCGTCGATCGCGCCACCCAATTGGTGAGCCACGGAGAGCCGGACGGGATCGGTGCGGCGCCGGCGCGCGTGCGGATAAGTCACTGCTCAACCGATCGATCGGGGAGTTGCGCGGTGCGATCCACGGGCGGGTCCTTCACGGTCTGCATCGCTCGCCCCGCGGGCGCGGGCCGAGCGGAGGAATCGCATTGAAACGAAACGGCTCGCGGTTGACGCTACGCCACCAGCCGCCGGGCGGATCCGTCGGGTGACCAGCGCGAAACGCAAATCCCACGTAGGGTTGCGGCAACAGCTACAGGATGGACGAAATTGCCCATAGAGAATTGGTGCGACGCACCCCAGATCCATCCGTCGCAGGTCCGGGTCGGTGACATCATCGGCACACTGCGCGACACCAAATTGCGCCTCACCGTGAAACTGATCGGCGGGCCCCAGAGCACTCCGCGCCAGTGGACCTTTTTCACCCGCGACGACAACGGCTTGCAGCGCACCAGCACGTTCGGTGAGGACGAGCTGGTCCGTCGATACGTCAAGGCATCCTGACCGCACAAAGATAGCCGACCGGTCGGCTACTATAGGGCCCTATGCCGCGCCCGCCCAACCCTGAGGTGCGCCGCCGCCTGCTGGAGGCGGGGCTCGAACTGGTGCACGCCCGGGGTTTCACCGCCAGCGGCGTCAAGGACATCACCGACGCGGCCGGCGTGCCGAAGGGATCGTTCTACGCGTATTTCGACAGCAAGGAGGCTTTCGCCGCGGCGATCCTCGAGCACCACTGGGCGGACATCGAGGCGCGACTGCTCCCGATCCTGGACGCGGACGGGACGGCGCTGGAGCGAATCACGCGCTTCTTCCACGCGCTCGCCGACGAACACGAGGCCGGCGATTTCCTGCTCGGCTGCCTGGTCGGCAACCTGTCGCTCGAGCTTGGCGGCTCGAGCGAGCCGGTGCGCACGGAGCTCGTCCGCATCCTCGACCGCTGGGATGCGGCCCTGAGCGCGTGTGTGCGTTCCGGCCAGCGCGGCCCGGGCGACATCCGCAGGGACCTCGATGCGGGGGAGCTCGCCGCCCAGCTCATCGAGGCGTGGGAAGGCGCGGCTCTTCGGGGGAAGGTGACGCGCAGTCGCACCCCGTACGACCGGTTCGAAGCGGTCACCGTTCCGGCGCTGCTGCGCTGATCTGTTCCGCTTGGGAATAGCCGCCCCGATCCACTTGTTAGATAGACGACTGGTCATCTATAGTCACCCGACACCGCCGCCTCCGACCCGCAAGGACGAGCCCCCCATGACAGACCCAACCATCTACGCCGAGCCGCAGCACCCCGCGTTGCCGGATTCCGGGTTTGAACTCGACGCCGAGCACGCCGGGCTGGTCGTCATCGATCCCCAGATCGATTTCCTGAGCCCTGACGGTGTCGGCTGGCCGGTGTTCGGTGACAGCATCCGTGAGAACCGCACCGTTACCCACATCGGCGAGTTGTTCGATGCGGCGAAGCTGACGGGCATCACCGTCGCGATATCGCCGCATTACTTCTACCCAACCGACGAGCAGTGGCGGTTCGGCGACCCGCTGGAGAAATTCATGGGCGCCGCCGGCATGTTTCGGCGCCTGGGCGCGTACACGACGGACGGGTTCGCCGGATCCGGCGCGGACTTCCTGCCGGCCTACTCCCACCACATCCACGACGGACACACCGTGATCGCCTCCCCGCACAAGATCGTCGGCCCCGAATCGAACGACCTCGTGCTCCAGCTGCGCAAGCGGGGCGTCAACCAGGTCATCCTGGCGGGGATGGCCGCCAACCTATGCGTCGAAGGCCACCTGCGCGAGCTCATCGAGCAGGGCTTCGAGGTCGTCGTTGTCAAGGACGCCACGGCCGGCCCGCGCCTGCCCGAAGGCGACGGCTATCTGGCGGCCCTGGTGAATTTCCGGTTCCTGGCCAGCGCGGTCTGGACGACGGCCGAGGCCGTCGCGCTGCTGGCGAAAGTTGCGGAAAGCCTTGCTGCCCAACCGAAGTAAGAAAATAAGGAGGCCGATGGCCATGGCGACGAATCACACTCTCAGTCAGCACAGATTCGCCTTGAACGACGGCAGCGGCGAGATTCCGGCGCTCGGCTTCGGGACATCGCTGTCCGACAACACCAAGACGCGAGACGCCGTGCGGGCCGCGGTGCGGGCGGGATTCCGGCACCTCGATGCCGCCGAGCGGTACCGCAACGAAGCCGAGGTCGGCGCGGCGCTCGGAGAGTTGTTCGCGGACGGCACGGTGCGTCGCGACGAGTTGTTCGTCACCACCAAGCTGTGGAACAACAATCACCGACCCGAACGGGTCAGGCCGGCGTTACAGGCCAGCCTGGACCGGCTCGGCCTGGAGGCGGTCGACCTGTATCTGGTGCACACCCCGTTCGCGTTCCGGCCGGGCGATGACCAGGATCCGCGCGACGCCCACGGAGCCGTCGTCTACGACGACGGGGTCACGCTGGGGGAGACCTGGGCGGCGATGGAAAGCCTTGTCGACGAAGGGCTTACGCGGGCGATCGGCCTGTCGGACATCGACGCGGCGGGCACCCGCAACGTCATCGAGAACGCTCGGATCAAGCCCGCGGTCGTCGAGGTCGAGTCGCACCCCTACCACCCGCAGTGGGAGCTGCACGAATTGTGCACGACGCACGGGATCATTCTGTTGGCATTCGCGTCGCTGGGCCACGCGCTGGAACCGCGGCTGCTCGATGACCCCCTCATCACCTCGATCGCCGCCAACGTCGGAAAGACCCCCGCGCAAGTGCTGTTGGCCTGGGGCATCCAGCGCGGCAGCGCCGTCCTCACCGCATCCGTGACGCCCGCGCGCATCCGCGAGAACTTCGACGTCAGCGCGCTCCCGCCGGATGCGATCCACGAGATCAACGAGCGGCTGGAGACTCGGTACCGGTTCAATTCCGTCGTCGACGCGGGACAACCGGGCTTCGCCGAAGTCCCGCAAGGCAGTTGAGCACATGAGCGGCTTCCACAGCGGCGAGCTGGCCGTGCAACGGCAAGCCGGCGTCGCAGCACAGGCAGCCCGGCTCGCGCCCATGGTGGGCCGGCGCCAGCTGCGCGACGGAATGGCCGCGGCCCTCTCGGACATGACGTTCGCGGCGCTGGCCGCGCGCGATGCGACCGGGCGGCTGTGGACCTCACCGCTGCTGGGGCCGGCCGGTTTCCTGGAGGCCGCGTCGCCGACCACCCTGCGGGTCCACGCGTCGCTGCCCGGCGCCGACCCCCTGCACGGCCTGCCCATTGAGCAGCCGGTGGGCATCGTCGCGATGAACTTCCCGACCCGGCGGCGGGTTCGGATCAACGGCCGCCTCACCTCCACCGAGGCTGGACTGGCCCTCGACGTCGACCAGGCCTACGGCAACTGCCCGCAATACATCCGGCAGCGCCGCGTCCGGGTCGGTGAATCGTCCGACGACGACCGGGTCCGGCTGTACGCCGGAAAGGCGTTGCGGCCCGACGACATTCGCCTCGTCGAGGCCGCGGACACGTTCTTTCTCGGTACCACCCACGCCGCCTGCGGCAACGACGCCTCCCACCGCGGCGGCCCGCCCGGGTTCGTCCGCGCCGCGCACGGGCAGCTGTGGTGGCCGGACTACCCGGGCAACAACATCTTCAACAGCCTGGGCAACCTCTCCACCGATCCCACCGCGGCGCTGCTGTTTGTGGACTTCGGCACCGGCGTCGCGCTACAGCTGTCCGGCAGCGCGGCGCTCCGCTGGAGCGATCCGGCGGCCGCCGGCGACACCGGGCGTCGCGTCCATTTCGTTCCTCAGCGGGTGATCACTACGGCGGCGCCAGCCGTCGGGGAGGCGAGCGCCATTCCCCCGAGGTGAACTCCGTGCGCCGAAACTGCGCTCAGCGCCAGCGTTGCTGGGCGAACCGCCATCTGTGCGCAGTCTCGATGCCGGGCCGGGAGGCGAAGAAAGACTTCTCCAGGTCACCTGGAATGCCCAAACGGCAGACGGAACGAAATTAACAACTAAGTTTGTCCCTATGGGGGACGACGACAGGGACGAATCCGCGTTCACCTGGCAGGGCCGGCGTGAGCTGGTGGGCCCTGTGCATGAACAACTCGACGAGCTGGTGGCGGCCCGGGACCAGCTGGAGCAGCTGGTGCGGGTCATCGTCGAGATCGGCTCCGACCTGGACCTCGAGGTCACGTTGCATCGCATCGTCGACGCGGCGATGGAGCTGACCGGTGCGCCCTACGGCGCCCTGGGGATCCGCGCGTCCGACGGCGCCCTGATCTCATTCGTGCACGCCGGTATCGACGACGACACGGCGCGGCGCCTCGGCGCGTTGCCGGTGGGTACTGGTCTGCGCGTCGACGATGTGAGCGGCGATCCGCAGGCCGCCGGGCTGCGCATCCGCGGCACGCCGATCCGCGCACTCCTGGGAATACCAATCACCGTGCGGGCGGCTGACTTCGGCAGCCTCTACCTGGCCGATGACCGGCCAGGCCGGGTGTTTACCGTCATCCAGGAGGGCGCCGTACGGGCCATGGCCACGGCCGCGGCCGCCGCCATCGACAACGCGCGGCTCTTCGAGCGGGAACGCGAATCGGCGAAGTGGACGAAGGCCAGCCGCGAGATCACCACGGCGCTGCTGTCCGGCGCGCCGCAGGGGCCCTTGCAGCTGATCGTGAACCGGGCGCTGGAGCTGGCCGGCGCCGAGCAGGCGATCCTGCTGATTCCCAAAGAGCCGGATCTGCCCGCGGATGAGGTCGACACCCTGGTGGTGGCCGCCACCGCGGGCCGGTACGCCTCGGAGGTGATCGGCCGGCAGGTGCCGATGGAGGGCTCCACGACGGGCGGGGTGGCGCGGCGCGGTCTGCCGCTGATCACCGACTCGTTCCAATACCCGATCGAAGGGTTCACCGACGTCGGTGAACGTTCGGCAACCGTCATGCCGCTGATCGCCGACGACCGGGTGCTCGGGGTCATTGCCGTCGCGCGCCACCCGCAGCAGCCTCCGTTCGACACCGATTACCTGGAACTGGTGAGTGACTTCGCCCGGCACGCCGCGATCGCTTTGGCGCTGGCTGCCGGCCGGGAACACGCGCTCAATCAGGAACTCGCCCAAGCCGACACCGTCGATGACGCGCTGCGCGCGGTGGCCGAGGAACTGCGCCGGCTGTGGCGGGCCCGCCGCGTGCTGGCCGTCACTTTTCCGGCCCACGGTCCGTCCACCCAAACCGCTTACAGCGCACCGCAAGTGGTGTCGGTCGGCGAGCCCGCGCAATGGGCCGACCTGCCCGCCGATACGCGAGAGATGCTCGGTTCCCTGCGCGACGGCGACCTGCTGACCCCGAACGCCACCAAGCCCGGGACGGCCGGGATCGCGCTGCAGCATCCCGAGGGCGTGCTCGTCGTCTGGCTGGACCTGGCCGAGCAGCGCCCGTTCACGCTCGAGGACCAGACCCTGCTGACGGTGCTGGCGGGCAGGCTCGGCCAGGGCCTGCAGCGCGTGCATCAGGTGGATCAGCAGCGCGAGACCGCCCTGGCGCTGCAGCACGCGATCCTCGGCCCCGCCGATTTGCCGCACGGGTTCGCGGTGCGCTACCAGGCCGCAAGCGCCCCCCTGCAGGTGGGCGGTGACTGGTTCGACATCGTCGACCTGGACGACGGGCGCATCGCGATGATCGTCGGCGACTGCGTCGGCCATGGCCTTGCCGCCGCCACCGTGATGGGGCAGATGCGCAGCGCCTGCCGTGCGCTGTTGTTCGACAACCCCAGCCCCGCCGCCGCGCTCGCGGGGATGGACCGTTTCGCCGCGCGGCTGCCCGGCGCCCAATGCACCACCGCCGTCTGCGCGGTCCTCAACCGCGAAACCGGTGAGCTGGTGTACTCCACCGCCGGGCACCCGCCGCCGATCCTGGTCCACGCCGACGGCACCACCGAGATGCTCGAGGATGGCCACACCATCGCGTTGGGCGTGCGATCCGGCTGGCCCCGCCCTGAAGCGCACGTGACCATCCCGGCGCGCGCGACCTTGCTGCTCTACACCGACGGTCTGGTCGAGCGTCGCCGCACCGCGCTGCACCAGGGCATCTCCCGCGCCGCCGCCCTCCTTCAGGACGGCCGCACCTCCACGCTCGATAATCTGGCGGACCAGATCATGTCCGGGCTGGCGCCAAGCGGCGGATATCAGGATGACGTCGTCCTCCTGCTCTACCGCCACCCTGCACCGCTGGAGCTCACCTTTCCCGCGGACGTCAGCCAGCTCGCGCCCGCGCGCACCGCGTTGCGCACCTGGCTGACCCAGGCCCGGGTGGACCCGGATAAGACGGTGGACGTGCTCGTCGCCGCCGGAGAAGCCGTCGCCAATGCGATCGAGCACGGTCATCGCCACACCCCGGAAGGCACGATCGTCCTGGGTGCCACGGCACTGGTAGACCAGGTGCGGCTGACCATCACCGACACCGGCTCGTGGAAACCACCGCAGCCCGCGGCCGAAACCAACCGGGGTCGGGGCATCACGCTCATGCGGGGTCTCATGCAGGACGTCACGATCAGGCCCGGCACCGCAGGAACCACAGTTCACCTATCCGCGAGGATCACCTGATGACCACGCCGCTCACCCTCGACACCGCGCGTCGCGACGACGGGAACCTCGTCCTGACCGCGGCGGGGGAAATCGACCTGAGCAACATCGACGCGTTCAACCAAGCCCTCAGCACCGCCACCACCGAAGCCGGCAGCGGCGAAACGCTCACCGTCGACCTCAGCGCCGTCGAGTACCTCGACAGCGCCGCCATCAACGCCTTGTTTGCCCGCGCGGACGACATCCGCCTCGTCGCGCACCCGCTGCTGATGCCGATCCTCAATGTCAGCGGTCTCACCGAACTGGTCACCACCGAACCCGCGCCGTCCGCGGAACGCTGACGCACCGGCGGGTAACGTTCGACACCCGACGATTCGAAAGTCCGATCTCGTAACGGGCTGGCTGTGCGGCGACGAGTTCTTGAGATTTTCTGCGATTATGGGACGCGAAATTCGCCAATCTCATTTCGGCCGTGGCAATTGCTGAAAAGCCGAGTTTTCATCGCTATTCCGACGATTCCTATTACGCTTATGTTGCTTAGGTCATCGGGCGGCCGTCGCATTCCAGCCACAGGAGGCGCATGTGTCCTATCTGGTGACCACTCCGGAGGAAGTCGGAGCGGCGGCCCAGAACTTGGCAGGTATCCGCTCGTTGTTGGCCGGGTCCGCCGCATCTGCTGTGGCGCCCACGACTGCGGTGGCCGCCGCGGCACAGGACGAGGTGTCCGCCTTGGTCGCGGCGATGTTCAACGATTTCGGCCAAGAATTTCAAATTATCAATGCCCAGGCCAATACGTTTCACGGGGAATTCGTCGGCCTGATTAAGGCGGGCGCGGGCGCCTACCTGAGCGCCGAGGCGGCGAACGCCGCCGACCTGAGCCTGTCCTCGATCCTGGGCGGCAGCGCGAGCCTGTCGCTCGAGGGCGGTGTGGTGAGCTTGCCGCCGGTCCTGGGCGGTGGCGTGCTGAGCGTGCCGCCGATCTCCAGCGTCGGGCCCGCCGTCCTGACCGCTCTGAGCCCGATCATCAACGGCGGCGTGGTGGGCCTGCCCCCGTTCCTCGGCGGCGGGGAGCTGACCGTACCGTCGATCCTCGTCGGTGGCGTGCTGGACCTGCCCGCGTCGCTCGGGGGTGGGGTGCTGGGCCTGCCGTCGATCCTCACCGGCGGCCTGCTGAGCCTGCCCTCGAGCCTCGGCGGCGGCGTCTTCACCGTGCCGCCGATCACCAGCGTATTGACCTCGATCGTCAACGGCGGCGCGGTCACCCTGCCGCCGGTCCTGGGCGGCGGGCAGCTGAGTGTGCCGTCGCTGCTCACCGGCGGTGTGCTGATATTGCCGCCCATCGCCGGTGGCGGGAACGTCGGCATCCCCTCAATTCTCGTCGGAGGCGTGCTGACCCTGCCCTCGAGTCTCGGCGGCGGCGACGTCGGCATCCCGTCGATCGTCAGCGGCGGTCTGCTGACACTGCCCCCGAGCCTCGGCGGTGGGCAACTGACCGTGCCTTCGGTGCTCACCGGTGGCCTGCTAGGTCTATTCAGCTAGGCCGGCGCGGTAGGGGATTGCGGAAGCGTCCCCGCCGCCACCGATTCCAGGATTTCGGTGATGCGCCGCTGTGACCGGCGCCAGCCGCGAACCCACTCTTCGTCCACCTCGTCGCCGTCGCGCTTGATGACGATCCGCCACCGCAAACCGAGCCAGTGTGCCACAAACCAGAACGGCCACCACACCCCGACGAGGGCGGCGATCGTCACCACGATGCCGAGGCCCAGGTCCCCGGGATCGGTCATTTCCCAGCCGGCCAGGGAGTACCACCGGCGCCTGCGCACCGACCACTGCACGCCCCGCGGGTCTGTTGCCTGTGCCATGTCGCCTCGCTTCGAAATCGACGTTCGCCGCGCCACGCGGCGCGTCAGGTGCAGTTTGGGCGAGCGGCCTTGGAGGATCCTTGGCGCCAAACGGGATTGGGTGTTTGATCCGTCAAGCCATCACTGCGACGGCGCCGGGGTCATCGACCCGATGTAATAGGTTTCGTGCCCCGTCGGGTATCCGCCGCCGTTGGTGGCGATGTGGACGTGGTCGTAGTGGTTCAGCGTTTCGTTGCCCAGGTTTGACATCCAGCTCGGGGCGCCGACGCCCGGGTAAATTTTCTGCCGCCAGATCACGTGGTTGATTCCCCACCGCTTCGCATTGGCCAGCGCGTACCCGGCGATTTCGTTGCCCAGCTGGATGCCCTCGGGGGAGGAATGGTTGGGGATCATCACGTCGATCGCCAAGCCGTTGGGGTGCCACGGCAGGGGATCTTCCCGGTACCCGCCGATGGTCGTGATCTCCGGGAACAGCACGCTGATGGCGCGGGCCGCCCAAATGGTCTTGACCTGCAACCGCTGCTCGGGCGCGATGCCGGGTGACAACGGGAACAGGAACTGCTGGGCCGCCGCGGGGGCACCCGCCGCCAGTTTCTCCACCTCCGCGGGAGTGGCGATCTGCGGCGGCGGGCCGGCGGCCGCCGGCGGCGGTGCGGCCACCATGGACGGCGGGGCGGGCGCCGGCGGTGTCGGGCCCGCGGCCGGATTGTCAACGCAGCAGGGAGGTTTGGCGCTTTCGGCGTGCAGCGGCTTGGCGCCCTGGGCGTAGATGATCGCGGCCGAGACCACGAGGGAGGCCGCCAACGCCAGCCAGCGGCTCCTGCCGATGGCTAACACACCTTTGCCCACGACCAGCAGCTTAGTGGCGTGGGGGACCGCTGTGGCAATCTTTTTCATTTCTGGTCGGCTACTACATCGAGTCGTCGGGAAATCGTCGGCGCCGAAGCGGCGCGAGTGGGATCCTTTCCGGATGAGCGCCAACGACGAATCGGCCCGGCCGGGCGCGGATTGGCGCACGCTCGTCGAGAATTTCGGTTTGGCCCCGTATCTGGCCGTGGCGAGCGACGAAATGGGCGCCGCACACAGGTCGCGGTCGGGGTTCAGTCGGCGCACCTAAGCGCACGTCATCCACCGCAACGTGTGGGAGCATTCCCGTCATGGACTCCGACGATCCCGAAAAGCGCATCAGGGAGTTGGAACGCCGCCTCGCCGACGCGAAAGGCGGCCCCCGGGAGAACGTCCCGGCGGCCGGGGAGGTCGGGCCCGTGCCGGACGCGTGGGTGCCACCGCCGTCGAGCGTGAACCCGCCCAACTACGAACTGCTGCGCCGTCAGATGAACCGGCGGCGCCGGTTGAGCAGCATGTGGGGGATCCTCTTGGTGCCGGGCATCTTGCTGGTGGCCATCCTGGTCTTCCACCCGTACCGGGTCGAGAAGCACGCGCCGCCGGCAACCACCTTGCCGGGCGCCGAACCCACCGCGGACCTGTCGGGCGCGCTGACCGTGGCTCCGGGCGGGAACCTCACCCAGGAGCCCAGCAGCGCCACCTTCACGGTGTTCTGTGATCGGGCCGAACTGACGATCGGCGGCAACGGTAACTCGGCCTACGTGGCCGGCCACTGCGCCCATCTGATTGTGAAGGGCTCGGGCAACAAGGTGGTTGCCGACAACGCGGACGCCATCGACACCGACGGCTCCGCGAACCAGGTGACCTATCACAGCGGGGCGCCACAGATCTCGGTTGGGGGCACCGACAACATCGTCAGGAAGGGCTGAGACCGCCTGGGCGACTTGGGACCGGCCCATCTACGGTGAACTCATCGAACACGAAATGACACCCCGCTAGCGTGCTGTACGCATCCGCTCGTCTCGCCCTTGCCGCGCCACGCCGCGTCATCGCCCTGGCGATCCTGGTCATGATCGGCACCGCGATCTTCGGCATCCCGGTCAGCAAGACGCTGTTGCCCGGCGGCTGGTTCGATCCCGGCTCCGAGTCGTCGCGGGCGTCGGCGTTGCTCTCCCAGAAGTTCGGCCAGGGGGACATGGTCATGCTGATCACCGTCACCTCCGACGGCGGTGCGGAAGGCGCCAAGGCGAGGGCGGTAGGAACCGATCTTGCTGCGCGGCTACAGAATTCGCCGAATGTCGGGGAGGTGCAATCCGCGTGGACCGTGCCCGCGGCGGCGGCGCCCGCGTTCATCAGTAAGGACGGCAGGACGGGGCTCGTCGTCGCCGCGATCACCGGCGGCGAGGCCAACGCCCAGAAGGCCGCCGAGCGCCTGGCCCGCGAACTCGTTTACGACCGCGACGGCGTCACGGTGCGCGCCGGGGGCGACGCCACCGTCTTCTGGCAGGTGGACGACCAAACTCGCAAAGACCTCCTGGTGATGGAGTCGTTGGCGCTGCCGCTGAGTTTTCTGGTGCTGGTCTGGATTTTCGGCGGCTTGTTCGCGGCGGCGCTGCCGGTGGTGGTGGGCGGATTCGCGATTCTCGGTGCCATGGCGTCGCTGCGGGCGGTCTCGTTGTTCGCCAACGTGTCGATCTTCGCACTCAACCTGACGGTCGCGATGGGCGCGGCACTGGCCATCGACTACACGCTGCTGATCCTCAGCCGCTACCGGGATGAGTTGGCGGAGGGCCGGACTCGCGACGCGGCGCTGATCCGCGCGATGGCCACGGCCGGCCGCACGGTGCTGTTCTCGGCGACGACGGTGGCGTTGTCGATGGCCACGATGGTGCTGTTCCCGCAGTACTTCCTGAAATCGTTTGCCTACGCGGGCGTCGCGGTGATCGCGTTCGCGGTGGCCGCGGCGGTCGTCGTTACGCCGGCGGCGATCGCGCTGCTGGGCGACCGGCTCGATTCGCTGGACGCGCACCGCCTGCTGCGGCGAATCCTGCGCCGGCCGGAACCCCGGCCGGCGCCCTACGAACGGTGGTTCTGGTATCGCTGGACGAGATCCGTTACGCGCCATGGGCCGCCGATCGTCATCGCGATCGTCGCGTTGCTGTTGTTGCTCGGGTCGCCCTTCCGCGATGTGCGGTGGGGTGTCGCCGACGACCGGGTGCTGCCCACCTCGGCCTCGGCGCGCCAGGTCGGCGACCAGCTGCGCACCGACTTCCCGGGCAGCGGCGTCCCCGACGTCACCGTGGTGCTGCCCAACGCGACCGGCCTCAGCGCGCCGGATCTCGATGCCTACGCCGCCACGCTGTCTCGGGTGCCCGACGTGTCATCGGTGTCGTCGCCGGGCGGCACGTTCGTCGGCGGCAGGCCGGCCGGCCCGCCCGCCGGGCCCACCGACCTCAAGGACGGCAGCGCCTTCCTGACGGTGCGCACTGTCGCACCGCTGTATTCGGCCGCGTCGGCCAGTCAGCTCGACCGGCTGCACGCCGTCGCCACCCCGGCCGCCAGGCCGGTGCAGTTCACCGGCGCGGCACAAAGCGATCGCGACACCGTGCACGCGATCACCACGCGCCTGCCGCTGGTGCTCGCGATCATCGCGGTCATCACCGGAGTACTGGTGTTCTTGCTGACCGGGAGCGCGGTGTTGCCCTTCGAGGCGCTGGTGACGAACACCCTGTCGCTGGCCGCGGCGTTCGGCGCGGTGGTGTGGGTGTTTCAGCAGGGGCACCTGGGCGGGCTGGGCACGGCCGCGACCGGCACCATCGGGGTAGACCTGCCAGTGTTGTTGTTCTGCATCACATTTGGGCTTTCGATGGACTACGAGGTGTTCCTCATCGCGCGGATCCGGGAGTACTGGCTGGCCTCGCACCGGGGCTGGGGGGCGAACGACAAGAGCATCGCGCTCGGCGTGGCCCACACCGGGCGGGTGATCACGGCCGCGGCGCTGATCATGGCCATCTCGTTCGTCGCGCTGATGGCCGCCCAGGTGTCGCTCATGCGGCTGTTCGGGTTCGGGCTCACGGTGGCGGTGCTGGTCGACGCGACGCTGGTGCGAATGCTGCTGGTGCCGGCGGTGATGCACGTGCTCGGCCGGGTCAACTGGTGGGCGCCCGATTGGCTGGCCCGGTTCTTTGCCCGGTTCGGGATCCGAGAAACCGCCAGCCGGAACCGCGACGCTGCCCAACCCGATTGGCGGATGCTGAGTCGCCGCGTGCTGTTCGGCGTCCGGAGTTAGCCGCAGCGCGGCCGGTGATCAAACGGCGACGGCTTGTTCGAGCGTGGTTCGCGTGCCCGTCGGGGCCAGCGACCCGACTTCCTGCCCGGCGAACCGCTCCACGAGAAGCGGAACGTACTCCCGCACCGGCCGGCCATCGAAGCGAGCATGAACGTCGCGCACGACCGCGGTCACGGTTTCCCCCGAAACGGACGGATATTTCCTGGTCAATCGATCGGCCACCCCGTCGATGATCTGCTGTTCATTCAACTCGATCACGGCGTAAGGCTCGCATGCGTTCACACCGAAGTCAAACGTCGTTCACCCACGCGAGGCCACCGTGCGACCCCTTTTACTAAGTATTGTGTACTATACCCAGCATGGCGGAAAAGCTTCCCGGCCGGCTGGCCGAGCACCCCACCGTGCGGCGCGTGCGCTCGCGCACGACGCGACGGCCCGGCGCGCTGGACGCCGACTGGCTGCGCGAGATCTGCCTGGCCGCCGGCGTCGACGACGTCGCGTTCGCCGGCATCGACAACCCCGACCTGGCCTCCGAGGCCGAGCACGTGGAGGTCGCGCTGCCGGGAACCAAGAGCTACATCTCGCTCGTCGTGAGGATGAACCGGGACAACGTGCGCTCGACGGCGCGCAGCGTGGCGAATCAGGAGTTTCACCGCAGCGGTGAGGTGCTCAACGAAGCGGCCCACCGCATCGTGCGTCGACTGCAGGATGCCGGTTATCGGGCGCTGAACCCGTCGGCGACTTTCCCGATGGAGATGGACAACTTCCCCGGCCGGATCTGGGTGGTGGCGCACAAACCTGTCGCCGTGGTCGCCGGCCTGGGCGTTATGGGCATCCACCGCAACGTGATTCACCCCAAGTTCGGCAACTTCATCCTGCTCGGCACCATCTTGGTGGACGCACCGATCAGCAGCTACGGCCGGCCGCTCGACTACAGCCCGTGCCTGGAGTGCAAATTGTGCGTGGCGGCCTGTCCGGTCGGGGCGATCGGCAAGGATGGCGATTTCGACTTCGTCTCCTGCTCGGTGCACAACTATCGAGAGTTCATGGGGGGCTTCACCGACTGGGTGCAGACCATCGCCGACAGCGCGGACGCGGCCGAGTTCCGTGCGCGGGTAAGCGATTCGGAGAACGCCTCGATGTGGCAGAGCCTGTCGTTCAAGCCCAATTACAAGGCGGCCTACTGCCTGGCGGTGTGCCCGGCGGGGGAGGACGTGATCGAGCCGTACCTCGAGAACCGTAAGGCGTTCATGGACCTGGTGTTGAAACCGTTGCAGGACAAGAAGGAAACGTTGTACGTGCTGCCCGACTCGCGGGCGAAGGCGCACGCCGAACGCCGCTATCCGCACAAGCCGGTGCGGGTCGTCGACAGCGGAATCCGGGGGCGCTAGAACCTACCCGGACACCGTCGTCCGGTATTGCGGGCAGTAGGCCGACGCCGAAATGCCCAGGAAAAAGCCGGCTTGCCTGGCCGTGAGGTTGGTGTCGCGCATCAGCCGCATCACCAGCAGGGGTCGCGTGGTGCCTTGATCGAGTAGGGCACACATCGTGCGGCCCTCCCGGACCGCGGCGCCGCTGTCGGGAACCGGGAGTCCCTGGTTGACCAGCGCGGCGATGAAGGCGTCATCGACCTGGTCCGCCGCCGCCGGCGCCGCGGCGAGCAAGGCGCAGGCCGACAGCAGGACGGCAACGACTGCCGCCCACATCCCGCTACCAACCCTCGAGTGGGTCATGGTTCCCCTTCAGGCGGGCGATGTGCGTCGATTAAAAAAATAACCCCGCCGCGCCACGGGCGAAAGCGTTGCCCGGCATCACATCATCGGGGGGAACGGCACCGCCCAGTTGAACGAGTTGTCGGTGTTGCCGCGGTATTGCGGGCAGTAGGCGGCCACCGAGAGGCCGACGAAATAGCCGGCTTGTTTGACCGAGAGGGGTGTCTCCCGCGCGATCCCCAGCGCCACATGGGTGGAGGGTTCGCCCTTGTCGAACCCGGCGCACACCGTGTGGCCCAGCGAAACCGCGGTACCGCGGTCGGACAGGGGGATCCCGTTCTTTGCCAGGGCCGCGACGAACGCGTCGTCGATCGGCTCCGCGGTAGCCGGCGCCGCGCAGAGCATGGCGGCGGCCGACAGCAGGCCGGCGCACGCCGCCGACCACTGAGTGCGACCGATAGTCATGGCCTCCGATGCTGCTAAATCGGCTTCGAGTCAAGAACGGCCCGATTGAACGGTAGCTGAAATCTCGGCTTTTCTCTCCGCGGGCCGCCGCAAGAATTCCGCAAGAACTTCGCTACGAACCGGCAAGCGGCGGGGAGTTACGTATGCGCTGCGCAAGAAAGTGTCCGACCGCGGGGGTGCGGTGGCTCTTACCTACGCAGGCGGCCCACCGGGCGGCGGCGGTCGGAGATGTTGGGACCGGTAGCCGAGCGGGCGGGGTCGACTAGCACACAACGACAGACCACCCACCGAGAGGAAACCCCGTGAGCACCGACCTCGACAACGCGCCGACGCTGCGCATGCGGAGCATCGGAGCCCTGACCCCGGTGAGCGAGCCCCGCATCGCCCACCGCGGCTGCTACACGACGGGGTCGCGCGCGCTCGCCACGACGGACACGACCTCCCTTCCCCGGGTCCAGGGCCTCGGCGGCGCGGTCGTCCCGCCGACGGCTTCCGTCGGACGCGCTCCCCGGAAGTGGCAGGGCCTCTACGCGTTGAAGCCGTGGTACACCCGCCGGTTGACGCCGATCGTGAATGTCGCCGTCGCCCGGCGTATCTCACCGGATGTGTTCACCGCGGCCGGGGTCGTGGCGGCGGGCGCGGCAGGCGTCACCGTCGCGCTGGGATGGTGGCCGCTGGCGGCCCTGTTTCTCGCCCTGCGACTGGCCGGAGCCAATCTGGACGGCGCGGTCGCCCGCGCTCGTGGCGTGAGCCGGCCCTGGGGATTCGTCGTCAACGAAATCGGCGATCGCGCCTCAGATCTGCTGACCTTTGCCGGACTGACGGTCTGGGCGGCGCGACAGCGCGGCCCGGGGCTGCATTTCTTGTCCTGGCCGGTGGTCATGGTGCTGGTGGCGGCCCTGGCCGCGACGCTGCCCACCTTCGCGTCGCTGGCCGCGGCGGCCGCCGGCGCGCAGCGGCGCAACGGCGGCCCGCTCGGCAAGACCGAACGCTGCCTGTTCGTGTTGCTGGCCACCGCGTTCCCGATCATCCTGCCCGTCGCCTGCACGCAGCTTGTGAACGGATCGCTGATCACCGCCGCGCTGCGGCTGCGGGCGGCCCGGCGCGAGCTCGCGGCGAAGCGGCAGGGTGAGGTGCTGGCGTCATGAGCGCGACCCGAATCACCAGCGTGCTGCGGCACCGGCTGTGGCGGGCGGTCTGCGCGGTGTCGGGCGGACTGACCGTGACGGGGCGGTGGCGCGTGCCGGGCGGGTGCGTCGTGGTGGCCAACCACTCCTCGCACGCCGACACCGCGGTGCTCTTGGCCGCGCTGCCCGCCGGCGCCCAGCCGGTGTTCGCCGCGGCCGCGGACTACTGGTTCGACGTGCCCGTGCGCCGCTTCGTGGCGTCCTCGCTGATCGGCGTGCTGCCGGTGCGGCGCTCCGGGGCCGACACCTATGCCCAGTTGCTGGCCGCGGCGCGTCCGGCGCTCAAGGCCGGACGCACCGTCGTCATCTACCCCGAGGGCACCCGCTCCGCGGATGGCAGCATGGGTGAATTCCGTTCCGGCGCACTGCGTTTGGCGCGTGACTGCGGCGTGCCCGTGGTTCCGGTCGCCGTGCTGGGCACCGCCGAGGTGCTCCCCAAGGGCGCCAGCTTCATCTCCCACGCGCCGATGCAGGTCCGCATCGGCGAACCGCTCGACCCGCACGACGCCTCGGCGGCACAGCTGCGGTCGCAGGTGATGGCCCTGCGCGACGACTCCGCGCCGATGCAGATGGAGCTCGCCCACGCCGCATGAGCGGCCGCTCACGCCAGCAGATACGCCAGCGGAAGAACCAGTAGCAGCGAGTCGATCCGGTCGAGCAGGCCGCCGAACCCCGGCAGCCACGTGCCGGCGTCCTTGACCTGGGCCTGGCGCTTCACCATCGATTCGACCAGGTCGCCGAGCACGCCGCCGAACGCCACCGCGACCCACAGTCCGACCGTGACCGTTCCCAGCAGCATCAGCACGAGGAACGCACCGACGACCGCGCCGACCAGCCCGCCGACCGTCTTGTTCGGGCTCAACGGCGACAACGGCTTTCGGGCCCACCCGAAGAACCGCAGCCCCTTGCCGCCGCACCAGGCCGCGACGTCCGTGGCCGCCGCCGCGAAGCACACCAGGTAGGCGTCCGACCAGAGCGTCACCAGGTGCGCCAGGGACCAGCAGATCCACACAGAACCGAACGCGGTGAACGTGGTGCGCCGGCCGCCGTGCTCGACATCGCCGCCGAACACCGACGGCAGGGCGCACGCCAGCACGATGATCGGCGCCAGGCGCAGCAGGGGCGGGTGCAGCCACGCCGCGAGCGGATACAAAACGGCCAGGCTCAGCAGCAGATAGGTGTCGACCTTGCCGAGCCTCACCAGGCGGGCGTACTCGAAGACCGCCACCACGGCCAGCGCGGCCGCCAGCGCGGCGGTGGTGCCCCGCCCTATCCAGATGGGGATGCCGACGACCGGGGCGATCATCACCCAGGTCGTCCACCGCCGGATCAGCTCCCGCCGGCGCGACGCGAGCACCGCGACGCCGGCGACCAGCAGGATCACCACGGTGACCCACATGAAGAACACGGATCGCGCGTAGAGGTGCACGTGTAGCGGACCGAGGTCGAAGTTGAGCGGCATCCGCCGATCCCATTGCAGGATCCGCAGCGAGTCGTCGGTGAGCATCAGCGCGGCCGGGCGTGAAGGCGGTGCGGAGCGGTCGAGCTGTACGGCGTCCCGTCCACATCGGCCTCCCAGCAAACTGTGGTCCAGGAAACGATAAGCCGTGCGGCCCTATCCGGGAAACGAAAACGCAAGAACCGGGTCGGCGTTGGCTACCCATCGCCGCGGCCGCACTGTACGCACCGGAACGGGTCCCGGTAGGGTCAAAGGAGTGTGTGGACTCACCGGTGAGGTTCGACTCGACGGCCGGGTCCCCGATCTAGCGGCGGTATCAGCGATGGCCGCCGTGATGGCACCAAGGGGGCCGGACGCGGCGGGGGCCTGGTCACAGGGCCGGGCCGCCCTCGGTCATCGTCGACTCCGAATCATTGACCTGACCGAGGCCGGCGCCCAGCCGATGGTGGATGCCGACCTGGGCCTCACGATCGCCTGGAACGGCTGCATCTACAACTACCAGGAGCTTCGGCGCGAGCTCACCGGCCACGGCTACCGGTTCTTCTCGCACAGCGACACCGAGGTCCTGCTCAAGGCCTACCACCGCTGGGGCGACGACTTCGTCAGCCACCTGCAGGGGATGTTGGCCTTCGCCATCGTCGAACGCGACAGCGGCCGGGTCCTGCTCGGCCGCGACCGGCTCGGCATCAAACCGCTGTACGTGACCGAGGACGCCCACCGGATCCGGTTCGCCTCGACGCTGCCGGCGCTGCTGGCCGGCGGCGGCGTGGACACCCGCATCGATCCGGTCGCCCTGCACCACTACATGACGTTCCACTCCGTCGTGCCGCCGCCGCTGACGATCCTGCGCGGCGTGCGCAAGGTCCCGCCCGCCTCGCTCGTCGCCATCGAGCCCGACGGCCGGCGCGCCACCACCACCTACTGGACGCCCGACTTCAGCAGGCGCGACGACCGCGCCGGCTGGTCCGAGCGCGACTGGGAGGACGCGGTGCTGTCCGCCCTGCGGGTCGCGGTCGAGCGCCGGCTCGTCGCCGACGTGCCGGTCGGCTGCCTGCTCTCCGGCGGCGTCGACTCCAGCCTGATCGTCGGACTGCTCGCCGAGGCCGGCCAGCATGGGCTGTCGACCTTCTCGATCGGGTTCGAGTCGGCCGGCGGCGTCGAGGGCGACGAGTTCCGGTGGTCGGACATCATCGCCAAACGCTTCGACACCAACCACCATCAGATCCGCATCGGCACCGACCGGATGCTGCCCGCGCTCGACGGGGCGATCGGCGCGATGAGCGAGCCGATGGTCAGCCACGACTGCGTGGCCTTCTACTTGCTCAGCCAGGAAGTCGCGCGCCACGTGAAGGTGGTCCAATCGGGCCAGGGCGCCGACGAGGTGTTCGCCGGCTACCACTGGTACCCGCCGATGGGTTCGCCGGCGGCCGCGACGCTGCCCGGCGCGGTGGCCGAATACCGCGGTGCCTTCTTCGACCGCGATGCGCTGGGCGTCCGAGACCTGTTGGGACCGAACTATTTCGCCCAGGGCGACCCGAGCGAGCGGTTCGTCAGCGAGCACTTCGCCCGCGCCGGCGCCGAGACCGGCATCGACCGTGCGCTGCGCCTGGATACGACGGTGATGCTGGTCGACGACCCGGTCAAGCGGGTCGACAACATGACCATGGCCTGGGGGCTGGAGGGCCGCGTTCCCTTCCTCGATCACGAGTTGGTCGAGCTGGCCGCGACGTGCCCCCCGGAGCTGAAGATCGCCCATGAGGGCAAGGGGGTCCTCAAACAGGCTGCGCGACGGGTGATTCCGTCGGAGGTGATCGACCGGCCCAAGGGCTACTTCCCGGTTCCCGCGCTGACCCACCTCGAGGGGCCCTACCTGGACATGGTGCGCGACGCCCTGTACGCGCCGGTGGCCAAGCAGCGGGGGCTTTTCGATTCCGACGCGGTCGATGCCCTGCTGGCCGACCCGAACGGCAAGCTCACCCCCCTGCGCGGCAACGAACTGTGGCAGATCGCCCTGCTGGAGCTGTGGTTGCAGCGCCACGGCGTGACGGGGCCGGCCGCATGACCGCCGTCGACCCCGCCGAGGACCACGATCACACCGAGGCCATCACGATGGGGCTGCACGACGCCTCGCCCCCCGAGCTGGTCGACGCGATGGCCAAGGACGTCGAGCTCGAAATGGGTTGGGGCCGCCTCGTTTTCGGCCAGACCTTCGCGGATGCGGAGACCCTGGCCGAGACGCTGCGCCGGGAGGTCCCGGGCCGGCGCGACATCTGCATCTACGCGCGCGAGTCCCACGTGGTGGTCGCCGGGGCGCCGACCGAGCTGTTCATCGATCCCAGCCACACCTATCGGCTGCGCTTTCACCCGGACGACGAAGACGCGACGCCGACCCCGGTCGGCCTGACGGTGCGCACCCTCAACGACGCCGCCGACGCCGACGCGATGAACCGCGTGTTCGTGCGGTGCGGCATGGTGCCGGCGCCGGTCGAGACGATCTGGGACAACCACCTGCACGCCGACGCGGTGACGTACCTGGTCGCCGTGCGTGACGGCGACGGCGCCGTGGTGGGCACGGTGACGGGCGTCGACCACGAGTTGCTCTTCTCCGACCCGGAGGAGGGCTCGAGCCTGTGGACCCTGGCCGTCGATCCCGCCGCGGCGCTGCCCGGGGTGGGTGAGGCCCTGACCCGGGCCCTGGCCGGTCGCTTCCGGCGGGCCGGGCGTGCCTACATGGATCTGTCGGTGGCGCACGACAACGCCGCGGCCATCGGCCTCTACGAAAAGCTGGGCTTCGTTCGCGTTCCGGTGCTGGCGATCAAGCGGAAGAACGCGATCAACGAGCCGTTGTTCACCGCGCCGCCGGAAACCGTCGAGGATCTCAACCCCTACGCGCGGATCATCGCCGACGAGGCGATGCGCCGCGGCATCTGGGTCGAGGTCCTCGACGCCGAGACCGGCGAGATCCGGCTCACCCACGGCGGCCGCAGCGTCATCACCCGCGAATCGCTGTCCGAGTTCACCTCGGCGGTCGCCATGTGCCGCTGCGACGACAAGCGGTTGACGCGGCGCCTCGTCTCCGAGGCGGGCATCACCGTGCCGCGAGCGCGCCTGGCCACCTTCGACGACGGCGACTATGCCTTCCTGCAGGAAATCGGGGAGGCCGTCGTCAAGCCGACCCGCGGAGAGCAGGGCAAGGGCATCACCGTGGGCGTGCCCGCGGAGAAGGGCCCCGACGAGCTGGCCGCGGCCGTGGCGCGGGCACGGCAGCAGTTCCCGGAGGTGCTGATCGAGGAGCGGGTGGCCGGCGACGACTTGCGGCTCGTGGTGATCGACGGCCGCGTGGTCGCCGCCGCGCTGCGGATGCCGCCCGAGATCATCGGCACGGGGGAGCACAGCATCCGGGACCTCATCGCGGCCGAGAGCCGGCGGCGCTCGGCGGCCACCGGCGGCGAGTCGAGGATCCCGATCGACGACCTGACCGAGGCGACGGTCGCCGAGGCCGGTTGGACGCTGGACGACGTGCTGCCCCAGGGGAGCCGGCTCCGGGTGCGGCGCACCGCCAACCTGCATCAGGGCGGTACCATCCACGACGTCACCGCCGTGGTGAACCAGGAGCTGTGTCGCGTCGCGGTGGCCGCGGCGGAGGCGATCGGCATCCCCGTCACGGGCATCGACCTGCTCGTCCCCGACGTCACCGGAGCCGAGTACGCCTTCATCGAAGCCAACGAGCGACCCGGGCTGGCCAACCACGAACCGCAGCCCACCGCCGCGGCTTTCATCGACTACCTTTTCCCGGGCCAGCCCGGCCAGCCGCTGGCCTGGATCCCCGAGGAGTCCCGCCCGGACCGGGATTGACGCTTGCCCCACCGCTTGTTTGGGTAATTCTCTGCTCACCCGGATAGGAGTCAGATGAGCTCAGGCGTGCAAGCCGGAACCATCACGACCCGCGTGCCGGCCCGGCTGGACCGGCTGCCTTGGTCGCGGTTTCACTGGCGCGTCGTCATCGGCCTCGGCGGCGTCTGGATCCTCGACGGCCTCGAGGTCACCATGGTCGGCAACGTGTCGTCCCGCCTCACCGAGAAGGGCAGCGGCCTCGGCCTCACCCCGGCGCAGATCGGGACGGCTGCGGCGTTCTACATCGCCGGGGCTTGCCTGGGCGCGCTGTTCTTCGGCCACCTGACGGACCGCTTCGGCCGGCGCAACCTGTTCATCCTGACCCTGGCGGTGTACCTGGCCGCCACCGTCGCGACCGCATTCGCGTTCGCCCCTTGGTATTTCTTCATCGCCCGCTTCTTCACCGGGTCCGGCATCGGCGGCGAATACGCGGCGATCAATTCGGCGATCGACGAGTTGATCCCCGCCCGCGTGCGCGGTCGCGTCGACCTGGTGATCAACGGGACCTACTGGCTGGGGTCGGCGGCGGGGGCGGCCGGCGCCCTGGTCCTCCTGGACACCTCGAATTTTCCGGCGAACATCGGGTGGCGGCTCGCCTTCGGCGTCGGCGCCATCTTCGGGATCTTCGTGCTGCTGGTCCGGCGCAACGTTCCGGAAAGCCCCCGGTGGTTGTTCATCCACGGCCGCGCGGAGGAAGCCGAACGGGTGGTCGGCGAGATCGAGGGGGAAGTGCAGCGCGACACCGGCAAGCCGCTGCCGCAGCCGGGTGGCCGCCCACTCAAAGTCCGCCAACGCGAGACGATTTCGTTCCGGGAGATCGCCAGGGTGGCGTTCACCTTGTACCCGCGGCGCGCGGTGCTCGGGCTGGCGCTGTTCATCGGGCAGGCCTTCCTCTACAACGGGGTCACGTTCAACCTCGGCACGCTGCTGAGTGGCTTCTACGGGGTCCCGTCGGCGAAGGTGCCGCTGTTCTTCATCCTGTGGGCGCTGAGCAATTTCGTCGGCCCGCTGGCCCTCGGGCACCTGTTCGACACCGTCGGCCGCAAACCGATGATCACCGCGACGTACATCGGTTCGGCCGTCGTGGCCGTCGTCTTGGCGGTGCTTTTCGTGACGGGGACCGGCGGCGCCTGGACGTTCATCGCCGTCCTCGCGGTGGCCTTCTTCTTGGCCTCGGCGGGGGCGAGCGCCGCCTATTTGACCGTCAGCGAGATCTTCCCGATGGAGACCCGGGCGCTGGCGATCGCGTTCTTCTACGCGGTCGGGACGGCGATCGGCGGCATCTCCGGCCCGCTGCTGTTCGGCCAGCTGATCAATTCCGGGCAGCGCGGCCAGGTGATGTGGTCGTTCCTCATCGGCGCGGCGGTGATGGCCGTCGCCGGCCTGATCGAGCTGTGGCTCGGCGTCGCGGCCGAACGACGCCCGCTGGAAGAGCTGGCCTTGCCCCTGACGGTGGCCGACGCCGAGCGCGAGGAGGAATCACCTCCCCAGCAGTAGATGGTGGCGCCGAGCCTGCGCTGAGAGCGTCCAAACGCCAAGATTTGTGCTCTGGACGCAGGCCCGGTGAACGTCTCACGATCGCAACCATCGCGCGGTCAGCGTTGACACCGGCGTAACAGATTTGCCATCGAACGTTCCTACTGTGGGGCGGTCCGCTTTCCGGCAGGAAATCGTGGGCCCCCCTCAGCGATAGGAATTCAATTGAGCGGAAACGCTGTCCGCCTGCAGGCGATCAACAACGTCGAGGCGTACGTCCCCCCGGCCATCAGCTTCGTGCCCGGCGAGACGCCGGGTGAGATCTTCGGCTCGAACGTGTTCACCAAGGCGGAAATGCAGGCGAGGCTGCCCAAGTCGGTGTTCAAGTCCGTCGTGGCGACCATCGAAAAAGGCGTCAAGCTGGACCCCGCGGTCGCCGACACGGTGGCCGTGGCCATGAAGGACTGGGCGCTGGAGAAGGGGGCCACCCACTACGCCCACGTGTTCTACCCGATGACCGGCCTGACCGCCGAGAAGCACGACAGCTTCCTGGAGCCCATTTCGGACGGGCAGACGCTCGCCGAGTTCGCCGGCAAGACCCTCATCCAGGGCGAGCCCGACGCCTCCAGCTTCCCCTCGGGCGGCCTGCGCAGCACCTTCGAAGCGCGCGGCTACACCGGTTGGGACGTCACCAGCCCGGCCTACATCCTGGAGAACCCGAACGGCAACACGCTCTGCATCCCAACGGTTTTCGTGTCGATGACGGGCGAGGCGCTGGACTACAAGACACCGCTGCTGCGCAGCCAGCAGGCCATGGGCATCCACGCCGAGCGCATCCTGAGGCTGTTCGGCCACAAGGAGCTCAACAAAGTCGTGTCGTTCTGCGGCCCGGAGCAGGAGTACTTCCTGGTCGACCGGCACTTCTTTCTGGCCCGGCCGGACCTGGTCAACGCCGGTCGCACGGTGTTCGGCGCGAAGCCGCCCAAGGGGCAGGAGTTCGACGACCACTACTTCGGCGCGGTGCCCGAGCGCGTCCTCGGGTTCATGATGGACACCGAGCGGGAGCTGTTCAAACTCGGAATTCCCGCCAAAACCCGCCACAACGAGGTGGCCCCGGGCCAGTTCGAGGTGGCGCCGATGTTCGAGCGCGCCAACATCGCCTCCGACCACCAGCAGCTGCTGATGACGATCTTCAAGACGATCGCCAAGAAGCACGGCATGGAATGCCTGTTCCACGAGAAGCCGTTCGCCGGCGTCAACGGTTCGGGTAAGCACGTCAACTTCTCGGTGGGCAACGCCGAATTGGGTTCGCTGCTCGTCCCGGGAGACACCCCGCACGAGAACGCCCAGTTCCTCGTGTTCTGTGCGGCGGTGATCCGCGCCGTGCACAAATTCGCCGGGCTGCTCCGGGTGTCGGTGGCGTCGGCCACCAACGACCACCGGTTGGGCGCCAACGAGGCACCGCCGGCGATCATCTCGATCTTCCTCGGCGAGCAGCTCGCCGACGTGTTCGAGCAGATTGCCAAGGGCGCGGCCACGTCGTCGAAGGGCAAGGGCACCATGATCATCGGTGTCGACACCCTGCCCCCGCTGCCGACCGACGCCGGCGACCGCAACCGCACCAGTCCATTCGCGTTCACCGGCAACCGGTTTGAATTCCGGGCCCCGGGCTCCGGGCAGACCGTTGCCGTGCCGATGATCGTGCTCAACACGATCATGGCCGACTCGTTCGATTACCTCGCCACCATTCTGGAGAAAGCCGTCGCGAACGGCGAGGACTTCGATGCGGCCGTGCAGACGCTGCTCACCGACGTCATCACCGAACACGGCGACGTGGTGTACAACGGCGACGGGTATTCGGAGAAGTGGCAGATCGAGGCCGCCGAGCGGGGACTGCCTAACCTGAAGACCACGCTGGACGCGATCCCCGAGCTGATCAAGCCGGAATCCATCGAACTCTTCGAGAAGTACGGCGTGTTCAACGAGCGCGAATTGCACAGCCGCTACGAGGTCCGCCTGGAGCAGTACGCGCTGACCATCGCGGTCGAGGCAAAGCTGGCGCTCGAGATCGGGACCACGGTCATCCTGCCGGCGGCGATCCGCTACCAGACCGAGCTGGCGCAGAACGTCGCGGCCCTGAAGAAGGCGGGCGTGGAACCGAGTCTGGCTGCATTGGAAGGGGTTTCGGCGCCGCTGGCCGACCTGTCCGCGGCGTTGGCGACGCTGAAGTCCGCGCTGTCGGACCACTCGGCATCCTCGGCCCTGGATGAGGCGACGCACGCCCAGCAGGGGCTGCTGCCGGCGATGGAAGCCGTGCGCACCGCCGTCGATACGCTGGAAAACGTTGTCGCCGACGATCTATGGCCGCTTCCCACCTACCAGGAGATGCTGTACATCCTGTGATGGACTTCGTCGGGCGTGGGGGCCGGCCGCGCTTGCGGCGGTGATCCGCGGCCCCCACGCCCGGCGATCCGCGCGCAGCGCAAGAATTCCGCAAGGACTTCACCAAGATCTGGCAAGTTCGGTGCCGCAACCTTTCTGCTGACGGGCGATCGCCCGCTGGCCGGAAAGGATCGGAAGTGCCCAAAACCCCCGAAGACAAGACTTACGATCTGGCCATGTCGCTTGAGGTCGGCCAGGTGTTTGCCGGATACACGATCCGTCGGCTGCTGGGATCGGGGGGCATGGGCCAGGTGTACCTGGCGGCGCACCCGCGACTGCCGCGCGAGGACGCGCTGAAGGTGCTGCCGCCGGACCTGACCGCCGACGCGGAATTCCGCGCCCGTTTCGTGCGCGAGGCCGACCTGGCCGCGGGGTTGTCGCACCCGCACATCGTGCGCGTCCACGACCGCGGCGAAGAGGACGGCCACTTCTGGATCTCGATGGCCTACGTGCCCGGCACCGACGCCGGCCGGCTGCTGGCCGAAAACAACCCCGGCGGAATGCCGCTCGATGAGGTGGTGTCGATCATCACCGCGGTCGCCTCGGCGCTCGACTACGCCCACCATCGCGGGCTGCTGCACCGCGACGTCAAGCCCGCCAACATCTTGTTGACCGACCCCGACGGGCAGGAGCGACGGGTCTTTCTGGCCGACTTCGGCATCGCCCGCCGCATCGAGGACGCCACCGGGCTGACGGCGACCAACATGACGGTGGGCACGGCGGCCTACGCGGCGCCCGAGCAGCTCAAGGGCGAGCCGATCGACGGTCGCGCCGACCAATATGCGTTGGCCTGCACGGCGTTTCATCTACTGACCGGCGCGGCGCCCTACGTCGATTCCAATCCCGCCGTGGTGATCAGCCAGCACGTCAACGCCGCGCCGCCCTCCATCGGTGCGCGGCGGCCGGAGCTGGCCGCGCTGGACCCGGTGTTCGCCACCGCGATGGCCAAGGAGCCGTCGCAGCGATTCGGCAGCTGCGGGGAGTTCGCCGCCCACCTCGGCCAGCAGGCCGGCCCGGGCTACGCCTACGCCGGCCAGATACCGCCCCGCCCCGACTACGAGATCACCCAGCCCTCGTTCGGGGTTGCGGCGCCCACCACGCCGCTGCGGGGAAAGAAACGGTTGAGCCGCCGCCCCGCCGTCCTGATCCCCGCGCTGGCGGGCGTCGCGCTGCTGATCGCGGGCGGCGTGTGGGCGGGGGAACGGCTCACCCGGTCGCACCAGCCGTCGCCCGCCGCGGCGCCCACCGCCGCCCCGACACCCACGACCCCGCCGCCCAACTCGGGTCCCTTCACGGGCGTCTACCGGGCCGACTTCGCCCGGATCACAAGCATCGAGGGCATGCCGCCGCCGGGCGCCGCACCGACCACCGAGACGTGGGGGGTGAGCTCCGCGTGCCGCCCCACCGGGTGCGTGGCGACGGCCACCCGCCTCACCGGCGAGACGATGCAGGTGCCGACGATGGTGCTCGACCAGGTCAACGGGAGCTGGGTGGCCGTGAGCGCCGGGTCGAGCACGTGCGGCAAGGCCGACGGTGAAATCTGGGAAACGTTCACGCTGCAACCGCGTCCCGACGGCACCCTGGCCGGTGAGGCCATCGAAATGATGGCCAAGGGCTGCGCCAACAAACGCGCCGTGACGTTCACCCGCACCGGCGATGTCGACGTCAAGAGCGTGGCCGACCCGAATGCCCTGCCGCCGCGGGTGGTGTCGCCGGCCGAGGGCGTGCACGGCCACTACCAGGAGACCGGCACTCAGCCGAACGGTTACCGCGAGCAGAACGACTTCGTGGTCCATACGGACTGCCTCCGCAACGGCGACCGGTGCATGAGCTTCTTCCATAAGCCACCGCTGTCGGCCATGGCGCTCGTATTCGATGGCGGCGCTTGGACTTACGACCGCGAATTCGACATGCCCTGCACCAGGGGCGGCGCCATGGAGCACACCAGGATCGTCGCGCACTTTCCGATGCCTGCGCCCCCGCAGGACCCGATCCCGCTGATCACCGGACGCGGCTACGAGGACGTGACGGGCCCGCCGTCGCCCTGCAAGAGCACCGACGTCGACATCAAATTCGCTCGCACCGGCGATTAGGCCTGCGAGCTGCGTCCGGCAAGCTAGGGCCAATGGTCCCTACCCCCGTGGGGTATTTTGTGCGATCCTTCGAAGCATGACGGAAACACCCGAACCCACGATCGAACCGACCACCGTCACCGGGCCGCCCCGGTACGACAACCGATACGGCGCATCGAGCCGGTTAGGACAAGCCGCGGCATGGGTGGTCATCGTCGCCGGGACGCTATTCGTCGTCTCGGTGATTCTGTTCTGGGGGCTGTTGTTGGGCTGGTCCTCGGACGGCCATTATGGCTGGCACCACGGGTATTACGGCGGACACTCCGGTAATAGCTGCCCGATGATGGGGGGAAACGGCGGAATGGGCGGCATGATGGGGCCGGGCGGAATGATGGGCCCGGGCGGCATGATGCCACCGCCGCAAACACCCTCGGCGCCAACGCCTCCCACGCCGCGCCCCTAGCAAGGGGCAGGAGCGCAATCACCTACTGCGGCAACGCCGGCCGCGGCCTAGCCGATCAGTTTGGTGAGCCACGTCGGGTCCTGATAGTTCACCGACCTGGTGCCGTCCCACACAAACGGCGTGCCGCTGGCGTTGAGCCCGCTCAGCGTCGCGTCCCCGGCCGCTGCCTTGGCCTTGGCGGTGGCGACATCGTCACCGCCTTTGATGCAGTCGATCACGCTGGCGTCGACACCGACAGTCTTGGCGAGCTGCGCCAGTTCGCCGTCGGTGCGATCCTCGGGCGCGTTCTCCGCGGGCTGGAAGGTGCTGGCGAACAGGCCGGAGTAGAAGTCGCTATAGAGCTTCGGATCGTTTTGCGCCGCAACGCAATAGGTGGCAGCCACCGCGCGCGTCGAGTAGGTCTTGCTGTGCGACTTGTCGTCGAGGAAGTTGAGCAGGTGATAGCGCACCGCCAGCTTCTTGTTGTTCACCGCGCTTTCGATGTCGCCCGCGTTCGACCGGATGAAGCTGCCGCACGGCGGGCAGATCGGTTCGTTGAAGATGTCGATCGTCGTCGGTGCCGCGGCGCTGCCGATGGACACACCGTCGTCGAGAACTTTCAGCTCGACCGCGTCGGGCGGGGGTGGCGCCGACGTCGGGCTGGACGTGGGCCGGGACGAAGACGATTGCCAGGGATGGGCGGCAATCAGGGCCAATACGCCGACGACGGCCACCACCACGGCCACGGCGGCGGTCACCCACAGCCAGGGCTTGCGCCCGCCCCGGGGCGGCTGCCCCCACGGCGGTGCGCCCGTGCTGCCCATATCGCCGGTGCCCCAGGTCGGAGTTCCGGGCCACCCCGTCGGCTGCGGCACCGGTCCGCCGCCGATGACCGGTGACCCGGTGGCGGGGGTCGCGGGCCAGACCGGGCCCGGGGGCGGCGCGTGGTTGCCCATGGCGGGCGGCACCGACGGGTAGCCGCTGGGTTGCTGGCCGGCGAACGCCGCCGGCAGCTTGGCGACCTGGCTGCGCTCCAGGATGTCGGTGGCCCGATCCTGATCGGGTGTGGCCAGCGCGGCGTAGGCGGCCGCCGACAGGTCACCGCAGGTCGCGTACCGCGCCGCGGGGTCCTTGGCCATGCCGCGCGCGATCACGCCGTCGAAGGCCACCGGGATGCTCGGCCGCGCAACACTGGGCCGCGGGATCGCCTGGTTGAGGTGCGCCCCCATCACCCCGATCGTGTCGCCGGTATAGGGCGGGGTCCCGGTCAGGCATTCGTAGAGCACGCAGGCCAGGGCGTAGATGTCGGCCCGATAGGTCACTTCGCCGTCGCTGAACCGCTCCGGGGCCATGTATTTCACGGTGCCCACCGTGGTGCCGAACGTCGTCAGCTTCTCGTCCGACGTGGCGCTCGCGATCCCGAAGTCGACGAGGTAGGCGAAATCGTCCGCGCTGACGAGGATGTTCTCCGGTTTCACGTCGCGATGCATCACCCCGGCCGCGTGCGCAGCGTCGAGCGCCGAGCCGATCTGGCGCACGATCGCCACCGCGCGAGGCGGCGCCAGCGGCCCGAACCGGCTCAGCGTGGTGGCCAGGTTCTTGCCGTCGATCAGGCGCATGTCCACGTAGAGCTGGCCGTCGATCTCGCCGAAGTCGTGAATGGGCACGACGTGGGGTTCCTGCAGCCGCCCCGCGGTGCGGGCCTCGCGCTGCATGCGTGAGCGGAAGACCGGATCGCCGGACAGCGTCTGCGACATGAGCTTGAGCGCCACGATGCGTTCGCGCACCGTGTCCTCGGCCTCGTAGACGTCGCCCATGCCGCCGCGACCCACCAGCCGCCGCAGCCGATACGGACCGAACTGCGAACCCTCCCGCGAATCCGCGGTCGTGTCACTCATCGCCGACTCCTCACCCGGGGCCGCAATCGCCTACAAGCGTGGCCTGCCAGGCATAAGGCTAATGGTTTGGGCAGCGTCCGGGCACGGTGAATATCGAGAAAGCCGGCTCAGCCTGACTTTGCTGGCGGTGGCCCCTGTTCGCCGGACGGCGTGGGCAGCGGCTCAGCGGCATTCCTCGTCGCCGGCTTTGCGTTCGCTGAGACCTTCGCGGGACAGCGCCTGGACGAAGCCGTAGGCCTGCATCCCCGCGGGGCCGGGATTTTTCACGATCCAGTCGTTGATCTTGCCCAGGGCGGTGGCCAAGTCGTCGCGCCTGACCCGGATCAGGTACGTCCTTCGATCGTCGTGCGGATCATCGAGGGATTCGGCGACGGCGACGGGGTTGCGGAACGCGTAGGCGATGCCGTGCACCGAATCGTGGTTGAGCGCCCAGTGCAATTCGCCGGGCCGCAATCGGTTCACCGCCAGGTTGCGGTATTCGTCCTCGCCGTTTGAGTCGCTCACGTGGCCCGTGATCCTCCGTTCCGGTGCCCGCGAGTGGTGGGACGACGATGGACTGAAGGCAGTGTCGCGCAGGCAAATCGATGAAAATATCCCAAGCTTTCATCATAGGAACCCGCGGGAGGCGCTGCATGTCGAGCGGCCGTCCAGCAATCGCGGCGGCACTGCCCGCAACCGCAGCGGGCGACGTAGTGTTACCCGCGACGCAATTCATGGCTATCTCCGCCGGCTGCGAGGACTCATGACCGAACGCATCGAGACCAGTCGCACCATCGCCGCCCCCGCGGCCGACATCTTCGCGGTGCTGTGCGACCCGCAGGGCCACGTCGCGATCGACTCCTCGGGGATGCTCCAGGACGCCGACGGCGACTCGGTGAGCGGCGCCGGGGACAGCTTCGTGGTGCACATGGACCGCGCGGCGCTCAACGACTTCCCGCAGCTCGGCAAATACGACGTCACCGTCAGCATCGAGGACTTCGAGCAGGATCGGCTGATCTCGTGGACGGTGCTCGGCCAGATCCGCCCGCAGATCGGCCACGTCTACGGTTACCGGCTCGAACCCGCCGACGACGGCGCGTCCACCGTGGTGACCTCGTTCTACGACTGGTCGAACATCGACGCGAAGTGGCGCGACGCGGGCATCTTTCCGGTCTTGTCCGAGGGCGCGCTGCGGGCGACCCTGGGCATTCTGGACCGGACGGTCCGCCGGGGCTATTCCCGCGGCTGACCCGTCAGCGGCGGTATTTCAGGAACAGGTAGCCGTCGCAGGCCAGCGCGTGCTCGAGCCGCATCGCGACCGGCACCGACAGCCGTGCGGTCCGCCGCAGGCCCACGGGCTGGCCCCCGGCGAGCTTGGGCGCCAGGGTCACGCAGATTTCGGCGATGGCGTCGGCCTCCACCAGTTCGTCGAGCAGGGTCGGTCCGCCCTCGCACAGGATGCGATGCATGCCGCGCTCGCGCAGCAGTTCGATGGCACGGTTGACGTCGACCGAGCCGTCGCCGGCCACCATCGCCGGCGGGCGTGGGGCGTTGCCGGCGTCGTGCCGGGCGGGGGACCGGGCACAGGTCACCAGTATCGGCGGCTGGTCGGGGTCGCCCAGCAGCCTGGCCGGCAGCTCCCCGCTCCGGCTGACCACGGCGATCGGGGGCGGCGCGGCTCGCCCTTCGGCCTGCCGTTGCCGCCGTTGCGCGTCGGTGAGGCGGACCGGGCCGTAGTTTTCGGCCCGCGCGGTGCCGGCGCCGACCAGGACCACGTCGGCGAAGCCACGCAGGATCTTCAGCAGGTGCTGGTCGGTGGGACACGACAGCGGTCCGGCCCGGCCACCGAAGGCGGCGGCGCCGTCGGCGGAAAAGATCATGTTGGCGCGAACCCCGTCCGAGGGATCGGCGTAGAACGACGCCAATTCGGTGATGTCGCCGACGGCGCCCAGCCGCGCGGATTCGGTCACGTCAGGCCTCGTGGCCCGGTTCCAGGTGGCGCACGTCGCCGAAGGACACCCATTCCTCCAGTTCCTGCGGCGGGCGGCCGTCCACCGGCTCCAGCAGATGCCCGACGTGATCACCCAGGGAGAACCGATCCAGGATCTTGCCGGCGAACCAGGCGGCCGCGTCGTCGAGAATGGGCAGCTGCGCCGGCCCGCGATGCCACGAGCACCGCTCGAACTTGTCGACCGTGTCGCCGGTCTGGCTGCCGAAGAATTCCGCGACGTCGATGTGTTCGCGGTCGAACACGTGCACCGCCAGGTGGCTGGCCCCGGCGGCCACCCGGAACGTGTGGTTCTTCTTGGACAGGCCGACCAAAAAACGCGGCGGGTGGATGCTGGTTTGGCTCGCGAAGCCGACCAGACAGCCGGCGTCGACGCCGTCGGCGTGGGTGGTCACCACGAACATCGGGTAGTTGAGCAGCGCCACCAGCTGTTCGAATGCTTCCGTTCCGGGCTCGGCCACCCGCTCAGTCTTCCCGTTCGGGTCGACCGGGAATCGCCGCGGGGGTTGCTACGCCTGGCAGCAGGCCGGTTCGGCTTCCTCGCCGGCGGGCGATCCGAACGTCTCGGAGTCGGCCAGGACGGTGTAGACCTCCCAGCGTTCACCGCCCGGGCCGGTGACCCACACCTTGTCCTGGGCGGCGAAGCAGCAGGTGGTGTTCATCTCTTCCTCGGTGAAGAGTCCCCGCTCGCCGAGACGGCCGATTTCGGCGCGCACCGCGTCGGTGGACGGCACCTCGACGCCGAGGTGGTTGAGCGTGCCGCCGTGGCCCGGGTTCTCGAACAGCACCAGCTTGAGCGGAGGTTCGGCGACGGCGAAGTTGGCGTAGCCGGGTTTGACCTTGGCGGGTTCGGTGTTGAACAGCTTGGAGTAGAACGCGATCGCCTCGTCGAGGTCGTCGACGTTGAGGGCTAGCTGCACGCGGGACATGTTGATTCCTTTCTCCGGGTGCGGGTGGTCATGGGGCGGTGGACGCGGGCAGGAGCTCGGCGACCAATGCTTGGACCCGCGCGGCGATGTCGTCGCGGATGGCGCGCACGGTGGCCAGCGATTGGCCCGCGGGGTCGGGCAATGCCCAGTCGCGGTAGGACACGCCGGGGAAGTAGGGGCAGGCGTCACCGCAGCCCATGGTGATCACGATGTCGCTGCTGCGCGCCGCGTCGGCGGTGAGGATCGTCGGCGTGGCGGCCGTGATGTCGATGCCGATTTCGGCCATCGCCGCGATCGCGACGGGGTTGACCGCGTCGGCGGGTTCGCTTCCCGCGGAGCGGATCTCGATGCGCTCCCCGGCGAGGTGCCGCAGCAGGCCGGCCGCCATCTGCGAGCGCCCGGCGTTGTGGACGCAGAGGAACAGGACGCTGGGTTTGTCGGTCATCGGCTAGGTCTCCTCCCGGAACAGCCGGGTGCGCAGCGCGAGGGACACGTAGACCAGACCGACCAAGACGGGCACTTCGATCAACGGCCCGACCACCCCGGCCAGGGCCTGCCCCGACGTGGCGCCGTAGGTCGCGATCGCCACCGCGATGGCCAACTCGAAATTGTTACCGGCGGCGGTGAACGCCAGCGTGGTGGTGCGCGCATAGCCGAGCCGCAGCAGCAATCCCAGGGCATAACCGCCGGCCCACATGATCGCGAAGTAGGCCAGCAGCGGAATCGCGATGCGGGCGACATCGGCTGGCCGCGCGGTGATTTGGTGGCCCTGCAAGGCGAACAGCACGACGATGGTGAACAGCAATCCATACAGCGCCCATGGCCCGATGCGGGGCAGGAAGCGATTCTCATACCAGTCGCGTCCCCGCGAGCGCTCACCGAGTCGGCGCGACAGGTATCCGGCCAGCAGCGGGACGCCGAGGAAGACGAGCACGGATTGCGCGATGCGCCAGGGCGATACGGCGATGCCGGTCTGCGGCAAACCCAGCCAACCGGGCAGCACGGACAGGTAAAACCAGCCCAGCGCGGCGAACATGGCAACCTGGAACAACGAGTTCAACGCGACCAGCACGGCGGCGGCCTCGCGGTCCCCGCACGCGAGATCGTTCCAGATGATGACCATCGCGATGCAGCGCGCCAGCCCGACGATGATCAGCCCGGTGCGGTACTCCGGCAGATCCGCCAGCAGCAGCCACGCCAGGGCGAACATCACCGCGGGCCCGATCAGCCAATTGAGCGTCAGCGACGTCATCAGCAAGCGGCGGTCGCCGGTGACCTCGTCGAGTCGGTCGTAGCGCACTTTGGCCAACACCGGATACATCATGACCAGCAGGCCGACCGCGATGGGCAGCGAAATGCCTTGCACGGCAACCGCGCTCAACGCAGATCCCAGGCCACCGATGAGGCGGCCCAACAGCAGGCCGGCGGCCATCGCCGCGACGATCCACACCGGCAGGAATCGATCCAGCGTGGACAGGCGGGTGGCCACCGCCCCCGGGGCGGGCGCCGACGTGGGGGTCTCGGTCACGAGCGGTCGTCCACCCGTAGGACCCCCGAAAGCTGCTGCAGCGCAGCGGGAATCACCCAGTAGTACACCCAGGTCCCGCGCCGCTCGCAGTCCAGCAGGCCGGCGGAGCGCAGCAGCTTGAGGTGGTGAGAAATCGTCGGCTGCGAGACGTCGAACGTCGCCGATATTTCGCAGACGCAGGCCTCGCCGCCCGGGTGGCCGGCGATCAGGCTCAGCAGGCGTAGGCGCACCGGGTCGGCCAACGCCTTGAACATCGCCGCCAGGTCGACCGCCTGTGCCTCGTCCATGGCCGCCGAGCCGAGCGTCGGGCAGCACGCCGGCGAATAATTCGACATCTATCTATATAAACACTCATCGAATCAGATGGCAAGCCCGGCGTCGGCTCAGGCTCGATCGGTGGGTCGTGCCGCGCGCCGAAGCGCATAGGCCGCGGCGCCGATGCCCAGCACGATCGCGCCCGCCAGCACCGAAGACAGCGGCATCGCGAATGCCAGGACCACGCAGCCGACCAGCCCGATCACCGCGATCGGGCGGCGCGGGCGGCCCTCGTCGGGTCGCAGGGTGAACGCGGAGGCGTTGGCCACGGCGTAGTAGATCAGCACCGCGAAGGAGGAAAAGCCGATCGCGCCCCGCAGGTCGACGACGGCGGCCGCCACCGCCACGATGGCGCCGATCAGCAGCTCGGCGCGGTGGGGCACACCGAACCTCGGGTGCACGGCGGCCAGCGCGTGGGGGAGGTGGTGGTCGCGAGCCATGGCCAGGGTGGTGCGGGAGACCCCGAGGATCAGGGCGAGCAGCGAGCCCACCGCCGCGACGGCCGCACCCACCTGGACCACGGGTGCCAGCCAGCCGATTCCGGTTACCCGCACCGCATCCGACAGCGGTGCCGGGGAGTCGGCCAGGCGCCGCGGACCCAGCACGGCGAGTGCCGCGACGGCCACCGACGCGTAGACGGCCAGCGCTATGCCGAGCGCGAGCGGGATCGCCCGCGGGATGGTGCGAGCCGGGTCGCGGACCTCCTCGCCCAACGTGGCGATCCGCGCATAGCCCGCGAACGCGAAGAACAACAGCCCCGCGGCCTGGATCACGCCGCCCGCGGTGACGCCCGCCAGGCGCAGGTGATCGGCGGCGGCGCTGCGGGAGGTGAACGCGGCCACGACCACCGCGGCCAGCACGGCCAGCACCACCGCGACGATGATGCGGGTCAGCCAGGCCGACTTCTGCACCCCGGCGTAGTTCACGGCCGTCAGCGCGACCACCGCGGCGACGGCCACCGCGTGCGCCTGCGCGCGCCACGCGTAGGAGCCGACGGTCAGGGCCATCGCCGCGCACGAGGCGGTCTTGCCGACGACAAAGCCCCACCCCGCCAGATACCCCCAGAACTCCCCGAGCCGCTGGCGGCCATACACATACGTACCGCCGGAGGCCGGGTAGAGGGCGGCCAGCCGGGCCGACGAGGTGGCGTTGCAGTAGGCCACCACCGCCGCCAGCGCCTGCACCACCAGCAGCCCCGGGCCGGCCGCGCGCGCGGCGGGGCCGAGCGCGGCGAAAATTCCGGCGCCGATCATCGAGCCCAGCCCGATCACCACCGCGTCGAACACCCCCAGGCTTCGTCGAAGCTCCGGGTTCGTCGCGTTCACAGCCGGTAACCTATCAAACTGGTTTGATGTATTGTCCGAAGGGTGGCGGCGACCGATCGGGCGGTGGTTCCCCGGCTGATGCAGATGGCCTCGCATCCGGTGCGCTGGGCGCTGCTGACCGAACTCGCGGCCGGCGACCACCGGGTGCGGGAACTGGCCGCCGCGGTCGACGAACCGCAAAACCTGGTCTCGTATCACCTGCGGCTCTTGCGTTCGGCCGGGCTGATCGACGCGCGGCGAAGCAACTTCGACGGCCGCGACACCTATTACCAGCTGAACCTGGCCAGCTGCGCGGGGGCGTTCGCCGACGCGGCGGCCGCGCTTCATCCGTCGCTCGCGGCGGCCCCCACCGGGCAGCCGGCCGGGTCGGTGCTGTTTTTGTGCACCGGCAACAGCGCGCGCTCGCCGATGGCCGAGGCGCTGCTGCGCAAGAAGGGCGGAACGCGCGTCGGCGCCGCGAGCGCGGGCAGCCATCCCAAGCCCGCGCTGCACCCCAACGCGGTACGCGTCATGCGCGACAGGTACGGCATCGACCTCGGCGACGCCCGGCCGCGGCCGCTGACGGCGGTCGCCCGGCGGCGTTTCGATTACGTGATCACGTTGTGCGACAAGGTCCGCGAGTACGCCGACAAGCACGGCGTGGCCACGGCGATGCACTGGAGCCTGCCCGACCCGTCGGCCGCCGGCGGCATCCGGGAGAGCTACCCCGAATTCCGCCGCGTGGCAAGCGAACTGGATAGCCGTATCGAGTTTCTGCTGCCCGTTTTGGCCCGGGGGCGATGAGCGTGGCGGTCGATCGACGCCGGTTCCTGGCGGGCGGCGGGCTGGCGCTGATCGCCGCGAGCGGCGGCGCCGGCCTCGCGACGGCCGCGTGCTCGCGGACCGCGCCGCCGTCCCCGCCCAACGGCAAGCCGGATTACACCCTGCGGATCGGCACTTCGACCGTGGAGTTGGCACCGGATCACATCGCGTCGACCCTGACCTACAACGGCCAATTCCCCGGTCCGCTGCTGCGGTTCAAGGAGGGGCAGCGGACGTGGGTGGACATCTTCAACGACACCGATTCCCCCGAGCAGCTGCACTGGCACGGCCAGCACGTGGGCGTCGACGTCGACGGCTCGGCCGAGGAGGGCACGCCGTATGTCCCCGCGCACGGCATGCGCCGCATCTCCTTCGTCCCCGGTCCGGCGGGCTTCCGGTTCTATCACACCCACGTCGTCCCGCGCTCCGACCTGTCCCGCGGCCAATACAGCGGCCTGGTCGGCCCGGTCTACATCGAACCCCGGCAGAACGCCGGTGCCTACGACCAAGAGATCTTCTTGACGCTCAAGGAGTTCGATCCCTCCTTCAGCCGCGGCGGCGACATGGCCAGCGACTTCCTCGTTGGCGAGCAGGAGCCCGACCTCAGGGACAAGGGCGAATCGGCGATGAAGGCCTCGCTCGGCCGCGGCGACCCGCGTGGCTACGAGGTCAGCTACGGGGCGTTCGCCATCAACGGGCGCATGCTCGGCCACGGCGACCCCATCCGCGTCCACACCGGGCAGCGGGTGTTGCTGCACGTCCTCAACGGCAGCGCCACCGAGACGCGCAGCCTGGCGTTGCCCGGTCACAGCTTCCATGTGATCGCGCTGGACGGAAACCCGGTGCCGAATCCGGCGCCCGTGCCGGTGCTGTGGCTCGGTGCGGCGGAACGGGTTTCGGCGGTGGTCACGATGAACAACCCGGGGGTGTGGGTGCTGGGCGACCTGTCCGACGACGACCGCGGCCACGGGATGGGCGTGGTGGTGGAATACGCCGGCCGCGGCGGAGATCCGCAATGGGCGCCGCCGCCGCCGTTCAAGTGGGATTACCGCTTGTTCGCGCCGCCCCACCCCCCCCCGCCTCCGGCGCCCGACGGCACCATCGAGATGCTGATCGAGAAGCGCAACGCCGCCGAGGGCGGCTTCAATCTCTGGACGATCAACGGAACGCCCTTTTCGATGGGCACCAACTCACCCGTGCTCGACGTGCAACGCGACAAGCGCTACCGGCTGCGCTTCCGCAACGCCACCGACGACCTGCACCCGATGCACCTGCACCGGCACACTTTTGAGATCACCCGCTTCGCCGGCACACCGACCGCCGGCGTGCGCAAGGACGTCGCGATGCTGGGCGGCTACCAGAGCATGGAGGTCGATTTCGTCGCCGATCAACCCGGCCTGTCCCTGCTGCACTGCCATCAGCAGATCCACATGGACTACGGGCTGATGCTGCTGCTCAACTGCGGCTGACCCGCCAGACTCTACGATTTGCCCATGGCGCTTGACGCCGGCCAGGTGTTTGCCGGATACACGATCCTGCGGGTGCTGGGTTCGGGCGGCATGGGCCGGGTCTACCTGGCCGCGCACCCGCGGTTGCCTCGCGAGGACGCGCTGAAGGTGTTGGCCCCCGAGGTGACCGCCGATCCGCAGTACCGGGAGCGGTTCGAGCGCGAGGCGGAGCTGGCCGCCGGCCTGTCGCATCCCCACATCGTGGGCATCCACGACCGGGGCGAATTCGAGGGCCAGTTCTGGATCTCGATGGAGTACGTGGCCGGCACTGACGCGGCCCGGCTGCTGCGGGAGCGGTTCGGAGGCGGCATGCCCGCCGACGAGGCGATGGCGATCATCGCCGCGGTCGCCTCGGCGCTGGACTACGCGCATCATCGCGGCCTGCTGCACCGCGACGTCAAGCCCGCCAACGTCCTGGTCACCGATTCCGACGAACAGGGTCGGCGGATTTACTTGGCGGACTTCGGCATCGCGCGCCGCCTCGATGATGCGGCGGGGCTGACGTCGACCAAGATGGCCGTGGGCACGGCGGCCTACGCGGCGCCGGAGCAGCTGATGGCCGGGCCGGTCGACGGCCGGGCGGATCAATACGCCTTGGCGTGCACGGCGTTTCACCTGCTGGCCGGCGTCCCGCCGTATCGGGGCCCCAACCTCGCGGTGGTGATCGGCCAGCAGGTCAGCGCCCCGCCGCCCTCGGTCGGCGCTCGCCGGCCGGAGCTCGCGGGGTTGGATCCGGTGTTTGCCACCGCGATGGCCAAGGAGCCGTCCGGGCGCTTCGGCAGCTGCGGGGAGTTCGCCGAGCAATTGCGTCGGCACCTCGGCGCGGCCAACGCGCGCTCCGATCGGGCACTCGACCCGACCGCGCTCGCGTTGCCGCCGTTGCCGCCGTCGTCGCCGTCGTCGCCGTCGAGCCGGAGATCGGGTCGGCGCCGCGCCCTGGTGACCGGCGTCGTGGCGGGCGTCCTGTTGCTGGTCGCCGGCGGCGTGGTCGCGGCCCTGCAGCTCACCGCGCAGCGCCACCCGGCCCCCGCGTCGGACCCCTTCATTGGCACCTACCGGGCGGACTTCGGATCGACCATCGCCCTCGACGACATCCCGGATTCGGCTGCGCCGCCGGCGCTGACGAGCACGTACGGGGTCCGTTCGGTGTGCCGCGCGCAGGGCTGCGTGATGACGGCGCAACGCCTGGGCGGCGCGACCGTGACGGACGCGACGCTGGTGTTCGACCGGATCGACGACAGCTGGGTGGCGGTGTCGCTCGGGACGGACAGGTGCCGCGATGGCCCCGCGGAGTTCTGGCAGGTGTTCACGCTGCGACCCGGTCCCGGCGGGAGCCTCACCGGTGACTTCACCGCGACCGCCGCCAATGCCTGCGCGACCAAGCGAACCGTGACCTTCACCCGCACCGGGGACGTCGATACCAAGGGCATCCCCGACCCGGCCGGCGTCCCCACGCGCATCGTATCGCCGGCCCAGGCGCTGCGTGGTCGCTACCACGTGACGTGGATCCTGACGAGCGGCGAGCTGCTGCAGCAATTCGACACCGCCGTCACCACCCATTGCCTGCGCAGCGGTGAGCGATGCATGAGCTACTTTCACGAACCGTCCAATGACCTACCGCTGGTGTTCGGGGGCGGCAAGTGGACCTGGAACGTCGACGCCACCAGCACGTGCCCGCGCTCGGGGGACACGACGCACATGAAATCCACCGGCGAATATGCGCTGCCACAACCGCCGGCGGACCCCATCGCGAAGCTGACCGGGCGCGGTCACCAGGAACAGAGCGCGCCGTGCCCACTCAACGCGGACTTCGACGAAACGTTCACGCGCACCGGGGATTAGCGAATTGCACGTGCCGCCGCGGCTTCAGCATCTACGATCTGGCCATGTCGCTCGAAGTCGGCCAGGTGTTTGCCGGATACACGATCCTGCGGATGTTGGGCTCGGGCGGCATGGGTCAGGTGTTTCTGGCGGCGCACCCACGGCTGCCGCGCGAGGACGCGCTGAAGGTCCTCGCGGCGGATTCGACCGACGATCCGGAGTTTCGGGCCCGGTTCCTGCGCGAGGCGGACCTGGCGTCCGGCCTGTCGCATCCGCACATCGTGGCGATCCACGACCGCGGCGAGGAAGACGGCCGGCTTTGGATCTCAATGGATTACGTGGCCGGCACGGACGCGGGCCGGCTGCTGCGCGAGAGCCACCCCGGCGGACTGCCGCCCGAATTGGTGGTCGCCGTCGCGACCGCGGTCGGCTCCGCGCTGGACTACGCGCATCAACGCGGGCTGCTGCATCGAGACGTCAAGCCGGCCAACATCTTGTTGACCGATCCCGACGGGCAGCAGCGGCGGGTGTTTCTGGCCGACTTCGGCGTCGCGCGGCGCGTCGACGACGCCACCGGGCTGACGGCGACCAACATGACGGTGGGCACGGCGGCCTACGCGGCGCCCGAGCAGCTCAAGGGCGAGCCGATCGACGGCCGCGCCGACCAATACGCGTTGGCCTGCACGGTTTTTCACCTGCTGACCGGTGCGGCGCCCTATGTCGATTCCAATCCCGCCGTGGTGATCAGCCAGCACATCGGCGCCCCGCCGCCCTCGATCGCGGCCCATCGTCCGCAGCTCGCCGCGCTGGACCCGGTGTTCGCCACCGCGATGGCCAAGAGGCCGGCCGAAAGGTTCGCCGGCTGCCGCGAATTCGCCGACCAGCTGGCCCGCGCCCTGGGCGCCGGCCCGTCCGGGCCGGGCGCCGTTCCGTTCCCCGACACCCAACCCGCGATCGACGCCACCATGCCCGCCATGCGGCCCCCCGTCGGACCGCGGCCCCGGCGGCGTCCCCGCGCGCTGATCGGCGCGCTGGCCGGCGTCGGGCTGCTCGTCGTGGGGGGAGGTGTTTTTGCCGGCGTCAAGCTCCTGCACGGCCATGATCCCGGTCGTGCAGCCGCGCCGACCGGCGCCCCGCCGACGAAGACCCCGCCGCCCAACACGGGCCCGTTCACCGGTGTCTACCAGGCGCATTTCGGGCAGGGCGGCACCCTCGACGACGTGACGGCTGCGGCCGCCAAGCCGACGACGGACACCTACGCGGTGCGCTCGGCGTGTGGGTCGACAGGCTGCCGGGCCACCGCGTCGCGCCTCGGTGGGGAGCTGAGGCTCGCCTCGAGCTCGGTGTTCGACGAGGTGGACGGCCGCTGGGTGGCCGTCAGCCTCGGCTCGGACAAATGCCGGGACGCACCGGCCGAGGTCTGGCAGGTCCTGACGCTGCAGCCGCAGCCCGACGGCACCCTCACCGGCGAATACCGCGGGGCATCCGAAAACGCCTGCAACGAAAAGCGGACGGTGACCTTCACCCGCACCGGGGACGTCGACATCAGCACCCTGCCCGACCCGAGCACGCTACCGCCCCGGGTCGGGTCGCCGGCGGAAGCGCTGCACGGCCGCTACCACGTCACCCGAAGATTCAAGAAGGCCATCCCGCCACAGCAGGGCGATCAGGCGGTCGTCACCGACTGCCTGCGCGGCGGTGACCGGTGCATGAGCTACCTCCACTCCAAGACGATCGACACACCGCTGGTCTTCGCCGGCGGAGCGTGGAGCCTGCACGTCGAGCACGACGACAACGACCCCGGCTGTGGGGGCCTGGTCTACGCGAAAGCCACCGGGCAGTACCCGTTGCCGCAGCCGCCGCAGGATCCCCTCAAGCAGCTCATCGGGCACAATCACCTGGACGAGTCCGGTGGGCCCAATTGTCAGTGGAGCCTGGACTACGACGAAACGCTCACGCGCACCGGCGATTAGGATCGCGGTCGCGGCCAGCGCGGGCGAAATGGCCTGCCGGGCCTTACAGTGAGACATGTCGCATCCGCTGGACCCCGGCGCGCCGCCGCCGTACCCGGGCGCGTATCCGGTGGGTCCTTACCGCGCGCCACAATTTGGGCTCGGTCAGGCTTCCAGCCCTTGCGTAGGGTCCTAGGCTGCGGAGTATGAGCAGTCCTTCGAACAAGGCTTCGCCGGGTCCCGGTTGGTGGCTGGCGTCAGATGGAAACTGGTATCCGCAGCAGTACGAGTACACTTCTTTGTCCTCGGGCCCTCAGGGCAAACTCAACGATGCATTGGCGTATATAGATGAAAAGGCCACCGGCATGGGCAAACAGGGGTGGAAGATGGTCAGCCACGACGTTGCCTCGATGAAGACGGTGGGCAGCACCTTTGGCGGGGGCGGGAATCCCGTGCAAAGAGTCGACTTGTGGGTCGCCACCTGTTTCATGGAACGGCCCCTTAGGCCAGGGCAATAGGTCACCCGCCCAACCCATCAAAACCCTTGGCTGTGTTGGACACTGAGGATCTCGCAACCGAGCCCGGTCCGCCACTATCCAAGTGGCTGATTTTCTATCGAAGCGGCTGGTTTTCGCGCACTCCCCGATACATGCCCCATCGGACGACCCATGGCATCACCACCCGCTCGACCGACCAGGACGGGAAGCGCAGCGATTGACCGGTGGGGAAGAAGACCTCGAGCCCGTTGGGCTGAATACCGAGCAACGAACCCCAGCGGCGTCCCGGGGTCCGGAAGGTGCCCAGCTCCCGACCCGCGAACTCGGCGCGAATGTTGCGGGCTACCAACGCATCCCCGCGATTGCGAGCCGAGCTGCGCAGCGGGTCGGTGGCCGCGACGTCGCCGACGGCGAACACGCCCGGGTGCCCGGGCACCCGCAACTGTGGGGTCACGCGCACAAAACCGTGTTCGTCGAGCAGTTCGGGCGGCAGCCAATCGGTGTTGGGTCGCGCCCGCCCGATGGCCCAGAGCACGGCGTCGGCGGAACTCGGCGGTTGCCCGGTGCTCCACTCGACCGGTTCGCCGGTGATCGCGTCGCCCGAGAAGCCGTCGGGAACCCGGGCGCGATGCCCGCCGTGCACGCCCACCCCGAGGTCCGTCAATCGGTCGCGGACGCGTTGCCAGGTGGCCGGGTGATACTCGGCCAGGGCGCGCTCCTTCGGGAAGTACAGGTCGATCCGCTTGCCCGGCCAGGTCGTCGCGAGGTTGACGGCGCTGCTGACGGCGGCGGCGCCGCCCCCGATGACCAGCACCGAATCCGCCGCGGACAGCCGGTCATGGGCGGCGCGCAGGTCGGCGCCGATCTCGGCGGCCGACTGCAGGGTCGGCCGGCGCCAAAACCCGTTGCTGACCCCGGTCGAGATGACCAGCGCGTCGTACTCCTCGGCCAGCGGTGTCCCGTCCGGGCGGCGGCCCAGCACGGTTCGGGCGGCCAGATCCAGGCCCGTCAACGAGGCCTGCTCGGTCCGCACCCCGTCCAGGCGGCGGAACCTGTCGAACGGGATCCAGTAGTCGCGGGCCCAGTCCTCGGGGCGGGACAACCGGACGCCGAGTTCTTGACCGCTCACCAGCGCGGGTTTGCTGGAAATCCCGACGACGTCGGCGTGCCGGGCCAGCCGGATCGCGGTCAGGACGCCGACGTCGCCCAGTCCCGCGATGACGACGCGCTTGCGGTTCATGAACAGGTCCTTCGCCACGGTCGGCAAACTGTAACACGTTCTACCTGCGGGGCATCGGGCATGGCTCAGCCGGAAGCCGCATCAGTAGCATTAGCCAGCGCCCCGCACTGGCACCTACGAACTTAAGGAACGGCTCCCATGACGACACAGGCCGACGCCCATCGCCACGCCCCGCAACTCATTCCGCGCCGGCTGCTGCGCGGCGGGCAGGTCCACCACCCGGCGGTCCTCGGCGAGGCCAGGAGGCGCAGCGACAGCTTCCAGCTGCGGTTGGCCGACCGGATCACCGCGTTTGCCGGGTCGATGAACTTCGTGTGGCTGCACGCGGCCCTGTTCGGCGTGTGGATGGCGTTTCTGGAACCTAACCCGTGGCCCACGCTGACGCTCGCGGTGTCGCTCGAGGCGATCTTTTTGTCCACCTTCGTGATGATCGGCCAGAACCGGCAGGCCGCTTTCCAGCAGGCCCGGGCCGACCATGACTTCCAGACCCAGGAAGTGGAGCTCAAGACCGACCTCGAGCTGACCCGCCAGATTCACCTCCTCACCGAGGAGCTGCACAAGCGCATCATCGGGAAACCGGGTTCGCAAGGGTAACCAAAAGCGTTGCGGGGCAGGCGTTGAGCGGTCCGGCGGGGGAGCAGATGACGGAACTACAGGCGACGATGCGTCCACGACTGGACGCCGCGCTGCGCGCCGCCGTGCGGGTGTCGGCCCCCCGCCCCGCCGCCGCCCGGCGGGCCGCCAAGGATCTGCAGCGAGGACTGTGGACGGCGGTCGGCGCGGAGATCCGCTGGGCGTTCACCCCGCCTCGCACCTGGCTGATGGGAGTGCTGGCCAACGTCGTCTTCGCGGCGACGTGGTTGCTGGTGCAGCCGTTGACGACCGGCCGCCACCACTCGGATTGGGTGATCTTGATCGGCACCTACTTCTCCTCCTGGATCCTCGCCGACGTGACCACTACCAACCTGCTCGGGGCTGACCACTACCGCGTCCGGCAGGCGATGGCCGACGGCGTGCCATTCTGGCGGATCATGCTGATCAAGAACCTGGCCCTGCTTGCGATCGTCGGCCTGCCGACCCTGGCGGCGGCGATGGTCCTCACGCTGTGGTTGGAGTCGCCGGGGCGCCTCGGGGTGACCATCCCCACCGTCGCGGTGCCCATCGTGTCCTGGCTAGGGGTCGGTAACCTCATCTCGGTGTTGCACCCGGTGGGCGTCGCGCCGCTGCTTCGGCGGTGGCGCCAGCGTGGCGATCGCCTCCGCACCGGCGGTTGGGTGCTGGCCCTGTCGCTGCCGTACGCGCTGTATTACGTCGCCGACCCGATGAACGGGGTCGAGCACCGGGTGCTGTGGACGCAGGTGCCCAAACTGATCTGGCCGGTCTTCGGGCGGGACACGAAAAGCTTTGTGCACCTGGGCATCGCCACCGGGGTCTATCTCGCGGGAACGGTCGGCGCCCTGCTGTGGGTGCGCAAGCGGGGGTTGCAGATCAGGTGACACCGAGCTGGCGAAGCCGGGCGCTGCCCACCGTCCTCCGGCTCACCCGCGGGCGGCCGTACCGAAGTGCGGAAAGCGCCCGCGAGCACATCGAGCAGCGGGCGTCTCTTCCGCAGGCGTTCGGGCCGCCCCCGCGGTTGCGGTCCGACCTTGATGTGCACATGGAGATCCGGGCGGACTGGCCGATTTTCACCCTGACGCTGAAGGACAGCGCGACACCGCGCGGCACCGTCTTCTATTTTCATGGCGGGGCCTGGGTCAACGAAATCGCCTCGCAGCATTGGCGTTTGGCGGCGCAGATCGCGGCGGAGGCCGGGCTGCAGGTGGTCGTTCCGATCTACCCGCTGGTGCCGTTCAGCACGGCCGCCGAGGTCATGCCCATGGTCGTCGAGATGGTGGCCGAGAAGACGGCGGCCGATCACAGCGTGTGTCTGGCCGGGGACTCCGCCGGTGGGCAGATGGCTTTGTCGGCCGCGCTGATGCTGCGTGACGAGCGCAGCCTGGTGTTGCCGCGGACGGTGTTGATCTCCCCGGTTCTCGACGTGTCGCTGGCCAACCCGTTGATCGGCGGCGTCGACGATCCGTGGCTGACCCGCGCGGGCCTGCTGGAATTCGCGGGGCGCTGGCGCGGCGACCTGCCGGCGACCGACCCGATGGTGAGCCCGTTGAACGGCGACCTGGCCGGCCTGGGGCCACTGACCGTCTTCAGCGGCACCCGCGACATCCTCAACCCCGACGCGCGGCTGCTGGCCGAGAAGGCCGCGGCGGCCGGCGTCGACGTCGAATACCGCGAAGGACCCGGCCTGGTACACGTCTACCCGCTCACGCCGACTCCGGAAGGTCGCGCCGCCCGGGCCGTCATCGTGGAACGCTTACGCGAGAGCTGATGGGGTTCCAAAGCCGGACATGGATCCTCGTTGTCGCTCAGGTGAATACAGGCATCCGTTGGACTGGTGCCGCCTAGCCTCAGGCTTTCACCGAGAATCGATTTGCCGAAGTAGCGTTAACGAAGATGGTGGCGGGGGAACGGGGGCACTTGCTCATGAGGCTGACGCCGCACATCCGGTGGGCATTGATATCGATGCCTCGCTGGTGTGCGCGCATTCGGGGGCCGGGAGTCTGCAGCGCCAACGTATCAGCGGGGCTTCGGGTTTCACCCGTTGTGCGCGCTCATCGACCATGGCCCCGGGGGAACTGGTGCACCGGTGGCGATCCTGCTGCGACCCGCGCGTGCTCATCGCCATGCCATGAACGTCACTCGCCACACAGAAGGCTGGGTCGAATTACAACAATCCCCGCGTCGAGCCGCCTGACCATGGCGTTGGCCGCTCCCTCGTGGCGGCCCGAGCACCAAAATCCATCAGTTTGTTGATGGTGCCGGCCTGCCCCTGGTGATCCTCGTCGGTGCCGGCCAAGCAGGCGATAACCCGGTGTTCGAGCATTTGCTGAACCATCTGAAGGTCAGGGGTGGCACCGGCGGAATGTTCGGACTCGCCCTGACCGGATCCGCGCCGACACGGCCTACTCCTCACGGCACAACCGAACTCTGTTGCGGCGACGTCCCATCGGTGCGGTCATCCCTGAACCTCGCGACCAAAAGGGCCACCGCCAACGACGGGGATAGCAGGCGGACGCCCGCCGAGCTTCAACCCCGAGGATTAAAGGCGCGCAACGTTGTTGAGCGGCGATTTGTCAGACATGCCCTAAGCCCAGCAGCGTCGCGATGGTGTGGTGGGTTGTCAGAAGCAGGGCGTCGGGGCTGGTGTTGGGGTCAGCCCCGCGAGAGGATGGTGTGGGCATTCGGCTTGTAGCCGTTGATCAGCTCGGTCCGGGTCATGCGTAAGCCGCTCCAGTCGGCGCTCACCTCATCCGCAGCGTTGGCCTTGGCGCTGTGAATCTGATACGCGACAGCAGCGACAATGACCGCAATTATCAAGATGAAGATGAGTGACACTTCGTCCCACCCCATTTCACGTCACCTTGACGACGCCAGTCCACCGACGACGAGCACGACGATAAGGCCGATGGCGACCGCCACGCCGCTGGTGATGAGGCCGCCCAGCGCCATCCCCCTGCCGTGGCCCGTCTGCTTGCTCTTATTGAATGCGATGAGTCCCACGATCACCCCAACGATCCCCATGAAGGCGCCGACGCCGCAGAACATGTCCAGCAAAAGGCTCAAAATGCCAACCACCAGCGACCATGCTGCCAGGCCGTTGGTGACCCAGATCGACCGATTCTCCGCCATGGCGGCGCGGAGAGCATCAGGGCTCAACGCAGGCTGCTGAGGCACAGGGGGTGCACCAGACGACCACTGCTGGCCATCCCAATACATCTGGCCGGATCCACCGTTCGGATCGGGATACCAGCCCGCCGGGGCTTGCTGAGTCATAATGTTCGCTTTCTCTCGCAGGTGGATGAGATCTGAGGCCGCTGTGCTGGCATCAATCAAGGTTGGGGGCTACGCCTTGTCGGATTCTTGGAGCCTTTGGGCAGATGCGCATGCTCGGCACTGCCAGCCGTCCTCCCTGACGACACCGTCTGGCCGATCGGGCACCGTCATGGGAAGGTCCTCCCTGCACGCTGAATTGCACTCGTGGGAGGCACAATACTCCCTGAGGGTCAGGCGTCGCTCTACTTTCCGCTGATGAATTTTTCCGCCGGACGAGCGGCAGTGACCGCCCGCACCCCGGCACGCGGTTGACATCGTTTCGGGTCGTTGAGCGTACTGGACGGCCGGTTGCCCGCCTCGCTGATCGGCGATCGCTAATACAACGGTTGGCGAATGTTCATTTGCCTCCGGACATGTTGCGGCACAATGGGTTTAAGGGGGGCACGAACGATTGAAGGTCATCCCGCCAGCTTGACCACCCGGTTGTGTCCGGCATCGGTGACGTAGACGTTCCCGGCGGTGTCGACCGCGACTCCGGCGAGGTTGCTCAGGCCGGCGGACGGCAACGCGGTTTGCGTGGTCGAACCGGCGGCCAGCTTCACGACGCGGTTGTTGCCGCGGTCAACGACGTAGAGGTCGCCGGCGGTGTCCACCGCCACGCCGACCGGATCGTTGAGGGCGGTGACGGGCAGCTCCGTCGGGCTGCTGGAGCCCGCGGCCAGTTTCAGCACCCGGTTGTTGCCGCTGTCGCTGACGTAGACCGCCCCGGCATCGTCCACCGCGACCCCGGTGGGGCTGCTGAGGCCGGTGAAGGGCAGCGTCGTCGGATCGGTGGAGCCCGCCGCCAATTTCAGTACCCGATTGGAGCCGTCGGTCAGGTACAGGTTGTCGGCGCGATCCACCGCCACGCCGCGCGGGCTGCTGAGCCCGGTGACCGGCAGCTCCGTCGGGCTGCTGGACCCCGCCGCAAGTTTCAGCAACGGATTGTTCCCGGGACAGACGACGTAGATAGTGCGAGCGGCATTCACCGCCACGCCGCTGGCCCCGCCCAGGCCCGGAAACGGCAGCGTGGTCGGGCTGTTGGACCCCGTCGCCAGTTCGAGCACCCGACTGTTGCCAGCGTCGGCCACATAGACGTTGCCGGCGTTGTCCACCGCGATGCCGCCGGGGTTCTTGAGGCCGGCGAAGGGCAACACGGTTTGCCCCGAAGACGTTGCCGGTTGGGCGGTTTGCCCCGGTTGCGGCCCGGGCTGAGCCGCTGAGTTGCCCGGCGTCGACGCTTGCGGTCGCAACAGGTAACCGGTGGTCACGGCGGCGACGGCCAGGACGACGATGGCCCCGACGGTCAGCGGCCACTTGAGGCGGCCGCGCCGGCGGGCCGGCCGCGATGGCGGCGTGCGCCGCGGCGGCTCGGAACGCTGCCGCGGCAAGACGGGCAGTGGTTTGTCCGGCGGGGTGGTCTTGGGCACGGGCCGGGTCGGATCGAACAGCCCGGGCGGGGGATGGGTCGTTGGCCGGTTGACGGGTATCAGATTCACAGCGCCAAGGCCAACGCTGCGGATGAGGTGAGCGCCGAC
>NZ_LZIS01000229.1 GCF_001667015.1 Mycobacterium sp. E3198 | reverse complement strand
GCGCACGCTCGCGGTGGGAGAGGGCGAGAAGGGTCAGCCGCGGCTGATCAGCCCTGCTGCACCTCGTTGGAACCGCCGGAGTTGCTGATCTTCGGATTGCCCGAGTGGTAGGTGATCTTGTTGCTGAAGCCGGACGCGTCGATGCTGTCGACGGAGTCGACGGTGATGGCGTTCTGAACGCCCGACACCGTGAGGCTCGTGCAGTGGCCGGTGATCACGACCGTGTTGGAAACGCCGCTGACGCTGACGACGTTGTTGTTGCAGGCGATCGTTCGATTCTCGTTGATGCCCGAGACGCTGATCCGCGCGCCGGGCGCCGGTGTGGGTGACGTCGACGGCGCCGTGGTCCTGGTCCGGGTGCTCGATGGGCCGGGGCTGCGCGGCCACCGCGGTGGTCGGCGCGGGCGACGGCGGGCTGGGGGCGGGCACCTGCGCCTGCGGCGCAGGCGCCCGATTGACCGGGGCGACGGCGTGCGGGCTGGTCCCCTGCGGCGCCGGGCGGGCGTCCGACGTCAGCGAAACCACCACCACCCCGGCCGCCACGGCGGCGATGCTGGCCAGCGCGCTGCCGACCAGCATGGGGAACCTGCGCCGGCGCGGTTGGCCCTGCTCGTCGTCGGCCAGATCCTCCAGGGCGCTGTAGGCCAGGGCGCCCGGGCGGGCATTGCCGGAAACCTCGAGGTAGGTCGGGCTGAGCGCCCGCGGACTCACCTCGCCGGTGCCGGGGTCCAGCGAGTAGGCCAGGGCGGCCGTCGACACCGCGAACAGCGGCGCGTTCGCCGACGCCAGCGCCGCGCCCCGGGCCAGCGCCAGGTCCGGTTCCTCGGGGACGCTCACGGCCAGCGGGGTCGCCGCCTCGAGCGCCGCC
>NZ_LZIS01000228.1 GCF_001667015.1 Mycobacterium sp. E3198 | reverse complement strand
GAGGCCGCCGCGGTGGCGGTCCTGTTCGGGCTGGTGGCGGTCGCGATCGCGCTGTTGGCGGTGGCCGGCGGCCCGGCGCCCGCGGTGCTGCTGGGGCTGCCGCTGGTGCTCGTGGTGATCGCGTTGCTGGTCTACCTGTACACCGCGGTGCTGTTCGCGCCGGTGCTGATCGTCCTGGAGCGACTGCCCGTCTTCGACGCGGTCACCCGGTCGTTCGCGCTGGTCCGCAACGGCTTCTGGCGGGTGTTGGGGATCCGGACGCTGACCTTCATCGTGGCGTCCTTCATCGGCAACGCCGTCGCGGCGCCCTTCGCCATCGGCGGCCAGATCCTGCTCGCCGTCATGTCCCCGTCCACGGGAGGGCTGCTGCTGAGCACCGCGATCGCCGCCGTCGGCACGGCGATCGGCCAAATCATCACCGCGCCGTTCAACGCCGGTGTCATCGTGCTGCTCTACACCGATCGCCGAATGCGGGCCGAGGCGTTCGACCTGGTGCTGCAAAGCGGCGCCGCCGGCGGGCCCGCCGCGGTCGAATCCACCGACAACCTCTGGCTGACCCGGCCGGTTTAAGGACCCACTGACCGTGCCTTCCATCGACATCGACCGCGATGCCGCCCATCAGGCCGCCCAGATCGAGCTGAACAAACCGATCTACTCCAAGGGTTCCGCGGCCCGGCAATTCGCCGAGTGGGTCAACGAACTGCTGTACCGGCTGCTCGAAAAGACCGCGAAGATACCGGGCGGCTGGCTCACCACCACCGTGCTCCTCGTCCTGCTGGCGGTCGCGGTGGTGGTCGGCATCCACATCGCACGACGCACCATGCGCACCAACCGCGGCGGCGATTACCTGCTGTTCGAGGCCGCCCTGCTCACCGCCGCCCAGCATCGCGCCACCGCCGAAAGCTATGCCGCGGAGGGGAATTGGTCGGCCGCGATCCGGCACCGGCTGCGCGCCGTCGCACGCCAGCTCGAGGAGACCGGCGTGCTGGAACCGGCTTTGGGTCGCACCGCCAACGAGC
>NZ_LZIS01000227.1 GCF_001667015.1 Mycobacterium sp. E3198 | reverse complement strand
AGCACCACCGGCACCGTCGTTGACCCCGGCCACCCCGGCAGCGCCGTTACCGCCGTTGCCAAACAAGATCCCGGCGGCCCCGCCCGGGGCACCCGGTGTCGTCGCGGCAGGAGCATCACCGATCAACGGACGACCCACCAGCATTTCGGTCGGCGCATTAACCACCTGCAACGTCGCCGATCCCACGGCCTGCAATCCCGACGCACTGGCCGCCTCGGCGGCCACATATGCACCCCCCGCGCCACCCAGCGCCTGCACGAATTCGCTGTGAAACGCGGCCGCCCGCGCGCTGAGCGCCTGATAGTCCTGGGCAACACCGGAAAACAGCGACGTGATCGCCGCCGACACCTCATCCTGCGCCGCGGCCAGCACATTCGTCGTCGGCATTGCCGCGGCCGCAGTCGCCGCATTCAATGACGAGCCGATACCGGCCACATCGGTGGCGACCGCTGCCAGCATTTGCGGTGAGGCGATCACATACGACATTTGCGGGCCTCCCTACGGGTCGTCATCGACCCTCCGGACGCGGCCGCCCCACCATCGACCATTGGACGTATGGAGATAGCTAAAATGCGATGCGTAATATCAATATCACGAATCTGCTCACCCTTTCTAGGGTTTCGCCATGCGCGCTTCGTTTACGGGATTGTGGCATTGAGCCGGGTTCGCATTAAGGCCGCAATCGGAACCGCCGGTTCGTGGCATCCGATTTGGTCGGGAATGGCAGCGCAAATTGGTGGTATCGCCCGCGTCGTGTTAATTGAGGATCGCCACACGTCAAAGCGCACGCCGCCAAATCGACAAGGGGCACAGGCCGAGATGATCACCTGGTCGGCGCGCAGTCCTGCGCATTCCTGACCAGGGATCGCGACGTCCCCACTGAAGAGGTGCACGCGCTGTGGTGGCTGATCACGCAGACCAGATTCCGGCGATCGCACGCGCCGCCGCTGCGGTGGACCGATTCGACCTCGACGCTGAAACGGCCACGGTGTCGCTGATCTTCGCCCGTCGGATTACCAAGGCGCGCAAGGCGCTAGCGGCCGATGCGCCGACCGAGATTGCCCTGTACGCCTGCGGCACGGCCCGCGCGACGATTCTGCTGGAAGCCGGGGGAGAACGGGCAGGTGACGAGGGCGGCGGTCGACCGTTTCGCAGCCGCCCTCAAAGACCTGAATGCCGCTGACTTTTCCACGATGCAGAACCAAAAATTTCGATGAGTTCGAAATAGATTGGGCTGCGGGGCGGTTCAGTGGTACTGGCCGACCTCGGACGGTTATATCGGGGGCGTGCGTACGAAAATGGGTGCCGGCGGTGCG
>NZ_LZIS01000226.1 GCF_001667015.1 Mycobacterium sp. E3198 | reverse complement strand
CAAGCCACCTCCCCGCCCGCCACCACCGAACCGAATGTCAGTGCGCCCCCTACCTCTTCGAGTTCCACGCCGACCAGCAGCGCCAGCCCGACCAGCAGTCCCACAAGCACCGCGCCGACCGCGCCCGCGACCACGTCGCCCACGACCACGCAGACGGTGACCGCGCTCCCGCCACCACCACCAAAGCCGGGCATCGATTGCCGGGCGGTGGCATGACCACACAAGTCCAGCCGCCGGTCGCAGTCACTCCTCCACTGCCCACTCGGCGCAACGCCGAACTGCTGTTGTTGTGCTTCGCCGCACTGATCACCGTCGCCGCGTTGCTGATCGTGCAGGCCAATCAGGACCGCGGACTGCGCTGGAACCTGGTCAGCTACGGGCTGGTCTTTCTGGTGATATTCGGCGGCGCGCACTTGGCGATCAGACGATTCGCCCCCTACACGGACCCCCTGCTGCTGCCAATTGTCGCTCTGCTCAACGGCCTTGGTCTGGTGATGATCCATCGGCTCGACCTCGTCGACAACGAGTTGAGCGGCCACCGTCATCCCAGCGCGACGCAGCAGATGCTGTGGACCGTGGTGGGGGTGGCCGCGTTCGCGTTGGTCGTCACGTTTTTGAAAGACCATCGACAACTGGCCCGCTATGGCTACATCTTCGGGATCGCGGGGCTGGTCTTCTTGGCCATCCCCGCGGTGCTGCCGGCATCCATGTCCGAGCAGAACGGCGCGAAGATCTGGATTCGCTTCCCGGGCTTCTCAATTCAGCCGGCCGAGTTTTCCAAGATCCTGCTGCTGATCTTCTTCTCGGCGGTGCTGATCGCCAAGCGCGGCCTGTTCACCAGCGTCGGCAAGCATTTCATGGGCATGACCCTGCCCCGCCCCCGCGATCTCGCGCCGCTGTTGGCGGCGTGGGTGATCTCGGTCGGCGTGATGGTCTTCGAGAAGGACCTCGGCACGTCGCTGTTGCTGTACGCGTCGTTCCTGGTGGTGCTCTACCTCGCCACCCAGCGGTTCAGTTGGGTCGTCATCGGCCTGGTGCTGTTCGTCGCGGGAAGCGTTGCGGCGTTCTTCCTTTTCGACCACGTGCGGGTTCGGGTGCAGATGTGGTGGGACCCGTTCTCCGACCCCGACGGCAGCGGCTACCAACTGGTGCAGTCGATGTTCAGCTTTGCGACCGGCGGCATTTTCGGCACCGGGCTCGGCAACGGCCAGCCCGACACCGTGCCGGCGGCGTCGACCGATTTCATCATCGCCGCGTTCGGCGAAGAACTGGGATTAGTGGGCCTGGCGGCCCTTCTGATGCTGTACACGATCGTCATCGTGCGCGGTCTGCGCACGGCGATCGCGACGCGGGAAAGCTTCGGCAAGCTGCTGGCGGCGGGTTTGGCGTCGACCCTGGCACTGCAGCTGTTCATCGTCGTCGGCGGCGTGACGCGCCTGATCCCGCTGACCGGCCTGACCACCCCGTGGATGTCGTACGGGGGTTCGTCACTGCTGGCGAACTACATCCTGTTGGGGATCTTGGCGCGCATCTCGCACAGCGCCCGTCGTCCCCTGCGCACCCGCGCGCGTAACACGTCGCCGATCGCGGCGGCCAGCACCGAGGTGATCGAGCGGGTATGAACGCCTCTCTCCGCCGGATCTCGGTGACCGTGATGGCGTTGGTGGTGCTGCTGTTGCTCAACGCCACGATGACGCAGGTCTTCGCCGCCGACGGCCTGCGGGCCGACCCACGCAACCAGCGGGTGCTGCTCGACGAGTATTCGCGCCAGCGCGGCCAGATCGTCGCCGGCGGCCAGCTGTTGGCCTACTCCGTGGCCACCGACAGCCGCTTCCGGTTCCTGCGCGTCTATCCCAATCCGGCGGTGTACGCGCCGATCACCGGCTTCTACTCGCTGCGCTATTCGAGCGCCGGCCTGGAACGGGCCGAGGACCCGTTGTTGAACGGGTCCGACGAGCGCCTGTTCGGACGCCGGCTGGCCGACTTCTTCACCGGCCGCGATCCGCGCGGCGGCAACGTCGACACGACGATCGTCCCGCGGGTCCAACAGGCCGGCTGGGACGCGATGCAGCAGGGCTGCGGCGGACCGCCGTGCAAGGGAGCCGTCGTCGCCCTGGAGCCGTCCACCGGCAAGATCCTGGCCATGGTGTCGTCGCCCTCCTACGACCCCAACCTGCTGGCGTCGCACGATCCCGAGGTGCAGGCGCAGGCCTGGCAGCGGTTGCGCGACGACACGGACAGCCCGCTGACGAACCGCGCGATCTCGGAGACCTACCCGCCGGGTTCCACGTTCAAGGTGGTCACCACCGCTGCGGCGCTGCAGGCCGGCGCCACCGAAACCGAGCAACTGACGGCTGCTGCCACCATTCCGCTGCCGGGCAGCACCGCCACGCTGGAGAACTACGGCGGCACGCCGTGCGGCAACGAGCCGACGGTGTCGCTGCGCCAGGCGTTCGCCCTGTCCTGCAACACCGCCTTCGTCCAGCTGGGCATCATGACCGGCGCCGACGCGCTGCGCAGCATGGCGCGCTCGTTCGGGCTGGACACCACGCCCAGCGTCATTCCGCTGCAGGTTGCCGAATCCACCGTCGGGATCATCCCGGACGCCGCCGCGCTGGGCATGTCCAGCATCGGTCAAAAGGATGTGGCGTTGACGCCGCTGGAAAACGCCCAGATCGCCGCGACCATCGCGAACGCCGGGGTGACCATGCAGCCCTACCTGATCGATAGCCTCAAGGGACCGGACCTTTCGAACATCAGCACCACGGCGCCCTACCAACAGCGCCGCGCGGTGTCGCCGCAGGTCGCCGCTAAGCTAACAGAGCTGATGGTCGGCGCCGAGAAGGTCGCACAGCAGAAAGGGGCGATTCCCGGCGTGCAGATTGCATCCAAGACGGGTACCGCAGAGCATGGCACCGACCCGCGTCACACTCCGCCGCACGCGTGGTACATCGCGTTCGCGCCCGCGCAGGCGCCGAAGGTTGCCGTGGCGGTGCTGGTGGAGAACGGCGCCGACCGACTGTCCGCGACCGGGGGCGCGCTGGCCGCGCCGATCGGACGGGCGGTGATCGAGGCGGCGCTACAGGGAGGACCATGAGCCCGCGAGTTGGTGTGACGCTGTCAGGCAGATACCGCCTGCAACGCCTGATCGCCACCGGTGGCATGGGCCAGGTGTGGGAGGCCGTGGACAGCCGGCTGGGCCGGCGCGTCGCGGTCAAGGTGCTGAAGCAGGAGTTCTCCCAGGACCCCGAGTTCATCGAGCGGTTCCGCGCCGAGGCGCGCACCACCGCGATGCTGAACCATCCCGGCATCGCGCAGGTCCACGACTACGGCGAGAGCCAGCTGGACGGCGAGGGCCGGACGGCGTACCTGGTGATGGAGCTGGTCAACGGCGAACCGCTGAATTCGGTGCTCAAGCGCACCGGGCGGCTGTCGCTGCGGCACGCGCTGGACATGCTCGAGCAGACCGGTCGGGCGCTTCAGGTTGCGCACGCCGCCGGCCTGGTCCACCGCGACGTCAAACCGGGCAACATCTTGATCACTCCCACCGGGCAGGTGAAGATCACCGACTTCGGCATCGCCAAGGCGGTCGACGCCGCGCCGGTGACCCAGACCGGAATGGTGATGGGCACCGCGCAATACATCGCCCCCGAACAGGCGCTGGGCCACGACGCCACCCCGTCCAGCGACGTCTACTCACTGGGAGTCGTTGGCTACGAGGTGGTTTCGGGGAAGCGGCCGTTCAGCGGTGACGGCGCGTTGACGGTGGCGATGAAGCACATCAAGGAACCGCCGCCGCCGCTGCCCGCCGAACTGCCGCCCAACGTGCGGGAGCTCATCGAGATCACCCTCGTCAAGAATCCCCAGATGCGCTACCGCAGCGGGGGACCGTTCGCCGACGCCGTCGCGGCGGTGCGGGCCGGGCGCCGGCCCCCGCGGCCGAGCCAGTCGCCGCCGCCGGGGCGGGCCTCACCGGCGTCCATTCCGTCCAGCCCGCACACCCGGGCGCCCGTCACCGCGGGCCGCAGCGCCCCGGTCCGCCGGTCCGGGCCGTCCACCGGCCGGTCGCGGCCCCCGGCCCGGCGCACCTTCTCGTCCGGTCAGCGGGCACTGCTGTGGGCGGCGGGCGTGCTGGGCGCGCTGGCGATCCTGATCGCGGTGATCATCGTCATCAATTCCCGCACGGATCAGCAGCAGCAACCCCCGACGGTCACCGACACCGGGACCCCGCCCGCGACGGCGCCGCCGCCGCCGAGCAGCACGCCCAGTGGGTCCGCACCGAGCCTGCGACTGGATTGGCCGGACCGCGGGAGCGTCGCCAAGTCCGGGCTGCACCGCAGCCCGCCGGCCCGGCCCGAAACGCCGCAATGACCGCGCCCGAGCCGCTGTCCGGCCGCTACGAACTCGGCGAGATCCTCGGTTTCGGGGGCATGTCCGAGGTCCACCTGGCCCGCGACCTGCGCCTGCATCGCGACGTCGCCGTCAAGGTGCTGCGCGCCGACCTCGCCCGCGACCCCAGCTTCTACCTGCGTTTCCGGCGCGAGGCGCAGAACGCCGCGGCGCTGAATCACCCGTCCATCGTGGCGGTCTACGACACCGGCGAGGCGGATACGCCCACCGGCCCGCTGCCCTACATCGTGATGGAGTACGTCGACGGCGTCACGCTGCGCGACATCGTGCACACCGACGGCCCACTGGCGCCCCGGCGGGCCATCGAGATCATCGCCGACGCCTGCCAGGCCCTCAACTTCAGCCATCAAAACGGCATCATCCACCGTGACGTCAAGCCGGCGAACATCATGATCAGCACCACCAACGCGGTCAAGGTGATGGACTTCGGCATCGCCCGCGCCATCGCCGACAGCGGCAACAGCGTCACCCAGACCGCCGCGGTGATCGGGACCGCTCAGTATCTGTCACCCGAACAGGCGCGCGGTGACTCCGTCGACGCCCGCTCCGATGTGTATTCGCTCGGCTGCGTCCTCTACGAAATCCTCACGGGCGAAGCGCCTTTCACCGGCGACTCGCCCGTCGCGGTGGCCTACCAGCACGTCCGCGAGGACCCCGTGCCGCCGTCGAAGCGGCACGAGGGCATCTCCGCGGACCTGGATGCCGTCGTGCTCAAGGCGCTGGCCAAGAATCCGGAGAACCGCTACCAGACCGCGGCGGAGATGCGCGCGGACCTGGTGCGGGTGCACAACGGGGAGCCGCCCGAGGCGCCCAAGGTGCTGACCGACGCCGAGCGCAGTTCGTATCTGTCATCCGCGGCAGGCCACGGCCCGCGCACCGACCCGCTGCCGCGCCAGGCCCTCGACGACACCGACCGCGACGGTGCCCCCGGCGGTTCCATCGGCCGGTGGGTTGTCGCGGTCGCCGCGCTGGCGGTGCTGACGATCGTGGTCGTCATCGCGTTCAACACGTTCGGTGGCAGCACCCGCGACGTCACCGTGCCCGACATGCGCGGGCAGGTATCCGCCGATGCCATTGCGGCGCTGCAGAACCGGGGCTTCAAGACCCGGACGCTGCAGAAGCCGGACTCCACGGTTCCGCCGGATCACGTCATCAGCACCGACCCGGGCGCCAATGCGTCGGTGAGCGCCGGCGACGAGATCACCATCAACGTCTCCACCGGACCGGAGCAACGTGAACTGCCCGACGTGTCCTCCCTGAGCTACGCCGATGCGGTCAGCAAGCTCAAAGCGGCCGGATTCAGCAAGTTCAAGCAGGCGAACTCACCGTCGAGCCCCGAGCTGCTGGGCAAGGTCATCGGGACCAACCCGCCGGCCAACCAGACGTCGGCGATCACGAACGTGATCACGGTCATCGTCGGCTCCGGACCGGAAACTAAGCAGGTTCCCGACGTCGCGGGCCAGACCGTCGACGTCGCGCAGAAGAACCTGACCGTCTATGGGTTCACCAAGTTCAGCCAGACCTCGGTGGACAGCCCCCGACCCGCCGGTGAGGTGATCGGCACGAATCCGCCCAAGGGCCAGATGGTTCCGGTGGACTCGGTGATCGAGATCCAGGTGTCCAAGGGCAACCAATTCCTGATGCCGGACCTGACCGGCATGTTCTGGACCGACGCCGAACCGCGGTTGCGCGCCTTGGGCTGGACCGGGGTGCTGGACAAGGGACCCGACGTCGACGCGGGCGGCGCCCAGTCGCACCGGGTCGTCTATCAGAACCCGCCGGCCGGGGCCGGTTGCAACCGGGACGGGATCATCACGCTGAAGTTCGGCCAGTAGCCGCGGCGTCGTCCGGGAAGTACGGCCGGACCGCGGCGCGCACCTCGTTCTCCAGCCGGCGCACCAGCGTGTCGTCGCGCGTCCAGCCGCAATAGGCGAGCCAGTTCGCCAGCATTCGGTGCCCGCCCTCGGTGAGGATCGACTCCGGGTGGAACTGGACACCGTGAATCGGCAATTCGGTGTGCCGCACGCCCATGATCACGCCGCTGCGGGTGCGGGCCGTGACTTCCAACACCGACGGCAACGACTCCGGCAGGATCGTCAGCGAGTGGTACCGCGTCGCCGTAAAGGGATCCGGAAGTCCTTGCAGCACACCGACATTGGTGTGAAACACGCTGCTGGTCTTGCCGTGCAGCAGCTCCGGCGCGCGGTCCACGGTGGCGCCGAACGCCACGCCGATGGCCTGGTGGCCGAGGCACACTCCCAGCAGTGGGGTGCGCCGCTCGGCGCAGGCTCGGACCAGGGCGATCGACGCGCCCGCGCGTTCCGGGGTGCCCGGGCCGGGGCTCAGCAGGACGCCATCGAACTGCGCGGCGAGGGCGTTCTCGTCGGCGAGCCGGGCGTCGTCGTTGCGCCACACGTCGGCCTCGACGCCGAGCTGGCCCAGGTACTGGACCAGGTTGAACACGAAGCTGTCGTAGTTGTCGACAACCAGGATCCGCATCGTGTCAGGGTACCGTCCGGCTCAGTAGCCCACCGGGCCCGCCGGCTGCGCGAAGTGCATGCGCACCGGTTCGGAATGGCCGGCGACCTGGACGTCGGGCTTGACCTCTTCCTGGTAGCCCAGCCCGAAACGGACCACGTACTGCTTGTAGAGGATGACAAGGGGAGCGGCGGCCAGGGCGGCCTGCATGGCCGCCGCGTTGCCGATCGCGGTGATCGTGTAGGGCGGGCTGTAGGTGCGCCCGTTGAGCAACAGCGTGTTGCCGACGCAACGGGGCACCGAGGTCGCGATGATCCGCTGGTCCTGCATCTGGATCGCTTCCGCGCCGGCGCTCCACAGCGCGTTGAGGACGGCCTGGATGTCCTGCTGGTGCACCACCAGGTCGTCCGGCGATGCGTCGCGGGGGAAGCGGCCGTTGGCGTCGCGCTGCGCGTCCTGGAGGGTCACCACCAGGCCCGGCCCGTGGACCGGGTTCATGTCGGCCTCGGCCGCCAGCTCCGCGGCGCGACGCAGCATCGCCGCGAGCGCGGCGTCCGACGAGCGGCCGTGCGCCGAATCGAGCTTGTCGGTCAGCTCGCCGCGCTCGGCGCTGAGGCGGGCCACCGACGACTGCGCCTCGCGGACCAGATCGACCAGGCGCGGCGCGTCGCTGCGGCGGATTTCGGCGCCGCCCGACACCCCGTGGGTGGCGGCGAGCAGCAACCCCGCCAGCAGGCACACCAGCGGGACGCCGAAGCGCCATGGTGAGCGGCGCCTGTCAATCATCGGCTCTCCATTTCCTGGTCACGGGGCCAGGTGAGTTAGTCTCGTAGCCGAGCCATCCGTGCAGCTGCCATCGTTATCGTCGCACCCCGTCCCGTTCAACATGTTGTTCAGGTAATGCCGAGGTACTGAAATGCCCAAATCGAAGGTCCGCAAGAAGAACGATTTCACCGTCAGCGCGGTCAGCCGCACGCCGGTGAAGGTGAAGGTCGGACCCTCCAGCGTGTGGTTCGTCTGCCTGTTTGTCGGCCTCATGTTGATCGGGCTCGTCTGGCTGATGGTATTCCAGCTGGCCGCGGTCGGAAGCCAGGCGCCGGCGGCCCTGAACTGGATGGCGCAACTCGGCCCGTGGAACTACGCCATCGCGTTCGCTTTCATGATCACCGGCTTGTTGCTCACGATGCGCTGGCACTGATCGGGGCCGCGCCGCTGATGAATTCATCTTGGGGTCCGCCTGTAACTGGCTCAGCAACGTTGTGACCACCCAATCACACGCGTGTGATTTATCCCCACTGTTGATAGCGCTTGTGGATAACCGCATAGCCAATGGTGGGAGGGGTTAGTCGGCCCGTGCAGCAAACAGAATGGGCGCCCGGTGCGGCCGGAATCGCTGGTTGCGGGGCCGTGGGCGTTTTGATGGCTATCGCGAGTGTGACCATAGTCACAGACCCGCCCGGCCGCATTTTGACGGGGATTGCCGCAGCCGGTCTGATCGTGTTTGCGGGCTTGACGTGGCGCGCCCGCCCGAAGCTGGCAATCACTCCCGACGGGTTGGCGCTGCGGGGGTGGTTTCGGACGCAGCTATTACGGCGCTCCGACATCAAGATCATCCGGATCACCGAGTTCCGCCGGCATGGGCGCACGGTGCGATTGCTCGAGGTCGAGACGGCCGACGGGGGGCTGGTGATCTTCTCCCGGTGGGACCTCGGGACCAACCCGCTGGAGGTGCTCGACGCGCTGACCGACGCCGGGTACGCCGGTGGCAACCGGCGCTGAGCGACGGCGCCGGTTCAGGAGATCGTGATCGACTCGATGACGACCGGCTCGGTCGGACGGTCGTTGCCGTCGGTGGCCGTTGTGGCGATCGCGTCGACGACCTTTTGCGAGTCGGCGTCGGTCACTTCGCCGAAGATCGTGTGCCGCCGGTTCAGGTGCGGCGTCTGGGCCACGGTGATGAAGAACTGGGAGCCATTGGTGCCCGGGCCGGCGTTGGCCATCGCGAGCAAGTAGGGCTTGTCGAACTGCAACTCGGGGTGGAACTCGTCGGCGAACTTGTAGCCCGGACCGCCGCGGCCGGTGCCGGTCGGGTCGCCGCCCTGGATCATGAAGCCCTTGATCACCCGGTGGAAGACCGCGCCGTCGTAGAACGGCCCCGACGGGCCGCCCGATGCATTCTGCGTCGAGTACTCCTTGGTGCCCTGGGCCAGGCCGACGAAGTTCGCGACGGTCTTGGGCGCGTGGTTCCCGAAGAGGGCGACCTTGATGTCTCCACGGTTGGTGTGCAGCGTTGCGGTGGCGGTCTGAATGGGGCTGTTAGTCACGGGGTTAGAGTCTGCCATTGCGGGCGGGCAAGCCCGCAGCCGGTACCGGGCGTGCCCGATTGATGGCAGGCTGATGAGGCACCGGGGGAGCGGCACAGAAGGGCGGCAGATGAGCGCGAAGGCGGAAACCCGGCTGACCCCGCGGGAGCGACTGGCCCGGGGCCTGACCTACACGGCGGTGGGACCGGTCGACGTCACCCGGGGCGTCGTCGGACTCAGCGTCAACGGCGCGCAGTCGACCGCGTCGGAGCTCCGCCGCCGCTACCGGGAGGGCCGGCTCGCCCGCGAGATCGCCGCGGCCCAAGAGACCCTCGCGCAGGAGCTGGCCGCCGCCCAAGAAGTGGTCGCCGGGCTGCCCCAGGCGCTGCAGGATGCACGCCGGGCCCAGCGGCGAAGGCCGCGTCCCTGGGTGATCGCGGGGGCGGCCGTCGTGGTCCTGGCGGGCGGTGCCGTCGCGTTCAGCATCGTGCGGCGATCGATGCGCGCAGGCCGCGAGGAGCCCTCACCCCTGCCGCCCAGCGTCGACGTGCAGCCGCGGCCGTAACGGGTTATCGCACCGCCAGCCGCAGCGATTTCCGGCGCCGGACCAGGATGCTCGGCAGCCATTCGCCGACGTCGAGCGCCTCGATCCAGGTGGTGCGCTCCAGCAGCTTGCCCAACACGATATGCGCTTCGAGGCGCGCCAGCGCCGCGCCCACGCAGAAGTGCAGGCCCTTGCCGAACGCCAGGTGGCCTTTGGCGCCGGGGCGGTCGAGGCGGAATTCGTTCGGGGCCTCGAAATGCGTCGGGTCGCGGTTGGCCGCGCCCCACATCAGCAGCAGATGGGAGTCGGCGGGTAAATCGACTCCGGCCAAGGTGGTGTCGCGCCACACGTGCCGGTAGTGCCCGCGGAACGGCGACTCGAGCCGCAACGTCTCCTCGATGAAAGCCGTTAGCAGTTGCGGGTTTTCGCGCAGCTGTTGTTGGATCGCGGGACGGTCGGCCAGGATCCACGCCGCGCTGCCCAGCAGCGACGCCGTCGACTCGCCCGCGGCGCTGAACAGGGTGAGCATGATGCCCAGCGCCGGCAGCTGTTCCAGCTCACCGGAAGCGCAGCGGGCCGCGAGGTCGGCCATGAGGCCGTATTCGTTGGTGGCGCTTGCCTTTTCGAAGTGCTCCGTGACGTAGCCGGACAGTTCCAGGGCGGCCGCGAAGGCCGCTTCGAGCTGCTCGGGCGTGACAACCCCGTCGAGCAGTGTGGTGGTGGCGTAGCCCAGCCGGATGAGCCGGTCGACGTCGTCGTCGGGCAGGCCAAGCAGCCGCGCGACCACCATCATCGGTAACCGGTTGGCGACGGCGCTCATCCATTCGATCTGGCCGCCGCGCAAATTCTCCGCCCAGAGGCGGTCGGCGGTCTCGGTCGCGAACTCCTCGATGATCCGCACGCGTTTGGCCGACAGGTGCGGCAGCAGGATCTTGCGGTGCAGCGCATGGGCCGGGTCGTCCGCAGTGGCCAGCGCGTGCGCTGCCCCGCCCGCCGGCCCCATGTCGAACGGGGTGAGGGTGCCGTCGTCGCGGAAGACCAGGGTCGCCGTGAGGTTTGAGGAAAAGTCCCCGACCCGCTCGACGGCCTCCTGCATCGCGTCCCAGCCGCACACGGCGTAGAACACGGACTCGCCGATGCGCTGCACCGGCGCCTCGGCGCGCATGCGGTCATACAGCGGATAGGGATCTTGGAGCGCCTCGGCGCCCAGCAACTGGATCGGTTGGTCCAAGACCGGCATGCGTTCAGGTTGGGTTCGCGGCGCGGCGGCGTCAATGGGTCGGGGACAAGTTGAGGGGCCGGGGCGGCCCTGGTCACCGCCGGTCGGCGGCGGCGGTCCGGGGCCAGCAGGGCGTTGTCGTGAGAAATCATGCTTGAAAATTCTCAGGATGAGAGAAGTATTTCTCTCGACCGCGACACCGAGGAGCCCGGATGGCACGCGACGACTGGTTGGTGGGCCGCGATCGCCGCGGCGAAGCCACCGAACGGATTTACACCGCGGCCGCGGACCTCATCTCGCGCAAGGGCTACGAGGGGTTCACGATCGAGGCCCTGGCGGCCAGGGTGCACTGCTCGCCCGCGACGATCTACCGCCATGCCGGCGGCAAGGCGGCGATCCGGGACGCCGTCGTCGCCATCCAGGCGGCGCGCATCGTCGACGCCACGCGGGAAGCCATCAAGGACCTGCGCGGCCCGGATCGGGTCGTGACCGCCACGATCATCGCGCTGCAACGCATGCGATCGGATCCGCTTGTCCAACTGATGCAGTCCATCCACGCGACCCCGGTCAGCGAATGGGTCATCAGCTCGCCCACCGTTACCGGCTTGGCCGCCGAAATGCTCGGACCCGACAATGACGACCCGCTCGCCGCGCAGGGGCTGATCCGCGTCTTCCTGGCGCTGTGGTGCTGGCCGCTCAAGGATCCGGCGGCCGAACGCGCCTTGGTGCAACGCTTGCTCGGTTCCGGAGAGGATGTAGGGCGTGACGTGGACGCGGTATGAGGGCAGGGCGCTCGCGGATGCCGCCCTCACCGGCGACGCGCTGGAGGCGGCGCTCGAAGACCAGGTTCGCGTCCAGCATCCGCATCTGACGGATGTGCGGCTGGAGTCGGTGCTTGCGACCGATAGCTACGACACCCGGGTGGGACCGCCTCGGCGTTGGTACCGAGTCACGTACCTGGCCGAGGGCGAGGACCTCTAGCGCTGTGGAGCCTAGGGGAATCGAACCCCTGACACCCGCCTTGCAAAGGCGGTGCTCTACCAACTGAGCTAAGGCCCCTCGTCGTGGCTCGGCGGGTGATCGGGTGGGTCAGCCACCGCCACGTGCCAGACCTCGACCCCGCGTCGTGACCGCACCACCGCCGCCGCTACAGCGACCAGCGCCAGTGGCAATGCAAGTCTCACGCAACGTCTGGACGGGCACATGGTTGTGGGCCTGGGAGGACTCGAACCTCCGACCTCTTCGTTATCAGCGAAGCGCTCTAACCGCCTGAGCTACAGGCCCTTAATCGCGTAGGGCCGAGCGACGAGATTACCGCAATCGCCGCCCCAGCCACAAAATCGCATGCCGCTAGTCGCGATCCGCCAGCGTGACCTCGATGCCGCCGATCAGATCGGTGGCGAGGTTGTACACGAACGCGGCGATGGTGGCCATCGCGGTGAGCAGGACGATGTTCACGAGGCCGATCAGCACGGCGCCGCCGAAGATGGTGCCGCTGGAAACCAGTTCCCCGCTGCTGCCGCTGGTGTTGTTCAGCAGGTCGCCGACGTTGCTGTTCAGCTTGGCCCACACGCCCATGCCGCCCAACACGAGGTAGAGGAACGCCACGGCGATCATCCACACGAAAAACAACGCCACCGACAGCAGCAGCGACACCTTCAACGTGCTCCACGGGTCGATCCTGCGGATCTGCATGCTGGCCCGTACGGGGCCGCGGGTGCGCCGCGACACCTGGACGCGGTTTTCGCGGCCCTCGCGGCTCTCCCGGCTTTCGGCGGTCGCCGTCCGGGCCGACGGCGCGGAGGCGGCCGACGTCTCGGCGCTGCGTTCCGGCGTGGGTTTGCGCTGCGGGTGCCGCGGCAGCGGCCCGGATAGGTCCGGCAGCTCGCTGGCGTAGGCCTCGGCGGGTGGGCCGTCGCCGCGCCCCGGCCCGGCCTCGAACTCGTACGGGGGGTGCTTCGGGCGCGCGGCCGCGCCCCCGCCGGGTGCGGCGGTGCCGAAAATGACGCGGTTAGGGCGTGCATCGGCGCCGGTGGGCGAGCTCGCCGGTCGCGGCGCGCCCTGCGATTCTGACTCGCGGGGCGCCGAGCGGGCCGGCCGAGCGGCGCCCTGGACTCCGCTCGCCTGCGCGGGCGCCGCGCGGTGTGCGCCGGGACGCTCCACCGCACCGTCGCCATTGAGGCCGTCGCCCTTGTTTGGGGCGCCCGGCTCGTTCGGTGAGGTCACCCCGACTCCTTAGATCTTTTGCGATGGCCGCCTGCGCGGTGGCTGTTGGATTATGTCTGGTCGGACCGAGTTTAAGCCTTACGACTCGTCAGCGCCCTCGGCCTCCTCGACGGCTTCGTCCGCGGCCTCCTCGGCGTTTCGCGCGATGGCCAACAGCGTGTTGTCCTCGCCGAGGTTCATCAACCGCACGCCCTTGGTTTGCCGGCCCGCTTTGCGGACCTGGCGTGCCGCGGTGCGGATGACGCCGCCGCCGGAGGTGATCGCGTACAGCTCGCTGTCGTCGTCGACGATCAACGCGCCCACCAGCCTGCCGCGGCGACGGTCGTACTGAACGGTCAGCACTCCCTTGCCGCCGCGTCCCTGCACCGGGTACTCCTCGATCGCGGTGCGCTTGGCGTAGCCGCCGGACGTGGCGACCAGCAGGTAAGTGCCCTCGCGGATCACGTTCAGCGACAACAGGTAATCGTCGGCGTTGAATCGCATGCCCTGCACACCGGAGGTGGCCCGTCCCATCGGGCGCAGCGCCTCGTCGGTCGCCGAGAACCGGATCGACTGCCCGTTGGCCGAGACCAGCAGCAGGTCCTCCTCCGAGGAGCACAGCACCGCACCGACCAACTCGTCGGTGTCACGCAGGTTGATCGCCACGATCCCGCCGGAGCGGTTGGAGTCGAAGTCGGTCAGCTTGGTCTTTTTGACCAGGCCGTTGCGCGTCGCCAACACCAGGTAGGGGGCGTCCTCGTAGCTGCGGATCTGGATGACCTGCGCGATGCGCTCCTCGGGCTGGAAGGCCAGCAGGTTGGCCACGTGCTGACCGCGCGCGGTGCGGGACGCCTCCGGCAGCTCGTAGGCCTTGGCGCGGTACACCCGGCCCTGCGTGGTGAAGAACAGGATCCAGTCGTGCGTGGACGACACGAAGAAGTGCGCGACGATGTCGTCCTGCTTGAGGCCCGCACCCTGCACGCCCTTGCCGCCGCGTTTCTGGCTGCGATACAGGTCGGTCTTGGTGCGCTTGGCGTAGCCGGTCTCGGTGATGGTGACGACGACGTCCTCGCGGGCGATGAGGTCCTCGTCGCTGACCTCGCCGTCGGCGGCCACAATCCGGGTGCGCCGGTCGTCGCCGTGCTTGTCGACGATCTCGGCGAGTTCGTCGCGCACGATCGCGCGCTGGCGCTCCGGCTTGGCCAGGATGTCTTCCAGGTCGGCGATCTCGGCCTCGATCTTGGCCAGGTCGTCGATGATGCGCTGGCGCTCCAGGGCCGCCAGCCGCCGCAGCTGCATGTCCAGGATCGCCTGGGCCTGGATCTCGTCGATGTCGAGGAGCTCGATCAGGCCGGCGCGGGCGATATCGACGGTCTCCGACGCCCGGATCAACGCGATCACTTCGTCGAGTGCGTCAAGGGCTTTCACCAAACCCCGCAGGATGTGGGCCCGTTCGTTGGCCTTGCGCAGCCGATAGGTGGTGCGGCGCACGATGACGTCGAGCTGGTGCGCGACGTAGTGGCGGATCATCTGGTCGAGCCGCAGGGTACGCGGCACGCCGTCGACGATGGCCAGCATGTTGGCGCCGAAGCTGGTCTGCAGCTGGGTGTGCTTGTAGAGGTTGTTCAGCACGACCTTGGCCACCGCGTCACGCTTGAGCTCGACGACGATGCGCAGGCCCACCCGGTCGCTGGACTGGTCTTCGATGTTGGCGATCCCGGCGAGCCTGCCGTCACGGACCTGCTCGGCGATCGAGGTGATGAAGTTGTCGTGGTTGACCTGATACGGCAATTCAGTGATCACCAAAGACGTTCGGCCCCTGGCCTCTTCGACCTCCACCACACCGCGCATCCGAATGGACCCGCGGCCGGTCTTGTAGGCGTCGTTGATGCCCTGAGATCCGACGATCAGCCCCGAGGTCGGGAAGTCGGGGCCCTTGACCCGTTCCATCACGGCGGCCAGCGTCGCTTCCTCGTCGGCCTCGTGGTTTTCCAGGCACCAGAACACCGCCTCGGCGAGCTCGCGCAGGTTGTGCGGCGGGATGTTGGTCGCCATGCCGACCGCGATGCCGCCCGAACCGTTGGCCAGCAGGTTGGGGAACCGGCTGGGCAGCACCGTCGGTTCCTGCACACGCCCGTCGTAGTTCGGGATGAAATCGACTGTCTCCTCGTCGATTTCGCGCAGCATCTCCATCGCGAGCGGGGTCAGCCGCGCCTCTGTGTTGTGGCTGACGAACCCGTTCGTCAGGAACGCGTGGTCCTCGGTGTCGACGCGGAGGCTGTAGACGGGTTGGACACCGGCTTCGGCGACGGACGCCACACGCGCGTAGTAGAACCGTCCGTCGGTCAGGTCGGTCGCGATGGCTGCGGCATCCGCATCATCTCCGTAGGCGCTGAGGAATTGGGCAAGCCCCGGCACCTCGTCGACCGTGGGGGCTATGCACGCCGTTGACGGCATGCCGCTTGCATATGCCACACGCTCGGCGTTCATGACAACGCAATCGCCCGCTCGGATCTCTTCGATCAGCTTCCATAGGAGCGTCGGAACGCCGGCGACGTTGACAAGACACAGCAGCGGATGGTTCGCCGTGCCGGTGACCTCGAAACCCTCGACCGTCCGCACGGTGTAGGTGTCATGCTCGCCCGAATGGAACAACCGATCGGCCCGCACGGGATTGCCATGCCGGTCAACGACTTTCATGTCGATGACGTTGTCGGTGTTTGGTAGCGCGCCGGGCGCGATGTCGGCGATCCGAATCGAACCGCCGGAAGCCAGCGCCACCAACGTATCTCCGGAGCAGCAGTACCTCATCGCCGCCGGCGGGTCATTGCCCGGTGAACCGAAGTTGCCCTGGCCGTCGACGAGCGGATACCGCAGCGACCACGGCTGGGCCATACGCACCAACGTGTCGTAGATCGACGCGTCGCCGTGCGGGTGGTAGTTACCCATCGTCTCGGCCACCGAACGCGCCGACTTGGCGTGGCTGCGGTCCGGGCGGAAACCGGAGTCGTACATCGCGTACAGCACCCGGCGGTGCACCGGCTTGAGGCCGTCGCGCACCTCCGGCAGGGCGCGGCCCACGATCACGCTCATCGCGTAGTCGATGTAGCTGCGCTGCATCTCCTGCTGAATGTCAACCGGTTCGATGCGGTCGCCGGCCTCGTCGCCAGGTGGCAGCGTGGTGTCAGTCATCTATTCCTCGTTTGTTTCGGAGTGCCTGATTCATCACACATCCAGGAAGCGAACGTCCTTGGCGTTGCGGGTGATAAAGCTGCGGCGCGCGTCGACATCCTCGCCCATCAAAATGGAGAACAGCTCGTCGGCGGCCGCCGCGTCGTCCAGGGTGACTTGGCGCAACACCCGCACGGACGGGTCCATCGTGGTCTCCCACAATTCCTTGGCGTCCATCTCGCCCAGACCCTTGTAGCGCTGGATGCCGTCTTCCTTGTTGATCTTCTTCCCGGCCTTCAGCCCGGCCTCCAGCAGTCCGTCGCGCTCGCGGTCGGAGTAGGCGAACTCAGGATCGGTGCGCTGCCACTTCAACTTGTACAGCGGCGGCTGCGCCAAGAACACGTGCCCGTTCTCGATCAGCGGCCGCATGAAGCGGAACAACAACGTCAACAGCAACGTCGAAATGTGTTGGCCGTCAACGTCGGCGTCGGCCATCAGCACGATCTTGTGGTAGCGCAGCTTGCTGAGGTCGAACTCGTCGTGGATCCCGGTGCCGAGCGCGGTGATGATCGCCTGGACTTCGGTGTTCTTCAGCACCCGGTCGATGCGCGCCTTTTCGACGTTGATGATCTTGCCGCGCAACGGGAGGATGGCCTGGAACATCGAATCGCGGCCGCTCTTGGCCGAGCCGCCGGCCGAATCACCCTCGACCACATACAGTTCGGACTTTCGCGGGTCGGTGGAGCGGCAGTCGGCGAGCTTGCCCGGCAACCCGCCCAGGTCGGTCGCGCTCTTGCGGCGCACCAGCTCCCGCGCCTTGCGCGCCGCGATTCGCGCCTGCGCCGACGAGACCGCCTTGTTGACAACGGTTTTCGCCTCCGAGGGGTTGGCCTCGAACCAGTGCGTCAGCTGTTCGTTGCACACCTTCTGCACGAACGACTTGACCTCGGTGTTGCCCAGCTTGGTCTTGGTCTGCCCCTCGAACTGCGGCTCGCTCACCTTGACGGAGATGACGGCGGCCAGGCCCTCCCGGATGTCGTCACCGGTGAGGTTGGGGTCTTTGTCCTTGAGCAGTTTCTTGTCTTTGGCGTACTTGTTCACCACCGAGGTCAGCGCGCTGCGGAAGCCCTCCTCGTGCGTGCCGCCCTCGTGGGTGTTGATTGTGTTGGCGAAGGTGTGCACCGATTCCGAATAGCCGCCGTTCCACTGCATGGCGATTTCGACCTCGTGGCCGGTGCCTTTTCCGTCGAAGTCGATGACGCTCTGTTGGATCGGGCTCTTGGTGCGGTTGATGTGCTTGACGAAGTCCACCAGGCCGCCGGGGTAGTGGAAGGTGCGGCGCTTGACCTTGTGCGGCGCGGTCGATTCGGCCGCCTTTTCTTCGGCACTCTTGGGTGCCTCGGCGGTGTCGCTGACGACCTCTTCGACGACCTCGTCCTGCTCCACCCGCTCGTCGGTGAGGTTGATGGTCAGACCCTTGTTCAGGAACGCCATTTCCTGCAGCCGGCGGGCCACCGTCTCGAAGTCGTAGTGGGTGGTTTCGAAGATGTCGGGGTCCGCCCAGAATCGGATGGTGGTTCCGGTCTTCTTGGTGGCCTCGCCCTCCTTGAGGGTTCCGGGAACGGCGTGGTCATAGAACTGCGACCACTCGTGGCCGTCGCGCTTGATGTCGACCTCGAGCCGGGTGGACAGCGCGTTGACCACCGATACGCCGACGCCGTGCAAGCCACCGCTGACGTTGTAGCCGCTGTTCTCGCCGCCGAACTTCCCGCCGGCGTGCAGCTGGGTCATCACGACGTCGACGGTCGGGGCGCCGGTCGCGTGCATCGCCACGGGAATGCCGCGCCCGTTGTCCGCGACTTCCACGCTGCCGTCGTCGAGCAGCCGGACGTCGACCTGCGTCGCGTAACCTGCCATCGCCTCGTCCACCGAGTTGTCGACCACCTCCCAGATGAGGTGGTGTAAGCCACGCTCACCGGTGGAGCCGATATACATGCCCGGGCGTTTGCGAACGGCCTCCAGCCCTTCGAGCACGGTGATGGACGAAGCGCCGTATCCTTCTTGGGGCTTCTTCTTCTGGGCAGCCACGGTCGGAATGCTCTCCTCGGGGTTTCATGCGGGCGGTTCGGTCACCGCGACAGTCGCATCCCACCACTCTACCGTGAAGGACCCCCCGTACCGATTCTCTGGGCGCGTTTCTACCCAGCTAACCGCGCCGTGCGCACGATTTCCGAGTTCCGGGCGCGTCCCGACGTGCGTTATGTAAGTCCGTTCCGTTCTGGCGGCTCTCAGGCGCCTGTTGATAGACGCGCGGCTGGGGATGTTTTGGGCATCGGATCGCCTCAGCCGTAGGTGTCGCGCGGCCCCCGCCCGGCGATGTGACGTGGGCCCTTACGCCAGGACGGTGCGGCCGGCCCGGTGATTTTCAGCGAGGTCACGACGCCGTTGCCCACCGCCGCGGCGATCTTGGCCAAGAGCTGCGCCTGAATCATCCGCAGCTGGGTCGCCCAGGCGGTCGATTCCGCCGTCACGCTGAGCACACCGTCGCTGAGCGCAGTCGGGGTCGCGTGGTCGGCGATCTGGTGGCCCACCACCGAGGTCCAGTGGCCCAGCACCGTGCCCTCGGCAACGTGCGTCGACCAACCGCGCTTTTTCGCCAGGTCACGCGCCAGCCGGCCCAGCGGTTGCGGATCCCGTCCGTCGGGCCCCGGACCCGACCAGCTGCGTCGCTGCCCCGCCAGGCGCCGCGGCACCGCCGGGGCCGACCGGCCGCGACCGGCGTCCTTACCCTGGGCCCGCGCGGCGGCGCGCGCCTCCTCGAGCGTGCGCCGCACCAGATCAATCCCGGTCAACCCTCCCATCCGGTCGAGCTCTTCCCCGCCTCCTGCGCCGGTCATAAACTCACCTCCGACATCCGGCCCGAGTCGTCGTCGCGCATATCGATGTGCACCCGCCTAGCGTCCCAGTCCGCCGGAATGTCTTCCGGCACCGCCGCGGTCACCAACACCTGCTCGGCCGACTCGGCCACCGACGCCAACGCGCGACGGCGCGTGGCGTCGAGTTCGGCGAACACGTCATCGAGCAACAACACGGGTTCGGTGCCGTCGGCCCGCAACAGTTCGTACGCCGCCAACCGCAGGGACACCGCGAACGACCACGATTCCCCGTGGCTGGCAAAGCCTTTCGCGGGTTGGTCGCCCAGCCGCAACTCCAGGTCGTCGCGGTGCGGACCCACCAGACACATCCCGCGTTCCAGTTCGGCGTCACGGCGCGCCGACAGGGCTGCCAACAGGGCGGCTTCCAGGAATTCGCGGTCGGTGCCGTCGAAGTCTTTTGAGTTGTGTTCCCCGAGGCTTGCGCGATACGCGACGGAGGCGGGCCGCGATCCGGGCGCCACCAGCTGGTAAGCCTTCTCCACCTCGGGCGCCACCTCGTTCACCAGATCGATCCGCGCGGCCATCAGGGCCGCGCCGTGCTCGGCCAGCCGGCTGTCCCACACGTCGAGGGTGTCCAGGGCGCTTCGGTCCCCCCGGTAACGGGCGCCGGACAGGGACTTCAACAGCGCCGTCCGCTGCCGCAGCACCTTGTCGTAGTCGGCGCGCACCCCGGCGATCGCGGGCCGGCGCACGGTCGCCAGATCATCGAGGTAGCGGCGCCGATCCGACGGGTCGCCGCGCACCAAAGCCAGGTCCTCGGGCGCAAACAGCACCGCGCGCAGCACCCCCACCACCTCGCGCGTGCTACGCACCGGCGACCGATTCAGCCGCGCCTTGTTGGCGCGGCCCGCCGCGATCTCCAAGTCGACCGCGCATTCCCTACCCTCGTTGACGACGATCGTCGAGACCACCGCGCGCTCGGCGCCGGCCCGGATCAGCGGCGCGTCCGTCCCGACCCGATGTGAAGCCAAGGTGGTCGAAAACCACAGCGCCTCAATGAGATTCGTCTTTCCAAAGCCGTTGGGCCCGACGAATACCGTCCGGCCCGGCTGCAACTCGAGGTCGGCGACCGCCCAGGACCGGAAATCACGCAGTCCCAAATGCCGGACGTACACCTACCCGGGCAACCGAACTGGCATCAACAGGTACACGTAATCCGTTGGCAACGCGCCGAACGGCCCGTTGCCGCTGGGGGAGGCGTCGTCGCCCGAGGCCGGGCGCAGCAACGCGGGCTTGCCCGGCGTCGTGAAACCGAACGACACGCGGTCCGAGTGCACCGACGCGAGCCCGTCGGTCAGGTACGTCGGATTGAAGGCGATCGTCAGCGGTTCGCCGACGAAATCCACCTGCAGGTCTTCTTCGGCCCGACCCACGTCATCGGCCCCCGCGGAAAGCCGCAGCGATCCCTCGGAGAATTCCATCCGCACCTGCGCACCCCGGTCGGCGACCAGGGCGACGAGCTTGATCGCCTCGGTCAGCTCGGCGACGTCGATGGTGGCGACGGCGGTGTGCTCGGCCGGCAACAGCTGCCGAAACTTGGGGAACTCCGCGTCCAGCAGCCGCGTGGTGCTTCGCTTGCCGTTGCCGCTGATGCCCAGCAACCCGTCCTTGCCGACTCCCGCGCCGGCGCCCAGCGACAGTTGAACCTCAGACCCGTCCGCCCCGGCTTTGGCCGCTTCGGCCAGCGTCTTGGCCGGCACCAGCACCGCGGCTTCGATGTCGGGCGACAACGCCGACCACGTCAGCTCACGAACCGCCAACCTGAACCTATCGGTCGCTGCCAAAACCACCTTGTCGCCCGAAATCTCAACCCGGATCCCGGTCAACATGGGCAACGTGTCGTCCCGGCCGGCGGCGACGGCGACCTGACCGATCGCCTCGGCGAACAGTTCCGCCGGCAGGGTCCCGGTGCCTTCCGGCAGCGCGGGCAGCGTCGGATAGTCCTCGACCGGCATCGTCGGCAGCGAGAAGCGGGCGCTTCCGCACGTCAGCGCAACCCGGTTGCCGTCCACATAGAAATCCACCGGCTTGTTCGGCAACGCCCGGGTGATGTCCGACAACAACCTTCCGGATACCAAAACGCTTCCCGGAGAAGCTATTTCAGCCGCAACCTGGGCTTCGGCGGAGACCTCGTAGTCAAACCCGGAAATCATCAGTCCCTCATCGGAACCGGACAACAGCACCCCGGACAGCACCGGCACCGCCGGCCTGGTCGGCAGATTCTTCGCCACCCACGACACCGCGTCGGCGAAAGACTCTCGCACCAGACGAAACTTCAAGTCGGTGAGGCCAGCTGTTGTCGTCGCCGCGTCCATAGCGTCCCTTTACGTGCCGAGTGTTCCGAAAAATCCAAGTGGCTAGCCGCCCGTCGCTAGCGGTCGCTGAACAACCGTAGATCGTCGGCGGCCATCTTGAAAGCTAATCGCACCGCCCGACAAAAGGCGTCATCGACGCGTCACGTGGCACCGCGGCGACGCGCGTCCCCAGCGCTGTTCTTCAAAGAACAATCTACGGAGAGATCTCAGTACTAGTAATAAGGACTGTGCAATCTGGGGACAGCCGGGCCTTGCCGCAGCTAGGCGAGCGGTGCGGTTGTGGATGACGCGGTTGATAACTCTGTGTGCGGCCGCGGGGCGCTGGGGATGGCGGCGGGATGTGGACGTAGACGTCATTGCTGCACCAGTGTTTGGACGGTTTGTGCACAGCGCTACCCACACTGCGATGGTGTGACGGCTGTGACAGGGGAGTGAGAAGTTTTTTGAAAAAAGTTGGCGGGGACGGCCGAAATCAGCGCTTGGAGCGCTGCCGGATGCGGGTGGTGAGTTCCTTGACGTGATCGAAGACCTCACGGCGCTCGGCCATCTCGGACAAGATCTTTCGTTGCGCGTACATGACCGTGGTGTGGTCGCGGCCGAACGCCTGGCCGATCTTGGGCAGCGACAAGTCGGTCAGCTCACGGCATAGGTACATCGCAATTTGGCGCGACTGGGCCAGCGCCCGTGTCTTGCCGGGTCCGCGCAACTCCTCGACGGTGGTGTCGAAGTACTCGGCGGTGGCGGCCATGATGGTGGCCGCGCTGATCTGCATGGTGCTGGCGTCGGCGATCAGGTCGCGAAGGACAATTTCCGCCAAAGCCTTATCGATCGGGGTCTTGTTCAGCGACGCGAACGCGGTCACCCGGATCAGCGCGCCTTCGAGCTCGCGGATGTTGCGTTCGATGCTGCTGGCGATGAGCTCGAGGACGTCGTCGGGCACGGCCAGCCGTTCCATCTGTGCCTTCTTGCGCAGAATGGCGATGCGGGTCTCCAGTTCCGGAGGCTGCACGTCGGTGATCAGGCCCCACTCGAACCGGGTCCTCAGTCGGTCTTCGAGGGTGGCCAGCTGCTTGGGCGGCCGGTCAGACGAGATGACGATCTGTTTGTTGGCGTTGTGCAGCGTGTTGAAGGTGTGGAAGAACTCCTCCTGGATACCTTCTTTGCCCTCGATGAACTGGATGTCGTCGACCAGCAACACATCGACATCGCGGTAACTGCGCTTGAACGCGACCTTGCGGTCGTCGCGCAGTGAGTTGATGAAGTCGTTGGTGAATTCCTCGGTCGAGACGTACTTGACGCGCATGCCGGGGAACAACCGCTGCGCGTAGTTGCCGGCGGCGTGCAGCAGATGAGTCTTGCCGAGGCCGGATTCTCCCCAGATGAACAGAGGATTGTAGGCGCGGGCCGGGGCTTCGGCGATGGCCAGAGCGGCCGCGTGCGCGAACCGGTTGGAGGCGCCGATGACGAAGGTGTCGAAGGTGTATCGGCGGTTGAGGCTGGTTCCGCCGGCGATCGCCGGGTCGGCAGCGTGGGGCCGTTCGGTGAAGTAGTTCGGCCAGCTCTGCTCGGCGGTGACGATCTCACCGTTTTCGTCACCCTCGTCGATGTCGACGGGCATGTCGATGACGGGATCGTCTGCCGGGGATTGCTCGTCCAGGCCGGTCGGGAAGGGCTCCGCTGCGGCGAAGGCAGCGTCGTCGGCGTCGTCTGCGGGTGGGGCGATGCGCACCCCGAGTTGGATCTGCTGTCCGAGCCGGCGGCTCAGGGCGTCGGTGATCGGGGCGCGCAAGTGGCGTTCGATCTCGTTCTGCACGAAGCTGCTCGGTACCGACAGCAGAGCGAATCCCTCAACGATGGTGAGTGGCTGAACGAGGTTCAGCCATGCCCTTTGCTGAGGCGTGAGTGGGGTGGCGAGGGCGGTGCGATTGGCGGCCATCCCCTCCGAGGCCGACTCGCCGTTGAGCTCGGAGACGACCGCGTTCCAAACTGTTGTGAATCCTGAACCGGGGTCATCGGTCAACGACGTAATCTCCCTGGTTCTCGCAGATCCCGGGTCGAGGGGCAGCCACGCTTGGTGACGAAACAACTGTCCACATAGTTATACACAGGTGTGGACAGGATGATGGTAAACGAGCCGCAGCCTACCGGCGACGGCCCGTGATCTCCGCGCTGAGGACAACCCGGGTGGGTCGTCTAGACAGCTAGTCGATCCGCCATCCTCGCTTCGTCGTCGAGCGCCGCTCCACTCTGAAACGGCATTGCCCGAAGCTAACAGTTTTCCGTTCGGCTGCCAACAGTTCTGCTGCATTCCAATCGGCCTCTTTAGGGTCATCTGGGCCCTGTTTATCGCTTGCCGTCCTATGGTGCCGCAAGGGCCTCTTCGAGAACTTGCGTTTTCGCGGATATGTGAGTTGGGTCCGTTGCGGGAGACCAAGTTTGACCCAGCGAACCCGCGTCAGTACCCTCAAACAGTCGCCCGAAAGTCGGCGATACGGCTGCGACCCGGACAACGCTCGGGGACCGCGCCGGCCAGCAGCAAGACCCACCTCCGGCCGCCTCGCGGACGAATGCGGCCGGATGGTTCGAAGACGAGGAGAACGCCGTGGCCAAGGGCAAGCGGACCTTCCAGCCGAATAACCGGCGCCGAGCCCGCGTGCATGGCTTCCGCTTGCGGATGCGCACCCGCGCCGGGCGATCGATCGTCTCCAGCCGGCGCCGCAAAGGCCGCCGCGCGTTGACTGCCTGATCGCAACGTCGGGTTTTTCAGCGGTGCTTCCCGCACGCAACCGCATGAGGCGGTCAACGGAGTTTGACGCCGCGGTGAAGAACGGGGTGCGTGCGGCGCAGCCGGACGTCGTCGTGCATATGCGACGCGATCCGGGAGACGACAACGGTCCTCGAGTCGGCCTCATCATTGCCAAGACCGTCGGGTCGGCGGTGGAGCGCCATCGCGTGGCCCGCCGGCTGCGTCACGTCGCGCGAACGATGTTGGGGGATCTCCAGCCATCCGACCGGGTGGTGATCCGGGCGTTGCCGAGCAGTCGCCAGGTGTCATCCGCGCGACTGGAGCAACAGTTGCGGCGCGGGTTGCGGCGCGCCTTCGAGTCGGCGGGAACCGACCGATGAACCGGGTGGCGCGGGGATTGATCTTTTTGATCCAGCTGTACCGGCACATGGTCTCACCGCTGCGCCCGGCGACATGTCGCTTCATGCCGACCTGTAGCCAGTACGCCGTCGATGCTCTCACGGAATACGGCTTGATCCGGGGCAGCTGGTTGGCCGCGGCCAGGCTCGCCAAGTGCGGTCCGTGGCATCGGGGAGGATGGGATCCGATACCGGATCGACACGCATGCCGGGCGAGTTTCGAAGGCGCCGGCGCCGCGGGAGACCCCGCGCCGGAGCAACGGGAGAGTGAATCTTTTGTTTGATTTCTTCAGCCTCGACATCATCTACTACCCGGTGTCGTGGATCATGTGGGCTTGGTACAAGTTGTTCGCGGCGTTGCTCGGACCGTCGAACTTCTTCGCCTGGGCCCTGTCGGTGATGTTCCTGGTGTTCAGCTTGCGGGCCCTGCTGTACAAGCCGTTCGTGCGCCAGATCCGCACCACCCGGCAGATGCAGGAGTTGCAGCCGCAGATCAAGGCGCTGCAGAAGAAATACTCCAAGGACCGCCAGCGGATGGCGCTCGAAATGCAGAAGCTGCAGCGCGAGCACGGCTTCAATCCGGTCCTCGGCTGCCTGCCGATGCTCGCCCAGGTCCCGGTGTTCCTCGGCCTGTATCACGTCTTGCGGTCGTTCAACCGCACCACCGGAGGCTTCGGCCAGCCGCATCTGTCGGTGGCCCAGAACCGGGCGACGGGCAACTATGTCTTCAGCCCGGCCGACGTGGCGCACTTCCTGGACGCCAACCTGTTCGGTGCGCCGATCGGCGCGTTCATGACGCAACACGCCGGGTTGGACGCCTTCACCCACTTCAGCCGTCCCGCGGTGATCGCGGTGGGCGCTCCGGTGATGATCCTGGCGGGCATCGCGACCTACTTCAACAGCCGCGCCTCGGTGGCGCGCCAGAGTCCCGAGGCCGCCGCCAACCCGCAGACCGCGATGATGAACAAGTTGGCGCTGTACGTCTTTCCGCTGGGTGTGATCGTCAGCGGGCCGTTCCTGCCGCTCGCGATCATCATGTACTGGGTCTCGAACAACATCTGGACGTTCGGTCAGCAGCACTACGTGTTCGGCATGATCGAAAAAGAGGACGAGGCCAAGAGGCAGGAAGTCGTCCAGCGGCGGGCGGCCAACGCGCCCGCGCCGGGGGCGAAACCGAAGCGCAACCCCAAGGCCTCAGCCGGCGGTAACGGCTCCGCGGCGCGGAACGACGACGGCGCGGATGCCGACTCCGACGGATCCACCGAAGCGGCAGCGGACACGGTGGAACCGGACAAGCCGGGCACGGCGGCACGCAACGACGGGCCAACCAATCGGACCCCGAGACCCGGGGCGCGACCGAAGAAGCGGAAACGCTGACGCGACGCCACAGCTTAAGGGGACCCCGGGCGAGCGACCCGACTGGACGGGAACCCCTGGATGAGGGAGAGAAAACGAGATGACAGACGCCGAAACGACCGAACGCGACGTTGACGCAGAGCTCGACACGCAAGCGCCGGCCCCGGAGGGCGAGGCGGCAGCCGAAGGTGATGCCGACCAAGGCGACGACCTGGAGGACCGACTGGTTGCCGAGGGGGAGATCGCCGGTGACTATCTCGAGGAGCTGCTGGACCTCCTGGACTTCGACGGCGACATCGATCTGGACGTGGAGGGTGACCGCGCCGTCGTCAGCATCGACGGCAGCAGCGACCTGAACAAGTTGGTCGGCCGCGGTGGAGAGGTGCTGGACGCGCTGCAGGAGCTGACCCGGTTGGCGGTGCACCAGAAGACGGGTGTGCGGAGCCGGTTGATGCTCGACATCGCGAGCTGGCGGCGCCGGCGCCGCGAGGAGCTTGCGGCGTTGGGCGACAAGGTGGCGCGGCGGGTGCTCGACAGCGGCGAGCGCGAGGAGCTGTCTCCGATGACGCCGTTCGAACGCAAGATCGTTCACGACGCGGTCGCTGCGGTGCCCGGGGTGCACAGCGAGAGCGAGGGCCAGGAGCCTTCGCGCCGTGTTGTCGTTCTGGTCGACTAAGGCGCCAAGTAACAGCCGTGTAATTCAGAGACGACCCGGACGGCCCAGGGGATCGAGGATGTTTCACGTGAAACAAGGAGACGACATGTTTCACGTGAAACATGACGAGGGGGTGGCCGGGGGAGCGTACGCGGCAGATCCCGGATCGCTGGGCGGGGCCGCCACGGCGGTCTTCGGTCCGCGCGCCGATATCGCGCGAGGGTACGCCGAACTGCTCGCAGGCCCGGCGGTGGAGCGCGGGCTCCTCGGGCCGCGGGAGGTCGGCCGCCTGTGGGAGCGCCACCTATTGAATAGTGCGGTGGTCGGCGAGCTCATCGAGTCGGGCGAACGGGTGATCGACATCGGCAGCGGCGCCGGCCTGCCTGGGATACCGCTCGCGATCGCGAGGCCCGATCTCGAGGTCGTGCTCCTGGAGCCGATGCTGCGGCGGAGCGAGTTTCTCATCGAGGCGGTGACCGAACTAGGGTTGGCGGCCGAGGTGGTCCGCGGCCGCGCGGAGGAGCCTTGGGTGCGCGAGCAGTTCGGGGCCCGGGACGTCGCGGTGTCGCGAGCGGTGGCACCGCTGGACAAGTTGACGAAGTGGAGCATGCCGTTGCTACGGCTCGACGGGCGGATGGTCGCCATCAAGGGGGAGCGCGCTCCCGAGGAAGTGGAAGCCCACCGGCGTGTGATGGCGGCGGCGGGCGCCCTTGATGTCAGGGTGGTCACATGTGGCGGGAACTATTTGCATCCGCCGTCAACCGTGGTGTTAGCGCGACACGGAAAGCCGTCGCGCAAAAAGCCGGGACGTATGGGAGACAGGGGGACACCGTGAGTTCTCCGACCGGTTGGTCCGGCGGGCCGCCGCCGGCTCCGAGTGTGGCTGAACCCGCGCCGGAGGCGGGAGATGTTTCACGTGAAACATCGGCCGAGTACGACACCCCGATCGGCGCCGCCGCCGAGCGCGCGATGCGGGTCCTCCACACGGCCTACCCGCCGCTGCGCCGCCCGGCCCACCGGCGGCTGTTCACCGTCGCCAACCAGAAGGGCGGCGTCGGCAAGACGACGACCGCCGTCAACCTCGCCGCCGCGCTGGCCGTGCAGGGGCTCAAGACACTCGTGATCGACCTCGATCCCCAGGGCAACGCGAGCACGGCCCTGGGCATCCACGACCGGCAGGCAGGCACGCCGTCGTCGTACGAAGTGCTGATCGGCGAGGTCTCGCTGCGGGAGGCGTTACGGCCGAGCCCCCACAGCTCGCGGCTGTTCTGCGTACCGGCGACCATCGACCTGGCCGGCGCCGAGATCGAGTTGGTCAGCATGGTCGCGCGTGAGAACCGCTTGCGCACCGCCCTGGCCGAGCTCGACGAGTTTGACTTCGATTACGTCTTCATCGACTGCCCGCCGTCGCTCGGGCTGCTGACGATCAACGCGCTGGTGGCCGCGCCCGAGGTGATGATCCCGATCCAGTGCGAGTACTACGCGCTGGAGGGCGTGTCACAGCTGATGCGCAATATCGAGATGGTGAAGGCGCACCTCAATCCCCAGCTGGACGTGACGACCGTCATTCTGACGATGTACGACGGACGGACCAAGCTGGCCGACCAGGTGGCCGAAGAGGTACGCCGATACTTCGGAACCAAGGTGCTGCGCACGGTGATTCCGCGCAGCGTCAAGGTTTCGGAGGCACCCGGCTACAGCATGACGATCATCGATTACGACCCCGGCTCCCGGGGAGCGATGAGCTACCTCGACGCGAGTCGCGAACTCGCCGAACGTGACTGAACAAGATGCCTGCACCATCCGTGAAGGGACGACCATGACGCAGCCATTACGCAAAAAGGGCGGCCTCGGCCGGGGCCTGGCTTCGCTGATCCCCACCGGTCCGGCGGAGGGCGACTCCGGGCCGGCCACGCTGGGTCCCCGGATGGGCGACGCGGCCGCCGACGTGCTGATCGGCGGACCGGCTCAGGACGCCGCGTCCGTGGGTGCGGTCTACCGCGAGATCGCGCCGGCCGATATCGAGCGCAACCCGCGCCAGCCGCGCCAGGTGTTCGACGAGGAGGCGCTGTCCGAGCTGGTGCACTCCATTCGCGAGTTCGGGCTGCTGCAGCCGATCGTCGTGCGGGCGGTAAGCGGAACCCCGGGCGGCGCGCGGTACCAAATCGTCATGGGGGAGCGGCGGTGGCGCGCCGCCCAGGAAGCGGGCCTGGCCACCATCCCGGCCATCGTGCGCGAAACCGGCGACGACGACCTGCTGCGCGACGCCTTGCTCGAAAACATCCATCGGGTCCAGCTGAACCCCCTGGAGGAGGCGGCGGCCTACCAGCAGCTGCTCGACGAATTCGGCGTCACCCACGACGAGCTGGCGTCGCGCATCGGGCGGTCGCGGCCGCTGATCACCAATATGATCCGATTGCTCAAGCTCCCGATCCCGGTGCAGCGGCGGGTCGCCGCGGGCGTCCTGTCCGCGGGCCACGCCCGCGCGTTGCTGTCCCTCGAGGGCGGCCCGGAGGCGCAGGAGGAGTTGGCCAGCCGGATCGTCGCGGAGGGCCTGTCGGTGCGGGCCACCGAGGAGGCCGTCACCCTGGCCAACCGCGGCGACGCGACCACCCCGGCGCCCCAACGCCGCAAGCCGATTCAGATGCCCGGCCTGCAGGACGTTGCTGATCGGCTGTCCAACACCTTCGACACCCGGGTGACGGTCAGCCTGGGTAAACGGAAGGGGCGGATTGTGGTCGAGTTCGGCTCGGTGGAGGATCTCCAGCGGATCGTCGACGTGATGACCCCGCCCAAGGCGTGACCGCCCACCCGGTGTAATTACGTCACTGTGACGCCCAGCGGGTTTCGATGCCCAAAAGAGACCCAAATGAGCCGTCCCCGACACCGCCGACAAGCAGAGTTCCGATGCGCCCCAACGCCTTTCGCCATTCCGCCGGCCGTACCGTACTGCGTGGCAACGTTCGCCCGCCCGCCTCAAGTGGCGCAGCAAACACTGGTCCGATGACGACAAACTCTCCTATCCTGGAGAGGTTGCTGGCGACCCCAAAATATGGCGGCCGCAGTACCGGACGGAAGCCAGGAGGCTAGTGCCTGCTCGAATCACGCCACTGCGGCTCGAGGCTTTCGAGCAGCTTCCCAAGCACGCGCGCCGCTGCGTGTTCTGGGAGGTCGATCCCGCCACCCTGGGTAACCAGGACCACCTCGCCGACCCCGAATTCGAAAAAGAGGCCTGGCTGTCGATGGTGATGCTGGAATGGGGCTCGTGCGGTCAGGTCGCGACGGCGATTCCCGACGAGCGCAGCCACGCCGAACCGCCGTGCCTGGGGTACGTTCTCTACGCGCCGCCCCGCGCGGTGCCGCGGGCGCAGCGCTTCCCCACCGCGCCGGTCTCCGCCGACGCCGTGCTGCTGACGTCGATGAACATCGAGCCGGGGCAGGCCGCGGACGATCTGCCGCACGGGCTCATCGCCCGCGTCATCGATGAGCTGGTGCGGCGCGGCGTGCGAGCGCTGGAGGCGTTCGGCCGCACCCCGGCGGCCTCCGAGTTGCAGGATCCGCGAACCGTGGACCCCGATGTGCGGCCGGTTCTCGAGGCCCTGGGCGACTGCTCGGTGGAGCACTGCATCATCGACGCGGAGTTCCTGAAGGACGTGGGATTCGTTGTGGTAGCGCCGCATCCGTATTTCCCGCGGCTGCGGCTGGAGTTGGACAAGGGCCTGGGCTGGAAGGCCGAAGTCGAGGCGGCGCTGGAGCGCCTGCTGTCGAGTGCGCAGCTACAGGAACCCGTCGGGGCGGGCTCGGCCAGCGCGTCAAATACGTTGCAGACCAACGGGAGCGGTTAAGAACCGCCCAGCCGGGAAGCCCGCTCCACCGACAACTCGTGAGCCAGCAGCTCGGCGAAGGTGAAGGTGCCGGTGGGCCGGTCGTTCTTGCCGAGCAGGTAGAGCCGCTTGACCGCGGCGAGGATGCCCTCGGCGATCGCGTCTCGGGTCTGCGTCGAGATCAGCATCGCCTGGTCACGCGGGTTGGTGATGTAGCCGACGTCGACCTGAACGGTGGGCATCCGGGTCAGTCGCAGCAGGTCCCACGTCCGGCCATGCGTGCGGCAATCCCGTAACCCGGTGCGAGCCACCACTTCTCGCTGGATGAAGTCGGCGAGATTGCGGCCGATGGTCGAGACCGAACCGTGCGCGTTGCCGAAGTGAAAGGAGGCCACGCCGTTGGCCGACGGGCTGCGCTGGGATTCGCAACGCAGGCTGATCATCAGGTCCGCGCCGACGTTGTTCGCCGTGGCGGCCCGTTCGGGGTCCGAAGGGCTGCGATTGGTCGGCCGGGACAAGAAGGTCTCCATGCCGATGGCGGTCATCCGGCCCTCAAGTCGGCTCGCCAAGTCCCACAACACATCTGCTTCGCTGACGGGTCCGGTCGGCCCCTGCATGATCATGCCGTGGTCGGCGCCGCCGCGGCCCGGATCGATGATGATCCGCTTGCCCGAAAGTTTGGGTCCGGACCGGCGGACCAGCTCTTCCTCCCGGATGGCGTGCGGTGAGCCGCCGGTGACGCGCGAGCTCAGAAAGTACAAGGAGCGCAAGGTTTCTGGGCCGCAGATGCCGTCGGCGGCGAGCCCGTACTCACGCTGATACGACATCAACGCGTTGTGCGTCTGCAGGCCGAAGTGGCCGTCGACCAGGCCGGTGTAGAAACCGAGGTCCTGCAGCCGCGCCTGCAGCGTGGCGACGTCGTCGCCATAGAGGGGTGCGCCGAACTGGTGATACAGCGTGCGCGCGCCGAGCCGGTACGAGGCCTCTTTCAACGCGCGGTAGGTGGCCTCGCCGACGATGCCATCCACGAGCAGCCCGCGATTCTGCTGGAAAGCGCGCACCGCCTGGTCGAGTTCGGCGTCAAAGACCTCGAGAGCCACATGCCGGCCGGTCGTCATGTCTTCGTCGGGATTGTCCAGCATTCCCAGCGCGGCCAGCGTAGCCCGGATCTCGGTCACGGCTGCGCCGCGGTCACCACAGCGCAGCGCCTCGCCGTCTTCGCGGCGCGGACTCGACATACCAAGGGCCCTCCGGGACAAGGCTGAACATGGGCAGACAGCTAGCCGTTATTGTCGCAGACGCTTCTCAATTTTCGGAAAACCCCAGGCTGAGCGCGGGGCGCGGCGTGGCGGGGCGGATAACGCCTCAGGTGAGGTTCGGAACCGCGTCGGCGAGCTCGCGCAGCAGTGCCGCCTTGCCCTTGGCGCCGACGATTCGCTTCACCGGTTGGCCGTCCTTGAACAGGATCATCGTGGGTATCGAAACCACCTGGAAGTCGCGGGCGGTCTCGGGGTTGGCGTCCACGTCGAGCTTTGCGACGGTGAGCTGGCCGGCTCGCTCGCTGGCGATTTCCTCGAGAACCGGCGCGACCATCTTGCACGGTCCGCACCACGTCGCCCAGAAGTCAACCAGCACAGGCTTATTGCTCGACAGCACCTCGGTGGAAAAAGATGCGTCGGAGACTTCTATTGTGGCGTGGGCTTTTTCGGCGTCGGTCATCGTGGTGCTCCAATCAATGTGTCGGTTCCCTCGGCGTTTGTCTCGTGCTCGGCCAGCCAACGCTCGGCGTCGATGGCCGCCGCGCAGCCGCTACCGGCCGCGGTGATGGCCTGCCGGTAGGTGCGGTCCACCAGGTCGCCGGCGGCGAACACGCCCTCCAGCGAGGTGCTCGTGGTGCGTCCCTGCACCAGTACGTACCCGTCGGGATCGACCTCGAGGACGTCACGCACCAGGCCCGAACGCGGCTCGTGACCGATGGCCACGAAGACGCCGGTGACGGGGAGCGTGGACTCGGCGCCGGTTACGTTGTCGCGCAAGCGGAGTCCGGTCACCGTCGCGTCGCCTTCGACGGATAGCACGGCGGCGTTGGTGACGAACTTGATCTTTTCGTTGTTGCGGGCGCGGTCGAGCATGATCTTGGACGCCCGGAACTCGTCGCGCCGGTGCACCAGCGTCACGCTGCTGGCGAACCGGGTCAGGAAGAGGGCTTCTTCCATCGCCGAGTCGCCGCCACCGATGACCGCGATGTGCTGGTCGCGGAAGAAGAAGCCGTCGCAGGTGGCGCACGAACTCACCCCACGGCCGAGCAATTCCTGTTCGCCGGGCACTTGCAGGTAGCGCGCCGCGGCGCCCATGGCCAGGATGACGGCCCGGGCCTGATACGTTTCGCCGTCGGCGGTGACAACGGACTTGACCGGCCCCGTCAACGAGACCGACTCGACGTCTTCCATCCGCAGGTCCGCCCCGAAGCGCAGCGCCTGCTCGCGCATCTCGTCCATCAGCTCCGGGCCGGTGATGCCGTCGCGAAAGCCCGGGTAGTTCTCCACCTCGGTGGTGGTCATCAGCGCGCCGCCGAACGAGGTGCCCTCGAAAACGAGGGGCTTCAGCTGCGCGCGGGCGGTGTAGAGGGCCGCGGTGTACCCGGCGGGACCGGAACCGATGACGATGACGTCGTGGATGGTGTCGTGAGCAGGGGTAGCGGCAGTCATTCGAGCCTTTCAGGTACGGAAGCTACGTCTACGAACGCCAGCGTAGGCGCGGGTGTTCCCGGGTCGCTGGGCACCAGACTAAGTGTGATGGCGGCGACGCTAAGACCGTGGGACCTGCGTGTTGGCCAGCAACCCGGTGTCGGCGGCGCTGCAATTGAGCGCCACCGCGAAGACCGCGAGGTCGTCGGGCGTGTCGCCGGGCAACACCAGCAGCACGCCCGGGCGGGCGTTGATGTCGACCGGGCGCGCGCCGAGCACCCGGGTGGACGCCGGGTAGCCGAGCCCGCTCAGGCACGACGCACGCAGCGAGGGGTCGCCGAGCGGGCCGTAGTCGGGAGATTTCGAGAGCAGACCCAGGATTTCGGCCTGCGACAGCGGGATGGCCGCCGGCGGCGTCGACACCGTGATGTGCTGCGCGGTCGCCGGGGTGCTGGGCGCGGGCTCGGGCGCGTTGAGCAGCGCCGCGGTGCCGACCCCGATGGCCGCGAGCGCCGCCCCCACGCCGGCCACGCCGGCGGCGAGCCGGGCGGGGCGAATGTGCGGCCGCGACGAGTGGGCGACACCGACGCGGTCATGGCTTCCGTTCGGCGTCAGCGCCGCCGAGATCCGGGCGGTGACTTCCGGCGGCACGTCGGGCGCCGATGCCGCGTCGGCACCGAGCGCGGCCACGTCGCAGCGCACCTGATTCAGGGCGTGCAGGATGCTCTGAGCCGCCGGGTCTTCGCGCACCCTTTTGCGCACGCGGGCCGCGGCATCGTCGTCGAGCAGACCGGCCTGCAGGTCGGCCAGCAGCTCGACCGTCAGGGGCGGCTCGGCGGCATCGTCGTCGGCTTCACCCATCCGCCCCAGTGTCCGTCATGCGCTGCCTCACGACCATGGGAGGGGCCAGGTCGGGACCGGCGTTCAGGTAGCCGAGCAACTCGGCGAGCCGGACCCGGGCGCGGGAGCACCGGCTCTTGACGGTGCCCTCCGCGACGCCCAAGAGGGCGGCGGTATCGGCGACCGAGTATCCCTGCATGTCGACGGCCACCACCGCCGCCCGTTGCTCGACCGGCAGCCGCATCAGGGCCCGGTGCACCACGATGGCCGTCTCGACCTGGGCCGTGCGATCGGCGACGGGATAGACGTCGTCCAGCGGCGCGGTCGGGTGCGCCTTGGTGCGGCGCAGCCGGTCCAGGCAGGCGTTGACGACGATGCGGTGCAGCCAGCTGCCGACCGCCGCATCGTGCCGGAACGAACCCGCGCCGCGGTGCGCCGAGAGCATCGCGTCCTGCAGCGCGTCTTCGGCGTCCTCGCGCGTGCGGGTGGTCAGCCGCGCCAGGCGGTGCAGTTGGCGTTGGTGGCGGTGGAATAACTCGCTGAAGGCGCCGCGGTCGCCGGCGACGTGGGCGGCCAGCAGCTCGGCGTCCGTGCGTTCGCTGCGGCTCTCACCCCTTGATTCCCCGTCCCCGAGACCCACGGCCGGACAGTAACCAATCGGGGGTCGCGCGGCACTTCACCAAAGCGAGATCTTGTGAGCGTCGTCAGGAGGCGGCCTGAACCGTGATTTCCGAAAAGCCGGCCTGGCTCTTGCCGTCGGTGGTTCCCAGCGTGGAGATCCATATCAGCAGGTTCGAGGTCGCCGCGCCGGCCCGGACCGGGATGACGTTATGACCGGGCTTGAGCATGAAGGCCGGAGCCAGCACGGTGGTGGCGTCGAGCTTCGATGGCGACGCCGTGGATGACGCGCGGATCTCGACCTTGGTGCCGGTGCTGGGCGTGTCGATGGTGACCTGGCCGACCACGGTGGGCTTCGGCAACTGCAGTATCAGCCCTTCGCCCTGCTTGAAGCTGGGGAACGGGACGGCGTCGGTATAGACCTCTGTCGCCCACGCGGTGGTGGGGTCGCCATCGATCGCCTGCCCGGCCGTGCCGGGATTGTCGGCGTCGCCGTCGGGGGAGAAGACGGTCGCCTTCGTGGGTTTGACGACGCTGCCCGCGGCGGCCGAACTGGGGGCCGAGGACGACACCGACGACGACGGGCCGTTCAAACCCAGCTCGTCTTTGTTGAGGCCCCCGACGTTGCCGAAGATCTTGCTGACCACCGAGGCCAGGACCAGCAGGGCGACCACGATGACGGCGAGGGCGGCGCCGACGCCGATCAGCACGTTGCGGCGCCGGCGTACGAAAGTCGCATACTCGCTGCCGGTGGACGTCCGGGTGATCGGCGGTGGCGGCGAATCGTCGATCGGTCCGAGCACTTCGGTGCGGTCGGCCACCGCGGTGGCCTGCTGGAGCAGGTTCAAAAGTGTTGAAGCGCTGCGTATTCCGCCGTCCTCCTGAACCGCGCGGACGGCAACCGCGGAAATCTGGAAGGGGATGTCACGGTCGATGACCATGGGTTCGACGGGATTGCCCGCCGAGTCCCGCTCCGCCGGCGCCAGCCCGCTTCGCACCCCGGACTCCGGCAGGGGCCACCGGTTGACCAGAAGGGCATAGAGTGCGGCGCCGATGCCGCGGATGTCGCCTTGCGGGTTGGCGTCGGGCATGGTCGCGGGGTAGGCCAGCACGACGTCGCCGTCGATGCTGACGCGCACCCGGTTGGGGTGGTCGATGGACAGGGCGACGCCGGCGCGGTGGGCCGCGTCGGCGGCGGCGGCCAGCGACTGCATGGCCCGGACGGCGCCGATGGGCGATGGCGAGGTGTCGGCCACCTCCTGCAGCGAACCGCCGCGGATCCACTCGGACACGACCAGGCCGCCGGCCCCGCTGTGCACCACGTCCAGCACCCGGGCGATGCCGGGCTTGTCGATCCGGCTCAGCCGCAGGGTGCGCGACAGGATGTCTTGCAGCACCTCGTCGGGCAGCGCGCCGTCCGGATCGACGAAGGTCAGCGCCACCTGCCTGTCCAGTGCGGTGTCCAGCGCCTGCCAGAACTGCAGGGGCGGCGCGCCGCCGTGGAAGACCAGCAGCCGGTACCGGCCGTTAGAGATGCGGGCGCCGGGAACCAGGTGGACATCCTCCGGCCCGGATTCGCCGACCCGGTCGCGGGGCGGGTCGAACGGTGCTGCGGCACGGTGCTTTTCGGTCGAGAGATCGCCGTTCAGCCGGTCGGCGGGGCGCGGGGCGGACCGCGGCTCGGGCTCGCGCGGAATGTCGGGCTGAAAATCGTCGGCGGCCGGCCTTGCTCGGTCCGGGGGCTTGTCGGCACCCGACCCCAAGCCGGATCCAGCGCTGGATGCGCTCTCCACTGGGCGGTCGGTCACCTCCGGTCCTTTCGCTCCACGGGTGTTGGCGACCCGCTCCGGAGGCCTGCGCCGGATCGGCTCCTGGACCGCTTTGACCCCCGGCGGGGACGAATTCCTCTGCTCAGGGTACGTGACCGGACCCTGCCGAGACGATCCCTCTGGTGCAGCCGGTTTGCGGGCCGGCGGCTGCGCGATCCGGTTGCCGCCGAGGCCCGGAATTCGGCGCCGGACGACGGCCAGCGCGGCGTCGGCCTCGGGCACGTGGGCGCGGACCAGGACGGTCGCCAGGATTGGCAGCATGATGATCGCCAGCACCAGCAACCGCAGCAGCGAACCGGCGCCGCCGTGCGCGGTGAGCCGGGCCAACCCCAGCAGCCGATCGGCCACGTGCGCGACCAAACCGCCCAGCATCGACGCGACGATCGTCACCAGGATCGTGCGCACCTCACGCACGGCGATCAGGTGCCCGCCGCCCGGCAGCAGCGCGCGGCGCAACAGGTAGTAACCGACGATGGCGCCGGCCAGGAAGCCGACGCCGTTGGCCAGGCCGAGGAACCCGGCCACCAGCTTCGGGTCGCCGGTGAGGTGGGGGGCCAGCACCGAGCCGGCGATCTTGACCGCGGTGATGACGAGGATGATCACGATCGGCATCCAGGGCTGTTCGCGGGCGTAGAAGACGCGCAGCTGCAGCAGCACCAGCCCGTACGGGATCAGGGTGAACGCCGACAACGCGATCGCCGCACCCAGGTAGCCGGCGTCGACCCCGCCGAAGTGCCCGTAGGCGAACAGCGCGCTGCCGATCGCGGGCCCGCCGACGGTCATGAACGCCACGATCGGGATCAGGGTGATCAGCGTCAGCCGGGTGGCCAGCGACAGGTCGGCGAGCACGGCCTTGGTGTCGTCGGCCGCGGCGTTGCGGCTCAGCCGCGGCATCACCACGGTCAGCACCGTCACGCCGATCATGCCGAACGGCAGCTGCAGCACCAGCCAGGTGTAGTTGTAGATCGCCGGACCCGAGGCCGCCGCGGTGCTGGCGATCTGGTTGCCGATCACCAGACCGAGCTGGCTGATCAGCACGTAGAGCACCATCGCCGCGGCCATCGTGCCGAATCGCTTGAGGCGCTCGTCGATGCCCCACAGCGGGCGCAGGCTCACCCGCTGGCGCTTCAGCGCCACCAGCAGCACGCCGGTCTGCGCGAACACGCCCAGGGTGGTGCCGGTGCCGAGCACCAGCAGCTTGGCGTTGCCCATCCGGACGGGGTCGACGGAGAGCTCGCCGGGCACGGCCAGATATACGCCCAGGGTGGCCAGCGCGACGACGTTGTTGACGACCGGCGCCCACGCCGTCGGGCCGAACACGTTGCGGGTGTTCAGGATCGCCATGAACACCGAGGTCAGCCCGTACGCCAGCACCTGCGGCAGCAGCAGGTAGGCGAACGCGGTGGTCAGCGGCTCGTTGACCTGCGGGGAGCGGCCCAGCATCAGCCGCACCAGCAGCGGGGCGGCCAGCACCGACAGCGCCGTGGCGAGCACCAGCAGCGCGGTCGTCAGCGTGACCAGGCGCCGCACGAACGCCGCGCCGCCGTCGGGGTCGCTTTGCTCGGCGCGGGCCAGCACCGGCACGAAGATCGCGGTGAACGTCGCCTCCAGCACGAGCGCCGCGACCAGGTTCGGCAGCTGGTTGGCCACCGAGAAGGCGCTGGACAGCGCGGCGCCCAGGATGGCGGCCAGCACGACGATCCGCGCGAACCCGGTGAGACGGCTGATCAGCGTGGCGAACGCCATCGCCCACGACCGCGAGACCAGGGCGGCGTCGGACAGTTCGGGGCGGCGCCGCGACAGCTCCGGCACCGGCGGCAGCGGACCCGTCGGCGGGCCCGGGCGGATCCGGCGCGCCGAGGGCGGCACGCGGTGCGGCTGCCGCGGTGCCTGGGACTGCGCGTGTCGAGGGGCGGGGCTCATACTCTGTGCTGCTGATCGACGCGATCGTCGATCTCGTCGCGCAGGTCGGCGGGGCCAGCGTGGGGTGGATCCGGACGGTCGAGGTCGGCGCGGTCGGGTTGGCCGCGGAACCGGTGCCACAGCCGGCGTCCGGCCAGCAGCACCAGCACCGCCGCGGCGGACAGCGTGATGGCGAACAGCACCTTGCCGTAGGCGTTGGAGTGGACCGACAACCGCACCGGGTCGCCCAGCCGCATGCCGTCCGGGGTGCGCAGCGTCACGTCGACCGCGACGCGCTGGGTGAAGTTCACTTCGATCGGCACCCGCAGCGGCAGGTATCCGGGCGGCAGTTCGATCTGTCCGACGTCGCTCACCCGCATCCCGGGCGGGGCGTCGACCTGCAGCCGCACCCGGATCGGAACGGCCAGGCCGTTGTGCAGCGCCAGCGGCAGCGGGCTGTGCTCGGTGGCCAGGGTGTAGGAGCCGCCGGGGTTCACGATCGTCACGGCGCCGAACAGGTCGTTGATCGTCTTGCCGACCACCGCCAGGCGCTCCTGGGCCAGCCCGTTGCGGGTGTCCGGCGGTTCGGCCTGGCTCAGCGCGCGCAGCATGTCCTCGCGCAGCGGCGCGGTGTACTGGACGCCGGTCAGCCCGGTGCGCTCGTCGGTGGTCAGCGCGGAGGTCAGGCCCCACAGCCGGCCGACCTGGCCCGCGATAATGCCGGTCACGTCGTCGCTGATGCGGCCGCGACCGGGCCCGTCGAGGCCCGCCTGCGGCGCCGGCTCGGTGCGGGCCTTTCCGGGCTGGTTGGCCTCCGCGATGACCGCCGGCAGCGGTCGGGGCACCGCCAGACCGGACCGGATGGTGGTGGCCAGCGCGGTGAGGATGACCTGCGCGTCGTCGGCCTGCAGGCTCCACATCGCCGGCGGCACCAGGAGCTGGGTGCGCGGCGCGGCGTCATGCTGCAGGGCGTGCCAGAAGATGGAGCCCAGCGCGTCCTGGCGCCGGGCGGTGTCCGAGTCGTGCGACAGCCGCACGGCCAGCGAGGAGTCCAGGTAGGTGGGGACGACGGGGCTGTTGCCGGCGCCGGCCAGCGCGGCCCCCACGGCCGGGTCGAACGGCGCGACCACCACCTGCGGCGAGAGCCGCCTGGGCGCGGTGTCGACGGCGTCGCTGGTCTGTTCCTGGGCGGAGAGGTCGCCGGCGGCGATCGCGACCGTGCTGTCGTTGGCGCTGAGCAGGCTGACCGCGCGGCTCGTCAGCGGGCCGTCGGGCAGCAGCGTGGCCCCGCGGGTCGACGGCACGTCGAGGATGCGGTCGACGATGCCCCCGACGTCGGTGGTGGCGGTCGCGCTCAGCCCGGGGTCGTTGACGCGCTGCAGGGCGTCCAGGTCGGCTTGCGCGTAGGGCAGCGGCGCCACGCAGGTGTGGTGGGCCAGCGTGCGCAGCCGGTTCAACCACTCGGTCGCGGCGGCCTGCCCGGTGCCGGGATGCGTCGGGGTGCCCGGTAGCTGAGCGGGGCCGTCGGGCGAATTGGACACCACATAGCCGCCGGTCATCGCGTTGACGGTGACGAGCAGGTCGGGGTCCACGGCCAGGCACAGCGCATGGCTGACGGCGCCGTCGGGGTCGACGTCGTGGCTGGTGGCGACCTCGGCCGCGGAGAGCAGGATGTCGAGCCGGCCGCCGGTGGCCAGCGAGGTGGCCAGGTCGTCGTCCACCAACCGGACCGGGATGGTGCCGCCCGGGACGCCGGGGGACAGGCGCGGCTTGTCGGCCAGCGGCCACAGCATGGTGATCCACACGGGTTTGGAGGTGTCGGGCGCGACGGCGGAGCCGACGTCGTCGGCCTGATCGGGGGGCACGCCGACCACGGGCAGCAGGAACCGCGCGTTGTCGAGGCGGGCGGGGGCGCCGTAGTCGGGGGTGCCGTTGACGTTGACCAGGACGGGGTAGATCGCGGGCTTGTCCATCCCCAGCGACGGCTTGGTCGTCGAGCGCAGCGGGGCCGACAGCGTGAAGCCGGCCTGCTGCCCGCGCTGCAGTTCGGGCGCGACGGTGAGGAAGTCGGCGGCGGGCTGGTACTGGTCGGTGTTGCCGTCCAGCGAGGTGCGCAGCGCCGCCGAGTCCGCGACGGCCGGCGCGTGCTCGAGGCGGACCATGACGTCGCGGACGGGGCGGTCACCGATGTTGGTGACCATGCCGCTGACGGTGACGACGGGCGGGCTCGTCGTGGTGACGACGTCGGGCGTCACCTGGTCGATGCGGACCCGGACGAACGGCGTGTCCCCGGGCTCACCCGCGGCGGCGCGCGGGGCGGGCCCGACGAGGGCCGCGGAACCGGCCACGATGGCAACCACTGCGGCGAGGCGCAACAGGCCGGCCCAGCAGAGTCGCGGCGGCGTCACGGCCCGGGCCCGTGACCGTTCTTCCGGCCCGCGACGCGCTTGTCCGAATGCCGGGTGCGCGAATGCGTCTGCGGGCGCCGCCGGGGCGTGCTGGGCGGCAGCGACGGCAGCGCGTCGACGCCGTCGTTTTGCAGCGTGTCGATCAGCTCGTCGGCGACCTGGGCCAGCCGGCGCTCGTCGGCGTAGGCCAGCCGCGACGGCAGTTCGTGGATCGGCACCCAGGCCACCTCGGCCACCTCGAGGTCCTCGTCGGACAGCTCGCCGCCCGAGAAGCGCATCAAATAATGATGCACCGTCTTGTGCACGCGGCGGCCGTCGGTGACGAACCAGTAGTCGATGCGGCCCAGCGCGGCCAGCACGCTGCCGCGGATCCCGGTCTCCTCGGCGACCTCACGGATGGCGGTCTGTTCGGCGGTCTCACCGACCTCGATGTGTCCCTTGGGCAGCGACCACAGCATGCGTCCACGCCGGTCGACGCGACCGATCAGCGCGGCGACCTGCTCGTCGCGCGGGCCGTCGATGCCGTCGATGACCAGGCCCCCGGCGGACGTTTCGTGGACCGTCTTGAGTCGCTCCGGCCCCCGGCGGGGCGGGCGGGGTCGCCGCGGTTTGGTCGCTGGGGCGTCGCCGTTGGCGGGGGTGTCGGTGGTGGGGTTCTCGGCCGCGCCGCCGCCACGACGCCGGCGCCGCCCCCGGCGTCGACGTGGTCTGGCTTGTTCGGCGTCGGACACCCAAGCGATAGTAGCTGGCGGGGGTCGTCCTTCAGGACATACTCGCCGCTCGGCCGCCGTGCGGCGGCGGCGTCGGTGGCGGGCGCGTCACCCGACTACGCTGATCGAACGTGCCTGACGCCGATGCCGAGCTGCTGACCGCCGCCGCGGTCGCCCTGAACAAGCACGCCCCCGTGCTGCGCGAGGTCGGCTCCCTGTTCGACGCCGCCGGCCACGAGCTGTACCTCGTCGGCGGTTCGGTGCGCGACGCGCTGCTGGGCAGGCTCAGCCCCGACCTGGACTTCGCCACCGACGCCCGTCCCGAGCAGGTGCAGGAGTTGCTGCGCCGGTGGGCCGACGCGGTGTGGGAGACCGGGATCCGGTTCGGCACCGTCGGCGTCGGCAAGGGCGACTATCGGCTGGAGATCACCACCTTCCGGGCCGACGCCTACGACCAGGTGTCGCGCAAACCCGAGGTGCGGTTCGGCGAGCGCCTCGAGGACGATCTGGCGCGCCGCGATTTCACGGTCAACGCGATGGCCGTGCGCGTCACGCCAGCGGGCCCGGGCGAATTCCTCGATCCGCTGGGCGGTTTGGCGGCGCTGGCGGCACGGGTGCTCGACACCCCGGCGGCGCCGCAGGTGTCCTTCGGCGACGACCCGCTGCGCATGCTGCGCGCCGCGCGGTTCGTGTCCCAGCTCCGCTTCGCCGTCGCCCCGCGGGTGTATCAGGCGATCGAGGAGATGGCCCCGCAGCTGGAGCGGATCAGCGCCGAGCGGGTGGCCGCCGAACTGGACAAGATGCTGCTGGGCGACGACCCGGTGGCCGGCATCGACCTGCTGGTCGAGACCGGGATGGGGGAGGTGGTGCTGCCCGAGGTCGGCGGCATGCGGATGGCCATCGACGAACACCACCAGCACAAGGACGTCTACCAGCATTCGCTGACGGTGCTGCGCCAGGCGATCGCGCTGGAGGACGACGGGCCCGATCTGGTGCTGCGCTGGGCCGCCCTGCTGCACGACATCGGCAAGCCCGCGACCCGGCGGCACGAGGCCAACGGCGGGGTGAGCTTTCACCACCACGAGGTGGTCGGCGCCAAGATGGTCCGCAAGCGGCTGCGGGCGCTGAAGTACTCCAAGCAGATGGTCGACGACGTCTCGCAGCTGGTGTTCCTGCATCTGCGGTTCCACGGCTACGGCGACGGCAAATGGACCGATTCGGCGGTGCGCCGCTACGTCACCGACGCGGGGCCGCTGCTGCCCCGGTTGCACAAGCTGGTACGCGCCGACTGCACGACGCGCAACAAGCGCCGGGCCGCGCGGCTGCAGGCCAACTACGACCGGCTGGAGGAGCGCATCGCCGAACTGGCCGCGCAGGAGGACCTGGCGCGGGTGCGCCCCGATCTGGACGGCAACGCGATCATGGAGCTGCTCGGGATCCCGGCCGGCCCGCAGGTCGGGGAGGCGTGGCGGTATCTGAAGGAGCTGCGGCTGGAGCGCGGGCCGCTGACGACTGAGGAGGCCACCGCCGAGCTGCTGTCGTGGTGGCAATCGCGCGGGAACGCCTAGCATCGGTCGCGCGTCCGAGTAGGCATGGACTACTGCATCGCCAATGATGATGGCGCCGCGGCCATCTGGCACGGCCAGCCCAACCTCGACCTGGACGGGGACGGCCGGCTCGACGCCATCGGCCTGGATCTCGACGGTGATGGGATGCAGGACGACGCGCTGGCCGATTTTGATGGCGACGGCATGGCCGACCACGCCGCCCTCGATGTCGACAACGACGGCACGCCGGAGGCGTGGTTTACCGACGAGGGATCGGGGACGTGGGGAGTGGCGGTCGACCGCGGTGGGCAGCTGCGGTGGTTCGGGCTCGACGGTGTCGAGCACACCGGCGGCCCGCTCGTTGACTTCGACGGGCAGGGGCGGGCCGACGACCGGCTGCTCGACTCCGATGGCGATGGAGTGGCCGACCGGGTGCTGTGCGCCGCCGACGGCGGTGTGACGGGGTACGTCGACACCGACGGCGACGGCCACTGGAACGTCAGGCTCACCGACGCCGACGGCGACGGTTTGGCCGACGGGGCCAACAACTTGTGACCGCGCCAGGGACTGAATTGACCGGCGACCGCGGCGTCAATAGCTTTACGACGAGTCAAGAAGGGGGGTAGCGATGTTCGTCGACACGGACTTGCTGCACTCAGGGGCCGACCAGTCTCACCGCGCCGGTTGGCACGCCCAAGAGGGCGCCGACCGGCTGGCGCGGGCGCCCCTCGCGGCGGACATGTTTGGCGGCTTTGCCGCCGCCGAGGCGTTCCATGAGGCGGTGACTGCCGCGCACGGGCAGCACGTCAAAAACCTTCAGGCTCACCAGGAAACGCTGACCGGCGTCGGCCACAACGCGCACTACGCCGCCAACGGTTTTACCAACATGGACGACCGCAACGCTGCACAAGAGCGCGCGGTGCGATGGACCTCCGACACATCAGCCGTCGGGACCTGATCGCGGAAGCCGGCGGCGACCCCTGGGCGCTCAACGCGACCCTGCAGAACGGGCGGCCGGCGCCGATCGCCGCTCTAGCGCAGGCATTTCAGGACGCCGGGCGGTGCACCGCGGAATCCGTCGCGGCCTTCGAGGAAGCACGCCGCCGCTTCGAGGCGTCCTGGCATCGGGCGGACGGCGAGCACCCGATCAACGACCTCGCCGAAGTGCAGCGCACGATGCAATCTCTGGGCGCCCAGTCCCTGCAGCTGCCGAAGATCGGTGCGGACCTGGAAGGGGTCGCCGCCGCGCTGGCCGAGGCGCAGCGCGCGGCCGCGCTGGCCGTTTGGGCGTTGGAGGCGCGGCTGCGGCAGGTCGACGACCTGGTTGGACAGGCGCTGGTTCTCGAGAATGACACCAGCCTCCCGGCGGAGGATCGATCCGCGCTCGATGCACTGATCTGTGCTTTGGAGCAGGAGGCCGTCGACGACACCGCGGCGGCGGTGGGCCGACTGCGGTCCGAACGCAGCGGCTATTCGCGGACCTTGGACAGGTCCCTGACCACGTTGCGTACCGACGGCTACGAGCCGACGTCTCTCTATTCGGTGGATGCTGCGGGCGCGGGGAACCCCGATTCGCCCGTGCGGATCCCGCCGCCGCGATCGAGCGCCGAGGAGGTCGACCGATGGTGGCGCACGCTCAACCCCGACCAGCGAACTCGGTTGGTCGCCGACCATCCGGCAGAACTGGGAAACCTCAACGGAGTTCCGGTGGCGGCGCGAAGCGCTGTCAACCGAGCGGTGATGTGCGATGACCTTCGTCGGGTGGAAGACGCCGCCGCCCGGAACGGCGTGTCCGTGGATGCGGTGGTCGGCGATCCCGGCCGCGTCGGGCTGACTCCGCTCGCGATCGCCCGCTACACCAATGCGTGGCGGACTCGAGAAGGCGTGAACGCGTCGGAGGCCGCCTTGGGCCGGGGGACCCATCCGGGGCTGTTTCTGGTGAAGTATCTGCCCGAGGCGTTCGGCGGCGAAGGCACTGCGGCCATCGCCGTGGGCAATCCCGACACGGCGGCCAATACGGCCGTGCTGGTGAAGGGGGCCGGCACGGGTGTCCGCGAGGGAACGCTCGCCAAGCCCGAGGGCGTGCGGCTGTATGAGGAGTCCGTCCGCGCTGACGGCAGCAAGCCGACTGCGGTGGTGACGTGGGTCGGCTACGACGCCCCCGACAACTGGTACGACGCCGGTCTTCGGGAACCGGACATGGCTCGCACCGGGGCCCGGGCCTTCACCGCCGACATGAACGCTTTGGCCGTCACCCACTCGGGTCCGCCGACACATCTGACCGTCGTCGGCCACTCCTATGGATCCACGGTGGCTGCGGATGCGGCGACCTACGGGATGCACGCCGACGACGTGGTGCTGGTCGGCTCCCCGGGCACGGATCTTGCGCATTCGGCGGCCGACTTCCATCTGGCTCCCGGAGGCCACCTGTATGTGGGTGCGGCCTCGGGCGACGCGGTCACCTGGTTGCCCGGTCGCGTGACGGGACCCGGGCTGATCGGCCTGAGCTTCGGCGGGCTGGGCGACGATCCGGCTGAGGACGGCTACGGTTCCACCCGCTTCAAAGCCGAGGTGCCGGGCAACTCCGCGAATCCGTTCTATGACCACACGCATTACTTCGACGAGGGATCTGAATCGCTGTTCAGCATGGCCGACGTGGTTTCCGGTCACGGCGACGCGCTGCAGCACGACGGCATGACCGCGCGTCACCGCGGCGAGTACGGGGTGGGCGGATGGGCCGACCCGGAAGTAGTGCGGCCCGCGACGACTGGGCATCGCCATGAAGGTGGTCATGGCTAGGCGCCGGCCCGATCTGAAGTGACATCGTTGTGCTGGCGATTAGCCTTGATCAGGTGATGAATCCCCAGCCGCCTCCCGCGGCGCAGTGGACACAATCGGTGCAAACCCAGAGGCCGTCAGCGGGTCGGCTTACCGCTGTCGCGTTGATCGCGATAGGTCTGATTGCGACGGCCGCGCTGGTTGTTGGCATCGTCGCCCTGAGTCGGCCAACTTCGAATGCTGCTGGCAAGAGTTCGACCTCCGCCTCACCGTCCCCGACCTTCACCCCCGACCAAGTCGCGAGCGCTAAAAAGAACCTCTGCGCCGTCTATCAGGTCGCAGCGCGATCAGTAAGCGCAGATACGAATGGCACAGATGTTGCGATCGCGCGAGTCGCGCTGGCTAATGCCGCAGGCATGCTTGACACGGCAGCAGATAATCCGGCCCTAGATCAGGGAGAGCGGGACGCTGCGCGGAGACTTGCTTCTGCTTACCATACCTATGTAGCTGTCGCTAGCGTTTCTGATAAGACGTCTCCGCTTATGCAGAATGCATTAGATGAAGCAAACCACGCAGATACCGCAATGGCAATCCTGTGCCCGTAGGCACACGACTAACCACCCGTCAGATTAATTAAATCTATGACAAACGAATAGGTATATTTCGGACATCATAATTTGCACCACGCGAGAGCCGGGTTAAGGAGGGACGCTCGTGGCGGGGGACGTGCCCGCGGGCAAGTATTCGCTGCCCCTCGTTGGCGCCTGGTGGCCTCAACCTTCGGCAATCCTAAGAACTGCGGCGGCCTATTGGCGAGGACAGCTTCAGCAGCAAGAGCAATACGCGCAGGATCTGCACGGGCAGTGGATGCAACTGGCAGCCCATAACCTAGGGCATACGGTTGACGATCTCGTCTCCCGCTTTCAGCAGGGTGAGAAGTATCACCTGAACCTGGCAGAAAAATATATAGCGAAAGCAGACGCCTTTGACAAGGGCGCGGATGCAATCGATAGCTTGCGCGAGGGACTTCGAGGGATTGCGGACGATTACAATCAGCGAATCGCAAGCATCGAAAACTCAAAGGAGCCGGCGCCAATAAAAGCTGCAGAAATCGAGAAACTCATCGCTGAAGCTAATGGTTTTGCTGCTCACAAGTCTGCCGCAGCAGTCGCGTCGATTTCGGATGCTATGCAAAAGATCCTGACTGCCGAGGGACTGACGATGTCTCCGTCGGAGTTTCTTGCGGGTCAGGGCCTTAGTCCGGCGGGCGGCGGAATGGCGCCCGCGGTGGGTGGCGGGGGTGTCGAAGCGATCAACCACCACACCGGTCACGTTTCCCACGGGGTTCATGAGGGCGGAGTTGGCATGCAGCCCAACCTCGGCTCGCAGCACGGTACGGGAGTAGGAACTGGCGGCATTGGACAGCCCGGCGACGGCACCGGCGCTAGCGGACCGGTGGCGGCCCCGCCCACCGTCGGCAGTGGACATATCACCGGTGCCCCTGGCATAGGTTCGCAATTACCCGCCGGCGGCGGGCTGTCCCCAGCGGCCGGTCTTGCGGGCCTTTCACCGAACCAGCTGGGGAACTCATTCGCACAAGGGATGGTGACTGGTCAGCCGGCAGCAGCGGGTGCCCACAATTTGTCGGAGGGGATCGCCAACGCCGCTTCGTCGTCGTCGGCGCCACCCCAGGCTCCGGTCGCGCCGCCGGTGGCCGCTCCAACCATTGGTGCATCTGGCATGGAATCCGCTGCCGTCGACCACGCCGGGGCGCAGGTGTCCGCCGGCTCCGCTGTACCGCTCGCGCCGACGGGCGGGGCCATGCCGGTCGCCGCGCCCATGCCCGTGTCAGCGCCGATGGCACCGGTAACCGGCGTGGCGGCCGCCCCGGCGGGTCCCCTGCCTGCCTACGGTTCCGACCTGCGTCCCCCCGTCGTTACCCCACCGACGGTGTCGCCGCCGACCGCCCCGGTGTCTGGTGCACCGGTCGCACCGTCGCCGTCAACGTCTCCCTCGGCGGGCAGCCCGATGATGTCGGCCGTCCAACGGGGTGCAGCGGCCGGCCAGGCTGGCGCAAGCGCCGGTTCTCCCGCGGGCGCAGCGGCATTGGCGGCAACAACGGGCGCCGTGGCGGGTGATGTCTCAAGTCGTACGGCTGAACAACAGCGGCTGCAGCGCCTGGTCGACGCGGTAGCCCGGCAGGCCCCCGGCTTGTCGTGGGCCGCCGGCCTGCGGGACGACGGCACCACGCTTCTGGTCAGCAGCATCGGCTGCGGCTGGATCCCGCCGAACGTGAAGATCCCCGTCGGGGTGAATCGGCTGCTGGAACCGGCCCGTCGCCGAGCAGACGCCAGCGTCGTCGATTTGCTGGGCGTGGTCACGGCTGCAGCGGTGCACAAAGCCCACGGGTTCGTCGCGAAGCCAGGGCCCGACGACCCACTCCTTACCGGCGACCGGGTAGCTCGCACGGGCCCAGAAGTGGATGAACTGGGCCCCGCGCTCGTCGAGGCGGTGCGGCGACGCGACGGGTTACCGCGGATCGCCCAGACTCTGGCACAGGCCGCGACCCGGGGAACTGGAGTGACCGAGAACGAAATCGATGTGCTCCAGCGCGAGCAGCACCTCGCCTACCAGAAAGCGCTGGAGGATCCACACGAGTTGTCGGCGGCGGCCGACTGGATGCTGCTCGCGGCTATCGACGCCCTTATTGCAGGCCATGAATCTCTCGCGCACTACCACGTGGCCTGGTACGAAGCGATTTCGGCAAAATCGCGGTGACTACAAATCGCGCCGCCGGCGCTCTACCATTCGACAGACGAGATGGCTCGAAGGTTGAGGTGCACTCATGAGTACGGGGGGACGCCCGATATTCATCGATGGTCCGACCCTGCCCACGGCGCCTCACTTTCCACCGACGATAGGGCCGAACCCGACGCCCGGCGGCGGTGGAACAGAGGCTGATTTGGCGGCCGCGGGACTCGCTCAGCTGGGCAATCTCGGCGTGCCCGGTGATCAGGCGGCCAGCCTTGCCGGTGAGGCGGACAGGCGGGCGCATGCCCTCGACGCGGCGCAGAAGTTCCCGGCCAACGAGGCCGAATCGAGTCAGCAATTCCAGCAGCTGGCTCAAATGATTCCGCAGATGGCATCGGGCATCGCGGGTGCGATCACCGGCGCCTTGGGCGGGATCATGCAGCCGCTCACCCAGATGCCGCAGCAGGCAATGCAGGCCGCGGAGAGTGCCATTCAGCCGCTGATGGGAGCGGCGAAGGGCGGCGGAGCAGCGGAGGCCGCCCTGACCGGCATGTCGGGTGACGAGGCCGTACTAGACGGCGCCACCCAGGGCGTCGGCGGTTCCGGTGGCGGCGGCATCGGCGCCGGTGGTGGCACGACGCCGACGGGCTTTATGGGGCCGCCGCCCGTGCCTTCGTCCTCGCCTCCCACGACACCCGCGGCGGCGACGGCCAAGCCGGTGACGGTGACGCAGACCGGCGGGACGCCGACGCAGTCGGGACCAATGGGCATGACCGGCATGCCGATGATGCCCGGTGCCATGGGCGCCGGCGGTGAGGGCGGTAGCAAGGACAAACCCGCCGAAAAGCGCGTGACCGTCCCGGGTATCCCCAACGGCCAACCGGTCAAAGGCCGCCTGACCGCACCGCCCAGCGTTCCGGTCGCCAAGTCGGAGGGCAAACCGCCGGTCGTAACCAGGCCCAACCGGCGGATCGTGATTGTGCCGACGGACGAAGAGCCGCAGCAGGATTAGCCGGCCGCCCGACCGGAGCCGCTGAGAATGCCGATTTCAAAGCGCCGCTTGCCAAATTGCATTCAGGAACTAATGCGCCCAATCCGCCAGCGATGATGGCCACTAAACGTCCTTTCAAAACCGAGTGGTCGGGCGGTGCCGGACGCAGTAATGTCATTGCCGTGTGGCCATTATCGAAACGCCGCCGGTCTTGGTTCCCCGAGGCGGCCATGGGCTACGCAGCTGCCGCCGAAAACCCTTGCGGGACAGCGGACCCTAGACCCGGCCGACCGGTAGCCGGTATATGGGCCGGAAGTTATGGGAGTTGTTGCTGAGGTGTCCGATACGGATGCGGCGGGGGATAAGGCATTAGTCGATCAGGTGCTGGCCGACCTAAAGGCGAATTTCGAGAAGTGGGAGGCGGTTCTGGCCGCCCAGGAGTCCGTGACTTTTACCGCCGACGTGGGCGACGTCTATGCGGTATGCAATTCTGACGGGCGGCTTACCGGGCTGTCCTTGGCCCCGCACGTGATGACGTCCTACACGTGTCGGGAGTTGATGGATCGGCTCAATATGGTGTTCGAGGCATTGCGCGAAGAAGCGCAGGCCGATTTTGATCGGAATTACGGTGGGGGAATCGTTGAGTGATCCCGCGATGACGCAGGCGGTGGCGGCATTGTCGCGCGGTCACAGCCTTTTCGCCGGCTCCGACGCCGGCCGCGGCGTCGGTGACGTCCCTCCGCACGTGCAGACGCGCGCCCATGGGATACGACGGGCCGTCCACGCCGGCGGGTGGCCGACGCGGGCAGCGGTGCGGTCGAGACGGTCGGCGGCAACGCTGCGCCGGCTGGCCGAGGCCGACGGGCGGCTCGACGCAATCTTGGCGAGAGCACGCGCCGAACGTGCGGCCGCGCACGCCGCGACGGGGCTGAACCTGGACGCGGCGATGGCCGACGCCATGCCGGCGGCCGATACGGCGATGGGTCGGCGCGAGGCGATGGCCCGAATGGCTGCACGGCTGCGCGCCCAGCACGGCCACATCGTCCGGTCACGTGCCCGGGCGCGGCAGAGGGCGCTGCGGCTGCGGCGGCTGCGGTACCCCCGCACAAGCGCGGTAGCCGTACGCGCCGCGATCCGTAAAGCCCTGGATCTCAAAGGCATTCATGACCCCGCCGCGCGAGCCCGGTGGGAGCGCGGCATGGACCTGGTCGCCCGGCGCGAATCGAACTACGACGCATACGCCGAAAACAAATGGGATTCCAACGCCGCCAGGGCCACACCGAGCAAAGGGGCCTGGCAGTTCATCGCTCCGACGTTCGCGGCGTATCACGAGCCAGGCACATCGGCCAGCATCCATGACTTGGTAGCGCAGGCATGCGCGTTCATCAACTATGCGCGCGGCCGCTACGGCGTCGCCGCCGACGCGTCGGATCTGGCGGATCGGATCGCACAGGCCGATCCCCGCCGCGGACCGAGGGGTTACTGACCAATGCCACTGAGTCTGTCCAACCGCGACCAGAATTCGGGCCATCTGTTTTACAACCGGCGGCTCCGGGCGGCGACGACCCGCTTCTCGGTGCGAATGAAGCACGACGACCGCAAGCAGACCGCGGCCTTGGCGCTGTCGGTGGTGCTGGTGGCGATCGCCTCCGGCTGGATGGTGCTGTTGAACGTGCTCAAACCCAGTGGGGTGGTAGGGGATTCGGCGATCATCGGGGATCGCGAGTCCGGGGCGATCTATGCGCGCATCGACGGCCGCTTGTATCCGGCGCTGAATCTGACTTCCGCACGGCTGGCGACGGGCACCGCCGGGCAGCCGACGTGGGTGAAGCCGCCTGAAATCGCCAAGTATCCGACCGGACCGCTGGTCGGGATTCCGGGTGCACCCGCGGCGATGCCGGTCAACCGCGGTGCCGCGTCGGCATGGGCCGTGTGCGACACGGCGGGCAGGCCGCGCACGGCCGACAAGCCGGTGGTGACCTCCATTGCGGGCCAGCTCATGGGTGGCCGCGCGATGCCGATGGCCAAGGACGCCGGGCTCCTGGTGTCTTTCGAGGGCGCGACCTATGTGATCTGGGGTGGCAAGCGTTCGCAGGTCGATCCCACCGACCGGGCGGTGACACTCAGCCTGGGCCTCGACCCGGGAGTAACCGTGCCCGTGGAGATTTCGCGTGCGCTCTTCGACGGGCTGCCTGCCACCGAGCCGCTTCGCGTGCCCCCGGTGCCCGATGCCGGAACCCCGTCGAAACTACTGCCGGGCTCCCAGGTGGGCGCGGTGCTGCAGAATCAGACGGCCGGCGGGGGCAGCCAGTTCTATGTGCTGCTCGCCGACGGCGTGCAAAAGGTTGGCGGCTTCGTCGCCGATCTGCTGCGCAGCGCGAACTCCTACGGTTCGGCGACGCCACGGACCGTGACCCCGGACGTCCTGGTCAACATTCCCGAGGTGAATTCCTTGGCGGTGGACTACTACCCGCCCGGGCGGCTGAATTTCATTGACTCGGCGGCTAATCCGACCACGTGCGTGGGGTGGGAGAAGGCGTCGACCGATCCGCAGGCGCGCGTCGCCATCTACAACGGGCGCGGGTTGCCGGTTCCCGCGGCGATGGACAACCGAATCGTGCGCCTGGTCCGTGACGACCGCGACCCCGCGTCGGTGGTGGCCAATCAGGTGCTGGTGTTGCCGGGTGCGGCGAACTTCGTGGCGTCGACGAGCGGGGTGGTGACCAGCGACTCGCGGGAATCGCTGTTCTGGGTGGCCGACAACGGCGTGCGGTTCGGCGTCGCTTCCGACGATTCGACGCTCCGAGCGCTGGGCCTGGACCCGGCGATGGCGGTGCAGGCGCCCTGGCCGCTGCTGCGGACTTTTGCGGCGGGACCGGCGTTGTCGCAACAGGCCGCGCTGGTGGCGCGCGACACGGTGCCCGCGCTCGGACAGGCGACGGTGCTGACGACATCGGCAAGGGCGGGAGGCTAAAAGTGTCGAAGAGGGCGTTTCCGATCAATCGCGTCAAGATCAACCCGCCGAAACCCGTTCGGGTAGCGCCGAATGCGCCGATAGCTCTCCCCGAACGAGAGCCGCGCAACATCTGGGTGATGATCGGGGTGCCGGCGCTGATCGTCGCGCTGATCGGCACCATCGTCATGCTGTATGTCTCGGGGGTGCGCAGTCTGTCGACGGGGTTCTTCCCGTTGATGGGGATCGGCGCGTTCAGCATGCTGGCCTTCTCCGGCCGGCTCGGGCGGGCGCGCAAGATCACCTGGGGGGAGTTGGAAAAGGGGCGGCGCCGGTACCTGCGTGACCTCGACAGCAACCGCGACGAGATCCAGAATGCGGTGTGCGCGCAGCGCAACTGGCAGCAGGCGGTGCATTCCGATCCGCGCGGGCTGGGCGCCATCATCGGCGGCCCGCGGATGTGGGAGCGCGGGCGGGCCGACGTCGACTTCCTGGAGGTCCGGCTGGGCACGGGTGTTCAGCACGCCCCCGACTCGGTGTTGTCGGTGACTTGGCCGGACATCGCCTCGGATGAGGAGCTGGAGCCCGTCACCGGCCAGGCGTTGCGCGATTTCATCTTGGAGCAGCGCAAGATTCGCGATATCGCCAAAGTGGTGAACCTGCGCTCTGCCCCGGGGTTCAGCTTCGTCGGTGAGGACCTCAACCGGGTGCGGTCGCTGATGCGTTCGGTGCTGTGCTCGCTGGCGGTGTTCCACAACCCGCGGGACGTCAAGTTGATGGTGGTGACCCGCAACCCCGAGCTGTGGTCGTGGATGGTGTGGCTGCCGCACAACCTGCACGACGAACTGTTCGACGCGTGCGGGTGGCGGCGGCTGATCTTCGCCACACCCGAGGAGCTGGAGGGCGCGCTGGGAGCCGAGTTACACATGAAGGGCCGGCGTGGCCAGTGGACACCCCTGGCGGCGGCCAGCCCGACAACGATCGGCTCGGCCCTGGAGACCGGCCAACCGGCCGGCGCGGCCGATCTCGGGCCACATTGGGTGATCGTCGACGACAACACCGGCAGCCCCGAAGCGTGGGAGAGCGTCGTCGGCCAGGTCGGTAAGGCCGGAATCACGGTGCTGCGCATCGCGTCCCGAGCCGGCATCGGCGTCGGATTCGACCGAGACCAGCTCTACGAAATGAGCGAGCGGCACGTGGTTGCGGCCGACGGCTCAACCGACGGTTCGGCGAAGGTGGCGCTGAACGGGGAAGTGCTCGACGACGACGACGGCCGGCCCGCGCCGCTGCTGCGCGCCGGCGGCAAGTTCTTCGCCCACGCCGATCAACTTTCGATCCCACGCGCCTACCGGTATGCGCGTGCGATGGCGCGGTGGTCCCCGACCAGCAGCAGCGAAATCGCCGACTCCGCCAGCGGCGCGGCGGAGCTGTTGCGCGCGTTGGGAATCAGCGATCCTCGCGACCTGGATGTCGATCGACTGTGGGCGGAGCGCCGCGGCCGTGGTGACGAGCGGTGGTGCGAGATCCCGGTGGGCGCCAAGCCCAACGGCGAGCTACAGAACGTGATCATCCGCGCGAAGGACTTCGGCGGCTTCGGCTTTCACTCGGTGGTCATCGGCACCAGCGGCTCGGGCAAGTCGGAGTTCTTCCTGTCGCTGGTCTACGGCATCGCCCTGACGCATTCGCCGGAGACGTTCAATGTCATCTTCGTCGACATGAAGTTCGAGTCGGCGGCTCAGGACATCCTGGGGATCCCCCACGTGGTGGCTGCGCTATCGAACCTCGGCAAGGACGAACGACACCTGGCCGAGCGGATGCGCAGGGTCATCGACGGCGAAATCAAGCAGCGCTACGAGCTTTTCACGTCGGTCGGCGCCCGCGACGCCAACGACTACGAGGAGATCCGACTTGCCGGCCGCGACCTCCCGCCGGTGCCGGTGCTCCTGGTGATCGTGGACGAATACCTCGAGCTGTTCGCCAATCACGACAAGTGGATCAACCTCATCATCCACATCGGTCAGGAGGGCCGCGGTGCCAACGTGTTCTTCATGCTCGGCGGGCAACGGCTAGACCTGTCGTCGCTGCAAAAGGTCAAGTCCAACATCGCGTTTCGGATCGCGCTGCGCGCCGAGTCGGGTGACGACAGCCGAGAGGTGATCGGCACCGACGCCGCGTACCACCTGCCGTCGAAGGAAAACGGTTTCGCGCTGCTGAAGGTTGGTCCGCGCGACCTGGAGCCGTTCCGCTGCTTCTACCTGTCCGCGCCGTTCATCGTGCCCAAGAAGGCGGAGGTGGTCAGGACCGTCGACATGACCCTGACCCAACCCCGGCTCTACAACTGGCAATATCAGCCGTTGGACCAGGCGGACGCGGCCGCGTTGGAGGCCGCGTCGGCGGCCGATGAGGAGCCCGATGAATTCCTTTTGCACGAGGACGGTTTCAAGAAAAAGAAGATCGTCGACGTGCTGCGCGAGTCGCTGCACACGGTGCCGCACCGGGCACCGCGCCGGCCGTGGCTGGAGCCCCTGGAGAACCCCGAGCCCGTCGACGCCGTGGTCGCCGGTTGGCGGGGTAAGCCGTGGCACGTCGACTACGGCCGCAACCCGGGTCTGGTATTCCCGGTCGGCATCATGGACATCCCCGAGGAATCCAAGCAGGTCGTACATTCCATCGACGGGTTGCGCAGCAACATCATCGTGGTGGGGGCCAAGCAGCGTGGCAAGACGACCACGCTGATGACGCTGATGTGCTCGGCGTCGATGATGTACACCCCGTCGCGGGTGACGTTCTTCTGCGTCGGCGGAGCGACCATGGCCCAGATCGGGTCGCTGCCGCACATCGCCGACATTGTGTCGCCCAAGGACACCGAAGGCATCGAGCGGATCTTGAGCAGCATGGACGCGTTGATCGACGCGCGCGAGGACGCGTTCCGCCGCGCCAACATCGACCTCGACGGGTTCCGCGAGCGGCGGTTCGGCCCCGGCAGCGACGGGCTGGGCGGCACCGACCCGAACGACCCGTTCGGCGACGTCTTCGTCGTGGTCGACGACTACGACGATCTGTACACCAAAGACATGGTGCTGGGGGACCGGATCATCTCGCTCAGCAGCCGCGGCCCCGAATACGGGGTGCACGTGATGTGCAGCGCGGGGGGCTGGATTCACGGGCAGCGGCAGAAGCTGTTGCAGAACGCCACCGCGCGAATCCAGCTGCGGCTGGCCGAGCCGGGGGAGAGCCAGATGGGCCAGTCGGCGATCGAGTCGCGCGAGGCGGCCCGCCGAACCTTGGACCGTCCCGGTTTCGGTCTGACCGACTCGCTGCACGAGTTGTTGGTCGGCGTTCCCGCGATGGTCGATCCGGCGACCCGCGCGCTGGTGGACACCCCCAGGGTCGGCGCCCGCGTCGCCGAAGTCGCCGGAGTTACGAAACACGCCGTCCTGCAGCGTCTACCGGAGCGCGTTGAGCTCAGCGCGATCCTCGCGGCCCACGCCGCCGCGGACGATCTGTCGATCGCGTTCGCGATCGGCGAGCGTCACCAGCTCGGCCCGGTTCCCCTCCGGCTGGCGGAGAGCCCGGGCCTGATGATCCTGGGCCGGCAAGGCTGCGGCAAGAGCACGTCGCTGGTCGCCATCGGTCAAGCGGTGATGAGCCGGTTCAGCCCGGAGGAGGCCCAGCTCACGCTGATCGACCCCAAAGCCGCCCCGCACGGGTTGCGCGACCTGCACGCCCCCGGCTATGTGCGTGCGTACGCCTACGACCAAGACGAGATCGACCGCGTCATCACCGAACTGGCCCAGGAGATCCTGCTGCCGCGGCTGCCACCCAAGGGGTTGAGCCAGGAGGAGCTTCGTGCGCTCAAGCCGTGGGAAGGAACCCGGCATTTCGTGCTGATCGACGACGTTCAAGACCTACGTCCGGCGCAGGCGCAGAGCTACCCGGCGACGGCGCCGGTGGGCGCGGCGCTGTGGATGCTGATGGAACGCGCACGGCAGGTGGGTCTGCACGTGTTCACAACGCGCAACAGCACCAACTGGGCGACGCTGCAAATGGATCCATGGTGGCGCTATCAAACGTCGGCGAAGGTCGCGCAGCTTTATATGGACAACGATCCACAAAATAAGATCAACCGGCTTCTTCGCGCGCAGGCGTTGCCGCCCGGACGTGGATTGTTGGTAAGCGACGAATCCGACGTCGAGGGCATTTTGGTCGGACTCCCGTCCATGGCTGGCGGCGAATAGCGAATCAATTCTGAAAATGCCAATTTCAGGCTGAATGACCCGAAAGTGGCAGCCTGCCAGCAGTTGTCGCAGGCCATATGCATCCGACAGTGACAGCAGTTGCAGGAGTGGCGACAGCGGTACTTGTGGTAGAAGTGGCGTTAATTCTACGCAAGTATAATTGCGCCGGAACGTCGATCCTTCACGAATTTGATAGCGGGCAGTTGAGCAGATAAGAATTGTGAATACGCGATCTGCGTTTAGGCACTAGACTGACCGACATTCGCAGAGACCGGCTGCGAGACGTTCGGAGGGAATTATGTCTTTTGTCGTACCGCCCGAAGCCGTTTTGAGCTCGGCGGGGGCCGAATCGGCGGTCAGCGCAGAAGTCGAGGGGGCGGCCGCGGCGGCCGCGCCCGCATTGCTGGGCACGCTGCCGATGGGCAATGACCCCGACTCGGCGCTGTTCGCCACGGCACTGAATGCGTGCGGTGGTGCCTACCTGGGCGTGGTCCAGGAGCACGCCGTGCAGCGCGGACTGTTCGCCGGAACGCAGAGCATCTCGGCGTGCGTCTACACCGCGACCGAGGCCGCGCGCGCCTTGACGCTCGGGCTGTAAGCGGCGCTTATGCCGGACCCGGGGTGGGCGGCGCGTCCACCCGAAGCAAACGACCTTCTGCTCAAGCTCGGAACCGGGGTGGCCACGATGTTGGCCAACCAAGCGGCCTGGACCGCCTTGGGCGCCAGTCACCATGCTTCGGCCAGCGCGTCGATGATCAACACCGTCGTGACCTCCGCCAGCTGGCTGGGGCTGGGGTCGGCGGGTTCCGCCGCAAGCGCCACCGCGCTCAACGCGTCGCTGCACGGGCTCGCCGGCTGGGTGGACGTCAAGCCGGCGGTGGTCGCGGCCGCGGTCTCGGCGTACCAGATGGCCAACGCCGCCATGCGCCCGGCGCCCGAGTGCAACGCCAACCGGGACGAGGAGGCGGCCGACAACATCGCCAATCCCAGCGTGCTGTGGACGCTGACCCCGCGGATCATCTCCCTCGACACCGAGTACTTCGGGGTGATGTGGCCGAACAACTCCGCGGTCGGCGCGAGTTACGGCGCCATCCTCGCCGGGCTGGCCGAGAGCCTGGCCATTCCGCCCCCGCTGGCGGCGATGGGCGCCTCGCCGGCCGCCCCGGCCGAGGCGGCAGCGACGATCGGCCAGGCGGCGGGTGACGCGGCGGCCGGAGACGGGATGCGCGCGGCCTACCAGGGGGTCCAGTCGGGAACCCAAAGCGCCGGCCAGGCCGCGGCGGGCGGCCAGGACATCGGCGGCCAGCTCGGTACGTTCATGCAGCCGGTGCAGTCGCTGATGGGCGCGGTCCCGCAGGCGTTGCAAGCGCCCTCGCAGCTGATGCAGGCGCCGATGAGCGCGATGCAGCCGCTGCAGTCGATGATGGGCATGTTCGCCAACCCCGGCGCACTGGGTGCGGGCGCCGGCGCACCGGCCTCGGCGGTCAGTGCGGTCTCCGCGGCGCCCAGCGCCGCGGCCGGTGCCGGGGGTGGCGGAGCCTCGCTCGGCGGTGCCGGGATGCCCGCGACCACGTTCACTCGCCCCGTCAGCGCGTTCGAACCGGGCAGTGGTGGCCGCCCGGTGGGGCTGCGCCCCAGCGGCGCGCTGGGCGTCGACTCGGCGCGGTCCCCGACGACGACAACGACGGCGGGCGGCACCGGCGTCGGCGGCATGCCGGTGGGCCATGCGGCCGGCGGCCACGGCGGGTCCCACAAGAAATCCGAACAACCGGCCACGGTGCGCGTGGTCGACGAAAGAGTCTGAAACGGCCTGCTCAGCGGGTGAATCGACACATCGCAACAGCCGCCATACACTTCGACGCATCCCCCCGAGAAACCAACGGGGACAAAACAAAACAGGGAAACGCCTAACCGGATAAGGAGATATCAACCGTGTCAATTGTTGTCGACGCAAACGTGCTGCGAAGCACGAGTGATGCGATTCAAGCGCACATGGAACATGCGATTGCGATCGCCCAGGGATACCTGGCCAACCAAGAAAACGTCATGAACCCGTCGACGTGGTCGGGTGACGCGGTCGTCGCCTCGCATATGACGGCCTCCGAAGTTTCGAACGACCTCAATAAGGTCCTGACGGGCGGTACCCGGCTGGCCGAGGGCCTCAAGCAGGCCGCGGCGCTCATGGAAGCCCACGAGGCCGACTCGCAGCACGCGTTCCGCGCGCTGTTCGGCGGCAGCGCCCAAAACCTCGCGTAATCGCGACCCATTTCGCTTTAGAAAGGAAAAACCATGACAGGTCCCATCGCTTACAACCCGGGCCCCGTGGCCGATTTCGCGGCCGACGTCGGTTCCCGGGCCGGTCAGCTCGACGCCATCCACGCGGACGTGGCCAACAAGACCAACTCCCTTCAGGAGTTCTTCGCCGGGCACGGCGCGACGGGCTTCTTCGACGCCCAATACCAGATGCTGTCGGGCCTGCAGGGCCTCATCGACACGGTGCGCCAGCACGGTCAGACGACCGGCCACGTGCTCGACGCGGCGATCCAGACCGACAACAACATCAGCCACCTTTTCTGAAATCGCCTGCCCCAGTGGCACTGTCGTGCCTACGGGGAGAGGACCAAGGTGGGGCGCCGACGCCATGCATGTGCCCCACCTTCGGTGTGTCCGGCGACTTGTCTGAGGTGAAAGTGGCGTGCTGACAACAACAATCGACGGCCTGTGGGTGCTGCAGGCGGTGACGGGAGTGGAGCAGCTGTGCCCCGAGCTGGGGCTGCGGCCATTGCTGCCCCGGCTGGAAACCCCCGAGCTCGCGCTGCGCCACCCGGTGGCCGCCGAACTGAAAGCCTGCGGCGCCCTCGACGAGGCCGGCAACGCCGATCCGATGATCCGGGAATGGCTGACGGTGCTCTTGCGGCGTGACCTCGGCTTGCTGTTGAACATCAATGTGCCGGGCCGAGATCCGACGCGGGCGGCCATCTGCCGGTTCGCCACCTGGTGGGTGGTTTTGGAACGCCACGGCGACTTGGTGCGTCTCTACCCGGCCGGCACCGCCAGCGAGTCGGCCACCGCCACGGAGCTGGTGGTAGGTCAAGTCGAGCGGCTGTGCGGGGTCGCCGAGGCCGCGCCGCTCCGGCCGGTCACCGTGGACACCAAGGAGCTGCAGGAGTCGGTGCACGACGCCGGCAGCCTGAAATCGTTTCTGCTCAAGCAGCGTCTGGATGTCGACCAGCTGCACATCGTCACCATGGCCGCCGACCCCGCGCGGTCGGCGTCCGCGGCCATCGTGGCGGTGCAAGCGGGTGTCGGACCCGACAGAACGGCCCGCCTTGCGATCGGGGAGTCTGCGGTCGCCATCGTCGACACCGCAGCGGGCCGGGTGTGCGTGGAAGGCATGACTTCGGGCGGTCGCCGCTACCAAGTCCTCTCACCGGGATCGCGCAGCGACATCGCCGCGGCCGTGCAGCGGCTCATCCAAAGCCTGCCCGCCGGCGAGGACTGGTACTCCTACCGGCGCGTCGTCTGACCCATGCGGCAAAAGTGACCGTTACGCCATGGGAATGGTAAAGCCGAACCCGGTTCTAATGCACTTCGAGGTTTAGTGATTGCGGAAACGGCCTATCCCGAATCGTGTTAGCATCGACGGTCGTGACGACACCTTGGAATGACCCCAATATGTATGACGAAGAGAGGCTTGGGCGGGGGGATCCGCCAGCGGTGCGCCACCGGGATTCGGTATCGGACACCATGCGTATTACCGATTTAGCCGCACCCCGAAAAATTCCCCCGGGCTCGGGTTGGCGGAAATTCATTTATAACCTTTCGTTCCACAAAATAAACCTCGGGGAATCGCCGGGGGAACGCCATTATCGCGAATTAAAAGAGCGCATCCGGCGGCACATTCGTCGACAATTTGTGATCACGTTGGTCTCCGGCAAGGGCGGGGTCGGGGTGTCCACGATGGCCGCGTGCATCGGTGGCGTGTTCCGCGAATGCCGGCCGACCAACGTGATCGCGATCGACGCCGTCCCGGGCTTCGGCACCCTGGCGGACCGGATCGACGAGTCGCCCCCCGGCGACTACACCGCGATCATCAACGACACGGACGTGCAGGGCTACGCGGACATCCGGGAGCACCTGGGGCAAAACGTGGTCGGGCTCGATGTGCTGGCCGGCAACCGGACATCCGACCAACCCAGGCCGCTGGTGCCGGCGATGTTCGCCGGGGTGCTGGCACGGCTGCGGCGGACCCATAACGTGATGGTGGTAGACACCGCTCCGGACCTCGAACACCCGGTCATGAAAACCGTCCTGGACAACACCGACACCCTGGTTTTCGTCTCAGGAATCACCGCGGACCGTTCCCGGCCGGTGCTGCGCGCCATCGACTTCCTCAGCGCCCAGGGCTACCACGAACTGGTGTCGCACAGCACCGTGATCATCAACCACGCGGACAGCGCCGTCGACAAGGACGCCTTGGCCTACCTGACCGAGCGGTTCACCAAGGTGGGCGCGACCGTGGAGGTGATGCCGTTCGATCCGCACCTCGCCAAAGGCGGGATCATCGACACGGTCCACGAGTTGAAGAAGAAGTCGCGGCTGCGGCTGTTTGAGATCACCGCCGGGCTGGCCGACAAATACGTGCCGGAGGCCGGCGCCGAGAGGGCCCAGCAGTGACATCGCCCCACAAGGTCGCCTTCCCGGCCCGGTGCGCGGTCAACATCTCCTACGACAAGCACCTGTGCTCCCAGGTGTTCCCCGCGGGAACGCCGGTGGAAGGCTTCTTCGAGGGCATGGTCGAGCTGCTCAGCGACGACCTGAAACGCAAGGGCTTCGACGGTGTGGCGCTGCCGCCGGGCAGCTACGAGCTGCACAAGGTCAACGGGGTGCGCCTGGACATCAACAAGAGCCTCGACGAGCTCGGTGTCCAGGACGGCGACACGCTGGTCCTGGTGCCCCGAGTCGACGGCGAATCATTTGAGCCGCAATATGAATCGCTATCGACGGCGCTGGCGGCCATGGGCAAGTGGCTCGGTCGCGACGGCGGCGATCGGATGTTCGCCCCGGTGACCGCGTTGACCGCCGCGCACACCGCGATCGTGATCGCGGCCATGGCGGTCGGTGTGGTGGTTGGGCTGGCCCTGCGCGAACGCGCCTTCAGCGACAGCCTGATTCCCTCCGCCGTCGCGGGCGGGGCCGGCGTGCTGCTGGCGATCGGCGCCGCCGTCGTGTTCGCGGGGTGGCCGCAGCGCCGCGACATGTTCAGTGGATTCGCTTGGCTGACGGTGCTTTTGATCGCCGTGGCGGGGGGTTGCGCACCGCCAGGCAAGCTCGGCGCCCCCCACGCGTTGATCGGGCTCGTGGTGGTGATCCTGGGTGCCATCGCGATCAGCGCCGCGACCCGGAAACGCTGGCAGACCGCGGCGGCGACCGCCGTGGTGACCGTGTGTGGCATCGCGGCCGCGGTGGCGGCCGCCCGGATGTTCCGGCCGGTGTCTGTGCAGGTGCTGTCGATCTGCGTGCTGTTCGGCGTGCTCGTCCTCGTGCGAATGGCGCCGACGATCGCGCTGTGGGTGGCGCGGGTGCGGCCGCCGCACTTCGGATCGATCACGGGGCGCGACCTGTTCGCGCGGCG
>NZ_LZIS01000225.1 GCF_001667015.1 Mycobacterium sp. E3198 | reverse complement strand
CCGGGACCTCGGGTGACGGCGGGGCGGGCGGCCACGGCGGCGCCGGCGGCATGTTCGAAGGGTCCGCGGGCGCCGGTACCGGTGCCCATCCCGCTACCGATACCCGGTTTCGGCGGCCCGCCCGGAGGGGGCTTCGGCGGCGGTCACGGGGACGACGATCACGGTGGCTTCCCCGGCGGCGGGCACGGCGGATTCGGCGGCGGTCACGGGCACGGCGGGCACGGCGGGTTCGGTATCCCCGGCATCCCCGGCCTCTAGGCCTTTCAGACAGGCCTTTCAGGCCCGACACCGCCACCTGTCATCTGCCGTTTGCCTCCCGCTCAGCACGGCGATGCAGTTAGCTCATCGCGGCCACCTACACCGGTGGTATGCGATGCACCGTCTTCGGCACCGGCTACCTGGGTGCCACCCACGCGGCAGGAATGGCCGAACTGGGACACGACGTCGTCGGCGTCGATATTGATGCGGGCAAGATCGCGAAGCTGGCCGGCGGTGACATCCCCTTTTACGAGCCGGGCCTGCGAAAGTTGTTGACCGACAACCTGGCCGCCGGGCGGCTGCAGTTCACCACCGACTACGACATGGCGGCCGATTTCGCCGACGTCCATTTCCTGGGGGTGGGCACGCCGCAGAAGAAGGGCGAATACGGCGCCGACCTGTGCCACGTGCACGCCGTCATCGATGCGCTGGTGCCCCGGCTGACCAGGCCGTCGGTGCTCATCGGCAAGTCGACGGTCCCGGTGGGCACCGCGGCCGAGCTGAACCAGCGCGCCGCCGCGCTGGCGCCGGCCGGGGTCGACGTCGAAATCGCCTGGAACCCGGAGTTTCTGCGCGAGGGCTACGCCGTGCACGACACCCTGCACCCGGACCGCATCGTGCTTGGGACACAACAGGATTCGACGCGCGCCGAGGCCGCGGTCCGTGAGCTGTACGGCCCGCTGCTCGACGCGGGGGTGCCCTTCCTGGTGACCGACCTGCAAACGGCGGAGTTGGTGAAGGTTTCCGCCAATGCCTTTCTGGCGACCAAGATCTCGTTCATCAACGCCATCTCCGAGGTGTGCGAGGCCGCGGGCGCCGACGTCAGTCTGCTGGCCGACGCGCTCGGCTACGACCCGCGCATCGGTCGCCAATTCCTCAACGCCGGCCTGGGTTTCGGCGGCGGCTGCCTGCCCAAGGACATCCGCGCGTTCATGGCCCGCGCGGGTGAGCTGGGGGCCGACCAGGCGCTGACGTTCCTGCGCGAGGTCGACAGCATCAACATGCGCCGGCGCACCCGGATGGTCGAACTGGCCACCGCGGCGTGCGGCGGTTCGTTGCTGGGCGCCAACATCGCCGTGCTGGGCGCGGCGTTCAAACCGGAATCCGACGACGTGCGCGACTCGCCCGCGCTCAACGTCGCCGGGCAGCTGCAGCTCAACGGCGCGGCGGTCAACGTGTACGACCCCAAGGCGCTGGACAGCGCGCAGCGGCTGTTCCCGACGCTGAACTACGCGGTTTCGGTCGAAGAGGCCTGCGAGCGCGCGGATGCGGTGCTGGTGCTCACCGAGTGGCGGCAGTTCGTCGACCTGGATCCCGACGACCTGGCCGACCGGGTGCGGGCCCGCGTCATCGTCGACGGCCGCAATTGCCTCGACTTCGCCCGCTGGCAGCGTGCGGGGTGGCGGGTGTTCCGCCTCGGGGCGCCGCGGCCCTAGCTCCCCTAGGTCAGTCCGGCGTTCCCGGCCGAGCCGATCAGCCCGCCGGCGCCGCCGGCGCCCGCGTCGCCCTCGGGCACGCCGATCCCGGCGTTGCCCCCGGTGCCGCCGTTGCCGAACAGCACCGCGCCGCCGCCGTTGCCGCCGTCGCCGCCGCGCCCCGTGACGCCCTGCCCGCCGGCGCCGCCGTCACCGCCGTAGCCGACGAGCGCGGCGTTGCCGCCGCTGCCGCCGTTCCCGCCGGTGGTCTCGCCCGCCCCGCCGGCCCCGCCGGCGCCGCCGCTGCCGGACAGCCCACCGGCGTTGCCGCCGCTGCCGCCGTCGCCACCGGCGCCACCGCCGCCGGTGCCGCCGTTGCCGCCGCGCCCGGCGGTGCCCTGGACGGGCCCGGAGTTGCCGCCGTGGCCGCCGGCCCCTCCGCGACCGCCGATGCCCGTGCCGCCGTCGCCGCCGGCGCCGCCATTGCCGGAGATGCCCCGGGTATTGCCGCCGGCGCCGCCGGCGCCGCCGTTGATCGAGCCGCTCCCACCGTCACCGCCGGCGCCCGCGGACCCTTCGAACATGCCGCCGGCGCCGCCGTGGCCGCCCGCCCCGCCGTCACCCGAGGACCCGGCGCCGCCGTGGCCGCCGGCGCCGCCGTTGCCCCACACCGTGCCGTTGCCGCCGTCGCCGCCAACACCGCCGCTACCGCCATGGCCGTCGCCGCCGGCGCCGCCGACCCCGCCGGCGCCGAGGAGCCCGCCGTTGCCGCCCGCGCCGCCGTTGCCGCCGTCGGTGAAGCCCGTGCCGCCGGCGCCGCCGGCGCCTCCGGTCGGCTGTGTCGGCCCGCCGATCCCGCCGTTGCTGGCGATGCTGAACAGCCCGCCGTTGCCGCCGGCGCCGCCGTTGCCGCCGGCGCCGCCCGTCGAGAGCCCGCCCGACCCACCGGCGCCGCCCGCACCGAAGATCCCGCCGGCCCCGCCGGCGCCGCCGTTCCCGCCGGTGGCGGCGGTGGAAGAGAAGCCGCCGGCGCCGCCCGCGCCGCCGGCGCCGAACAGCGCGCCGGCCCCGCCGTTGCCGCCGTTGCCGGGAGTGGCGCCCGACCAGCCGGCGCCGCCGGCGCCGGCGGAGCCGAGCAGCCCCGCGGCCCCGCCGTTGCCGCCGTTGGGGTGGGTGGCGCCACCGGAACCCCCGCTCCCGCCGTTGCCGAGCAGGATGCCGGCGTCCCCGCCGTTCTGCCCCGTTCCCGGGGCCCCGTTGGCGCCGTTGCCGATCAGCGGGCGTCCGAACAGCGCCTCCGTCGGCGCGTTGACGGCGTCCAGCAGGCTCTGCTGGACGTTGGCGGCCTCGGCGCCGACGTACGAGGCCGCGCCCGCGCTCAACGTCTGCACGAACTGATCGTGAAATGCCGCCGCCTGCGCACCCAGCGCGTGAAAGTCCAACGCCTGACCGGAAAACAGCGACGCGACCGCCGCCGACACCTCGTCGGCGCCCGCGGCCACCACCCGCGTCGTCGAGGCCGCCGCAGCGGCGTGGGCCTCGCTCAGCGCGGTGCCGATGCCGGCCAGGTCCGAAGCCGCCGCCCCGAGCGCCTCCGGTGCAGTGATCACAAACGACATTCCCCCGCACCTTTCGTCAGGTCCTCGAAGGGACGTTATCGCGGCCGCCGGGTCGGCGCAGTGGATCAACGGGTCCGGGCCGGCGGGTAGCCTGACCGCGTGGACTATGCCGCCGCGTTCCTCGCCGAGAACCGGGCGTTCGCCGAGCTTTTCCGCGGCGCCGACGAGTCGGCGCCGGTGCCGACGTGCCCGGGCTGGACGCTGACCCAGCTGATGCGCCATGTCGGGCGCGGCGACCGCTGGGCGGCGCAGATCGTGCGCGACCGGCTCGAGGAGTACCTCGACCCGCGGGCCGTGGAAGGCGGCAAGCCGCCGCCGGATCTTGCCGACGCGATCTCCTGGCTGCAGGGCGGCGCGCAGCGGCTGCTCGACGCCGTCGAGCTGACGGGCGTGGAAACGCCGGTGTGGACCTTCCTCGGGACGCGCCCCGCGAACTGGTGGGTTCGGCGGCGGCTGCACGAGACGGCGGTGCACCGAGCCGACGCCGCCCTCGCGACCGGCACCGAGTTCACCCTCGACGCGGAAATCGCGGCCGACGCGATCACGGAATGGCTTGAGCGGGTGGCGATTCAGGCCGGGGCCGAGGGCGCGCCGTTGCCGCTCGAGGACGGCGACACCCTGCACCTGCACGCCACCGATGCGGGCCTGGGTGACGCCGGCGAATGGACGATGCGCGTGGCCGGCGGGGCCATCGCCTGGTCGCACGATCACGGCAAGGGCAGCGCGGCGCTGCGCGGCGGCGCCACCGAGTTGCTGCTGGCCATCCTTCGCCGGGTCCCGGTGGCCGACACCGGTATCCAACTGTTCGGCGATGACGCCGTCTGGCAAAGATGGCTGGACCGTACGCCTTTATAACTCGGGTGGACACGGTACGTTGCTGACCATGACCACATCGGAGATCGCCACCGTTCTGGCGTGGCACGACGCCCTCAATGCGTCCGATATGCAGACGTTGGCGGCGCTTTCCAGCGACGACATCGAAATCGGCGACGCCCACGGGGCCGCCCAGGGCCATGAGGCGCTGCGCCGGTGGGCCGATTCCCAGCGAGGCACGGCGGAGCCCGGCCGGATGTACGTGCACGACGGCGTCGTGGTGGTCGAACAGAAGGTCAGCACCCCCGACGGGGGCGTCACCAACGCCGCGTCGGCGTTTCGGGTGGTCCACGACCACGTCACCGCGGTGTTCCGGCACGAGGATCTGGCCGCCGCGCTGGCGGCCACCGAAGTCACCGAGGCCGACCTCGTCAATTAGCGGCCGAAGAGGAGAGGCAGTTATGCGCGGGATCATCCTGGCGGGCGGATCGGGCACCCGCCTGCATCCGATCACCATCGGCATCAGCAAGCAGCTGCTGCCGGTCTACGACAAACCGATGATCTACTACCCCCTGTCCACGCTGATGATGGCCGGCATTCGCGACATCCTGGTCATCACGACGCCCCACGACGCGGCCGGCTTCGAGCGGCTCCTGGGCGACGGCTCGCAATTCGGCGTCAACCTCAGTTACATCCAACAGGCTGAACCCGAGGGCCTGGCACAGGCTTTCGTGCTCGGCGCCAACCACCTCGGCAACGATTCGGCGGCCTTGGTGTTGGGCGACAACATCTTCTACGGCCCCCGCCTGGGCACCAGCCTGAGTCGCTTCCAAAGCATAAGCGGCGGAGCCATTTTCGCTTACTGGGTGGCCAACCCGTCGGCCTACGGCGTCGTCGAGTTCTCCGACGACGGCATGGCGCTGTCGCTGGAGGAGAAGCCGGCCACGCCGAAGTCGCAATACGCGGTGCCGGGCCTGTACTTCTACGACAACGACGTGATCGAGATCGCCAAGAACCTGAAGAAGTCGGCGCGCGGCGAATACGAGATCACCGAGGTCAACCAGATCTACCTGAACCGCGGCCGGCTGTCCGTCGAGGTGATGGCCCGCGGGACGGCGTGGCTGGACACCGGCACCTTCGACTCGCTGCTGGACGCCAGCGACTACGTCCGCACGCTGGAACGGCGCCAGGGGCTCAAGGTCAGCGTTCCCGAGGAAATCGCGTGGCTGCAGGGCTGGATCACCGACGAGGAGCTGGCCAAACGAGCCCAGACGCTGGTTAAGTCCGGTTACGGCGACTACCTGCTGGGGCTGCTGGAACAGCGGCGGTGAACTCGCCGAGCCGGCAGCGCGCCGGCTAGAACGACCCGAGATTGCCGGGCTGGCCGAGCAGCAGCCCGCCGTTGCCGGGATTGCCCGGCGTGCCGGCGCCGGATTTCCCGACGTTGCCGCCGTTGCCGCCGTTACCGACCAGCACGGCGTTGCCGCCGTTACCGCCGTTGCCGCCGGCGAAGCCGCCGTTGGGCCCGGGGGCGCCGCCGGCGCCGCCCGCGCCGCCGTCGCCGATCAGCCCGCCGGTGCCGCCGCCCCCGCCGTTGCCACCGTCGCCGCCGGCGCCGGTGCCGCCGTCGCCGGCCCCGCCGGTGCCGCCGGCTCCGCCGGTCGCGACGATCTGCGCCGCCCAGCGGTCGCCGCCGTCACCGCCCGTACCGGGGACGGAGCCTTGGGCGCCCGAGACTCCACCGGCGCCGCCGTTGC
>NZ_LZIS01000224.1 GCF_001667015.1 Mycobacterium sp. E3198 | reverse complement strand
CCCCGCCCAACGACTCGCCAAACTCCTCAAGCAAGCAGCCTGACCAGATGTTGCACTAACCGATTGACAATGCCCCGCCGCAGCTCGCAACCGTTTATGTCTCGCACGCTGGCGACCTGAAACGACGCGTCAGCGCCGGTGTCCTATCGTGACGGTCATGGACTTCGCGATGTCGGCCAAAGCCAGCGATTACCACAAGCGACTGTCCGACTTCATGATCGAGAACGTCTTCCCGGCCGAGGCCGAATACGACAAATACCGTCACGAGGCCGGCCCGAATGACCACACCGTTCCGCCGGTCATCGAGGAACTCAAACGCACGGCCAAACAGCAGGGCCTGTGGAACCTGTTCCTGCCGGCCGAGTCGGGCCTGACGAACCTCGAGTACGCGCCGCTGGCGGAGCTGACGGGCTGGAGCCTCGAGATCGCGCCCGAGGCGCTCAATTGCGCCGCGCCGGACACCGGCAACATGGAAACGCTGCATCTGTTCGCCACCGAGGAGCAGCGCAAGCAGTGGCTGGAGCCGCTGCTGGCCGGCGAGATCCGCAGCGCCTTCTCGATGACCGAGCCGGCGGTCGCCAGCAGCGACGCCCGCAACATCGAGACCTCCATCCAGCGCGACGGGGCCGACTACGTCATCAACGGCCGCAAGTGGTGGACGTCCGGGGCGGCCGACCCGCGCTGCAAGATCCTCATCGTGATGGGCCGCACCAACCCGGAGGCGGCCAGCCACCAGCAGCAGTCGATGGTGCTGGTGCCCATCGACACCCCCGGCGTGACCGTCGTGCGCTCGACCACCGTCTTCGGCTACCAGGACCAGCCCGGGCACTGCGAGATCATCTACGACAACGTCCGCGTTCCGGTCACCAACCTCCTCGGCGAGGAGGGCGGCGGCTTCGCGATCGCCCAGGCCCGGCTGGGTCCGGGCCGCATCCACCACTGCATGCGCGCGCTCGGCGGCGCCGAGCGCGCGCTGGCCCTCATGGTGGACCGGGCGAACAACCGGGTGGCGTTCGGTCGTCCACTGGCCGAGCAGGGCGTGGTGCGCGAGGCAATCGCCAAGTCCCGCAACGAAATCGACCAGGCCAGGCTGTTGTGCGAGAAGGCGGCGTGGACGATCGACCAGCACGGCAACCGCGCCGCGCACCTGCTGGTCTCGCAGATCAAGGCGGTGGCACCACAAGTCGCGTGCGACGTCATCGACCGCGCGATCCAGGTGCACGGCGCCGCCGGCGTCAGCGAGGACACGGTGCTGGCCCGGTCGTACGGCTGGCACCGGGCCATGCGACTGTTTGACGGGCCCGACGAGGTGCACATGCGGACGATCGCGCGCGCCGAGATCGGCCGGGAGAAATCCGGGCTCGCCGCGGCGGTCACCGCGCATGACTGAAGCCGTCCGAGAACTGTCCGGCGCGTGGAACTTTCGTGACGTCGCCGACGGTGTTGCCGCGCTGCGGCCCGGACGGTTGTTCCGGTCCGGCGAGCTGAGCCGCCTCGACGACGAGGGCCGGGCAACGCTGCGACGGCTCGGGGTCACCGACGTCGCCGACCTGCGCGCGTCGCGGGAGGTCGCCCGGCGCGGCCCGGGGCTGGTGCCCGACGGCGTGGAGATTCACCTGCTGCCGGTGCCCGACTTGTCGGACCAGGAGGCCGACGCCGCCGCGCCACACGAAGAGGCGTTCCAGCGGCTGTTGCGGGGCGAGTCCGACGGCTCCGAGGAGTCGGTGAACGAGACCGCTGTGCGCTTCATGACCGACGAGTACCGCCAATTCCCCACGCGCAACGGGGCGCAGCGCGCGTTGCGCCGTGTCGTGACGCTGCTGGCCGCCGGGCGCCCGGTGCTGACGCACTGCTTCGCGGGCAAGGACCGCACCGGCTTCGTCATCGCGACGGTGCTCGAGGCCGTCGGCGTGGATCGCGACGCCATTGTCGCCGACTTCTTGCGCAGCAACGACGCGGTGCCCGAGCTTCGCGCGCATATCTACGAAATGATCCAGCAGCGCGGCGATACCGAGCTGACCCCCGAGGTGGTGACCTTCACCGAGGCGCGGCTGTCCGACGGGGTGCTCGGCGTCCGCCCGGATTACCTTGCCGCCGCCCGGCAAACGATCGACGATGAATTCGGTTCGCTGGGCGCCTATCTCAAGGACGCCGGCATCACCGAGGCCGACATCGAGCGCCTGCGCGGCGCCCTGCTGGGCTGAGCCGACCGCCCCCGGCCGCACGCGAAACCCAAACGCCAGACAGGACCGCGGGCGCACCTTACGCTGGCGGGGTCCGTCTGTTGTCGGGAGAGGATGGGGCCGATGTCGTATCTGATCGCTGAGCCGCTGGCGCTGGCAACGGTCGCGACCGAGATCGAGGGGATCGGTTCGGCATTCAGTGCCGCGACCGCCGCCGCAGCCGCTCCGACTTCGGGCGTGGCGGCAGCGGCCGGCGACGAGGTGTCGGCGGCCATCGCGGACGTCTTCGGCGCGGTCGGCAAGGAGTATCAGGCCGTCGTCGCTCAGTTCGAGGCGTTTCACACCCAGTTCCAGCAGGCGCTGGCGTCCGCCGGACTCTCCTACGCGGAGACCGAGGCCGGCATCGCCGCCACCCTGGGCCTGGGGGCGGCCGCGCCCGCCGCGCCACTGCCGGCCGCCACGATTCCTCCGTTCCCGGCCAACCAGCTGTCGTATTTCATCGGCGGCACCGGGGTTCCCATCCCATCACCGTCATTCGTCACCCGGGCCAACGCGCTCTACGTCCAATCGATGGGCGCCCTGCAGGCGCTGTACACGCCCGAGCAGTTGTACCCGCTGACCGGCGTCAAAAGCCTGCCCCTGAATCAGTCGGTGGCCGAGGGCGTGACGATCCTCGACAACACCCTCTACAACGCGATCCACAACCAGGGGCAATCGGTAACCGTTTTCGGCATCTCGCAGAGCGCGATCATCTCCTCGCTGGAAATGCAGAACCTCGCCAACGGCACGTCCCTGTTCGGTGCGAACCCACCCGGTGCCAACATGCTCAACTTCGTGCTGACCGGCAACGAGGTGAACCCCAACGGCGGCATGCTGTCACGCTTCCCGAACCTCTCGCTGCCCGCACTGGGGCTGGATTTCTATCCCGCGATGAACGCCAACACGCCCTACCACGTCGCCAACTACACGCTGGAATACGACGGGTTCGCCGACTTCCCGCGCTACCCGATCAACATTCTTTCCGACCTCAACGCGGTCGCGGGCATCGTCTTCGTTCACACCACCTACCTGGATCTCACGCCCACCCAGGTCAACAACGCCATCCAGTTGCCGACGTCGCCGGGCTACACCGGCAACACCAGCTACTACATGATTCCCACGGCGGACCTGCCGCTCCTCAAGCCGCTGGATGCCATCCCGGTCATCGGCAAGCCGTTGGTCGACCTACTCCAACCGGACCTGAAGGTATTGGTCAACCTGGGCTACGGTCCCGACCCCACCCTCGGGTACTCCACGAGCTACGCGGACGTGCCGACCCCGTTCGGCTTGTTCCCGGATGTCAACCCGGGCACCGTGTTCAACGCACTGGCCGCCGGCACCCAGCAGGGAATCCACGACTTCTCGCTCGACGTGCAGCAGATCGCGTCGCAGCCCACCGCGGTCGTTCCGCAGTTCACCCTGCCGGCCGCGCCGGGCCCGACCACGGCGCCCGACTTCCCCTCGCCGCAACAGGTTTTCGACACCGTCAACAGGATCGTCACGACCGACTACTCCGTCGTGCTTCCCACCGCCGACATCGGCTACTCCCTCGCCACCGAGTTGCCCTTCTACGACTCCGAGCTTTTCCTGAGCCAGCTCGGGCAGGGCAACCTCATCAACGCCATCGGCTATCCGATCGCCGCCGACGTCGGGTTGGGGACGGTAGCGGGCGGGGTCGAATTCCTGACCATCGTTTCGGCGCTGTCGAGCAACATCAAGGACATCCAGAGCCTCATCCCCTAACGCGCCCTGCGCCAGGCGGATTGCCCGAAGACAACGGCGCGAAATGCCTACGAAAACGCGCGATCGCTCCTAAGCTGACTGCGTGCCGGTTCCGGCGACGCGCCTGGTCATCGGGTTGGCAACGTCGGCGGGGCCAACAGCGTACCCCTCGGTTCGGAAGGGAAGAGGCGATGACGACCTTAGTTGCGCAGCCCGAAATCTTTGCGACGGCCGCACAGGATGCTTCCACAATCGGCTCGGCGATCAACGAGGCCCGGGCGGCCGCCGCCGGCTCCACCACGAGCGTGGTGGCAGCGGCCGAAGACGAGGTGTCGGCAATCACCGCGCAGCTCTTCGGCTCGTTCGGTCAGGAATACCAGGCGCTGCTGCAGCAGGCGGCCGCGTTCCATGGTCAGTTCGTTACGGCATTGGCGGGCGCCGGAAACGCCTACGCGCATGCGGAAGCCCAGATCGCCGGCACGCTCGGGCTCACCGGCGCGGCGAGCCCGGTATTCGGAGCACCACCATCGGCGGGGGACCCGCTCGTCGACCAGTTCTTCATCATGACCGGCAGCGGCACCGCGACGCCTAATTCCACATACATCGCCAATGTTGTCAGTCGCTATTTGACTCCTCCCCCATTCAATTTCACTCTCCCTGCTGGCATTAACCCGATCGCTGTGACCACCGCAGAGGGGTTATATCCGTTCACCGGCGTCAAAGATCTGACACTGGACATCTCCCTGGCCCGCGGCGTCACCTCGCTCGACAATGCGATCAACCTGATGGTCCATCCCGGCGCGGGCGGCGGCACCGCCGCGATTCTGGGCTACTCACAGAGCTCGATCGTCGCCTCACTGGAAATGCCGAAACTCGTCGCCGAGGGCTTTATAGGTTCGAGCAACCCGGCCACGAATCAGCTGTTTTTCCAACTCCTCGGGGATCCGGCCAATCCCAACGGCGGCCTGCTTGCGCGCTTCCCCGGTCTGAGCTTCCCGAGCCTGGGTGTCACCTTCGGCGCCTCGACGCCCAGCAACGACTTCCTGACCAACATCTTCACGCTGGAATACGACGGCTTCGCCGACTTCCCGCGCTACCCGATCGATATTTTCTCCGACCTGAACGCACTCGCGGGCATTGTGTTCATCCATGGAACCTATCCGCATCTCACGGCCTCTCAGCTTGCTTCTGCGTTCCTGCTGCCCGGGTCGCATAGCCTCGATCCGACGAACGGCCTGACCGATTACTACATGATTCCCACGGAGAACCTGCCGCTGTTGACGCCGCTGCGGCTGATCCCGGTCATCGGTAACCCGCTTGCGGACCTGATCCAGCCGGACCTGAAGCTCATCGTCAACTGGGGCTACGGCGACCCCAACTACGGGTTCTCCACCAGCCCGTCCAATGTGCAGACCCCATTCGGCTTCCTGCCGCCGATGAGCGCAACGACCGAATTGGTGTCGCTCTTCCCCGGCGCCACCGCACAGGGAGTCAGCGCCTTCAGCCACGACCTGTCGAACCTGGCGAGCTCCCTTCCCGGGGCCGCCACTTCGGGATTCGCTCAGCTGACGTTGCCACCCTCCGCGTCGATGCCGACCACGCCCACCGGCATCATCCAGGCGATCGAATCCGCCAACACAAACATCGTCGGCACGCTGACGAGCGATTTCTCGACCGCCTACGCGACGCTGCTCCCGACGGCAGACATCGCGACCGCCGTGGCGGTGACCCTCCCCTCCTACGACGTCAACCTGTTCTTGGACGGCATCAACGAGGCGCTCAACGGCAACGTCGTCGGCGGGCTGATGGATGCGTTCGGCCGCCCGATCGCGGCCAACATCGGCCTGACCACACTCGCGGGCGGCTTCGAACTCATCACCATCGAGAACGCGCTCGACACAATCGTGACCGGAACGCCGAACCCGGGGCCCCAGTAACGTCGGCAGCGTGACCACGGCCGGCGACGACGACGGATAACCCTGTGGCGGAGGCGGTTTCAGCCCGAAGAAACAGCGATTGCCCGAGCCGAGCGACACGATTCGGTCTACGATCACGTGCCGTGCCCGTCGAGCCCTAACCGCGTGAGGGCGATCGATGTCGAATGTGATTGCGCGGCCGCTCTCGATAGCGTCGGCGGCGGCAGATGCTCGACGGCCACCCCGCAGAAGGGTTGATCTACGCGTTCGGCGCTCCGGTGTCCGCCGACATGGCGTTGGGCACGCTCGCAGGCGGTTGCGAGGCCCGAGTCATGTCGGGTGCGGCCAAGGAGATCTACTACGCCTTCCTCGACCAGCCCGTGCCGGAGCCCGGCTAAAACGACCTCAGGGCTCCAGCACCACCTTGCCCAGCACGCCGCCGTCGGCCAGGCTCTGCAGCGCGACCGCACCCTCCGACAGCGGATAACGCTGCGGCGGAGGCGGTTTCAGCCCGAGGAAAACCAGCTGGCTCAGCCCCCACGAGAACAACGCGGCCGAACCCGGGACCTTGTTCAGGTACTCGCCCCACGCAACGCCCACCACGCTGACGTTGCGCAGCAGCAGCCGGTTCACCTTGACGGTGGGGATGCCGCCGGCGGCAAAGCCGATCACCAGCAGCTTGCCGTCGATGGCCAGCACCCGAACCGCGTCGTCGAAGGCCGGGCCGCCGATGGGGTCGACGACGATGTCGACCCCGCGGCCCTGGGTGTAGTCACGCACCCGGTCGGCCCAGCCGTCGGCCAGCGGCACCACCAGGTCGGCGCCCAGGGAAGCGACATAGTCCGTCGCGGCCTCGCGGTGCACGACGGCCAGCACCTTTTTCGCGCCCATAGCCTGCGCGACCTGGATCGCCGCCGTGCCCACCCCGCCGGCGGCGCCCAGCACCAGGACCGTATCGCCCGGCCGCATCGCGGCGCGGCGGGCCAGCGCGAAGTACATGGTGTTGTAGTTGACCAGCAGCGAAACCGCTTCGGCGTCATCCAGTTCCGCGGGGCTGCGCATCACGTTGGGCACCGGAACGGCCACCTGCTCGGCGTAGGCGCCCAGGATGCCGAACGCCGAAACCCGCTCGCCCACCCGGTAACCCGACCCCGCCGGCGCCGAACGCACCACACCCGCGGCTTCCATGCCGGGCACGAACGGCGGGGGCAGCTTCAGCTGATACTCGCCCTTGGCCAGCAGCAGATCGGGAAAGCACACCCCGGCGGCGCGGACGTCGATGACGACGTGGTTGCCGTCCTCGGTGACGTCCTCGATGTCGGTGAAGACCATGCCGTCCGGACCGGACAGCTCTTGCACCACGCAGGCTTTCATGGCCCCTACAGCTTGAAGCCGGCCTTTTGCGCTGAGGACAGGTCGGAGATTTCAGTCCAGTGCGAGGCGATGTCGTCCACTGACGGTGGCTTGTCGAAGTTGAGGCCCTGGTTCTCGAAGAGCGCGACTCGCTGCACCTTGCCGCCGCCGACGACGAAAACCGATGCGCTGTCCGGGCATTCCTCGGTGCACAGGTAGGCGACCACCGGTGCGACATACTCCGGGGTGAGCTTCTCGAGCACCTCCTTCGGCAGGATGTCCTCGGTCATCCGGGTGGCCGCGATCGGGGCGATCGCATTCGCCTTGATGTTGTACTTGGCCCCCTCCAGCGCCAGCGTGTTGATCAGGCCGACCAGGCCGAGCTTGGCCGCGCCGTAGTTGGTCTGCCCGAAGTTGCCGAACAGGCCGCTGGTGGAGGTCGCGACGACCACGCGGCCGTAGCTCTGCTCCCGGAAATGCGGCCAGGCGGCGCGGATCACGTTGTATCCGCCGTAGAGGTGCACCTTGAGCACGGCGTCCCAGTTCTCTGACGTCATCTTGTGGAACGTGCCGTCGCGCAGGATCCCCGCGTTGCTCACCACGCCGTGCACGGCGCCGAATTCGTCGAGCGCGGTCTTGACCATGTTCTCGGCGCCCTCGGGGTCCGCGACGCTGTCGTAGTTGGCGGCCGCCCGGCCGCCCGCGTCCTTGATCTCCTTGACCACCTCGTCGGCCATGTTGTGGCCGGCGCCGGTGCCGTCGCGGGCCCCACCGAGGTCATTGACGACGACGCTGGCGCCCTCGCGGGCCAGGGTGAGGGCGTACTCACGGCCCAATCCCCCACCGGCTCCGGTGACGACGATGACGCGATCCTGCACTCCGGGCATCAGGTTCCTCTCTCGGTGTTCAAAGGACTTGGGTGATAAGGGAATTAGGTGGTGTCAGAACATTCTGCGAGCCATCTTGAAGGCTCGCGCGGTGTACGGCGGGTAGATGAACTTCGACAGGTCCGGCCGGGTGGGCTTGGTCAGCACCGACTTGCGGTGGCTGAACTCCTCGAAGCCATAGCGGCCGTGGTAGGCGCCCATGCCGGAGGCGCCGACGCCGCCGAAGGGCAGCTTGGCCGTCGACACCTGGAAGGCCAGGTGGTTGACCAGCATGCCGCCGGCCGGCACCTGCTTGATCACCCGCTCGCGGGTCTCGCGCGTCTTGGTGAACAGGTAGGCGGACAGCGGCTTGGGCCGCGAGTTGACGAAACGTATTGCGTCGTCCAGGGATTGGACGGTGATCACGGGCAGCACGGGCCCGAAGATCTCGTTCTGCATCAGCGGGCCGTCCGGGTCGGGGTCGACGACGACCGCCGGCTGGATCCGCAGGCTCGACGGGTCGCACTCGCCACCGACGACGACCTTGCCGTCGGCACCGGAGAGGTAGCCGCTGATGCGGTCGAACTGGCGCTGGTTGACGATCCGCATTCCGTTGGGCTTGTCCGACGTGAACTTCGTGATGGCGGCGCCGATCTTGCTGACCAGCTCGTCGCGAATCTTCGCGTCCGCCAACACATAATCCGGTGCGACGCACGTCTGCCCGGCGTTGAGCAGCTTCATCCAGGCGATCCGCTTGGCCGCGACTTCCACGTCGGCGTCCTCCGCCACGATCACCGGGCTCTTGCCGCCGAGCTCCAGCGTGCACGGGGTCAGGTGGGGTGCAGCGCCCTCGTACACCTTGCGGCCGATCTCGGTGCCCCCGGTGAACAGCACCCGGTCCAGGCCCTGGGCGATGAGCTCCTGGCTCACCGAACCGTCGCCTTCGACCACGGCGATCGCGTCGTTGTCGAGGTAGCGCGGCACCAACTCGGCCATCAGGTGGGCGGACGCCGCGGCGATTTCCGATGGTTTGAGGATGACGGCGTTTCCCGCGGCGATCGCGCCGACCGCCGGGCCCAACGTCAGATAGAAGGGGTAATTCCACGCGCCGATGATCAGCACCGTGCCGTAGGGCTCGTATTCGATCCAGCCGCGGCCGGGAAGCTGCGGCACCTCCAGCAGCTGGTAGCGGCGGCGCGTCCACCGGCGGACCCGCTTGGCTGCGAACTTCGCCTCCCCGGCCGTCGTCGCAATGTCGGCGATGAACGACTCGAACGGGCTGCGGTCCAGGTCCTCGGCGAGAGCGGCGGAGATGGCCGCCTCGTTCTCTTCCATCAACTTCGCCAGCTGCAGCAACTGCCGCCTGCGCCACTCGACGTCGCGGGTGCGGCCGGTCGCGAAGGTCTTGCGCAGCCGAGCCACCGTGAGGGGGATATCGACGGGCTGAGCTGCCGCACCGTTCTGGGATTCCGATGTCTTCGGTGCAACCGATTCGGTGGTCATCGTTGTCCTTCCCGAGCAGAGTTGCCCGCTGCAATGCGGGTGGCCGCTCATCGGCGTTAACCGCGATCCTAACCATCCGGTTGGGAGAGCCGTAGGAAGGATCCGCCCCACCCGGATCAGCATCCGGCGGGCGGCGTTTCGGGTCAGGCTTTGGCGGCCGTCACAAAGCTGTTCGTGAACGGCCTGTCCTCCGACTGTGGCGCGCGGCCCAGCCGCAGCCCCTCGTCGAGCGCGCTCGTCGCGCGGGTCGTCCAGCCGTGCGCGGCGAACCAGTCCGCGCAGTCGGGGCGGCCCTCGTCGTCAAACCACAGGTCGAAGGGATTGAACGAGGTGTCCTGGCCGCGCGCTTCGCGCCTGGCGCGCAATTCCTGCCACCTCCGCTCCGCCTCGCGACGCTTTTCCCGGTCGACCCCGAAGATTTCGACCGCCACCCGGCTGCCGGGTCCGCTCAGCCTGTCGATGGAGGCGAACATGGCCCCCTGCGCGGCCGCCGGGAGGAACGGCAGCAACCCCTCGGCCAACCAGGCGGTCGGGCCCGTCGCGTCGAAACCGGCGTCGCGCAGCGCCTGCGGCCAATCGTGGCGAAGGTCCACCGGCACCGGCCGCCGGTCGACGACCGGGGCGGCCCCGTGGGCGCCCAGCGTCCGGGCCTTGTACTGCAGCACCTTGGGCAGGTCGATCTCGTAGACGACGGTGCCGGCAGGCCAGTCCAGCCGGTAGGCGCGCGAGTCCAGGCCGGCGGCGAGGATCACCACTTGGCGAACGCCGGCCGCCACCGCATCGGCGAAGTACGCGTCGAAGAAATGGGTCCGCACCGCCTGGTAATTGATCATGTGCCTGGAGTCGACGGTGAAGTCCGCGGCCGCATCGTCCGGGTCCGGCGTCCACCAGGCGGCGACCTGCTCCCGAACCCCCTCGAGTTCGGGAGTGGACACCAGCACCTCGGCGAACCGGTCGCGGATCAGCGGCTCGGCGCTGGCCGTCTCGGCGGCACGGGCCAGCGCGACCATGACCGCGGTCGCCCCGACGCTGGTGGCGATGTCCCAGGAGTCGTCCGCGGTGCGCGGCATCTACAACCGTTCCGCGACGACGAAGTCGGAGAACGCGTCCTTGTCGTCGGCCAGCGGGACATTCTCGATGAAGCGGCCCAGCCGGCGCATCGCGTCGACCGAGTGCTCCGCCGTCGCGCGCCAGCCGTGTTGGTTGAGCCACTGGGTCACGTCCGCGCGGTTTTCGTCGCGGTACATCAGCTCGCCGACGTCGACGGTCTCCTCGAGCCCGATCTCGTCGGCCACCTTCTTGAAGCGTTCCCGCATCTGCTGTCGCCGTTCTTCGGCGTGGTTGGGCGCGGTCTCGGCCGAGACCCGGCTGCCGGCCGGGCTCAGCTCGCCGATCAGGGTGAACAACCGGTCCTGGGCCTCGGCGGGCAGATACATCAACAGCCCCTCGGCCAGCCACGCGGTGCGCTGGGTCGGGTCGAAGCCCGCGGCACGCAGCGCCGCCGGCCAGTCCTGACGCAGGTCGATGGCGACCTCGCGGCGATCGGCGGACGGCGTCACGCCGTTGTCGGCCAGCGTGCCGGATTTGTAGGCCAGCACCTCGGGCTGGTCGAGCTCGTAGACCGTGGTGCCGGCCGGCCAGTCCAGCCGGTAGGCGCGGGAGTCGAGGCCCGACGCCAGGATCACGACCTGGCGGATCCCGGCGGCGACCGCGTCGTTGAAGTAGGTGTCGAAGAAGTGCGTCCGCACGGCCTGGTAGCCGCGCATGTGGTGCAGGTGGGCCGCGGAATCCTCGTCGAGCGCTTCGACCCTGGCGGCGATCTCGGGGTCGAGCATGGCCTCCCACAGGACCCCGGCGCCGGAGCTGGTGACCAGGAGCTTGGCGTACGGGTCGCGGATCAGCGCGTCCGGCCGCTCGGTTTCGACGGCGCGGGCGGCGGCCACCATGACCGCGGTGCTGCCGACGCTGGTCTTGATGTCCCAGGTGTCGTCGTGGGTGCGCAGTGAGCTCATCGGGTTGCTCCTCTATCAGGTGTTCGGCTGGCCGAGGCGCGCTCGCAGCAAGGTGCTGCGGACGGCCTCGTCGGCCAGGTCGTCGGGAACCGATCGGCCCAAGCGGGCCATCTCGTCGCGGTTGTCCACGGCGCTGACCTGCCAGCCGTGGTCGGACAGCCACCGGACGGCATCCGTGCGGTCGGGTTCGTGGAAGGTCAACGCCTGGACGTTGACGTCCAGGCCGAGCCGCTCCCGCATGCGCAGCCAGCGCTGCGAGTTGCTACGCGAATTCATGCCGAACACCTCGACGGCGACCTGGCTGCCGGGCGCGCTGAGAGCGGTGAACATCTCGAACAGCCGGTCCTGGGCGTCGCTGGGCAGGTAGGGCAGCAGGCCCTCCGCCAGCCACGCCGTCGGTTGGGTGCGGTCGAACCCGGCGGCGGTCAGGGCCGCGGGCCAGTCGTCGCGCAGGTCGATCGCAACGGGGCGCCTGCTCGCGCTGGGGGCCGCGCCCTGCTGCTCGAGAATTCCGGTCTTGTACTCCAGCACCTTGGGCTGGTCGATCTCGTACACCGCGGTGCCCGGCGGCCAATTCAACCGGTAGGCCCGCGAATCGAGCCCGGCCGCCAAGATCACGACCTGCCGAATCCCCGCGCGGACGGCGTCCTCGAAGTACTCATCGAAGAAATGCGTGCGCACCGCCTGGTAGTCGATCCCGATCCGATGCGCGCGCTGCCCGTGCGGATCGCCGTCCAGCCAGGCCAGCTCGGGGTCGGCCAGCCGGGCCCAGGCCGGGCCGGCCGACGACACCAACGGGCGGGCGAACTCGTCGCGGATCAGCGGAGCGGCCCCGGACGTCTCGACCGCACGCGCCGCGGCAACGCCCAACGCGGTGGCGCCGACCAGTTCGGTGATCGCCCAGCTGTCACCGGCGGTCCGTAACGAAGGCGGTAAGGAGGCGTCCAGATCAGTCATGACCCGAACCATGCTACCGAGTAAGTTAGTTAGCCTATACGCTTTGTGCGCAAGTTCACTGCTTGGATCGGCGCTGGCCGGTCAGGTCTCGGGGCGCCAGAGAGCGCCCTCCAAAAGCTGACGCAGCATGCCGGTGACGCCCAACATCGCCTGGTAGCTGCGGACATAGCCGGCGTAGAGGCCGACGCCGCAGATCACGACGAGCAGCGTCTCGACCAAGGCCGACGGGTCGGTACCGGGGATGACCTCGCCGCGCTCGATCGCATCGTTGACGACGCGCGTCAGAAAATCGCGACTGAGCGTCACGGAATCGTTGTCGGCCGGCCGCAATTCCGGGTGCCGCTGGAATTCCAGCACGGCGGTGATTAAGAACGCCGATCCGGCGGGATTTTCGGAATTGGCACGCACCGCGGCCGAGATGAACGCCGTGAGCCGCCCGATCAGAGTGGTCTCGCGCTCCGCCTGTTTGATGCCGGCCCCGATGACGAATTTGTTCGTTTCATCCAGCACCTCGCGGAACAGCACCCGTTTGCTGGAGAAGTAGTGGTTGATCGCGGGCCGGGTCAGGTCGGCCTGGGCCGCGATCGCCTGAAACGTCGCGCCGTCATAGCCACGTTCGCTGAACACCAGACGAGCGGCCTGGATTATGCGTTGACGTGTCTCGTCCGCCTTGGCGGCAGGCGGGCGCCCTGGCCTGCGACTCGGCGTTGCCGACATTGCTAAATTGTGCCACCGCCATGGTGCGGCATTAAAGCATTTGGCGGAATGGTGCCAAACTTTCCAGCCTGGTAGTCCTCCAGCGCCTCGACCAATTCCGCGCGACTGTTCATCACGAAAGGCCCGTAGTGGAATACCGGTTCGCGAATCGGCCGCCCGCCCAGCAGCAGCACATCAATTGGCTCCCGATGGGCGCCCACGGTAATCCGATCGCCGGGCCCGAGCACGGCCAATTGGCCCGAGCGGATCGGGTGGGCGACGGGACCGACGTATCCGCTCCCGGAAAGCACGTACACCAGCGCATTGAAATCGCGCCGCCATGGAATATCCAGCCGGGCACCATTCGCAATCGTCGCGTGCGCCAGCGTGATCGGCGTGTGCGTGATGCCGGGGCCGCGGTGGCCGTCGATGGTGCCCGCGATGATGCGGACCAGGGCCCCGCCGTCGTCCGAGGCGAGCAGTGCGGCGTCGGCGCCCTCGATCGCCTGATACCGGGGCGGCGCGAATTTGTCCCTCTTCGGCAAATTCACCCACAGCTGGATGCCGTGGAAGACGCCACCGCCATCCACCAGTTCGGCCGGCGGGGTTTCGATGTGCAGGATGCCCGATCCGGCCGTCATCCATTGCGTCGCACCATCGGCGATTAGGCCGCCGCCGCCGTGGGAGTCCTGGTGCGCGAATTTGCCGTCGATCATGTAGGTCACAGTTTCGAAGCCGCGGTGCGGATGCCAATCGGTGCCCCTGGGCTCGCCCGGCTGGTATTCGACCTCGCCCATCTGGTCCATGTGCACAAAGGGATCCAGGGCGGCCGCGCTGACCCCGGCGAATGCGCGGACGACCGGGAAACCCTCGCCCTCGTAGCCTCGCGGGCCCGTGGTGATCGATCGGACCGGCCGCTGGGTCTCGCCGGGGCCTGCGGCGCCGATGCGCGGCAACGTGAGCGTGTCTGCGGTCACTGCGGGCACGTCAACCTCCTTCGATAAGAGCTGCCACATATAACCGGACCAGGGTCCGTTTATTCCTCGGGTCGCTGATGGGCGGTGGCCCGCGATCGCTCCACCCCGACTCGCTATGTTTAGGAGCCAGCAATTGTTTTATAAAGCAATATTTGCTGAGGTGCAGGGTCGCCGTAGCACGCCCCACCTGAGATGGTGCAAAGCGAGAAGGTCGATCGCGGGAAGGTGACTCGATGGTGTCCAACACACTGGGGCGCGTAGCCGGCTGGCTGCGAGCAAACCGCCTGGGGTTGTTCTGCCTGGCGGTCGTGGTCGGGCTCGGAGCCGGACTCGGCGCGGCGGCGTTCCGCTACCTGATCTATGGCTTCACCTGGCTGGCGACCGGCCACGACGAGTTCGGCCAGCAGGGGTGGGTGGGCAGCGACCACCTGCCGTGGTTGGGAATCGGATTCTTCGTGGCAATCCCGGTCATCGGCGGGTTGCTCTACGGTCCGTTGATCTCCCGCTTCGCCCGCGAAGCCAGGGGCCACGGCGTGCCGGAGGTCATGATCGCGGTGGCCGAAAACGGCGGTCGCATCCGTCCCCAGGTCACGGTCGTCAAAGCGCTCGCGTCTGCGCTGTGCATCGGCAGTGGCGGGTCGGTCGGTCGCGAGGGCCCCATCGTGCAGATCGGAGCGGCGCTGGCGTCCAGCATGGGCCAGTGGGTGCGGATGCCGGAGAACCGGCTCCGCGTGCTGGTGGCGTGTGGTGCGGCCGGCGGCATTTCGGCGACGTTCAACGCCCCCATCACCGGCGTGTTCTTTGCCGTGGAGCTGATCCTGCGGGAGCTCTCTGTCGAAGCGATCTTCACGATCATGCTGTCGGCGATGGTCGCCGACGTCATCTCGCGGGTGTTCTTCGGCTCCGCTCCTTTCCTCACCCAACTGCCCACCGGTATCGCGTTGGACCACATCGCCAACTACCTGTTGATAGCCCTGCTGGCGGCGATCGCCGGCGCGATCGGGGTCCTGTTCAAAAACGTGTTGTACAAAACCGAGGATCTCTGCGACCGCATCTGGGGTCAACGCCCTGACTGGGCGCGGCCGGCGGTGGGCGGCCTCGTGCTGGGCCTGCTGTTGCTCGCGGTGCCACAGCTGTACGGAGTCGGCTATCCGGTGATGTACGCCGCCTTCGCCGGTCACTACGCGCTGTGGTTCCTGCTGATACTCGCCGCCGGCAAGATGCTGGCCTGCAGCCTGACCATCGGCATCGGCGGCTCAGGCGGCGTGTTCGCGCCGTCGTTGTTCGTCGGCGCCACTTCGGGCATGGCCTTCGGGTTGATCGTCCATCAGCTCATCGGCCCCGGGGCGGGAGAGCCCGCGCTCTACGCCATCGTCGGCATGGGCGCCGTGTTCGCGTCGGCCGCAAGGGCGCCGCTCACCGCACTGGCAAGCACGGTGGAGATGACCGGGGACTTCACCCTGACGCTGCCGGTCATGTTGGCCGTCGCCGTGGGCACGACCGTCTCCCGCGCGCTGTCCTACGGCACCATCTACACCACCAAGCTGCTGCGCCGCGGCATCGACATCGAGCGCCCGACCCCGACCCATGCGTTTGCCAACCTGACCGCGGCCGACGCGATGCACCCGTTCAGCGCTCCGCTCGACCTCGCGGGCCAAGCCGGCGACGCCGAACGGGACTGGACGACGCTGCTCGGCCCGGTCACGCGAGTCCGCGAACCGCAGGCGCTGTTCGCCAACGACAGCCTGGCCCAAGCGCTTCGGCAGCTCGTCCTCTACGGTCGCGACGGGCTTCCGGTCATCGACACCGAGGCCCGGCACGTCCAAGGGTGGCTCACCAACCAGAATGTGCTCCGCGCCGTCGATGCCTACCTGGCCGACGTGCAACCCGACATCGCCGCCAGCCACCAAGCCGCTGAATGGGCCTATCCGCGTACTGCGACCGCAGAGCACGACCCCCACAGCCAGCTCGCCGGTTACCAGATCGTCGAACACACCCTGGCCCCCGACTCGGTCGCCGTCGGCCGGCTCGTCGGCGAGCTGGAGCTGCCGGCCGGTCACTTCCCGGTGTCGGTGCTGCAGAACCGCCAGCTCGTCGACGCGGACGCCGGTGTCGTGCTGGCCGCCGGTGACCGGATCAACATTCTGGTGCCCAGTAACGGCGCGGGCGCCGCGAACCAGGCGGATTCGGCGGCGAGCTAGGAGGCGCTGCGCGCGCTGCTGGCGGCGTCCCGTTCGGTGGACGAGCCCTCGTGCGTCAGCTTGCCGCCGGCGCTCTCCAGGTGTGCCCGGACGAACCACTGGAACTTCTCCAGGTGCCCCGCCTGGTCGATCAGCAGGTCCTGGGTGACGGGGTCGAGTTCCTCGGTCTCCTCGATGTATTTGCGGATGTCTTCGATGACGCCGGTGTAGACCAGGTCCAGCGCGGCCAGGTGCGCCTGGACGCAGTCGCGGCCGACCGAGTAGTCATCCCAGGTGCGGTCCTTCAGGATCGCTCCCGGGGTGCCCTGCGGTGACGCCCCCAGGGCGGCGATCCGCTCGGCGACGTCGTCGGCAAACCCGCGGACCGCCTCCACCTGCGGGTCGATCATCTCGTGTACGCCAATGAAGTTGGGGCCCACCACGTTCCAGTGAATGTGCTTCAGCGTCAGGTGGAGGTCGTTGTAGGTACTCAGTTGCTTTTGCAGCAATTCGGTAAGCCGCGCCGCCTGTTTGTCGGTCAGTCCCGGAATGGTGAACTGCGTCATCGATCCCTCCCTGGTTCGCGCACATCACGTCTCCCCGGTGGGTTACCCGATGGCCGTTGCCGGAAACCCGGGCTAAAGCTCGCTGATGTGCTGCACCGGCAGCCGCGCCCCCCGGCGCGGTTCGTAGGCCAGCCCGCTGGCCTCGAGGAGCCGAACCACACGGTGGCGGTGCGGTCGCATCGGTTCGAGCAGGTCGAGCATCACCGCGTCATCGACCGGGCGGCCGAGCAGGGTCCAGCCGATCATCTTGGGCACGTGATAGTCGCCCACCGACACGGCATCGGCGTCACCGAACGCGCGCTGCGCGGTCTCCGCGGCGGTCCACTCACCGATGCCCGGCAGGGACGTCAGCGCTCGGCGAGCCTCCTCCGCCGACCGCGACACCAGTCGTTCCAACGAGGACGCGCGGCGCGCGCAGCCCACCACGGCCTGCGCTCGCCCGGGATCCACGTTGGCGCGGTGAAACTCCCATGACGGGATGTGCCGCCACGCCTCGGCCGACGGCGGCACCCGCATCCCGTCCGGGGCCGGGCCGGGCGCCGGCGTGCCGTACTTGGACACCAGCAGACGCCACGACCGAAACGCGTCGGCGCCGGGCACCCGCTGCTCGATGATCGCCGGGATCAAGGCTTCCAGCACCAGTCCGGTACGGCCCAGCCGCAAGTGGGGGACCCGCCGGTGCGCGGCGGCGACCGTCGGATCGCGCGGCACGAAGTTCGAGGCGTCGTCGTCGGCGCCCAGCATCGCCGGCAGCATGTCGATGAATTGCTCCGCGCCGTCGCCCCACGCGACGCAATGGGCGGCGTTGGCCGCCGCGCGGGTGATCCGTGCGGTGACCGGCCCGGTGGGGAGCAGGCTGGTCCGCCAGATGGCGCCGTCGCCGGGCATCCGGAAGCACGGATCTCGGGGTCCCCGGCGCAGCGGCGCCAGGGTGTGCCCGAAGCTGGCAGCCCCGGGAAACGTGACCGTGCGCGCGCTCTCCACGAGATCCTTTCCGGAACACCCCGATTGACCGCCAACCGTGTGCCAAGACAATATTGCGATGTGGCGACGCCGTTCGATGACCCGCAGGGCGAACTGGCCTGGATGTTCCTGCAGAGCACGAGCGAGGGCGGGGACCTCGATGAGGGCTTTGCGCTGCTCAGCGACGACTTCACCTACTGGACCCTGGCCACGCGCACGGCGTGCGACAAGGAAACGTTTCGGCGTGCGATCGAGCGACGCAAACAGAACCTCGAGCTCACCATCGACTTGGTCCGTTGTGTCAACGAGGGAGACACGGTCGTCGTCGAGGCCCACGCCAGTGGGACCACGGTCGGCGGCGTCGGATACGACAGCCCGTTCGTGTGCATTTTCGACACCCGCGATGGCCTGATCGTCGCGATGCGCCTATACAGCGATACCCGGGCGCACGAGGCTGCGCTTCCCGGCTGGACGCCCTACTGAGCCGAGACGCTGATCTCCGCCTTGTTGGGATAGAAGGCGACGTGGCCCGCGATCGCCGCGACGGCGGGGTAGGGCTGCTCGTACGTCCAGATCACGTCGTTGACGGTGTCGCCGGCCGACGTCGTCACGCTGTAGTAGCTGGCGTCGCCCTTGAACGGGCAGTGGGTGCTGGTGTCGGTGCGGGTCAGCCGGTCGCCCACCACGTCTGCCATCGGAATGTATTGCACAGCAGGCAAAGTCGCCTCACGCAACTCCAACGCCGCGGTGGTGTCGGCGACGAGTTCGCCGTTGACGCGGACCTGGACCCGGCCCTTCGTGGGCTCGATGGTGATCGGATGCCCGGCACTGGGTTCCTTGATTTCGGGGTGGCTCATGGTTCCTCCTCGGACGCGGATAGACCGTGCAACAACAGCCCGCGTCCAACGCTTCCCGATCAGCCCTCCTACTCGGTCCGGGCTGTGCTGTCTTTTCGAGGGTCCTGCGCGCCCTTTAAAGCGGCCCAGAACCGGGCCGCCTCGCGGATGGACTCCTCCACCGGGCGCGGCTGCCAGCCCAACTCGCGCTTCGCCTTCCCGCTGTCGACGGGCGCCTCGGCGCGCATCATTCGCACCGACTTGAGGCTGAGCTCGGAGTCCTTGCCGGTGAGCCGGGCCCGCAGGGTGCCCGCCGCGGCAAGGGCGTAGAGCACCGGCACCGAGATCGCACGTTGCGGCGGTGGCACGCCGGCCTCGTCGGCCGCGATCCGCACGACGTCGTTCAGCGCGAACATCCGCTCGGAGACCAGGTATCGCTCGCCGATACGGCCGCGCTCGGCCGCCAGAATCATGGCCCGGGCGGCGTCGTCGACCCCGACGACCTCCAGCCGGATGCCGTTCATCAGGAAGGGCAGCTTGCCGAACACCGCGCCGGCGATGAAGGCGCCGTGCGGGGTGCCTCCCCAGTCCCCGCTGCCGTACGTCGTCGAGACGCACATCGCGACGGCGGGCAGCCCGGCTTCGGTCACGTATCGCATCACGAGGTCTTCGGCTTGGACCCGGGATTGGACATAGGGCGTGAGGCCGCGCGGGTCGATGATGTCTTCTTCGGTCGCCACGTGACCGTGTCGCCGCCCCACTGTCGCGTAGGTGCTGGTGAAGACGAACCTGCGCAGGCCCGGTTCCTTGATGGCGACGTCGAGGACGTTGCGCAGGCCCTCGACGTTGGTGCGGAACAGCGGGGACGGGTCGCGCAACCAGGCGCGGGTGTCGACGACGCAGTAGTAGACGTCGTCCACGCCGTCCATCGCCTCACGCACAGTGTCGGTGTCGAACACGTCGCCCTGGAAGCGACTGAGCTCGAGATCGTCGATCGCGCGGGTGTTGGCGGTCGCGCGCACCATGGCCCGCACTTCGTGACCGTCGGCGACAAGCTGGCGGGTCACATGCGAACCCAGGAAGCCGTTGGCGCCGATGACCAGCTTGGGTTTGGTGTTCACTTAAGCCCCTCCGTATTGCTGCATCCAGCGCGCGGCGTCCTCGTCGAGCGTGCCCAGGGCTTGGGCCTTCTGGCACCACTTCAGCCCCGCGCGCAGGAAGCGCAGCGGGTTGTAGATGTCCTCTTCGCGGCTCCACTGGCCGTCACCGGCGTACGTGATGATCGTGATGTTGGTCGCGCTGATGACGCTGCCGTCGCCCGGATCGCGCATGGGGTTGTCCAGCTCGAGGATGACCCGTCCGGTGGACTCGTCGATGACCGACCACAACGTCGGGAACGCGACCATGTGGCTGCCGGGGAACGTCGTCATCGTCTGCTTGATCCACTCGCGCACCTCATCGCGTCCGCGCATGGTGCCCGCGGCGTGCTCGATGTATTCGACGTCGGGCGTGTACTGCTCGACCCAGGCGTCCCAGTCCCTGGTTTCGGCGGCCCGGGCGACCGTCGCCTCAAACTTCTCGAACGCGGAAGCCAGTTCGCTACGGGAGAACGTTGGCGTAGTCATGCCGAAACTAGAACACGTTCTATTGACATTTGTCGAGGGTCGACGCCCCGCGGCCCGGACCGCCGCTTCTCGGGCCCCACGCCGAACGTGAAACTGCTGCGAGTTTTTCGCCGATTTTTCGCAGCAGTTGCACGCTCGGCGCGCGATGCCGTCGCTCTCACCAGCGACTCCGGTGGGCGCGCCGACGATGGGGGATAATCGGAGGCGGTCTCACTGGACGGCGAGGAGGACAGGCATGGCGGGGTATGACAAGGCGATTCTCGCCGGCGGCTGTTTCTGGGGCATGCAGGACTTGATCCGCAGGCAGCCCGGCGTGGTTTCGACGCGGGTGGGATACAGCGGTGGCGACGTCCCCAACGCGACCTACCGCCATCACGGCACGCACGCCGAGGCCGTCGAAATCGTCTACGACCCGGCCGTCACCGACTACCGCACGCTGCTGGAGTTCTTCTTCCAGATCCACGATCCGACAACGAAAGACCGCCAGGGCAACGACGTGGGAGCCAGTTACCGGTCGGCCATCTTTTATGTCGACGACGAACAGAAGCGCATCGCGCTGGACACCATCGCCGACGTCGAGGCGTCGGGCCTATGGCCCGGCAAGGTGGTGACCGAGGTCAGCCCGGCCGGCGATTTCTGGGAGGCCGAGCCCGAGCACCAGGACTACCTGCAGCGCTACCCCAACGGGTACACCTGCCACTTCGTGCGTCCCGGTTGGAAGTTGCCGCGCCGCGCCGCCGCCGGCAGCTGAATCCGTTCCGGGCGCTCAGCGCCGGTGGACCACGATGCGTCCGCCGTCCTTCGGGGTGAACGCGACGCCGCGGCTGTGCCACCGCTCCCCGGCTTCCGTGGTGGTCTCAATGGTGAAGTTGCGCAACACCGTTCGCAACACCACGTCCATCTCCATGTTGGCGAACGCCGCACCCACGCAGCGACGCGTGCCGCCGCCGAATGGGATCCACGCGAACGAGGACGGCTTGTTCTCGATGTAACGCTGTGGATCGAAGCGGTCGGGCTCGGGAAAGACGTCGGGGTCGTTGTGGATCTGCGCGATGCTGATGATGATCGAATCGCCCTGGGGGATCACCCATTCCCCGAGTTGAAAGACCGGCGGGTAGACGCGGCGGGCGGCGAAATCGATGACGGTCCGCGCCCGCTGAACCTCCAGGATGGTCGCCTGGCGCAGCTCGGAGCCGCCCTCGTCGGCCTCTTGTACCAACGCGGCCAGGATATCCGGGTGGCGGCTCAACCGTTCGAAAGCCCAACCCAGCGTGGACGCGGTGGTTTCGTGCCCGGCGGCCAGCAACGTCAGCAGCTCGTCGCCAATGTCCTTGCGCGACATGGCCGAACCGTCCTCATAGGTGCTGCGCAGCATCAGCGCCAGCACGTCGGTCCGCTCGTCGAACTGGGGATCGGCCCGCTCGGCGTCGATCAGCCGGTCGAGGACGACGTCGTACTGGCGGCGCCACTCGTCCAACCGGCCCCACGGGCTGAACCGGCCGTAGTTCCGTTCGGGTTTCGGTAGCGCCGCCATGCGCGAACCCAGGGTGACCCACGGCGGGATCAGCCTGCGCAGCTCGTCGAGCTCGGCGCCCTCGGCCCCGAACACCGCGCGCAGGATGGCGTTGAGCGTGATGTGCATCATCGACGGCAGCGTGGGGAACGGCGTGCCTTCCGGCCAGCCGGCCGACTCCCGCAGGGTCTCCTCTTCGATGATCGCCTCGTAGTTCTTCATGCTCTTGCCGTGAAACGGCGGCGCCAGCAGGCGTCGACGCCGGCGGTGATCGTCGCCGTCGAGCGCGAACACCGAGCCGGAGCCGAACAGCCGGCTCAGGTTGGGCTGGATGTTCCCTAGTTCTTCTGGGCTGGTGGTGAACACTTGCTTCGCCAGGCGCCAGTCGCCGATCACCACCACGCGGCCATAGATCGGGATGTTGACCGTGAACACGTTGCCGTGTCGGCGCGCCAGCCGCTGGATCATCCACCGGCGCGACACCGCAAAGAAAATGCCCTGCAGCAGTTTCGGCATCCGGGTGGCCGGCGGCAACCGGAGGGCCGGCGGGGCGGTGACGACGTCGCTCATGGCGGTGATGCTCCCCATTTCTCCCCGAGTCGGGGGTTGGTACCGCGGTGTACCAAAACCTTTCCCGCTACGGTACTCTGAGGTACCAAACCTGACAAGGTGCCGTGTTCACGAAGGGGGTGCCGCCGGTGACATCGACGGTGGACGCCGCGGCCCTCGCCGACGCCCCGATCGAATCGGACCCCTTTCGGCTCCGGCTGCTCGACGGCCTCGCCGCCTCGATCGGCGAGCGCGGCTATCGCGCCAGCACGGTGGCCGACGTGGTCCGGCACGCCCGCACGTCGAAGCGCACGTTCTACGACCAGTTCGCCAGCAAGGAGGCATGCTTCCTCGAGTTGCTGCGCGCCGACATCGAGAAGCTCGGCGAGAGCATCGCCGCCGCCGTGGATCCGGACGCGGACTGGCACCGACAGATTCGTCAGGCCGTCGAGGCCTACGTCGAACACATGGAGGCCCGCCCGGCCATCACCTTGAGCTTGATTCGCGAGCTCCCGTCGCTGGGCGACGTCGCCCGCCCGGTCCAGCGCCGCGGCGTGCAGTTGTTGTCCAACCTGCTGATCGACCTCAGCGCGAGCCCGGGGTTTCGCCGCGCGGAGCTGCCGCCGTTGACCGCGCCGCTGGCCGTGATCCTGCTGGGCGGTCTGCGCGAGCTGACCGCGCTGTCCGTCGAAGACGGCAAGCCCGTCCGCGAAATCGTCGAGCCGGCCGTCGACGCCTCCATAGCCCTGCTGGGCCCGCGAAGTTAGGCTCATCGCGGACCCCGACCGGACTTGGAGGATTGCCATGCGGCTGTCGACGCGGAACCAACTCAAGGGAACCATCACCGAGGTCGACCTCGGCAGCGTGATGGCGATCGTCAAGGTCAAGCTCGACGGCGGCGACCAGATCGTCACGTCCTCGGTCACCAAGGACGCGGCGACCGACCTCGGCCTGGCGGTCGGTCAGCCGGCGACGGTGTTCATCAAGTCCACCGAGGTCACCATCGGCGTCGAGTGACGCCCAAAATTTGCCCGGCACTTCAGCTTTCGGCGCGCAGGAAGGCCCGCAGCCGATCGAGGACCAGCTCGGGGCGCTCCTCGACGATCCAATGGCCGGCGCCCTCGACGATCTCGACCTCGAAATCGCCGATGCGGTCGGCGTATCCGTCCAGCAGGTCCACGGTGAGCACCGGATCCTTCGTGCCACTCAGCCAGCGGACCGGCACCTCGACGCGGGCGTCGTTGTATTCGCCGCGCAGCCAGCGCAGCAGCTCCGTGCTCAGGAAGGTGCGGTACCACCGCGAGCCCGCCACCGCGTGCCCGGGCTGGCGCATGCACTCGATGTAGAAGCGGACGTCGTCCTCGGGCACCAGGTAGTCCCCGCCGACCCACGAGGCCAGCATCCGGTAGAACCGGGCCTTCGGATCGCCGACCACGCGCGGGCCGATCACCGGCAGCGCTATCGGGACCTGGTACCAGAACCGCCAGACGTTGCGCAGCAGCTTGAGGTTGGGCTTGGTCCACGGCGCGGAGGTGTTCATCCCGAAAAACCCGGTGACCTTTTCCGGATGGCGCAGCATCATGGTGAACGCGACCGGACCGCCCCAGTCGTGGGCGGCCAGTTTGACGGTCGCAACGCCCAACCGGTCCAGGACCGCGGCCAAGTCGTCGGCCATGTCGTTCTTGAGGTATCGCGACGGCGGCGCGGAGCTCCATCCCGCGCCCCGGAGGTCGGGGCACAGCACGCGGTAGCCGTCGGCGGCCAGCGGACCGATCAATTCGTGCCACTCCCACCAGTTCTGGGGAAAGCCGTGCACCAGCATCACCGCGGGCCCCTGGGCCGGACCGGCGTCCGCGACGTGGATGGTGACACCGTCGCCGAGCTCGATGTACCTGTGTTCGACGCCGTCTAGCGCGGGCATAGCGACCATGTGTTGAGAAGGTACTCGATGCCGTGAAACGGGTCAGGCCAGGAACCGGTCCACATAGGGCGCGAAGCGCGCCCGCAGGCCGTCGCGTGTGAGCCCGAACATCTCGGGCGTCGTTTCGACGTTGCCCAGCCGGCCGCGCTGGTGGCCCGACAGGTAGCCGGCGACCGCGCCGCGGGCCGGTTCGGTGAACGGCTCCCCGGCCAGCGCGTATACCCGCTCGGCGACGCCGAGCTCGTCGGCCATGAAGTCGTCGAAGCGAATGTCGATCGAGCGGTCCGGGCCGATCGTGTCGCGGTCGCGGACGAGCGCGGTCAGCATCTCGTCGAGCCGGTCGACCCAGTAGTGGGCGAGCTGCGGCACCGGCACGGGCGAGCGGTGCATGCGCGCCGAGTAGGTGATCATCGCGATCATCGACAGCGCCACGGGCACCGGGTCGCGGTGGGTGAACACCACGATGCTGCCGGGGAAGACGCGGTCCAGCACCGGCACCTGCTCGAGGTGCTGGGGCGACTTGAGCAGCCAGCGCCGCCCGCCGCGCAGGAACTGCATGGCCTTGAGCTGCCGGGCGAGATGTTCGTAGTGCGGCGTCTGGTCGTGGGCCTGGTAGTAGTCGCGCCAGCGCGGCACGTCGGCCAGCGTCTCGAAGAGCATCGTCGAAAAGTCGTTGGCCAGCAATTGGATTTCTTCGTGGACGTGATCGGTGGTCATCTCGTGCATCAGCGGGAAATACGGCATCACGGTGTTGATCACCCCGACCCCGACGTCCATCCGGACCCGCCGCGGATCGGGTTCGAGGCCGGCCTCGGCCGGCAGCGGGAACGGTTCGACGCTTTCCCAGTACGGCATGGTGCGGAAGGTGGGCGCCGCCGCCAGCAGGTTGTGCAGATGGGTGGTGCCGGTGCGGGGCAGCCCGGCGATCACGATCGGCGGCACCAACTCGATGTCGTCGATGTCGGGGTGCGTGCGCAGCAGGTCGGTGAGCAGGAGCCGGTTCTTGAGCAATTGCAGCAGCTGCGCATAGAAGTTGACCGCGCCCGCGGGGTGCAACCCGTCGATGTCGCGCAGCGCGGCGAGGTAGACGTCGAGCCGTTCCCGGTAGTCCGCCGGACCGAAATCGTGCAGGCCGGTGTCGGCGGCGGCCCGGGCGTGCAGGGCTTCGGCGTCCAGCGGACAGTCCGGCGCCATCGCGGCCATCATGTCGAGAATCTGTTGCGCCTCGGGGCTGAACCGGGGCTGGGCGAGGTCGTCAAGGCGAACGGCGTCGGTCACGGCGACTTATGTTACTCTCGGTTTCGTAATGGTAGTGGATTTTGGCCGACCCCGTGACCCACGCATCGACGGCGCGGTGCTCAGCGCCACCGTCGAACTGCTCGCCGAGACGGGGTATGCCGGGCTACTGGTCTCCGCGATCGCGGAGCGGGCCGGCACCAGCAAGCCCGCGATCTACCGCCGCTGGCCGAGCAAGGCGCACCTCGTGCACGAGGCGGTGTTTCCGATCGGCGCGGCCACCGAGCTGCCCGATACCGGAACGTTGCCCGAGGACCTGCGCGAAATGGTCCGTCGCTCAATGGCTTTCCTCACCACACCGGCCGCCCGGTCGGCACTGCCCGGCCTGGTCGGTGAGATGGCCGCGGACCCGAGCCTGCACTCGGCGCTGCTGGAGCGGTTCGCCGGCATCATCGGCGGCGGCCTCGCCGAGCTACTCGAGCGGGCCGCGGGCCGCGGCGAGGTCCGGCCCGACGTGACCGCCGCCGAACTGACCGAGGCCATCGCCGGCATCACGCTCATGGGCCTGCTGACCCGCGTCGGCGAACTCGACGACGCGTGGGTCGATCGCACCACCGCCTTGCTCCTGGAGGGAATCAGCGCATGACGCACGAATCGACGGCCGCGTGGCAAGAGTTGCTGGCCACCCTCGGGGATCTCGACCGCGGCTTCCTCGAGGGCGACCGGGCGGTGACCGACGACCGTCACATCGCCGACGGCTATCGCACGCTGGCCACGACGCTGGGCGTCGCCCTGGACGCCTACCTGTTCCCCGAGCCCGGCCGGCCACAGTTCGTCGCGGTGAACACGCCGTTCCGCCGGGACCGCCGCTGGGGCGGCGACAACACCGACGCCTACTACTTCCTGTGCCCGGTCGATCCGGAGCGGCGCTACCGCATCAGCGGCAATCGCGGTGACAGCGTGTACTTTTCGGTGACGGCCTACAACGAGCCGTCGCCGGGCGCCTGGTCGGACCGGGTCGTGTCGATCGTCCGCGACAGTGACCTCGACGTCGACGCCGACGGCAACTTCAGCTTCGAATTCCCCCCGACTCCCGACGCGGCCGTGCTGATGACCCGCGACTATCAGGCCGACCCGCTGACCGGCCGCCCGGTCGTCTGGCACATCGAGGCGCTCGACGAGCCGGATCCGATTCGGCACGGCGACGCCGAGACGGCCGCGAGCCTGCGCGCCGCCGCCACCTGGTTGCGCACGATGTTCGCCATCGTCCCGCTGGCCGTCGGCGAGCGCGTTGAGGACGAGCACGCGCTGGGGCACGAGACCGCGCATGCCGCAAACGAATTCGCCCACCCCTATCAGGTGCCCGACGCCAACTTCGGCTGGTCGGCGCGCGATGCGTGCTACGCCTACGGCAGCTTCGTGCTCGACGACGACGAGGCGCTGGTGATCACGCACCGACCGCCCGCCTGCCGATTCTGGAACATGGTGGTGTGGAACCAGTTCATGGCCACTTACGGCGCGTCAGACGCGCGCTGCTCCGTCAACGGGCACAGCGCGGTGCTCAACGGCGACGGCTCGGTGACCATCGTCGTGTCGAGGACGATGACGGCCCACCCGAATTCGCTTACCACGCTGGGCTATCCGCGAGGCAACCTCGCCTTCCGCTGGTTCCTGGCCGATGCGGTGCCGCAGCGCCCCGAGGTGAAGCTCGTCAAGGTGGCCGACGCGCCGACCGCGGTGCACTAAACCTCGCGGACGAGCTCGATCGCGCGACCCAGGGTGCTCAGCTTGGCATCCAGCGTGTCACCGGCGGGATACAGCCGCACGGTGTTGACACCGGCGTCGCGCCAGACGGCGAGCCGGGATCGCACCATCTTTTCGGTGCCGATGAGCGTGGTGGCCAGCACCATGTCGTCGGTCACCAGGGCGGCAGCACCGTCGCGGTCGCCGCGCTGCCAGCGCTCGCGCACCTCGGCAGCCACGTCGGCCCAGCCCTGGCGGCTGTAGGCCTGGTTGTAGAAGTTCGTGCTCGACGACCCCATGCCGCCGAGGCTGAAGGCCAGCTCCTTTTTGCGGCCCGCGACCATCCCGCGCAGCTCGTCTTCGTCCGCCGCGAAGGCGACCTCGGCGCCCTGGCAGACGTCGATGTCGGGACGGGCGCGGCCGGCGGCGGCCAGCCCCTCGTCCAGGTGCGCGAAGTAGGCGTCGCCGGCGCCCTCCGGCACGAAGCTGGTGCCCAGCCAGCCGTCGGCAATCCGTCCGGTCAGCCGCAGCATCGCCGGGGACAGCGCCGCCAGGTAGATCGGAATCGCGTGCCCGGCGCGGGTCGACAACCGCATCGGCACGGCCTCACCGCCGGGCCGCGGGATCTGGAATTCCTTCCCGGAGTGGGAGATCTTGCCGCCGCCGAACGCCTGCCGCACGACGTCGACGGTCTCGGCGATGCGCGCCAGCGGCCGGCTGAACGCGACGCCGTGCAGGCCCTCGATCACCTGCGGACCGGACGCCCCCAACCCCAACAGGAATCGGCCGTTCGACAGGTTGGATAGCGTGATCGCGGTCTGGGCGACCAGCACGGGCGACCGGGTGCCGACCTGCAGGATGCCGGAACCGAGCAGCATCTTGTCGGTCCGCGCCGCGAGGTAGCCCAGCGCCGAGGGTGCGTCCGCACCCCACGCCTCGGCCACCCAACAGACGTCGAGACCCAGCTTTTCCGCCTCGACGGCGAGTGTGACGACTTCGGTTGCGGCGCCGGACAACTCGACCGTCGTCGCGGTCCGCATCAACGCACTCCGCGTTCGGCCAGCCTCTTGAGCGCGGCGAGCGTCTTGGTGATCGCGGCCTCAAACTCCCGCATCCGCACGAACACGATCTTCTCTTCTTTGTCGGGCATCGAGTCGATGGCGACCGACAGCCCCGAGCGGCCCGGTCCCATCCGCATCCAGAAACTCAGCAGGGTGCCGCCGTCCCGGGGCTTCAGCCGAAACCGCCAGGTCGCCGACGGGTTTTCGATTTCGCCCACCGCCCAGGCGAATTCGTGCGGGGGATCGCACGCGACGATCTGCGAGGTGGTGCTCCACTGCCCGAACGCCTCGTGCTGGTTGTGGCCGACGAAACGGGCGCCGGTCCGGGGCCGGTCCGATCCCTCGACCCACTGGACCGCCTTCAGCTCGTTGCTGAACGTCGGCATCAGCTCGATGTCGCAGACCAGGTCCCAGACCCGCGCCGGGTCGGCGTCGATCCAGGTCGAGGCTTCCACCGTGGGGGTGTCCGCGTAGCGCGCGCCGGTCCATTCCACGCACCTCATTGTCCCCTGCTTCGGGCCCGAGGCAATGCTCCGCTGAGAAGCGGGACAGAGACGTTATGCGGCGACGGCGACCCGATCGGCGGGCCGGTCAGGGCTGGGCTTCCGCGTCCACGAGTCCGGGAACGTCAGCTTGACGATCTTGCGGACGACGGTGCCGAACTGGCGCAGCAGCGGGCCCCGGTTGTAGGGGATGCCGTAGCGCCGGCAGATCTCCTGCACCTCGGGCGCGATCTCGGCGTACCGGCGGGCCGGCATGTCCGGGAACAGGTGATGCTCGATCTGGTGCGAGAGGTTGCCGGACAGCAAGTGAAACAGCTTGCCGCCGGTCAGGTTTGCCGAACCGAGCACCTGGCGGAAGTACCACATGCCGCGTGACTCGTCCTGGGTCTCCTCGACGGTGAACTCCTGGGTGCCGTCCGGGAAGTGGCCGCAGAAGATGATCATGTACGACCACACGTTGCGCATCAGGTTGGCCGAGAGGTTGCCCGCGAAGACGAACGGGGCGAACGGCCCGGCCAGCAGCGGGAAGGCGACATAGTCCTTGAGGGTCTGCCGGCGCGTCTTCTTCCAGATCTCGCGCAGCACCTCGCGCTTGTCGGCGAGCCGGATCTCCCCGGAGCGGATGCGTTCGGTTTCCAGCTCGTGCAGCGCGACGCCGTATTGGAACAGCACCATCAGCAGGAAGGCGTAGACAGGGTTGCCGATGAAGTACGGCGTCCAGCGCTGGTCCTCGCTCATGCGCAGGATGCCGTAGCCGATGTCGCGGTCCATCCCCACGATGTTGGTGTGGGTGTGGTGCATGTAGTTGTGCGAATGCCGCCATTGGTCGGCGGGGCAGGCCGTGTCCCACTCGAAGGACCGGCCGGAGATCGCCGGGTCACGCATCCAGTCGTACTGGCCGTGCATGATGTTGTGGCCGATCTCCATGTTGTCCAGGATCTTGGACACACCCAGCATCGCGGTGCCCAGCGGCCACGCGGGCGGCAGGAACAGCAGCGCCCGGCCGCCGACCTCGAGCGCGCGCTGCGCTTTGATGACGCGGCGGATGTAGTCGGCGTCGGTTTCGCCGAGGTCCGCCATCACGCGTTCCTTGATGGCGTCGAGTTCGCGGCCGAATGCCTCGGCCTGCTGGGGGGTCAGGGTGATCTTGTTGTCTGACATGGCAGTTCTCCTCTCCTCGGAGTCAGAGGGATAGGTCGACGTCACCGACCGGGACGGACACGCAGATCTGCACGTCCTCGTCGGGTTGGGTCGACACCGCGCCGGTGACCAGGTTGCGCACGGTGCCGGCGGTCTTGCGCAGGGTGCAGGTGTGGCAGATGCCCATCCGGCACCCGTTTTGCGGCGACAGGCCGGCCGATTCGGCCTGCTCCAGCAGCGGCCGGCCGTCGTCGACGACGTCGATGGCGCTGTCGGCAAAGGTGATTCGGCCGCCCGACGGATTGGCGGGCGCGTCGATCACCGGCGGCACGAAGCTCTCGGTGTAGACGTTGTCGCAGTGTTCGCGCACCGCGTCCACCAAAGCCGTTGGCCCGCAGACGAACACCGCGTCGGGGTTGGGCAACGCGGCGGACAGGTGCTCGGGGCCGAAGCGGCCGACGAGGTCGCCCTCGCCGGAGCGGGTATAGCCGTGCAGGACGCGGACGCCGGGCCGACCTTGGTAGGAGGCCAGTTCGTCCCGGTAGCACGCCTCGGCGGGGGTGCGGGCGTAGTGCACGAAGGCGACCTCGCCCGGGTGGCGCTCGGCGATCAGCGTGCGCAGCATCGCCATGACCGGCGTGATGCCGCTTCCGCCGGAGACGAGCAGGATCCGGCGCGGACGCACCGCGGACAACACGAAGTCACCGCCGACGCCGGCCAGGCCGACCACCATCCCGCGGCGAGCCCGCTCGTAGAGGTAGTTCGACACCAGCCCGCCGTCGTGCCGGCCGATCGTCAGCTCGAGGGTCGCGCCGCCTTCGGCGTTGGCCGGTGAGTAGCAGCGGGTGTGCCGGCGGCCGTCGATGTCGACGGCGAGGTTGACGTACTGGCCGGCTTGAAAGGTGTGGTTGGACGTGAAGGTCTCGTTGGGGGCGAGCGTGAGCGTGACGCTGCGCGGCGTGGTGCGGCGCACGTCGGTGACCTTGGCGCGGGCCTCGCCCAGCGTCCAGGTCGGCGCCACCAGCTCGGTGTAGCGGTCCACGCCGTGCGGACCGGTGAGCAGGTCCAGCAGGTCTGAACCCAGCACTCGCTTCCGCAACGTTTGCGCGAGGTTTCGAGTCGCTGTTTGAGTGAACATATGTACACCGTGCGACCGCACGGCCCTGATCGTCAAGGGTTTTGTGCCTGTTTGTGGTAGGGTTCACACAGTGAACAGCCGTGCTCCTAGCTCACGGCCGCATCGGTCGGGCCGCGAGCGCTCACGCGAGAACCCGTCGCGCGAGGAGCGCAAGGAGGCCACGCGTCGCGCGATCATCGCCGCGGCGCTGAAGCTGCTGCAGGATCGCAGCTTTTCCAGCCTGAGCCTGCGCGAGGTGACCCGCGAGGTCGGGATCGTGCCGGCGGCTTTCTACCGGCACTTCGAGTCGATGGAGGCGCTCGGGCTGGTCCTGATCGACGAATCGTTTCGCACTCTGCGGGACACCCTGCGGGGGGCGCGTGCCGGCAAACTGGACCCCAACCGGGTGATCGAGTCGTCGGTCGAGATCGTCGTGGCCAGCATCACCGAGCGCCGCGAGCACTGGCGCTTCATCTACCGGGAACGCTCGGGCGGGGTGACCGTGCTGCGCTACGCAATCCGCACCGAGCTGCGGCTGATCACCTCCGAGCTGGCCACCGACCTCGCCCGCTTCACCGGGCTCAACGCGTGGAGCACCGAGGACCTGAACATCCTGGCGACCCTCTTCGTCAATTCGATGATCGTTATCGCCGAGGCGATCGAGGACGCTCAGACGACCGAGGCGCTGGAAGACATCCGGCGGGCGGCGGTCAAGCAGTTGCGGATGATCACCATCGGAATCGCCGGCTGGCGCAGCGCTCCCTAGGCGGAACGCCGACTGCGCGGAGTGAACAACCGAGCACTCATTGCTCGGCCGGCTCGTCGACAACGTCGTACAGCGAGTCGCCGTCTTCGGGAGTCCCGTCGATCTGGCCGCGGTGGGCGCGCGTGGGGCCACCATCGTCGCCCGCGCCGCCCCCGAGGGCGGCGTCAGCGGACACGTCCGGCTCTTCCTCGGCCAGCCGATCGTCGAGGGATTCGCCGTCGCGCTCCTCGCGCGCGGTCATCCCGAAGCGGTTCGCTTCGCTCCAGTCCTCGGGCGGGTCGACGACGATGTCGCCGTCGTCGTTGCGCAGCTCGTCGGAGTCGGTGCCTTCACTTGCGTTCAGGGTGTCACCAGGGCCGCCCTCTTCGGGAAAGTCGCCAGTGTCGCTAGCCATAGGCAACGGTTGCCCCCGTGCCGCGCGGTTAAAACGCGGCGAGTGTCTCAACGCGGCGTACGCCACATCGCCCAGAGCGGTGGGCCCCCGTCGGGCAGCCGGATCTCCCGGGTGACCGTGAATCCGAAACGTTCGTAGTAGGGGACGTTCTCGGGTTTGCTCGACTCGAGGTAGGCCGGGCAGTACTCGGCGTCGCAGCGGTCCAGCCGCGATCGCATGAGCGCCTGGCCGAACCCTTTGCCGCGAACCGTGGGGTCGCTGCCGAGCACGGCCAGGTACCAGTGCGGTTCTTCGGGATGCAAGCGCTTCATGAGGTCCTGCACCCCGCGCGCCCTCGCCGAACGCGATCCGAACACCCGGATGAAGCTCGGCACCATCGCCCACTCCTCGCGGCGCGAATGCCGCCAGCGATCGGGTGGATCCCACAGCGCCGCCGCGCCGATGCCCTGGCCGTTGCAGGCCACCTCGACACCGCCACCGGCCAGATGATGGTGGCGGGTCATCGTCGCGAACAGCCGGACCGCCTGCGCAGAGCGTGTGCGCTCGTCGGGAAGGATCCACATGATGACGGGGTCGTCGTAGAAGGCCCGCGCCAGGGTGCGTGACAGATCGCGAACGTCGGCTTTGCGCGCGGGGCGCACGTGCGGGGTCACCCACGTCAGGCTAGTGGGTGAGTGGCCCGCCATCAGATGGGTATCTTGACCCGGGTGACCGGCATGTCGCGGCGAGCGTTCGGCCGAATGGCGGCCGGCGCGGGAGTGCTCGGCCCCGCCGGACTCTCCGAAGCTTGCGGGAAATCGGGGTCCGACCAACGGCCCTCCGCTCCCCCGCCGGCGGGCAAGGGCGTGGGAATCGTGCTTTCCCACGAGCAGTTCCGCACCGATCAGCTGGTGGCGCAGGCGCAGGCCGCCGAGCGCGCCGGCTTCCAGTACGCCTGGGCCAGCGACCACATCCAGCCATGGCAGGACAACGAGGGGCACTCGATGTTTCCCTGGCTGACCCTGGCCCTGGTCGGCAACGGCACCAGCCGCATCTCGTTCGGCACCGGGGTGACCTGCCCGACCTATCGCTATCACCCCGCCACGGTGGCCCAGGCGTTCGCCTCCCTGGCCCTCCTCAACCCGGGTCGGGTGTTCCTGGGGTTGGGCACCGGTGAGCGACTCAACGAGCAGGCCACCACCAACACCTACGGCGACTACCGCGAGCGCGCGCCACGACCGGCTGATCGAGGCGATCGAACTGATCCGGCAACTGTGGAGCGGCGCACGAATATCCTTCGCCGGTCGCTACTTTCAGACGAATTCCTTGAAGCTCTACGACGTCCCGGCCGCCGCGCCGCCGATCTTCGTGGCCGCCAGCGGCCCCAAGAGCGCAACACTGGCCGGTCAATACGGCGACGGCTGGATCACGCAGGCTCGCGATGTCACCAATGCGAAGTTGTTGGCCGCGTTCGGCGCCGGGGCGCGGGCCGCCGGGCGCGATGCCGCCAACCTGGCCAAGCGGGCGGAGCTATTCGCCGTGGTCGGGGACCACGACCAGGCCGCCCGCGCCGCCACCCTGTGGCGCTTCACCGCCGGGGCCGTCGATCAACCCAACCCCGTGGAGATCCAACGCGCGGCGGAGTCGAATCCGATTGACAAGGTCCTGGCCAATTGGACGGTCGGCACCGATCCCGCCGCGCACGTCGACGCCGTGCAGAAGGTTCTCGACGCCGGAGCCGTCCCGTTTCTACACTTTCCGCAGGACGACCCCGTCACCGCGATCAACTTCTACCGCACCGATGTGCTGCCCAAGCTGCACTAAGCCAGGGCCTTCCCTACGTGCGGCTGGATATAGACGACC
>NZ_LZIS01000223.1 GCF_001667015.1 Mycobacterium sp. E3198 | reverse complement strand
AGGCGAAGAGTCGCAATCGATCTATGACGTTTCAGACGAGTTCTTCGCGCTCTTCCTAGACCCGACGATGGGGTACACCTGCGCGTATTTCGAGCGCGACGATATGACCCTCGAGGAGGCGCAGAACGCCAAGTTCGACCTGGCGCTGGGCAAGCTGAACCTCGAGCCCGGGATGACGCTGCTCGACATCGGCTGCGGCTGGGGCGGAGCGCTGCAACGGGCGATCGAGAAGTTCGATGTCAACGTCATCGGAATCACGCTCAGCCGCAACCAATTCGAGTACAGCAAGGCGAGGCTGGCCGCTATCCCCACCGAGCGCACCGTCGAGGTCCGGCTGCAGGGCTGGGAGGAGTTCGACGACGAGGTCGATCGGATTGTCACCATCGGCGCCTTCGAGCACTTCGGCCGCCAGCGCTGGGGCCACTTCTTCAAGATGGCCTACCGGGTGCTGCCGGCCGAGGGCGTCATGATGCTGCACACCATCACGCGTCCCACGTTCAAAGAGGCCAGGGCGCAGGGCAATCCGCTCACCCACGAAGTGGTCCACTTCACCCAGTTCATCCTGGCCGAGATCTTCCCGGGCGGCTGGCTACCGACGATCCCGTCGGTCGAGGAGCACGCGGAGGAGGTCGGCTTCAAGATCACGCGCACCCAGTCGCTGCGGCTGCACTACGCGACGACCCTCGAAACGTGGGC
>NZ_LZIS01000222.1 GCF_001667015.1 Mycobacterium sp. E3198 | reverse complement strand
ACCGGTTACAACGAGGTGCAGCAGGGCTGATCAGCCGCGGCTGACCCTTCTCGCCCTCTCCCACCGCGAGCGTGCGCGTTGGTACGCGACACGCCGCTCTAGCGCGACATTCTGCGCACGCTCGCGGCTAGCCCGCCGCGTCGGATTCGCCGGCTTCGTCGGATTCCTCCGCGTCGTGATCGAGGACGCTGACCGCGATGCCGTAGGGCAGGAAGCGCACCTTGCGCTTGGGATCCACGTTGTTCTTGTTGGCCCGCAGCGCGTCGAGTTCGGTCGCGTAGACCTGTTCGACGTGGGCGCCGCCGTCGGCGTCCACGGTGTAGATGGCCCACACGCCGTCGCCGGCCTCGCCGGCGGTCTCCGGCGCCGGCCGCGGCCGCCGCGACAGGTCGTCGAAAAACGCCGACCAGCCCGTCCGGCCACCCGGACCGCCGGCCCAATACCAGCGCCCGCCGTTGACGATGTACCTGCACCTGCCCTTCGTCACCGTGCCGATTCCGATCAACCCGCCGCCCCCACCGCCGCCGGCGAGCCCCTGGACCTACGGCGGACCGTCGTACGGTCCGCCGCCGAGGTCCTCGTCGGGCGGCCGAACCTGGTGGATCGTCGGCACGTTCATCGTCATCGGCTTTCTCGCGCTCGCGGGGGGCATCGCCGCCTTCGCCGCACACCAGCTCTCCGGTGTCCGGTCGATCATCAGCTCCCCACCGAGCATCTCCGCGACGTTCGGTCCCCCGTCGAGCGCCACCACCAGCCCGCGCAGCCCCGGCCCATCGAGCACCCGGACCAGGACCACGGCGCCGTCGACGTCACCCACACCGGCGCCCGGCGCGCGGATCAGCGTCTCGGGCATCAACGAGAATCGAACGATCGCCTGCAACAACAACGTCGTCAGCGTCAGCGGCGTTTCCAACACGGTCGTGATCACCGGCCACTGCACGAGCCTCACGGTGTCGGGCGTTCAGAACGCCATCACCGTCGACTCCGTCGACAGCATCGACGCGTCCGGCTTCAGCAACAAGATCACCTACCACTCGGGCAATCCGAAGATCAGCAACTCCGGCGGTTCCAACGAGGTGCAGCAGGGCTGATCAGCCGCGGCTGACCCTTCTCGCCCTCTCCCACCGCGAGCGTGCGCAGAATGTCGCGCTAGAGCGGCGTGTCGCGTACCAACGCGCACGCTCGCGGTGGGAGAGGGCGAGAAGGGTCAGCCGCGGCTGATCAGCCCTGCTGCACCTCGTTGGAACCGCC
>NZ_LZIS01000221.1 GCF_001667015.1 Mycobacterium sp. E3198 | reverse complement strand
GCCCCCGGGCCGCCCGCCGCCGCCGCGCCGCGGCCCGCCGCACCCGCGCCGCACCCGCCGGCGACCCCGTCCAGCGGTCAGACGCGGGCCATCCCGGTCCCGGCCAACCAGTCCGGCGACAACAACGGCGACCCGGCCGATCCCACCGCGGCCCTCCCGGTGCTGCGGTCGGACCCCAAGGACTCGGATGCGGCCACCGAGCAGCTCAACGCCCGCGGCCAGAGCGGCCCCGGCGATAACGGCGACACTTCGCGTCCGCGTCGCCGCGGCGGCGGGGGTGGCGCGGGCGTCAGCGCCCAGGATCTGTTGCGCCGCGAGGGACGCCTGTAACGGCCGAGCGGCTCAGTCGGGTTCCTCCCCGGGCTGGTCCGGTTCCGCCTGGACAACCGCCAGCTGGTCGGCGGCCTCGGTCTGTTTTTCGGACTCGGCGGACGGGTCGCGGGCGAGCAACACCTGTATCGCGTTGTTGAGGAACGCGACCGTCGGCACGGCAAGCAGGGCGCCGACGATGCCGGCCAGCACCCCGCCGGTGGAAATGGCCAGCACCACCGCGAGCGGATGGATCGACACCGCCCGGCCCATCACCAACGGCTGCAGCAAATGAGCCTCGAGCTGGTTCACCGCGATCAGCAAACCCAGGGTGATCAGCGCGTACACGATGCCCTTCGCCAGCAGGGCAACGACCACGGCCAGGAAGCCGGCGATCACGGCACCGACCAAAGGAATGAAGGCACCCAGGAAAACCAGTGAGGCCAGCGGCAGCGCCAGCGGAATCCCCATGATCGCCAGGCCGGTGCCCACGCCCGCCGCGTCCGTCAGGGCGACCAGGAAGGTGGCCCGCACGTAGCCGATCAGCGACCCGTATCCGGCGTTGCCCGCCTCGCGCACCCTGTCCCGGACACCGACGGGGAAGAGCTTGGTGACGTACTGCCAGATGTTGCGCCCTCCATAAAGGAAGAAAATCAGCGTGAACAGGGCCAACACCGCCGACGCGACGAGCTCGGTGATGGTCGCGGCGGTGGCCAGCGCGCCGCTGGTCAGTTTGGCCTGATTGTTGCGCAGCGCCTCGATCGCGGCGTTGACCCCGTGGTCGATCTGCTCGCGGCGCAGGTGCAGCGGCCCCTCGATCAGCCATCTCCGGGCGGAGTCGATGCTGGCGGTCACCTGGTCGGTCAGGTCCGGCAGGCCGTAGATGAACTGGATGATGACGAAAGCCAGGATGCCGCCCAGCAGAGCGAATCCGCCCAGCAGCACCAGCGCCACGGCCGCCCCGCGCGGCAGGCCGCGTTCGTCCAACCAGTCGACGGTCTGCACCAGCAACGCGCTGACCATCAGGGCCAGCAACACCGGGACGACGATGACCTCGAGCTTCTTGATCACCCAGAGCAGCGCGACGACGGCGGCCAGGAGGATGAGCAGACGCCAGGCCCACGCCGCGGACTTTCGGACAAGGGGTTCGACGGACCCCGCCTCCAGGGCGTGGTCGGGGTTTGCCGGCATCCGGCCAGCCTAGCTGGCGCCCACGCGCCCGGACGGCCGCTTCGCCCCCGACGACCGCCTCCCGCCCGGCACGATCCGGTTACGACCCCGACACGGTCGGAGCTGCGCCCCGCTGGCTGCGCCACCTGCGCGGTTACCCTAAAGCACGTGTCGCACGACGCCCCCGCCCGCAAGCTGCACTTGACCCGTGCAGCAACGCCGCGCGGCAAGTACTGGTGGGTGCGCTGGGTCATCCTGGCCATCGTCGCGATCGTGCTTGCTGTCGAGATTTCGCTCGGCTGGAACCAGCTGGCCAAGGCCTGGATGAGCCTGTACGAGGCCAACTGGTGGTGGCTGATCGCGTCGGTGCTGGCGGCCGCGGCGTCGATGCACAGCTTCGCGCAGATCCAGCGCACCCTGCTGGGATCGGCCG
>NZ_LZIS01000220.1 GCF_001667015.1 Mycobacterium sp. E3198 | reverse complement strand
GCCGACGTCGTCGGCTCGATGAAGCTGGCGGCTGCGCTCGATGCGGAACGCCTTCAAGAGATCATGAACGAGATGTTCAACCGTGCGGCGCTATGGCGGCACGGTGGACAAGTTCACCGGTGACGGGATCATGGCGGTGTTCGGGGCCCCGGTGGCGCTGGAGGATCACGCGCTGCGGGCCTGCATTTCGGCGCTAGAGATCCATTCGGTCACCAAGGACCTTGCCGCCGAGGTGCATCGGCGTGACGGCGTTGACCTGCAAATCCGAATCGGCCTGAACTCGGGGGAGGTCATCGCCGGCGAGATCGGCTCGGGGCAAGGGAGATACACCGCCGTCGGCCATCCCGTCGGAATGGCCCAACGCATGGAGGCGGCCGCACCTCCGGGCGGAGTCATGTGTTCGCTCACCACCGCACACCTGGTCGAGGAAGCGGCCCGGCTCGGGCCCGCCGAAGACGTCTTCGTCAAGGGCGCCGAAGCTCCTGTGCCCGCGCGAGAACTGCTGGCCATGGAATCCGAGCGGACGGTGTTGGGCCGCCAGGAAGGACTGATGCTGGGCCGCGATGCCGAGATGCAGGGCCTGCAGCGCCTGTTCGACACCCAGTCCGGGTGCCTGGTAGGGATTGTCGGTCGCCCCGGGCTGGGCAAGAGCCGGCTCCTGAGGGAGTTCACGGCGATCGCCGCGGATCAGGGCGCCGACATCGTCGTCGCCCGCTGCGAAGCACACACGAGCACGCTTGCGTTTCGGGCGTTGTCACGCCTGCTGCGGGCGATGTTCACGGTGCAAGGGCTCAGCGCCGGAGAGGCCCGCGTCCACGCGAGCACGCAATGCCACGGGTTGCTCAGGCCGGGGTCCACCGACGCGCAGATTGTGTTCGAGGCAATGGGCATTGCCGACACCACGGCACCCCAACTGCAGCTGAGCGCCGAAGCGAGGCGTCGCCGCCTGATCGAAATCCTGGCGCGCGCCGTCGAGGCACGTCCCACCCGGACCGTGTTCGCCCTCGAGGATGCCCACTGGATCGATGAGCAGAGCGACGACCTCCTTGCCGATTTCGCAGCGGCACTCGACGGGACCACGTCGATGTTCGTCACGACCTACCGACCGGAGTTCCGCGGTGCGCTGCACCACCGGTCGAACGAGACGATGACGCTGCAGCCACTGGCCGCGTCGACGTCGGTACGCCTGGTCCGCCACCTTCTTGGCGGCGACCCCGCACTGGCGGGCCTGGCGGAGCGAATCGCGGCCGCGGCGGCGGGCAACCCGTTTTTCGCCGAGGAGATCGTTCGCGACCTTGCGGGCCGCGGCATCCTGTCGGGTGGTCGTGGTGCCTACCGCCTGACGGGCGACGCCGACGAAATTGCGGTACCCGCCACGGTGCAGGCGGTGGTTGCGGCGCGCATCGACCGGCTGCCTGCGCCCACGAAGTCGATTCTGAACGCCGCCGCGGTGATCGGTAACCAGTTCGACGCGGACACGCTGCATGTGCTGTTGCCGGAGGGCATGGCCACCAGCTTGGCCGAGCTGGTGTCTGCCGAGCTGATCGATCAGATCGAATTCGTTCCACGACAACGGTATTGCTTCCACCACCCGCTGGTGCGCACGGTCGCCTACGAGTCGCAGTTGAGCGCCGTCCGCGTGCAGGCCCACCGCCGGCTGGCCGCCGCGATCGAGGCGCGCGACACCGGTGGCACCGACGACAATGCGGCGCTGATCGCCGCGCACCTGGAGGCGGGCGGCGAACTCGTCGCGGCTTACCGCTGGCATCTGCGCGCGGCGGAATGGCTTCGGCCGCGCGGCATCCGCGCTGCGCGTGCGGAGTGGGAGAGCGCGCGCCGCATCGCCGACGGCTTGGCCGACGATCACGAGGGCGTGACCGCAATGCGAATCACGCCGCGTGCCATGCTGATCTCTACCGCGCTTTACGTGAGCGACGCCGACGGCACTGACGATCTCTACGAAGAGCTTCGCGGTCTGAGCGCGCGGTCCGGCGACCTGACACCGCTCGCGCTCGCGACCGCCGGACTCATCTGGTCGTTCGGTGTCAACGACATTCGGGTTCCAGAGGCCCTGGCACTGGCGTCGGAGCTCGAAGACATGGTCAGCGGCATCGTGTGCGACGCGGCGACCATGGCCATAATCCTCAACTCGTTGGCCTTCATCCGGTTCGCCAACTGTGAATTCGATGCCGCCCTGCGGGTCATCGAAGAAATGCTGGCACTGCCCGGCGACGTGCCCGCGAACGAAACGCTGGCGGCGCAAATTCTTCGCGGAATCACCCGCATGTGCCTCGGCGGCACCGATGAGCACCGGCGGGATTTCCGGGACGGCCTCGGACAAGCGCATACGCTCGGCCCCCTCAACTATGCGACCATGTCGCACTACGCGGGAACGGTTGCGGTGCTGGGTCTGTGGAAGTCCGACGACTTGATCGACGAGACGCGGGAGGCGTTGCGATGCGCGGAATCGCTGGGCGACGTCAGCGGCATCATCGCCACTCTGTGGGCCCATGGATCGGTCCTGCTGCGCGCGGGAAACACATCGCGCGACGAGGCGATCGATCTGCTTGACCGCGCCCGCGTCCTGATCGAGGAGCACCAGCTGAATCACATCGGGATGACCAGCATTGCCGCGGATCTGGCGATCGATACCGCGCGCAAGGGGCGAATCGACGAAGCGATCGACAAACTTCGTGCCACCTTCCTGCAGCACTTCGACGGCGGGATGCGAGTCTTCGTGGGCTGTATGGCCGAGGCGCTCATCGAACTGCTCATTCAGCGAGGATCTGCCGGCGACCTCCGCGAAGCCCACGGGATCTCGGATCGGTGGCAGGTGCGGCCGCCCGGCATCACGGCGGCGGATCTGTGGTGGCTGAAATCCCGCGCGCTGTTGGCCGGAGCGGACGGCGACTCGGGCCGATGCGTCGAACTGTCACAGGCGTACCTCGAGGCATGCGAGAAGCTCGATGCCCGCGGTCGGCTGCCCGAGGCGCGCCGGATGGCCGATCAATCCCTTGCACCGCGCCGGGGGTGACGGTGCCGACGATCCTGGCGTACACCTCGCCCGCGCTGGGGCACCTCTTACCGATGAGCGCGCTGTTGTCGGAGTTGTCGGGTCGCGGGCACCGGATCCACATACGGACGCTCTCGAGCGGGGTCGAGCTTGGGCCTGAGTTCGGCTTCGCGGCGGATGCGATCGACCCGCGCATCGAGGCGATCGAACTCGGTGACAGCGATGGTGCTGCCAATCCGCGGATCGCCCTGCAGCGTGGGGTAGCGACGTTTGGCCGCCGCGCCGTGCACGAAGTCGGCGATCTCGGGGACGCGATAGCGCGCGTTCGCCCGGACGCACTGCTCGTCGACGTGAACTGCTGGGGGGCCCTGTCGGTGGCCGAAGCCGGTGAGATCCCCTGGGCGTGCTTTGTTCCGTACACGCCGCCGCTGCGCTCGCCCGGCGTGCCACCGTTCGGCCCGGGTCTGCGACCGTGGGCGGGCGCGCTCGGGCGGCTGCGCGATGCCGCCGTGCGCGTCGCGGTGGTCGGGCCGCTGGAGCGGATGATGCTGCCGCCGATCAATCGAATCCGCGCGAATCTCGATCTGCGGCCGGTCACGTCGATGGACGAGTTCTTGCGCCGCGCCCCGCTGGTGCTGGTCGCCAGCGGCAAGCCGTTCCAGTACCCACGAACGGATTGGGGTGATGCGGTGCAGCTGATCGGGCCGTGCGCGGTCGACCCCGGGCCGCACACCGTCCCCGACTGGCTGGCATCGATCGACCGGCCGGTAGTGCTGGTGACCACCTCGTCGGAGAAGCAGCCCGACGCCGACCTCGTCCGGACGGCGATCGCCGCGCTGAAGGATGAGCCGGTGCATGTGGTCGCGACCCTGCCTGCCGGGCGACCGGACGACGTGGCCTCGTCGGGTAACGCGACGGTGTTGCAATTCATCCCGCACGATGTGGTGCTGGACCGGGCGGTGTGCGCCGTGACGCACGGCGGGATGGGCGCGACGCAAAAGGCGCTCGCCCGCGGCATACCGGTGTGCGTCGTGCCCTTCGGGCGCGACCAACTCGAGGTGGCGCGGCGCGTCGAGGTGGCCCGCTGCGGCACCCGCCTGCCGGCAAAGAAACTGTCACCGTCGCGGTTGCGCACGAAAGTGCGCGAAGCGATGACGATGACCGGCGGGGCGCAACGGGTGGCGGCCGGCTTCAAGGCCACCGGCGGTACTCGCCGCGGCGCAGATCTCTTCGAGCAGCGCCTGCTCGGCCTCGACGTCGGCCGATCCCAGCAAAGCGGGTAGCTGCGGCAGATCTGCGTACCGAAACGCCGAGAAATCGTTCCGCCGGACGCCGTCGCACCGTTATAGTCACCGCGTGATCAGCGGCGAGTCGCTGACCGGGCGCGACAGCGAATTAGCGATCATTCGTCGCGCCCTGATCGGGGCTGGCAAGCACTCCGGCGTGGTGATCGCCGGAGCCGCCGGTGTGGGCAAGACCAGGCTCGCCCGCGAGGTCCTGCGCCGCGCCGAGGCGTCCGGCGAGCGGACGAAGTGGATCGTCGGCACCGAGTCGGCGTGTGCCCTGCCGCTGGGGGCGTTCATCGGGACGCTCGGCGCGGCGATGTCGGATCCGCTGGCAAACGTGCGCCGCGTGATCGATTCGTTTGTCGCGCAACAGCGTAAGGCTCGCGTGGTGCTCGGTGTCGACGACGCCCACCTGCTGGACGGGTTGTCCGCTCTCGTCGTTCACCAGCTGGCGCAGTCGGGTGGTGCCCGGCTGGTGGTCACGATACGGACCGGCGGTGAGGAGCCCGACGCGGTGACGGCGTTGTGGAAGGACGGGCTGCTGGCTCGCCTCGATCTCGAGCCGCTTTCGGCGGCGGCGACGCGCGAACTGATCGAAGGCACGCTCGACGGTCCCGTCGACGCCCGCACCGCGGCCCGGTTCCGGAAGCTGACGGGGGGCAACACGCTGTTTTTGCGGCAGCTGCTGAGCGATCAGATCGCGGCCGGCCGGATGCGCCAACTCGCCGGCGTCTGGATGTGGGACGGTGACGTCGCGGTCTCGGCGACCCTGTCCGACACGGTCGCCCGGCAGATGGGCCGACTGAGCGCGGGGGTGGCACGCGTGGTCGACACGCTCTCCCAGTGTGAGCCGTTGGCCGTTGACGTGCTGTGCGACCTGGTGCGCCGCCAGGACCTGGCGGTTGCCGAGAGCATGGGCCTGGTGAACGTCGAGCGCGCGGGCGGCGGCCTGATGGCCAGGCTGGCGCACCCGCTGTTCGGTGAGCTGCGCCGCGCGAGCGCCGGCGAGATGTACCTGTCGGGAATCCGCGGCGGGCTGGCGACGCGGCTGGCACAAGGCGGTGACGCCGGCATACAGGCGACCGTGCGACGTGCGCTGTTGCGCCTCGAATCGGACCTCGAGCCCGACCCGGAGCTGTATCTCGAGGCGGCGCGGCATGCCATGACGCTGCTGGACCTGGACCTGGCCGACCGGTTCGCGTCGGCGGCCACCCTGGCCGGGGCGCCCGGCGCGGCCGAGGTGCGGGCGATGAACCTGGTGCTGCGGGGCGGCGGCGAGGAGGCCGAGACGGCGCTGCGCGACATGGCCGACACCGCATCGCCCGACGGCCATCACTGGGCTACGGTGCGGGCGGCCAACCTGATCTGGATCCTCGGCAAGCCGCAGGTGGCGGCGGCGATCCTGGAAGACCTCGCGGCGGGCGCGGAGACCCCGGCGCAGGAGGCCGAGCGCCTGGCCGTGCAGGCCTGCCTGGACGCGGTGTCCGCGCGCTGTGTTATCGCAGCCGAAAATGCCCGCGTCGCATTGGCTTTCGATGCTCTACCGGGCTTTCACGCGATGATGGCTTCGCTTGCGTTGATCATGGCGATGGGGGCGCTGGGGCAGGTCGACGAACTCGCGTTCGTGGCCGAGCAGGCCCTGCGGCGCGCGACGACGTCGTTCCAGGCCTCCCATATGCGGTTCTGGTTCGGCGCGGTGTACGGTCGCGCCTGCCGCTTGACCGGCCGCATCGACGAATTCGTCAACACCGCAAAGCAACTGGCCGATTCGGCCCGCGACGTCCCGGGCCTCGCCTATGCGAACCTCGCCCTGCTGCTGGGCAATGCCGAATTGGTTCGCGGCGCGGCGGCCGACGCGGCGCGGTTGGTGCACGAGGCGCTTGCCGGGGCCGAAAGGCACGCCGTCACAACGGGTTTGCGCGCGGCGAGCTACTTCGCGCTGGCCGAGGCGCACGCCAAGCTCGGGCAGGCCACGGAGGCGAACGACGCCGTCGCCGGCGCACGGTCGTGCGTGCCGCCCGACTACCTGTTCATGCACACCGCCCTCTCGCTGGCCGACGGATGGGCCATGGCTGCCAGCGGCCGCCTGGGCGATGCGGTGGCGAGCGCCCAGCAGGCCGCGCAACTTGCCCGCGACCGCGGCCAGCCCACCCACGAGCTGGCCTGCATCCAGGCCGCGGCCCAATGGGGCGACGCCTCGCAAGCCCCGCGGGCGCGGGAGCTGGCCAAGGTGTTGTCGCTGCCGCTGGCCGAAGCCATCGCATCGCACGTGCAGAGCTTGCTCGCCGGGGACGGCGAAGGCTTGCTGGCCGCGTCGACCGCCTACCGGCGGATCGGCGATCTCGCCGCGGCCGCCGACACCGCGGCGCAGGCGTCCGTCGCCTTCGATGAGGGCCAGCACCATCGGCGCGGGCTGTATGCGGCGGCGCTGGCCAAAGAACTGGCCGACAACTGCGGCGGCCTGTGCACGCCGGCGCTGCGGACCCCCGCGGGTCTCAAGCTGTCGGGCCGCCAGCGCGATGTCGTCGAGCTCGTCGTGGCGGGCCTGTCGAACCGCCAGATCGCCGAGAAGCTGGTGATGTCGGTGCGCACCGTGGAGGGCCACGTCTACCGCGCCTGCCAGCGGGTCGGGGCCCAGTCCCGCGAGGAACTGGCCTCGATCGTCAGGTCCGGACCGGGCGACGGCGGAGCCGCCTGACCCAACCGTCGCCAAGTCGGGTAGCCGACTACGCATGCGGGCGCCTCGCATTCGGCCATACCGTGCGTTTCGACAAAAGGAGTCGCGCATGGTCGAGATGCTGGAGAAGCCCGAAGTCGCGCCCCACCCGCCGGTGCCGAAGAATCCGCTCCCGTACTGGCGCCAGCTCAAGGCGGTGCGCTCCTACATCGACGGCCTCCAGACGCTGGTGGACGCGGGCGGACCCATCACCCGGCTGGTGCTCGGGCCAAAGTGGCTGGTACCCCAGGTAGTGCTGATTGCCAGCCCGCAGGGCGCCCGCGACGTGTTGGGCCGCACCGACGAGGTCGCCGACCGCGGCCGTACCCGAACGATGGTCGAGATGCACGCCCTGATGGGCGGCAACCTGCTCGACCTTCCGCACGAACGGTGGCTGCCGCGCAGGCGCGCGCTGCAGCCGATGTTCACCAAACGTCAGGTCCCGCGCTACGCGGGGCACATGGCCGCGGCCGCACAGTCCGTCGCCGACGGTTGGCGCGACGGCGCGGTCGTCGACCTGGACACGGAGTGCCGCAAGCTGACGCTGCGCGCACTGGGGCGCTCGGTGCTCGGTCTCGACCTCGATGAGCGCGCCGATGAGGTGGGCCACGCGCTGCGAGCTTCGTTGAGCTGGGTGGCCGACCGCGCGGCGCGGCCGGTGAACCCGCCGCGGTGGTGGCCCACCCGGGCGCAGCGCGCGGCTCGCCGGGCCAACGACACGCTGCACCGGTTGGCGGCCGAAATCCTGCACGCGGTTCGCGTCGACCCCGACCGCGATGCCCCGCTGGTGCGCGCCCTCATCGGGGCGATCGATCCGGAAACCGGCCGGCCGCTGACCGACGACGAGATCTGCCACGAACTGGTGCTGTTCATGCTCGCCGGCCACGACACCACCTCGACCACCCTGACGTACGCGCTCTGGTCGCTGGGGCACCACC
>NZ_LZIS01000219.1 GCF_001667015.1 Mycobacterium sp. E3198 | reverse complement strand
GGGCACCGGCGGGACCAGCGCGACGATCGGCCGCTACATCCGCTACCGGCGGCACGAAACCCGGCTGTGCGTCGTGGACCCGGAGAACTCCGCGTTCTTTCCCGCCTTCGCCGAAGGCCGCTGCGACGTCGTGATGTCCGGGTCCTCGCGGATCGAGGGCATCGGCCGGCCACGGGTCGAGCCGTCGTTTCTGGCCGACGTGGTCGACCGCATGGTCGCGGTCCCCGACGCCGCGTCGATCGCCGCCGCCCGCCACGTCAGCGCCGTGCTGGGCCGCCGGGTGGGGCCGTCGACGGGCACCAACCTGTGGGGCTGCTTCGGGCTGATCGCCGAGATGGTCGACCAGGGCCGCAGCGGGTCGGTGGTCACCCTGCTCGCCGACAGCGGCGACCGCTACGCCGACACCTATTTCAGCGACGAGTGGGTGGCCGCGCAGGGGCTCGACCCGACCGGCCCGGCCGAGGCGCTGGCCGAATTCGAGCGCACCTGCGCGTGGAGCTAGCCCGGCAGCCAGCGGTTTGGTCAGTCGGCGGGCCGGTGCGATACGCTGTCGTGGCTTCAAGCGGGGTGTGGCGCAGCTTGGTAGCGCGCTTCGTTCGGGACGAAGAGGCCGTGGGTTCGAATCCCGCCACCCCGACTCGTACTTCAAGGGTCCGACCTAGCGCCTCCGCGACGCGCGGGTTGAGCCTCGGGTTCGGTCCCCCCGTGCCCGATTGCGCCGGGCCGTCGCGCTGACGCCGATCATTTCGACTTGTGCTTTTCCGGGCAGTACTCCGCGGTGGCGGCGAGCACGAACAGCCTGGCTTGAGCCTGGTCCATCCGTAGCTTCAGTTGGTCGACCTCATCGTTCTGGGTGTAGCCGGCAGCAAGGTCTTGGCACATCGTGCGGCCCATATTTCCGGTCTGGGACGGGGTACCGAGGTGGATGCCGTTCGACGCCAGGTAATTGGTGAATTCTGCGTCCTTATTGTCGGCGCCTGCGACGGCCGCGGGCGCCAGCAGCAGGGCCATCGCGGCGCCGAGCACGCACCCACACATCTTCTTGATCATCATCTGCACCACTTTCAAGGCTCACATGACACTCGAACGACGTGGGCACCCCAAGCGACGCTTCGAGAACCCGTAATCCGGTATTCCCCGCGATCGGGAGTTCTTGATCGCCGGTTCCAAAGTTCAACCAACCGTTCATCTCCCGTTTCGGTCGACAGCCAAGCCGATCTACGCGACGGATCCCAGCGCTAAGCTTCCATCTCCGGTTGCGCCCGCCGGCGCTCGGCGCGGGCCCAGACGTGCAGCTGCTCGCGCCCGACGAGGCGGCAGCGGTGGGTGGCCGCCAACTGGCGAGCGGCTTTGGTGAACGCCTGATTGGTCACCACGACCGGCCGGCTGCACCCGTGGTACCGGGCGCCGGCGACGACCTGTTGCACGGCGGCCACACCGACCGCCTTTGCCTGCCGCTTGCACTGGACCGCCATGCGGGCGCCGTCCCTCGCAGCGATCAGGTCCACGCCGTAGTCGCCCGTGGTGGCGGTGTGCGTGACGCCCCACCCCGCGGCGCGAAGCTGCGCGGCGACGAAGTCCTCGAACTCGACCCCCGACATCTCGTCGACGGCCGCCAGGTCCGACATCGCGTACCGGAGGTCGCGCCGTCGCTGCCGCCGGGTCCGGTAGCGGTCGCGCTGCACACCGAGCCACAGGAGGGCGGCCACCGTGCAGACCAGGCCGCCCAGGCCCGCCGAGAATCCCGCGACGACGCTGCCGGTCGCGTATTGGGTGAAAAACCAAGGGAGAACGAACCCCAACAGGAGGAAGGACCCGAGTATCTTCTCCATGACCCCTCACGCTGCCGACGCGGACTCGCCGATGAACCTATCCGACAGGTGTGACAATCCGGCGCAAGCGCACAGCGGCAAGCCGGCTATCGCGCCGCCGCCTGGATGGGGCGCACCCGCACCCGGGTGCCGTGGCGCGGCGCCAGCATGATGGAGCGCCGCACGATCCTCTCGGGCTCGTCGTCGACGGCGCTGAACTCGCCCTCGCGCAGCAGCGTGTGCAGCACGGTGATGAGCTCGCGCATCGAGAACGCCGCCCCCAGACAGCGTTTCACGCCGCCCCCGAACGGCACCCACGCGTAGGTTTCGGGCCGGCCGCCCAGGAACCGCTCTGGCCGGAACTCGTTCGGGTGCTCGTAGGTGGCCGGGTTGCGGTTGATCGCGATGATGTGAACGACGATGCGCGTGCCAGCGTCGACGCGGTAGCCGCCGATCGGAAATGGTTGCGCGGCAACGCGAGCCGTGAACGGCGCCGGCGGGCGGACTCGCAGCGTCTCGTGGATCACCGCGGCGGTGAAGTCCTCCTCCCCGCTCAGCGCTTCGGCTTGCACCCGCCGCAGCGCCTCGGGGTGATGCAGCAGCAGGTCGAAGACCCACGCCAGCGTGGTGGCGGTGGTTTCGTGCCCCGCCAGCATCAGGGTGATCAGATCGTCGCGAATCTCGCTGTCGGACAGCCGTTCTCCGTCATCGCCGCGGGCGCACATCAGCAACGCGAGGATGTCGAGCTGCCCGCCCAGCTGCGGGTCGTTGCGCCGCCGCGCTATGAGCGGCATGACGACGTCGTCGATTTCCCGGTTGGCTCGAGCGCGCTGCGGCCATATCCGCAACGTACCGAGACGGCGCAGCGCATAGCGGAGCGTCAATTGCTCTGAGACACCGAGGTTCAGCAGGCCCTCGAAGGGCCGGCCCAGGCGCCGCACCTCGTCGGGATCGTCGACTCCGAAGATGACCCTGACGATCACGTCCAGGGTCAACGCCCGCGCCGCCTTCAGCATCTCGAACGGGCGGTCGACGGGCCAGCTGTGCATCGCGGCGCGGGCGCAGTTCTCCATGATCGGCACGTAACTGCTCAGCGCGGCGCCGTGCAGCGGGGGTGTCAGCAGTTTGCGCCGCCGCAGATGCTCCGGCTCCTCCTGCACGAACATCGATCCCGACCCGTAGATCGCCGCCGCGGGACCCACGCCCTCGCCGCCGAGCAGCACGTCGGCCGGCGCGGTGAACACCTGCTTGACCAACTCCGGGTCGGACACGATCGCGACGTTGCCCAGGCTGAGGACGGGCATTGTCATGATCGGCCCGTATCGACGGATGAGCCGCAGCATCCGGCGCTCGCCGCCGACGAGGTAGGCGACCGCGTACGCGGCGGCGAACGCCGAGCGAAGCGCGCGCGGAGCGGGCAGGCCCGGCGGCGGGCTCAAGGCGTCCGGCTCACCGTCCGGCTGAGTTGCGGAGGCTGCCACGTTGACGACAGAAACATGGTGCCCCGGGTTGGTCAAGGTGCGGCGGTCGGCCCCGGCGCCCCCGCGCGGGTGTCAGGCGCAGTCGGCGCAGACCGGGAGTCCCGAACCCGACTTGCGCATCCGGCTGCGGTGTTGCACTAAAAAGCAGCTCGAGCACGTGAACTCGTCGGCCCGCTGGGGGATCACCGTCACCGACAGCTCTTCGCTGGACAGGTCCGCGCCCGGCAGCTCGAAGAAGAGGACGTCGTTGGGGTCCTCGTCGACAACGGCGGTGGACGCGACGGGCAGAGTCGTCGCCAGCTCGCGTAGGGCGGCGGGGTCCTGGGTTTCGACGTCGGATACGCGGCGTGCGTCGTAGTCGCTTGCGGTCGCCATGGGGGTTCCTTCCTGCCGAGTGACGGGTTGACGCACTTGCCTGTACTGCACCCGTGGCTGAGTCGGTACCCCGATCAGACGTCCCCCACACCTTTCCGGTTCAAAAAAATTGCGGACCCGACAATTGGCGCGCTTCGGCGGCTCGATCAGGTCAGCCGCGCAGGCGGATCGGCCCGCCCAGGAGCGGCGCTGAACCGGCGGCCCAGCCAGATCCCTCGGTCCGACGGTGGCTGTGCGACACCCACGCCAGCCCGAACCATGGCGCCGCGACCGCCAATACCAGCCCCGCGATGGCCAGCCCGGGATGCCCGGTCAGCAGCGCGAGCACGCCGGCCAGAACGCCCAGCGCCCAGAGCGCCGCTGCCACCCGGCCGGGGACGCCGAAATCGATTCCGGCGTGCAGCCTGTCGGACGTGTCGAGCATGACAGCGTTTTACCCGGTCAGGATGAAAATCAAACCTTCGCCCGTCAGCTGGCCGGCGGGGGCGCTGGCTCGTCGGAATGCTCGGCGTGCCAATGCAGCTCGGCGGCGCGGACCTTACGGTGACTGCGCAGCAGCCAAACCGCTGCCACGCCACCCAGGACGGCGGCCACGATCAGGGCCGCCGTTCCCCCGGCGGCGCGCCCGGTCGCGAACGCGCACAAGCCGATTACCAAAGCGACCACAGCAACGGCCGCTCCCGCGACACCGGGGGCATGGGGACCATACGTGAAGGTCTCGCCGGCGTGCTGACGGAACGTACGTGAGTGATCAACCGGGTCCACCTTGCGGGTCTTCAATACCCCTCCTTGTGAGACATGTTGTCCGCCAACGCCGTTCGCACGGCGAAGAGCGGCACTGGAGGCCTCCTGCAGGCGTACCCGCCGATCGGAGGACCAAACGGCCGGTGTCGGACCGCGCCGGTGCGGGTATGCCGCGACCATGACAGCCGCGAAGCCCGCGGGACGCCTTCAGGGCACCCCCGCCGTCCTGTTCGACGTCGACGGAACCCTGGTCGATTCCAACTATCTGCACGTCTATGCCTGGCAGCGCGCTTTCGACGACGAAAAAATGCCGGTCGCCGCCTGGAAGATTCACCGTTGCATCGGCATGGACGGCTCCAAGTTGGTCCGCACCCTGTCCGACGACGCGCCGGACGACGTGCAGGAGCGGCTCAGCGACGGCCACAGCCGGTATTACCGCGACGTCCTACCGCTCTTGGCGCCGCTGCCCGGCGCCCGCGAGTTGCTGCGGCACGTCGCCGGCCTCGGGCTGCAAGTGGTGCTGGCCAGCTCGGCGCCCGCCGACGAGCTCGAGGCGCTGCTCAAGGCGCTCGACTGCGACGACGTCATCGCCGAGACGACGTCGTCGAAAGATGTCGACACGGCCAAACCGGAACCGGGCATCGTGCAGGTCGCGTTGGACCGCGCCGGCGTGGACGCCGATCACGCGGTGTTCGTCGGCGACGCCGTGTGGGACGCGCACGCCGCGGCGGCCGCGGGAGTGCCGTGCATCGGGGTGTTGAGCGGAGGCATCTCGGGCGCCGAATTGGAGGCGGCCGGCGCGTCACCGATTTTCGCGGATCCGCAGGACCTCCTCGATCATCTGGGGTCCACCCGCATCGCGCAGCTACATACCGCGGGTGCGGAGCAATAGCGGCAATACCCACCAAAAGAACGTAAATAACACGAGCGCAAAGACTCCCGCTATCAACGCCGTCCGGTTTCCGGCCACCGACGCGAAAACGATGACGGTCACGCCCGTCAATGCCGTGCCGAGCAGCGCCAGCCCGGCGTAGGCGCACCGGTGCGCGGCCGCCACCAGAACGCGGAGGCGGTGCCGCCGGAACAGCAGCCGGTGAATGCCGACCGGGGTGACGAGCAGCACCGTCGCGCCCACCGAACACGCGACCGTCCCCAGGTACACGAGCCGCATCTGTGCGTTGAGAACGTCGAAGCGCTGCTGGAACGGCAGCGTCAGCAGGAAACCGGTGAGCAGCTGCACGCCGGTCTGCACCACGCGCAGCTCCTGCAGCAGGCTGTTCCAATTGCGGTCCAGCCGTTCGATTTCGGTCTCGCCGCGCTGATCGCGGTCCCAGTGCTGGTCGTCCTCGGGGTGATCGACGTCCATGGTGCTGATCTTCGCACCAGCGGCCGCGAAGTCACACGAAGGCTCGCGGCGGCGCGGTCGTCAGCGGTTGAGGTTGCCGTCCCGGACGGCCGTCAACGCGTCGTCCAGCGTCGGGTACAGCGGGAAGGTTTTGTCCAGACCGGTCAGGTGGATCGGTCTCCGGGTCGCCGGCCCCCGGGCGACCACACCGAACTCGGTGGATTTACCGAGCTTTTCGTACGTCGCCGCGAGGATCTTCAAGCCCACCGACCCGAGGAACTCCACCGCGGAAAGGTCGATGACCAGTGCCGTCGGGCCATCGGCGATCACCGCGCCGATGGCTTGTTCGAGCGCCGGCGCGGTGACCAGATCGATTTCGCCGCTGACGCTGACCACTGACACACCATCGTGGTCGGTAACCAGCGTGGTAATCGAATCAGGAGCTGACAATGGTGATCCTTTGTCCCGGGCCGTAAGTGTGGTGCAAGCGTAACCTGCCGTGCGAACTGCGAGAAGAATATGCCCTCGACACCTGCGGCGCGATAGCCCAGACTAGGCTCCCCATAGGCACTGCGGAGCGCGGCGCGGCAACGGGAGGCCAGATGTCAGATCTGTCGTCGGATTTCGCAAGCACCACCACCGCCGCGCAGACGGTCAGTGAGGGCCTGCTGCCCCAGCTCGTCCAGCACCTGCGCCAGAACCGCACGGTCTTGCGCGAGGAATGGGCCCGCAGAATCACCGAGGCGCAGTTGCTCACCGCGATGACCCCCGAGGAGCTGTTCTCCGAGGCCACTGCCGTCTACGACAACTACGTCGAGGTGCTCGAAACCGGTAGCGTCGAGGCCCTGCAGGCCTACGCGCGCGACCTGTCGGAACGCATCATCCCCCGCGGCGTGGAGACCGACGAGGTGCTGGGGATCGTCCTGCTGCTGCGCGACGTACTGGCGCGCTCGCTGTTCGAGAAGTACCAGACCGACTTCGAGATGCTCAATCGCGTGCTCGACGCGTACGAGCCGGCGGCCAACCGCATCGCCAACACCGTGGGCGTCAGCTTCGTGCAGGAACGCGAGCGCATCATCCGCCAGCAGCAGGAAGCGATCCGCGAGCTGTCGACGCCAGTGCTGCAGGTGCGCGAGCAGCTGCTGATTCTGCCGATCATCGGCGTGCTGGACAGCCAGCGCGCCCGCCAGGTCACCGAGCAGTTGCTGAGAGCCATCCGCGCGAACCGCGCGAAGGTCGTCGTCATCGACATCACCGGTGTGCCCACGATCGACTCCACGGTGGCCAACCACCTGGTGCAGACCGTCGACGCGTCGGGCCTGATGGGCGCAAGCGTGATCATCACCGGCCTGTCCTCGGAGATCGCTCTGACCCTGGTGACGATCGGGCTGGACCTGTCCAAGATGAACGCCGTCGGCGACCTGCAGGGTGGTATCGAAGAAGCCGAACGTCTGCTGGGCTACGAGGTCACCCGCACCGGCGAGGCCACCGGGTAGACACCATTAGCGCGAGCACCCCATGCCAGTCCCCATCCTGAAACAGGGCGCGATCCTGATCGCAACGGTGCAGTCCGCCCTGACCGACTCCGAGACCGAGCGCCTGCGGCTCGACCTCATGGAGCGGGTCAGCAGGTTTCGCGCGCAGGGCATCATCGTCGACGTCACCGCCATCGACGTGATGGATTCCTTCGCCGCCCGATCGCTGCGGACCATCGCGCACATGACCCGCCTGCGGGGCGCGGACACCGTCATCGTGGGCCTGCAGCCGGAGGTCGCCTTCGCGATGGTCCAACTCGGGCTGGCGTTCGACGACATGAACACGGCGCTGGATCTGGAAGAGGGCCTCGCCCTGCTGAACCGGCAACTGGGACTGGGGAAATCGACGATCGGGCGCGATGGTGGCGGCTGACATTGTCGTCGACATCAACAATTCCGACGACATCGTCGCCGCCCGCAGAGCCGGACATCAGCTCGCCCTCGATCTCGGATTCTCGCTGACCGACGTCACGATGGTCGCCACGGCGATCTCCGAGGTCGCCCGCAACATCACCAGCTACGCGGGCCGGGGCACCGTTCATCTCTGGGTGGCCGACCGGGACGGCCGCAAGGCCCTGGTGGTGCGCGCCGAGGACGACGGGCCCGGCATCGCTGACATCGAGCGTGCGCTGGAGGACGGCTACTCGACCGGTCGCGGGCTGGGGATGGGCCTGCCCGGAGCGCGACGGCTGATGGACCGGCTGGTCATCGACTCGACGCTGGGCCACGGAACGGTCATCGAGATGTGGAAGTGGGTTCCCGCGCGTGCATGAGAACGGGCGCTTCGGGCCGATCGAGTGGGCACGGGCGGGACGCCCGATGCCCAGCGAGTTCATGTCCGGCGACCAGGGCATCGCGGTGGGCCTCGGCGGCGAGGCCGCGTTGTTCGGCGTGGTGGACGGGCTCGGTCACGGCCCGGAGGCGGCGACCGCCGCGCTGCGCGCCGTCGACACCATCAAGCGCGCCAGTTCCGAGCGGCTCGAGGTCCTGGTCCAGCTCTGCCATCGCGTGTTGGGCGGCACCCGGGGCGTCGCGATGACCTTGGCGCGCGTGGAGTTTGCGACGAACACGCTGACGTGGACGGGCGTCGGCAACGTGACCGCCGATCTGGTCGCCAAGGCCCCCACCGGCATCCAGCTCCGGTCCACCGCGCGCCTCACCGCGGGCATCGTCGGCTACCGCATCCCGGAAATCAGGCCCGCCCAGACGGTTTCGATCCGCCCCGGCGACCTGCTGGTGATCAGCACCGACGGCATCGCCGAAGATTACTTGGAGCACATCGACTTTGCGGCGCACGCCGTCGTCATCGCCGAAGGACTCCTCGGCAAGCACGCCAAGGAGACCGACGATGCCATGGTGCTGACCGCACGCCACCGGGGGGCCACGGCATGAGCGCCAACCACGACTTTCTTTCCGAGTACGCCGCCGCCTTGCGCGCCTACCTCAATGCGCGCGACGAGGACAGCCTGACCGTCGGCCACGAGCTCGGGCGCCGCGCGCTGCAAGAGCAGATCAGCATGCTCGAAATCATCGAGCACCACGTCCAATTGGTCTTCGATCTCTTTGACGACGCGCGAATAGCCGCGCCCGTGGCTTTGGAATTCCTGTTGCAGACGTTGGCGCCGCTCGACGTCGCGACCCGGGGATTCCTCGACGGCACCAAGCTCTACGCGCGCGAGCGGGCCCGGGCCGAAGGCCTGGCCGATCGCGACAAATTCCGCACCGCCCTGGTGAATTCGCTGCAGGAGGGCTTTTTCGTCGCCGACCACGAGGGCTCGGTGATCGAGATGAACAACGCCTTGATCGATATCCTGGGCTATCCCGTGGCGGGCCTGCCCTACCGCTGGCCCCACCCGTGGCTGGTCGACAAGAAGACCGCGCGGGAACAACAAGCCCTGGTCCGCAGCAACGGCAGCGCCGAATACGAGACGCCGATCCGCCATCGGGACGGCCACCTGGCCTGGGTGATGGTCAGCATCAACGCGGTCAAGGAGGCCGGCAACGATCGCGACGTCTACGTGGGAACGATCCGGGACATCACCGCGGAGCGGGCATTTGCGGCGCGGGAGAGCGCGGTCCTGCGGCTGGCCACGGCCGTGGGGGTGGCCAAGAGCGTGGCCGAGCTGCTGTCGATCACCCTCGACGAGTGCCGGGCGGCGATCGACGTCCAACGCGTGATCGCCGTCTCGTGGCCCAGTGGCGGCGGTGAACCGGACGTCCAGGTGGCGGGCGATCCGCCCGAAACATCTTGGCGCGGAATGGATCCCTGGTTGCGTAGCACCTTCGAGGACGCACGAAACCAGCTCCCGCTGACCGCCAAGACCGTCGACCGGCCCGACAATCCCGGCAAGGCACAGGGTTTGGTCGCCGTGCTGTCCAACGCCGGCGACCTCGCCCTGTGGCTGGAACTTCGTTCCCCCCGCTGGGTCAGCGCCGAGGATCGGCTCCTGGTCACGGTGCTGATCGGCCACCTCAGCCTGGCCCTGCAACACGTGCGTCAGTTCGAGAGTGCCCGCGAAACGTCGCTGACCCTGCAGCGCGCGATGCTGCCCACCGTCCAGACGCCTCCCGGCTTCGCCGTGTGCTACGAACCCGCGGTGCCGCCGTTGGAGATCGGGGGCGACTGGTATGACGTGCTGCCCATCGGCGACAACCGCATCGGCATCGTCGTCGGCGACTGCGTCGGCCGAGGCCTGCCGGCGGCGGCGACCATGGGCCAGCTTCGCAGCTCGGCGCGGGCGCTGTTGATCAACGGGGCCCAGCCGGCGCTGCTGCTCGAGCAACTCGACTTGGCGGCGTCGCTCATCCCGAATGCGTACTGCACCACAGTCTTTCTGGCGATCCTGGACACCGAGACCGGGGTCCTGGAATACAGCAACGCCGGCCACATGCCCGCCATGATCGCGGGTCCGCCGCCCGCCAATACCACGGTGTTGACCGATGCCGCGTCCGTGCCGCTCGCGGTGCGCCGGGACGAACCGCGCCCCCAGGCGTCCCGGGTGCTACCGCCGGGCTCGACGTTGATGCTGTACACGGACGGCCTGGTCGAGCGCAAGCACGAGTCGATTGACATCGGAATCGCCCGCGCCGCAGACATTTTGCTTGAGACGGCCAAGCTTCCGCTGGGCCAGGTGCCGGAGGCGGTGGTCGGCGCGCTGGCCCCTGCGTCCGGATATGACGACGACGTCGCGATGGTGACCTACCGCCACCTGCCGACACAGCTACGCATCGAGAGCGAGGCCTTCGCCGGGCAACTGGTCAACGTCCGGCATCGGCTGGCCGCGTGGCTGCGCACCGCGAATGTCCCGGAGGCGGTGGCGGCCGACATCGTGCTGGTCGTCAACGAGGCGTGCACCAACTGCGTCGAGCATGCCTATCGCGGGCACCGCATCGGCACGATGCTGCTCGAAGCCGAAGTCGCCGCCGGCCGCGTCAAAACCCGGATCACCGACGCCGGTTCCTGGAAGGCGCCGGCGGCCGACCCGGCAAACAGCGGGCGCGGGCTGGTGTTGATGCGGGCACTCAGCGACGCCATGGAACTCCAGCACACGCCGACGGGCACGACCGTCGACATCACCTTCCGCGTTCCCCAAGCGGGGCAGTGACGGCCCACCGTTTGCCCGGCCCCATTGCCGGGTAGTCACCGGCGTGACCCTCACATGGATCCCGGTCGAACCCGCCCTGCCGACGGCGCACGGACCGCTGTCGACCGCCGTCCGGCATGCGCTGGTCGGGCCACCCTCACACGATCACCTCGCGCGCATCGGTGCGTCCGTCCGGGACTCCGATCCCTATGGCCTGGATCTCCAGCTGGCGCTGTGCATGTGCTACGAGCTGCACTACCGGGGTTTCGCGGGCGTCGACCCGGACTGGGAGTGGAATCCCGCGCTGCTGCACTTGCGCGCCGAACTGGAACGCGTCTTTCTGGCCGGCGTACGACGCGACGTCGGCCCCATCGAGCCCGGGCGCACGGCGGCGGCCGAGATGGCGGAGATCTCCATCGAGCCCGCCGACGGCACCGGTCCGTCGTATTACCTGCGCGACACGGGAAGCTGGGAGCAGATGCGCGAATACTTCGCGCACCGGTCGCTGTATCACCTGAAAGAGGGCGATCCGCACGCCTTCGCGATTCCGCGGCTGCTGGGGACCGCCAAGGCGGCGTTCGTGGCCGTCGAGTTCGACGAATACGGTGCCGGCCGGGGGCCGCGCCTGCACCAGCAACTCTTTGCCGATCTGTTGGTCGCCGCCGACCTGGATTCGACGTATCTCGGTTACCTCGACGCCGTCCCCGCCGAGTCGTTGGCGGTGGTCAACCTGATGTCACTGTTCGGGCTGCACCGCTCGCGGCGCGGCGCCGCGGTCGGGCACTTCGCCTCGACGGAGATCACCTCCCCGCCGGGATCCCGACGGATGGTGCAGGCCCTGCGGCGGATGGGGGCCCCGTCGGCGTGCATCGGGTTCTACAGCGAGCACGTCGAAGCCGACGCGGTGCACGAACAGGTGGTGCGCATCGACGTCGTCGGCGATCTCGTCGCCCGCGAGCCACACTTGGACGCCGACGTCGTATTCGGGATGCGGGCGCACGCCGCGGTCGAAAACCGCTTGGCGGACCAGCTTATGGACTCGTGGCAGCGGGGTCAGACGTCGTTGCGGCGGCCTCTGGATTGACCAAAGCGTTCCGACAGCGCCGATGGCTGGTGTCGCACAACGGATATGCATCGCTGCGCCGACAGGTGCAAATCGCCACCATGAACCGGTCGGACTCGACGACGTCGCCGTCCGGCATCTCGATGCGCACCGGTCCGGACACCAACACAGGCCCTCCCTTGACCACCTGCACCCGCGTGGTCGTCATGGCTTGTCCGCACGGATCACGATCAGCTCCTCCTCGCGGCGACCGCGTGGGATCCGGCCCGTGTCCTCCAGCCATCTCGCCCGCGCCGACATGACGGGGCCGAACGGGATCCACTTGGAGGCGATGACTTCACCCTCCATCCCGGCCCACTTCAGGCGGTCCAGCGTTTGTTGGACGCCGGCGATCGCGGAGTGCACGAGCAGCAGCGATCCCCCGTCGCACAGCAACTTTGGCGCCGCCTCACACAACGGATCCAGGATCAGGCGCCCGTCGGCGCCGGCGTTCCAGGCCAACGACGGGCCGGCGCTGGGGCAGATCGATCCGGAGTCGTCGCCGGGAGGCGTTGGGACGTAAGGCGGATTGGCCAGCACCACGTCGAACGGTGCGCGGTCGACGGCGTCCAGCCAGGATCCCTCATCGACATCCACCTCGACGCCCGCAAGCGCGGCATTGTCCGCGCAGCAACGCACCGCGTGCGGGCAGATGTCGAACGCCGTGACGTTGGCACAGCCCATCTCGGCCGCGGCGATCGCGACGAATCCGCTGCCGGTGCAGAGATCGAGCACCCGTCGCCCCGGGATCAGCGCGCAATGGTGCATCGCGTCGACCAGCAACCGGGAATCTTCTTGCGGCTGATACACGTTGTGCGTAACCGAAATGGCGGGTTCCGGATAGGTGGTTGTCAATGTGGGCCTTTCGGTCAGCCTGCGAAGATCGCCGTGGCGATCACGGCCTCGGCCTGTGTAATGCCCCCAAAATCGGGGATTAAAACGGCGTAAATGATTTGGCTTCGGTTAGCCCGCAGCGGCGCGGGCGAACTGCTTGACGATCGTCTCGCAAAACGCCGGCAGGTCCGACGGTGAGCGACTGGTGATCAAATTGCCGTCGACGGCAACCTCTTCGTCCACCACATGCGCGCCCGCATTCCGCAGGTCGGTGCGGATGCTCGGGTACGACGTCAGCGTCCGGCCGACGGCCACACCCGCCTCCACGAGCGTCCAGGGCCCGTGACAGATCGCGGCGACGGGCTTTCCGGAGACGACGAAGTCGCGCACGAACGAGACCGCGGCCTTGTCGAGGCGCAGCTTGTCCGGGTTCACCGTGCCGCCCGGCAGCACCAGGCCGTCGAACTCGCCCACCGATACATCCGACACCGCACGGTCGACCGCGAAGGTCCCGGCCGGTTCGAGATCGTGGTTGCGCGCCTGGATTTCGCCTGGCTTCAGCGACAACACTTCGACCTGGGCGCCGGCCTCCTCGACGGCCGCGCGCGGCTGTTCGAGCTCCACCTTCTCCACACCGTCGGCCGCCAGGATGGCAATCTTGATTCCTTGCAACTCATTTGACATCGCGGTACCTCCTTCACGGGCGGAGGACGACTTTCGTACAGCCGTCCTGCTTGTGTTTGAAGATCTCGTAGCCGTGCGGCGCCTCGTCGAGGCCCAAATGGTGGGTGATGATCGCGGTCGGGTCGATGTCGCCGCGGCGGATCCGCTCCAGCAGCGGGCGCATGTAGCGCTGCACGTGGCACTGGCCGGTCTTGATGGTCAGCGACCGATTCATGATCGCGCCGATGGGAAACTTGTCCATCAGCCCGCCGTAGACCCCGACGATCGAGATGGTGCCGCCGTTGCGGCAGCTCATCGCCGCTTCCCGAATTGCATGCGGGCGTTCGGTTTCCAGGCGCATCGCCTGCTTGACGCGATCGTAGGCGTCCACCGGCGTGAACCCGTTGCGGGCTTCCATGCCGGCCGCGTCGATGCAGTGGTCCGGCCCCCGCCCGGCGGTGATGTCCTGAAGCTCCCCGAGCACCGGTGTTTCGGCGAAGTTGACGGGCGTGGCGCCGATCTTCTCGGCCTGCGCCAGGCGATACGGCACCCGGTCGATGGCAATGACTTTGGACGCGCCGAGCAGATATGCGCTCATGATCGCGAACAGGCCGACGGGTCCGGCACCCCAGACCGCGACGACCTGACCCGGTTGGATGCCGCACATCTCCGCGCCCATGTAGCCGGTCGGCAAGATGTCCGACAGGAACAACACCTGGTCGTCGGTGAGGTCGTCGTCGACCTTGAGCGGCCCCACGTCGGCGAACGGCACCCGCGCGTATTCGGCTTGGCCACCGGCGAATCCGCCGAGCATGTGCGAATAGCCGAACAATCCGGCCGGGGAGTGGCCCATGAACTTCTCCGCGATGCCGGCGTTCGGGTTGGAGTTCTCGCACAGCGAGTACAGGTCGCGTTCGCAGGCCGAGCATGCCCCGCACGCGATCGGGAACGGCACCACCACCCGGTCGCCGACGGCGAGGTTGTGCACCGCCTTGCCGACCTCGACGACTTCGCCCATGAACTCGTGACCCAGCACGTCCCCGCGCTTGACCGTCGGGATGTAGCCGTCGTAGAGGTGCAGGTCCGATCCGCAGATGGCCGTCGAGCTGACGCGGACGATGGCGTCTCGGTCGTTGAGGATCTTCGGGTCCGGAACCGATTGCACCTCAACGCTGTTGCGTCCCGCGTAGACGGTGGCTCTCATGCGCCGGCTCCTTTGCTGGTTCCGTTGTGTCCGTTGGGCGCGGCGGGCTGCTGATGCAATTGGCGGGCCGCGGCCGTGCCCTCCGGGGAGCCGTCCGACCGCATCACCTGGCCCGTCTCGAGGATCTGCTTGAACCGGCGGAGGTCGTCGTTGACCTGTTGGTCGGGCGACTCGCCGAACAGGGTCGCGGCGGCCTTGCCGACGACGCCGCCCGGCATCTGGTAGCCGATCCGGACCCGGACCTCGGTCCCGGCGCCGTTGCTCGCGGGGGTGAATTCGACACTGCCTCCGTTCTCGATCGCCGAGCCCGGCAGCGACTGCCAGGCGACCCGCTTGTTGGGCTGGTCCTCGGTGATCTGCGCGTCCCACTGCACCGGCTGGCCGACGGGCGCGCTGGCGACCCAGTGGGAACGACCGTCGGAGCCGGCGGTGACCGACTGCAGGTGGTGCATAAAGCTCGGCAGGTTCTCCACGTCGCGCCAGAATCGGTAGACGTCCTCGGGCGGGCGCGCGACGGTGACCGCGGCGCGCAGGGTGCACCGCCGCGCACCGCTTGCGTGCCGGGCGCCGCCGGCACCGGTGGCGCGCAAGGCCGCGTAGAGGTCGACCGCGCCGATGCCGCCGAGGACGGCGGCCGAGATGACGCCCCGCCGCCGCCGACCGCGGCCGCGCGCGGCCACGCCGGCCAACAGCAGCGTCACGTCCAATACGTCGCCGGCAACCCTCGTCCAGACCAGCTTGTCGGAACCGGCCAACAGCGCCGCCCCGTGGCCGCACTCCCGCGCACCCAGCGCGCGGATGACCCGGCGGGACTTGCGCGTGTCGTCCACGCCCGCAACCGCAGCAACCTTCCGCGGTGCCACCAGCTCGGCAAAACCCAGCCCGAAGCTGGCACCGGCGAGCGCCCGCACCAACGGCGCGGTGGTGTTGCCGGATTGATCATTCATCGTCGACTCCCTTGCCATGCCGAACACGAGGAGGCGCAAAGCAGCTGCTGGACAGCGCATTTGCAAGCGGTCCGCTGGCGCGGCGCTAAGCCCTTGTTGGTCTTTCAAACTGCCGGTGGTGGCCCGATGCCCACGATGGCAGTCGGATACCCCGGCAGGAACGACCCAAACTCGTCATCGAGCGGACGCGTCGCGCAGCGCATCGAGCAAAGGCCGGGCGGCTTCGGAGAGGAAGCGGTCCTGCGTCTCGCCCCCGATCTGGACGAGCGCGATGTCGGTGAATCCCGCTTCCCAGTAGGGCCGGACGGCCTCGACGATCGCGTCCAGGTCGGGGCCGCAGGGGATGGACTCGGCGACATCCTCGGGTCGCACGAATTGGGTGGCACCCGCGAAACCGGCCGGCGTGGGCAGGTCGGCGTTGACCTTCCAGCCGCCGCCGAACCAGCGGAACTGATCGTGCGCGCGCTTGATGGCGGCATCGCGGTCGGGATCCCACGACACGGGGATCTGGCCGACCACCCGCCCGCCGCCGGCGAGGTTGGCGGCCTGCCGCGCGGCGTGCCACTCGCGGACGAGGTCCGCGTCGGGCTCCACGGCGATCAGGTGTTCGGCCAGCTTGGTGAACTTCTCGACACCCTTCGCCCCGGACATCGCCACCCCGATGGCGACCGGGACGTCGGGCAGGTCCCACAGCCGCGCCGAGTCCACCTGGAAGTGCTCGCCGCGCCAGTTCACCAGCTGGCCGCCGAACAGCTCGCGGATGATCTTGATGGCCTCACGCAGCATGTCCTGTCGACGCTCGACGGTCGGCCAGCCCCTGCCCACCACGTGTTCGTTGAGGTTCTCACCGCTGCCCAAGCCGAGGGTGAACCGCCCGTCGGACAGGATCTGCACGGTGGTGGCCTGCTGCGCGACGATCGCGGGGTGGTACCGCATCGTCGGGCAGGTCACGTAGGTGTACAGGTCGACCCGCTCGGTGGCGTGCGCCACCGCACCCAGCACCGTCCAGGCGTTGGGCGCGTGCCCCTGGGAGGTGAGCCACGGCGAGAAGTGGTCGCTGCAGACCTCGAAGTCAAAGCCGCGCTCCTCGGCCGAGATAGCGTTGCGCACAAGGTCTTTGGGTCCACTCTGCTCCGTCATCAGAGTGTAGCCAAAATTCGTCATGCGCTATACGTACCCCGGTCCGCGGGGCGCAAACCGCGCACCGGCCCCCGGTTAGCGCACGACGATGGTGAATTCCCCGCGGGGCACCAACTCCCCGACGACGGGCGCGCCGGGGATCTCGCCCGCGATCAGCAGCCCGCCCGAGGTCTGCGCGTCGGCCAGCAGGAGCGCCTCGGGCTCGTCGATCGCCGACAGGTCGACATGCGGGGCCACCCAGTCGAGGTTTCGCCGCGTGCCGCCGCTGACGTAGCCGGCCGCCAGCGCCTCCCGGGCGCCCGCCAGATAGGGCACGGCCGCCGCGTCGAGCACCGCCGTGACGCCGCTTGCCCGCGCCAGCTTGTACAAATGCCCGAGCAGCCCGAAACCCGTTACGTCCGTAGCACATTCGACGCCCGACGCCAGCGCGGCCGCGGCCGCCTCCGCGTTGAGGGTGGTCATCACGGCGACCGCCTCTTCGAAGCGCTCCCCGGTGGCCTTGTGCCTGTTGTTCAGCACGCCGACTCCCAGCGGCTTGGTCAGCGACAGGGGCGTGCCCGGCTTTCCGGAGTCGTTGCGCAGCAATCGATTGGGGTCGGCCGTGCCGGTGACCGCCAGCCCGTATTTGGGCTCGGGGTCATCGATGCTGTGTCCACCGGCGAGGTGGCAGCCCGCCGCCCGGCATACCTCGAGGCCGCCCCGCAGCGTCTCGGTCGCCAGCTCGAATGGCAGCACGTCTCGCGGCCAACCGAGCAGATTGAGCGCGACGACCGGCCGTCCGCCCATCGCGTACACGTCGGACAGCGCGTTGGTGGCCGCGATGCGGCCCCAGTCGTAGGCGTCGTCGACCACCGGCGTGAAGAAATCCGTCGTCGCGATCAGCGCCGTACCACCCTCGATCAGCACGGCGGCCGCGTCGTCGCCGCTGTCGAGGCCCACCAACAGCTCGCCGAGCGGATCGCGCGGCGCGGCCCGCCCCAGCCCGCGGACCACGTCCTCGAGCTCTCCCGGCGGAATTTTGCACGCACAGCCGCCGCCGTGGGCGTACTGGGTCAGTCGGTAGGTCATGCCATCCAATGCTGCTCGAGTGCGTCGAACGTGAAGCTGCTGCGAGATTCGTGCGTCATTCTCGCAACAGCTTCACGCTCGGTGGCGCGCACCGCCCCGTCGTCCACAACGTCCATAATTGTCGCCATGGTCCAGGGAGGCGTGTCCGGTCTGGTGACCGGCGCGGTCTTCAAAACCGTCGAGCGACAGACGCTGCCGCTGGCGGGTTCGATTCCCGTCCGCCTCCGCCATCCTTCCGGGACCTGAACGTGACCGATCCCCGGCGCCGGGTGCCCCGCACCGACGTGCTGCTCGCCGATCCCCGCCTCGCCGAAGCGGAACGGGTGCTGGGCCGCGCGCTGGTGAAGTCGGTGATCGCCGACGCTCAGGAGCGGGCGCGCGCCGGCGAGATCGCTCCGGAGCGGGTGGCCGAGCACGCCGTCGCGGCGCTGCCGGCCACCGCGGCCAGCCTGCGCCCCGTCGTCAACGCGACCGGCGTGGTGGTGCACACCAACCTCGGCCGGGCGCCGCTGTCGCGGGCGGCGGTGGACGCGGTGATCGCCGCCGCCGGCACCACCGACGTCGAGTTCGACCTGGCGACCGGCCGCCGCGCCCGGCGCGGCCGTGGCGCGCTGGCGGCGCTGGCGCGGGCCGTCCCCACCGCGGGGGGCGTGCACGTGGTCAACAACAACGCGGCGGCGCTGCTGCTCACCGCCCTGGCGCTCGCCCCCGGCAAGGAGATCGTGCTCAGCCGCGGTGAGCTGGTCGAGATCGGTGACGGGTTCCGCATCCCGGAGTTGCTGGCGTCCAGCGGTTCGCGGCTGCGCGAGGTCGGCACCACCAACCGCACCAGCCTGCGCGACTACACCGAGGCGATCGGGCCGGAGACCGGATTCGTGCTCAAGGTCCACCCGTCGAACTTCCACGTCACCGGCTTCACCTCCGCCGTCCCGGTGCGCGAGCTGGCCACGCTGAACGCGCCGCTGGTCGTCGACATCGGCTCCGGGCTGCTGGCCCCGCACCCCGTCCTGCCCGACGAGCCCGACGCCGGCACGACCCTGGCCGACGGCGCCGACCTGGTCACCGCGAGCGGCGACAAACTCCTCGGCGGCCCGCAGGCCGGCCTGCTCTTCGGCGAGGCCGGGCTCATCCAGCGGCTGCGCCGCCATCCGGCGGCCCGCGCCCTGCGGGTGGACAAGCTCACCCTCGCGGCGCTGGAAGCGACGCTGACCGGGCCGCCGCCGCCGGTCGCCCGGGCGCTGGCCGCCGACGCGGCGGGACTGCGCGCCCGCGCCGAGCGGATCGCCGCCCGGCTGCCCGACGCGACGGCGGTGGACTGTGTCGCGGCCGTCGGCGGTGGCGGGGCGCCCGGTGTGCGACTGCCCAGCGCCGCGGTGAGCCTGCCCGAGTCCTACGGCGCCGCGCTGCGCGCCGGGCACCCGCCGGTGGTCGGGCGGCTCGAGGCCGGCCGCTGCCTGCTGGACCTGCGCACGGTGGCCCCGGACGACGACGAGTTGCTGGTGGCGGCGGTGCTCGCGTGTTCGTCCTAGCCACCGCCGGGCATGTCGACCACGGTAAGTCGACACTGCTGCGGCGGCTCACCGGCATGTGGCCGGACCGGCTGGCGGAGGAGCGGCGGCGCGGCCTGACCATCGACCTCGGCTTCGCCTGGACCGAGATCGGCGGCCGCACAATCGCATTCGTCGACGTGCCGGGCCACGAGCGGTTCGTCGCCAACATGCTCGCCGGGGTGGGGGCGGTGCCGGCGGTTGTGTTCGTCGTGGCCGCCACCGAGGGCTGGATGCCGCAGTCGGAAGAACACCTCGCGGCCCTCGACGCCCTCGGCGTCCGCCACGCGCTCCTGGTGATCACCAAGACCGACCTCGCCGATCCCGGCCCGGCCGTCGAACAGGCGCGGGAAAGATTCGCCACCACCTCGCTCGCCACCGCCCCCGTCGCGCTGGGCGCGGACGCCGACGGGGTGCGCGCCGAACTGCTGGCGCTGACCGACCGGCTCCCCGCGCCCGACCGCGACGGCGACGTGCGGCTGTGGATCGACCGGTCCTTCAGCGTCCGCGGGGCGGGCACGGTGGTGACCGGGACGCTGGCCGCCGGCACCATCCGGGTCGGCGACGAACTCGAGCACGCCGGGCGGCGCGTCACCGTCCGAGGGCTGCAATCGCTGGGCCGCGACCGGGATTCGGTCGGCGCCGTGGCCCGCGTCGCGCTGAACCTGCGGGGCGTGGACCGCCAGCGCATCGGCCGCGGGGACACCGTGCGCACCCCGGCTGCGTGGCTGGAAACCGCGGAGCTCGACGTCGCGCTGCGGTCGGCGGGCACGCTGCACCGCCAGCTCGTGCTGCACATCGGCTCGGCGGCGGTGCCGGTGCACGTCCGCGGGCTGGGCGCCGGAGCGGCGCGGCTGCGCCTGGCGCGACCGTTGCCGTTGCGCGTCGGAGACGTCGGGTTGCTGCGCGATCCCGGCGAACACCGGATCGCGGCCGGCATCGAGGTGCTCGACGTGCGGCCGCCCCCACTGCGCCGCCGCGGCGCGGCGAGCGCTCGCGCCGCCGAGCTGGCGACCGGCCGCGCCCGCCCGCCCGACTGCGCGCGCGCCGACGAACTGCGCGCGATGGGCCTGCCGCCAACCGGGCGACGGGTCGGTGAGTGGGTGGTCGACGCGCGATGGTGGGACGCCCGGCGCGACTGCGCGGACGCGGCGGTGCGGCGCTGGGCCGCCGAGCACGACGTCGCGGCGGGGATGCCACTGGAGACGCTGCGGCAGCGGGTCGGGCTGCCCGCCGCGGAACTTTTGCCGGAGTTGCTCGCCGGCACCGGCCTCGAAGTGGTGGACGGGCTCGTGCGGCCGCCCGGCGCGGGCCTGCCGGCCCGCGTCGACAAGGCGGTGCGCACCGTCGAGGAGTGGCTGGCCGCCGAACCGTTTCGGGCGCCGGAGGCCGACGAGCTTGCCGGGCTCAAGCTGGGCACTCGCGAACTCGCCGCCGCGGTGCGCGCCGGCCGGCTCACGCGGATCGCGGACGGTGTCGTGCTGGGTCCCGACGCCCTGGACCGGGCGGCGGAAATCCTTGCGGCGCTGCCGCAGCCGTTCACCGTGAGCGAGGCCCGACGGGCGCTGGGCACCACCCGGCGGGTGGCCGTGCCGTTGCTGGAGCAGCTCGACGGTCGGCGCCGCACCCGGCGGAGCGGCGACGGCACCCGGATAGTGGTTTGATCGGAAGCATGGAGCTGCACAACCGGGTGGGCAAGCTGATTCAGTCGTGGCCGGTCTACCGGCAGCTGACCGGGGCCGACGCGCTGGGCCGCGGCAAGGCCGCCGAGTCCAAGCGCTCGGCCGGACTGGAACCCCGCACCGCCTCCGCGGACAGCGTCGCCCATTCGGTCTGCCCCTTCTGCGCCGTCGGCTGCGCGCAGAAGGTGTACGTGACGGACGGCAAAGTCGTCCAGATCGAGGGCAACCCGGACAGCCCGATCTCACGAGGGCGGTTGTGCCCCAAGGGATCCGCAAGCAAGCAGCTGGTGACGGGCCCGCAGCGGGAGACCACGGTGCGCTACCGGGCCCCCTACGCCACGGAGTGGCAGGACCTCGACCTCGACACGGCGATGGACATGGTCGCCGACCGGGTGATCGACGCGCGCCGCAAAGGCTGGCAAGACTTCGACTCCGACCGCAACACCTTGCGCCGCACCCTGGGCATCGCCAGCCTGGGCGGGGCGACGCTGGACAACGAAGAGAACTATCTGATCAAAAAACTCTTCACCGCCCTTGGCGCCCTGCAGATCGAGAACCAAGCGCGCATTTGACACAGCGCCACGGTTCCCGGTCTGGGAGCCTCCTTCGGTCGCGGCGGAGCGACGGACTATCAGCAAGACCTCGCCAACTCGGACTTCATCGTCATCATGGGTTCGAACATGGCCGAGGCCCATCCGGTCGGGTTCCAGTGGGTCATGGAGGCCAAGGCGAACGGCGCCGAGGTCATCCACATCGACCCGCGGTTCACCCGCACCAGCGCGGTCGCGGACCGGCACGTGCCGCTGCGCGCCGGCAGTGACATCGCGTTCCTCGGCGGGGTGATCAACTACATCCTGTCCAACGAGCTGGACTTTCGGGAGTACGTCACCGCCTATACCAATGCGTCATTCCTCGTCAACGAGGACTACCGGGACGCCGAGGATCTCGACGGGCTGTTCAGCGGGTACGACCACGAGAGCGCGTCGTACGACCCGGCGTCCTGGCACTACGAGAAGACGGAACACGGCGGCCGCGGCGGGGCGGGCGCGAAGGTCAGCGCCGCCCCGGACCAACTCGGCTCGGGTGGGGTGGCCGTGGAAGGCGCGGCCCTCGACATCCCCTCCGACCCCACGCTGCAGCACCCGCGCTGCGTGTACCAGATCCTCAAGCGGCACTACGCCCGCTACACCCCGGAGATGGTGGAGCGGGTGTGTGGCGTGCCGGCCGATACCTTCCGCCAAGTGGCGCGCGCCTGGGCCGAGAACTCCGGCCGCGAGCGCACGGCCGCGCTGATCTACAGCGTGGGCTGGACCCAGCACTCGGTGGGCGCGCAGTTCATCCGCGCCGGGTCGATCATTCAGCTGCTGCTGGGCAACATCGGCCGGCCGGGCGGCGGCGTGTTCGCCCTGCGGGGGCACGCCAGCATCCAAGGCTCCACGGACGTGCCGACGCTGTTCAACCTGCTGCCCGGCTACCTCGCGATGCCGCACGCCGGCCAGGCGAGCTTGTCGGAGTACCTCGACCGCGTCCGGAGCCAAACCCAGAAAGGCTTCTGGCACAACGCCGATGCGTACATGGTGTCGCTGCTGAAGGAGTACTGGGGAGACAACGCGACCGCCGACAACGACTACTGCTTCGACTACCTGCCGCGGATCAGCGGGGACCACGGCACCTACCGCACGGTCATGGACATGATCGACGGCAAGGTGTTCGGCTACTTCCTGCTCGGCCAGAACCCGGCCGTCGGGTCCGCGCACGGGCGGTTGCAGCGCCTCGGCATGGCCAACCTGGACTGGCTGGTGGTGCGCGACCTCGTGATGATCGAGAGCGCCACGTTCTGGAAGGACGCCCCGGAGATCGAGACCGGCGAGATCGCACCGGAGACCTGCCGGACGGAGGTCTTCTTCTTTCCCGCCGCTGCGCACGTCGAAAAGGCGGGCACCTTCACGCAGACGCAGCGGATGTTGCAGTGGCGGGAGAAGGCGGTCGATCCGCCCGGCGACGCCCGCTCGGAGTTGTGGTTCTTCTACCACCTGGGGCGGAAGCTGCGCGAGAAGCTGGCGGGCTCGACCGACGAGCGGGACCGGCCGCTGCTCGACCTCGCGTGGGACTACGCCACCGAGGACCCGGAGGGCGACGAGCCGTCGGGCGAAGACGTGCTGCGCCGCATGAACGGCATCGACCTGACCACCGGGCGGGCCGTCGGTGGCTACACCGACCTGAAGGCCGACGGCAGCACCGCCTGCGGCTGCTGGATCTACAGCGGGGTGTACGCCGACGAGGTGAACCAGGCGGCGCGCCGCAAACCCAAAGAGGAGCAGGGGCCCTACGAATCCGAGTGGGGCTGGACCTGGCCGATGAACCGACGGGTGCTCTACAACCGCGCGTCGGCGGACCCGCAGGGCCGGCCGTGGAGCGAGCGCAAGAAGCTGATCTGGTGGGACCCGGACAAGGGCGAGTGGACCGGCCACGACATCCCCGACTTCGAGAAGACCAAGCCGCCGGACTACCGCCCGCCCGAGGGCGCGGTGGGCGTCGAGGCGCTGCACGGCGACGACCCGTTCATCATGCAGGCCGACGGCAAGGGCTGGCTGTTCGCGCCCAACGGCCTCGCGGACGGCCCGCTCCCGACCCACTACGAGCCGCACGAGTCGCCGGTGCGCAACGCGCTCTACCGGCAACAAGGCAACCCGTCGCGAATCGTGTACGGCCGCAAGGATAATCCGTCGAACCCGGCACCCCCCGAGGCGCACGCCGAGGTGTTCCCGTTCGTGTTCACCGCGGCCCGGCTGACCGAGCATCACACCGCCGGCGGCATGAGCAGGCAGCTGCCCTACCTCGCCGAGCTGCAGCCCGCGTTGTTCGTCGAGGTGTCACCGGAATTGGCGCGCCTGCGCGGGCTGTCGCACATGGACTGGGCGCACGTGATCACCAGCCGGACCGCCGTGGACGCGCGGGTCTTCGTCACGGATCGAATGAAGCCGCTCCGCATCGAAGACCATGTGGTGCAACAGGTTTGGATGCCATACCACTTCGGCGGCGCCGGGCTGGTGGACGGCGACGTGGTCAACGACCTGCTCGGGGTGGTGCTGGACCCCAACGTATTCATCCAGGAGAGCAAGGTCGCGACCTGTGACGTCCGGCCGGGCCGCCGGCCGCGCGGACCGGCGCTGCTCGAGTACGTGGCCGGTTACCGCAGCCGCGCCGGCGTCACGCCGGATACCGGCACGCGCGTCGACACGACCCGGCCCGACGGGATCACCCACGCCGAGCCGGAGGAGAACCCATGAGCGACAACAGCTTCTACGGCCCGCTGCACGATCCCGCCGGCAACGCCGGCCACCCCGACGACCATCCGCCGCGGGTGGGTTTCTTCACCGACACCTCGATTTGCATCGGCTGTAAGGCGTGCGAGGTGGCGTGCAAGGAATGGAACATGGTGCCCGACGACGGATTCAACCTGCTGGGCATGTCTTTCGACAACACCGGCATGCTGGGCGCCAGCACCTGGCGGCACGTCGCCTTCATCGAGCAGGCGCTCCCGCTGGGTGAGCAGGATCCCGGACTGGCCGGGCGGCCGACCGGGCCGTCGGGCAGCCAGCAGTCGGCGGATGTGGCGGCGTCGGCGATCGAGTCCACGCCGCGAGGTGGCTGCGAACTGGGCAACGCGCCCGTCGACCTCGAGTTCCCCAAATTCGAGCGACCGGGCGATGGCACCGGCGCGGAGGCCCGCACCGACTTCCGGTGGCTGATGGCCTCGGACGTGTGCAAGCACTGCACGCATGCCGGCTGCCTGGACGTCTGTCCCACGGGTGCGTTGTTCCGCACCGAGTTCGGCACCGTCGTTGTGCAACAAGACATTTGCAACGGCTGCGGCTATTGCGTGTCCGGCTGCCCGTACGGCGTGATCGACCGGAGGGAGGGCGACGGCCGGGCGTGGAAATGCACGCTGTGCTACGACCGGCTGCGCGACGGGCTGGAACCGGCATGCGCCAAGGCCTGCCCCACCGACTCCATCCAATTCGGCGTCCTGGACGAGCTGCGCGAGCGCGCCGCCCGCCGCGTCGAGGAGTTGCACGAGCGCGGCGTGCCCGAGGCGCGGCTGTACGGACACGATCCGAACGACGGCGTGGGCGGCGACGGGGCCTTTTTCCTGCTCCTCGACGAGCCCGAGGTCTACGGCCTGCCCCCGGATCCCGTTGTCCCGACGCGCGACGCGTCCGCCATGTGGAGATACGCCGGGCTGGCGGCGTCGGCGCTCGTCGCCGCCGCGGTATCGGCCTTCGTGGGCCGGGGCCGGCGATGAGCGCAGGCGACAAGGACCCGCTGCTGCGGGAGCAGCGCAGCGACGCGCAGGCCCGCGACATCCACGCGCAGATGTTCGGGCGCGGTGGGGGCAGCCGCGAGCAGCTTGCGGTTCCGCGGGCCGACTTCCGGTCCTACTACGGGCGTGCGGTGCTCAAGACCCCGGTGTGGGAGTGGAAGATCGCGGCCTATCTGTTCGCCGGCGGGCTCTCGGGCGGTTCGGCGCTGCTGGCCGCCGGCGCCGACCTCACCGGCCGCCCGGCCCTCCGGCGGGCGGGTCGGGTCGGCGCGCTGGTGAGCCTCTTGGCGAGCATGTACTTCCTGGTCACCGACCTGGGCCGGCCCGCGCGGTTCCACCACATGCTGCGGGTGGCGAAGCCGAGTTCGCCGATGAGCGTCGGGACCTGGATCCTTTCGGCGTACGGACCGGGCGCCGGGCTGGCCGCGCTGGCGGAACTGCTGCCCGCCCGGCTGCGGCGCTCGTGGGCCGGCAAGCTGGCGGCCTGGCTGGCGCGGCCGGCCGGGTTGTCGGCCGCGGCATTCGCGCCCGGTGTCGCCTCCTATACGGCTGTGCTGCTGTCCCAGACCGCGGTGCCGGCCTGGCGGGAGGCGCACCCGTATCTGCCGTTCGTGTTCACCGGGTCCGCCGCGGCCAGCGCCGGCGGGCTGGGCATGGTGTTCGCGCCGGTCGACGAGGCAGGTCCGGCGCGGCGGATGGCGGTGCTGGGCGCCGGGCTCGAGGTCACGGCGTCACGGCTGCTCGAGCGAAGGCTCGGCCTGGTCGCCGAGGCCTACACCACCGGGAAGGCCCACCGGCAACGCAAATGGGCGGAGTACCTGACGGTCGGCGGGACGCTGGGGACCCTGGCGGCCGGCCGGAGCCGTCCTTTGGCGGCCCTGAGCGGGCTGGCGCTGCTGGTCGGCAGCGCTTTCCAGCGGTTCGGCGTGTTCGAGGCCGGGGTGGAGTCCACCCGTGACCCGAAATACGTTGTGGTTCCCCAACGCGAGCGGCTCGACGCCGGTCGGCCCGCCCGCGGCGACGACCGTGGCCGGCCGCAGTTTCCGCGGGTGGTCGGGGCGACGCGGGGCGCCCGCGCGCTCGCGGCACGGGTGCTCGGCCGGGCGTAGTCGGAGCCCGCCGAACGCCGGACCTACAGGCGCTCTTTCACGGCGGCCGACAGCCGCGCGCCATCGGCCTTGCCGGCCGCGATGGCGGTGGCCGCCTTCATCACCAGCCCCATCTGCTTCATGCCCGGCCGCTCGCCGATCTCCTCGGCGACCTGCGCGATCGCGGTGTCGGCGACGTCGGCCAGCTCGGCCTCGGTGAGGGGGGTGGGCAGGTACTCGTCGATGATCCGCGCCTCGGCGTGCTCGTTGGCGGTGCGACCCAAAGCCGGTTCCAGCACGCCGGTCTCCTCGAGCTGGCGTGCGACGGCGCGCAGCCGG
>NZ_LZIS01000218.1 GCF_001667015.1 Mycobacterium sp. E3198 | reverse complement strand
GGCCAGCGCCGCGCCCTGTCCGGTGAACCGCTGGCCCCCAAACTGGCCGCCACCGCCGCCGCCCAACGCCAGGGCCTGATCGGCGACGGGCACATCAAAGTGATCCGCGGCTTTGTCACCCACCTGCCCGACCAGATCGACGTGTTCACCCGGGCGCACGCCGAAGCCGACCTGGCCGGCAAGGCGCGTGGATTTCGTCCCGACGAGTTGGCCCAATACGCTGAGCGCCTGATGGGTGTGCTGCACCCCGACGGGGAGCTCAGCGACGCCGAGCGTGCCCGTCAACGCGGCATCATCCTGGGCCCCCAGCAATACGACGGCATGTCACCGATCAGCGGGCTGATCACCCCCGAACTCCGCGCCGCCATCGAAGCCCTGATCGCCAAACTCGGCGCCCCCGGCGCCTGCAACCCCGACGACCTGACCCCCATCGTCGATGTCGCCCCCGATGCCGATGCGGTGCGCCGCGATCAGCGCTCCCAAGCCCAGCGCAACCACGACGCCTTTCTGGCCGGGCTGCGCGGGCTGTTCGCCTCCGGGGACTTGGGCCGCCACAACGGGCTTCCCGTGTCGATCATCGTGACCACCACGCTGCAGGAGTTGGAGGCCGCCACCGGCAAAGCCCTCACCGCCGGGGGCACCCTGGTGCCGATGTCGGATGTGATCCGCTGGGCCGGCCACGCGCATCATTATTTGGCGATCTTCGACGACGGCAAATCCCTGGCCCTGTATCACACCAAGCGCATCGCCTCACCGGCCCAGCGGATCATGCTCTACGGCAAGGAACGCGGCTGCACCAAACCCGGCTGCGACGCCCCGGCCTACCACAGCCAGGTCCACCACATCCGCGGCTGGACCGCCAACCACCGCACCGACATCGACGACCTCACCCTGGCCTGCGGCCCCGACAACCGACTCGCCGAACA
>NZ_LZIS01000217.1 GCF_001667015.1 Mycobacterium sp. E3198 | reverse complement strand
CCAGCCTTTGATGTGGTGGACCTGGGTGTGGTAGGCGGGGGCGTCGCAGCCGGGTTTGGTGCAGCCGCGTTCTTTGCCGTAGAGCATGATGCGCTGCGCGGGGGAGGCGATCCGCTTGGTGCTGTACAGGGCCAGTGATTTGGCCTTGTCGAAGATGGCCAGGTAGTGGTGGGCGTGGCCGGCCCAGCGGATCACATCCGACATGGGCACCAGGGTGCCCCCGGCGGTCAGCGCTTTGCCGGCGGCCGCCTCGAGGTCCTGCAGGGTGGTGGTGACGATGATCGACACCGGCAACCCGTTGTGGCGGCCCAGGTCCCCGGAGGCGAACAGCCCGCGCAGCCCGGCCAGGAATGCGTCGTGGTTGCGCTGGGGTTGGGTACGGGTGTCGCGGCGCACGGCGTCGTCGTCGGGTGTCGCCTCGACCACCGGGATCTCGTCGTCGGGGTTGCACGCCCCCGGCGCGCCCAGCTTGGCCACCAACGCTTCGATGGCGGCCCGCAGTTCCGGGGTGATCAGCCCCCGGATGGGTGACATGCCGTCGGGTTGCTGGGCGCCCAGGATGATGCCGCGCTGGCGGGCGCGTTCGGTGTCGCTGAATTCCCCGTCGGGGTGCAGTACGG
>NZ_LZIS01000216.1 GCF_001667015.1 Mycobacterium sp. E3198 | reverse complement strand
GCGCCGCTACCGCCACCGCCGCCCCCGCCGCTCGACGAGCTGGCACTTGCTGCGATCTGAATCACCGGTCCGATGATGAACAAGACGCCGCTGATGATGAATGACACGCCGCTCAGGAATGTGAGGTATTCCCCGCTTGCCGAGAGGAAGTTTTGAAATCCCGAGTTGTTCAGCAGACTCACGATGGACGTTATCAATCCCGACGGCCCACCCGACGCGAGCCGCTGCAGCGTTTGCGGCAGCGCCGAGACCAGTTGGGAGAGCTCCTGTTCGACGGTGCCGACCGGGGTGCTGGCGGCTTGCGTGACGGCCGCCGCTTGGCTGGCCGTACCAGCCGGATTTGTGGCTTGCCGGGGCGAGGCGAAAGGGGTCAGGGTCGCCGCGCTGGCCGAGTTGGCCGCGTACCCATACATGGCGGAAGCGTCTTGGGCCCACATCTCGGCGTACTGAGCCTCGTTAGCCATGATCGCCGGGGTGTTCTGGCCCAGCAGGTTTGTCGCGATCAGCGTCGCCAGCTGTGCGCGGTTGGTCGCGATCACGGCAGGGGGAACCACCGCCGCGAACGCCGCATCGAATGCGGCGACCGCTGCCATCGCCTGGGTGGCCGACTGTTGAGCTTGTGCACCCGTCGCGCTCATCCACGCCACCAGCGGCGTGGCCGCTGCTGTCATCGATTCCGACGCTGGCCCCTGCCACGAGGTGCCCGACAAGTCGGCGATCATCGACTGGAAAGAATCCGCCGCGGAAAACAGCTCGGCGGCCAGACCGTTCCAGGCGCGCGCGGCGACCAGCAACGATTCCGGCCCGGGCCCCGAGTAGAGGCGGCCGGAGTTGATTTCGGGCGGCAACGCTCCGTAATCCAATTCGCGTCCCCTCGATTCCATCTTTGACCGCCGCCCGCAACGGGCCGCACAACGTCGGCGTCGAGGGCAACCTCCCCGATTCGGCCCGGGTTAAACGCGGTGCCGGGGTTTCGGCATGACATCTCCGCTGCTCGCGTGGCCACGGGATGTCCGCGGCCGCGGGTAAACTGGCCGGATGCCCGACGCCATCGCTGCCGCCCAGCCGTCGGTGCCGCATCGGTTCCACGTGCACCTCGACATCGCCGTGGTCGTCGCGGTGCTGGTGCTGACGAACCTGATCGCGCACTTCACCACGCCGTGGGCCAGCATCGCCACCGTCCCGGCCGCCGCCGTGGGCCTGGCTGTGCTGATGCGCGCCAGGGGTCTGGACTGGGCCGACCTCGGCCTGGGCCGCGCGCACTGGCGCTCCGGGCTCGGGTACGCGCTGGGCGCCGTCGCCGTCGTGGCGGCCGTGATCGCGGTCGGGATCCTGCTGCCGATGACCCGGCAGATGTTCCTGAACAACCACTACGCCACGATCTCCGGCGCCCTGATCGCCTCGATGATCGTCATCCCGCTGCAGACCGTGATCCCCGAGGAGCTCGCGTTTCGCGGCGTGCTGCACGGCGCGCTGAACCGCGCCTGGGGCTTTCGGGGCGTGGCGCTGGGCGGCTCGCTGTTGTTCGGTCTGTGGCACGTCGCCACCTCGCTGGGCCTCACCAGCAACAACGTCGGCTTCACCCGGCTGTTCGGCGGTGGGTTCGCCGGGATGCTGGCCGGGGTGACGTTGGCGGTGTTGGCCACCGGGGCCGCCGGGTTCGTCTTCAGCTGGCTGCGCCGGCGCAGCGGCAGCCTGATCGCGCCGATCGCGCTGCACTGGTCGCTCAACGGGCTCGGCGCCCTGGCCGCGGCGCTGGTCTGGCACCTGTCGACCTGAGCCCCCGCTACACGAGCAGCACCGCGGCTCCGGCGATGCGCCCGGCGCTGAGATCGCTCAGCGCCTCGTCGGCCCTTCCGAGCGGGTACTCCGGCGTGGTGACCTCGATGTGGTGCTGCCCGGCGAAGTCGAGGAAGGCCCGCGCGTCGGCCCGCGTGTTCGAGGTGACCGACCGGACTTGGCGCTCCTGAAACAGGTGCCGCTGGTAGTTCAGCGGCGGGATGTCGGAGAGGTGAATGCCCGCGATCGCCAGCGTGCCGCCCCGGTCCAGCGCCTCCAGCGCGGGCAGCACCAGCTCGCCGACGGGGGCAAACAGGATCGCGGCGTCCAGCGGCACCGGTGGCGAATCGGCGGCGCCCTGTGCCGACGCCGCCCCGAGCTCCAGCGCCAGCTTGCGGGCCTCGGCGCCGCGGGTCATCACGTGCACCTCGGCGCCCTGCGCCAGCGCCACCTGCGCGGTGATGTGGGCGCTGCCGCCGAAGCCGTAGAGCCCCAGCCGCCCGCCGGGCGGCAGCTCGGCGCGCAGCAGCGAGCGGTACCCGATGATGCCGGCGCACAGCAGCGGGGCCAGCTCGCTGTCGCTGTAGCCGCTCGGTAGGTGGTGCGCGAACGCGGCCGGGACGGTGGCGAATTCGGCGTACCCCCCGTCGGCGTCCCAGCCGGTGTACCGGGATTGCGGGCACAGGTTCTCGTCGCCGCGGCGGCAGTACTTGCACACGCCGCAGGTGTGGCGCAGCCAGGCGATGCCCACCCGGTCGCCGGGTTCGAACCCGTCCCCGGCCGCAGCGCCCACTTCGACAACCTCGCCCACCACCTCGTGCCCGGGCGTCACCCCCTCGCGGTGCACGGGGAGATCACCCTCGGTCACGTGCAGATCGGTGCGGCACACGCCGCACGCGCGCACCGCCACCAGCAGCTCCGACGGCTCCGGTCGCGGCACCTCGGCGGTGACCTGCTCGAGTGGGCCGGTGTCCATCGGCCCCGGGCGGCGCACCCGCCACGCGCGCATCGTCGTCGCCGTTGAGGCCATCACTACATCATGCCGCTATTGGCCACGGCCGCAACGGGTTAGCTCGCCACGGGTCGCTGCGGCGTCGATGCGGGAGCAGGAGTGACTTCGCCCGCGGGCGCCTGCCCCGGGGCGGGCGCGGGCGCCGGTGCGCCGGGGGCCGGCGCAGGTGCTCCCGGTGCCGGCTCCGGGGCGCCCGGAGGCGGCGGCGGGGCGGCCGGCGGTGTCCAGGGCTGGATCGACTGCGCCAGCGCAATGGCCGCATTCGTGTCCACCGGATCGTTCGAGGTCCCCAGCCACACCACGAACCAGCGCTGCGGGGGTCCGTTGCCGGCCGAGGGCGAGCCGACCACGCCGGTCCAGATCTGGCCGTTCGGCTTGGACGGGTCGCTGAATTTCACCTCGTAGTACGACGCGCTTCCGGTGATCCCGTTGGCGCCGGTCAGCGGGGCCGTCACCTGGTTGATCCGGGTACCGGGGTACGGCATGAAGAACTCACCCATGTCGGAGCCCAACCGGACCGCGGCCTTGGCGTCGGTGGTTTCGGCGCTGGCGTAAAGCTTTTGGTCCAGGCGGCCCATCACCACGCGGGTGTCGTTGGCGACCGGCGGCGCCTGCCCCGGCATCGGCGGTTGACCCGTGGTCTTGCTCAGCAGCTCCGAACCGTAGTCGAGGTGCGAGGCGTCGGACTCGACCCAGCCGGGGGGCAGCACGAAGCTGAATCCGCCGACGGCGTTGCCGATCCGGCCAGCGTTGGGGTCGACGGGCGGGGGCGGCGGCGCGTTCGGGTCGCCCGGTGGTGG
>NZ_LZIS01000215.1 GCF_001667015.1 Mycobacterium sp. E3198 | reverse complement strand
AGAGCCCGGCATGAACTCAGGCACGCTGGTGGGGTCGCTGATCTTTGCGGCGGTGCTGGTGGTGGCGATCGCGGTGCTCATCCAGCTGATGATGCGCGGTTGGCGGCGCCGCGCCCAGCGGCAGCAGGAGCTGATCGGCGAGTTGCCCGACGTGCCCGACACGCTGGGCACCGCGAGCGTCACCACCCGCGGCGTGTACTGCGGCTGCACGATGGCGCCCTCGTGGAACGAGCGCATCACGGCCGGCGACCTCGGCTATCGCAGCAAGGCGGTGCTGACGCGCTACCCCGAGGGGGTCCTGCTGGAACGCGTTCGGGCCAAACCGATCTGGATACCACGGGAGTCGATCGCGGCGATCCGCATGGAGCGCGGCATCGCGGGCAAGGTGGTGGCCCGCATCGGGATTTTGGCGATCCGCTGGCGGCTGCCGTCGGGCCCCGAGATCGACACCGGGTTTCGGGCGAACCACCGCGACGAATACGACGCCTGGGTGAAGGAGGCCGCGTGAACAAGGCGCTACTGGTCCTCGAGGACGGCCGCGTCTTCACCGGGACGCCGTTCGGCAAGATCGGCCAAACACTGGGGGAGGCCGTCTTTTCCACCGGCATGTCCGGTTATCAGGAGACGCTGACCGACCCCAGCTACCACCGCCAGATCGTGGTCGCGACCGCACCGCAGATCGGCAACACGGGCTGGAACGACGAGGACGCCGAGAGCCGCGGCGACAAGATCTGGGTCGCCGGTTACGCGGTGCGCGACCCGTCGCCGCGCGCCTCCAACTGGCGCGCCACCGGGACGCTGCAGGACGAGCTGGTCCGCCAGGGCATCGTCGGGATCGCCGGGATCGACACCCGGGCGGTGGTGCGGCACCTGCGCAGCCGGGGCTCGATGAAGGCCGGCGTCTTCTCCGGCGAGTCGCTGGCCGAGCCGGCCGAGCTGGTGGACCGGGTCCGGGGCCAGCAGTCGATGCTGGGCGCCGACCTGGCGGGCGAGGTCAGCACCGAAGGTGCCTACGTCGTGGAACCGGAAGGGGTGCAGCGATTTACCGTTGCCGCGCTGGACCTCGGGATCAAGACCAACACCCCGCGCAATTTCGCCCGGCGCGGCATCCGCAGCCACGTGCTGCCGTCGTCGGCGACCTTCGAGCAGATCGCGGAGATCAGGCCCGACGGGGTGTTTTTGTCCAACGGCCCCGGCGACCCCGCCACCGCCGACCACGTCGTCGCGCTCACCCGCGAGGTGCTGGGCGCCGGAATCCCGCTGTTCGGCATCTGTTTCGGCAACCAGATCCTCGGCCGGGCGCTGGGCCTTTCCACCTACAAGATGGTATTCGGCCACCGCGGCATCAACATCCCGGTGATCGACCATGCGACGGGCCGGGTCGCGGTGACCGCACAGAACCACGGCTTCGCGCTGGAGGGGGAGGCCGGCCAGTCCTTCGACACGCCGTTCGGCCCGGCGATCGTCAGCCACACCTGTGCCAACGACGGGGTGGTCGAGGGCGTCAAACTCGCCGACGGACGGGCGTTTTCGGTGCAGTACCACCCCGAGGCCGCCGCCGGCCCGCACGACGCGGAGTACCTGTTCGATAGTTTCATCGACCTGATGGCGGGCCAGCAGTGACCACATCCCCCACTTCTCCCGCGAGCGTGCGCGTTTGTACGGCGACACGCCGTAATTCCTGTACAACTGCGCACCCTCGCGCCCAGGAGCACCGGAGGTGCGGGTAATGCCGCGGCGCACCGACCTCAACCACGTGCTGGTGATCGGCTCGGGGCCGATCGTCATCGGGCAGGCCGCCGAATTCGACTACTCCGGCACCCAGGCCTGCCGGGTGCTGCGCGCCGAGGGGCTGCAGGTCAGTCTGATCAACTCCAACCCGGCCACCATCATGACCGACCCCGAGTACGCCGATCACACCTACGTCGAGCCGATCACCCCGGCCTTCGTCGAGCGGGTGATCGCCCAGCAGGCCGAGCGGGGCAACAAGATCGATGCGCTGCTGGCCACGCTGGGCGGGCAGACCGCGCTCAACACGGCGGTCGCGCTCCACCAGAACGGGGCGCTGGAGCGCCACGGCGTCGAGCTGATCGGCGCCGACATCGACGCGATCCAGCGCGGCGAAGACCGGCAGATGTTCAAGGACATCGTCGCCAAGGTCGGCGGTGAATCGGCCCGCAGCCGAGTGTGTTTCACGATGGAAGAGGTCCGCGAGACCGTCGAGGAACTCGGGCTGCCGGTCGTGGTGCGGCCCAGCTTCACGATGGGCGGCCTGGGGTCCGGCATGGCGCGATCCGTCGAAGAGGTCGACCGGATGGCCGGCGCCGGCCTGGCCGAAAGCCCCAGCGCCAACGTGCTGATCGAGGAATCGATTTACGGCTGGAAGGAATTCGAGCTCGAGCTGATGCGCGACGGCAACGACAACGTGGTCGTCGTCTGCTCGATCGAGAACTTCGACCCGATGGGCGTGCACACCGGTGACTCGGTCACCGTCGCGCCGGCCATGACGCTCACCGACCGGGAATACCAGCGGATGCGGGACCTGGGCATCGCGATCCTGCGCGAGGTCGGCGTGGACACCGGGGGCTGCAACATCCAGTTCGCGATCAACCCGGTCGACGGCCGGCTGATCGTCATCGAGATGAACCCGCGGGTGTCCCGGTCCAGCGCGCTGGCCTCCAAGGCCACCGGCTTCCCGATCGCCAAGATCGCCGCGAAGCTGGCCATCGGGTACACCCTCGACGAGATCGTCAACGACATCACCAAGGAAACGCCGGCCTGCTTCGAACCCACCCTCGACTACGTGGTCGTCAAGGCGCCGCGGTTCGCGTTCGAGAAATTCCCCGGGGCGGACCCCACGCTGACCACCACGATGAAGTCCGTTGGCGAGGCAATGTCGTTGGGCCGCAACTTCGTCGAGGCGCTCGGCAAGGTGATGCGGTCGCTGGAGACCACCCGCGCGGGCTTTTGGACCAAGCCGGACCCGGACGGGGACGTCCACGAGGTGCTCGACCGGCTCCGCACCCCGACCGAGGGCCGGCTCTACGACATCGAGCTGGCGCTGCGGCTCGGCGCGTCGACCGAGCAGGTCGCCGAGGCCAGCGGCGTCGACCCGTGGTTCGTGGCCGAGATCGGCGAAGTGGGCAAGCTGCGCGCCGAGCTGGTGGACGCCCCGGTGCTCGACATCGACCTGTTGCGCCGGGCCAAACACAGCGGGCTGTCGGACCGCCAGATCGCCGCCCTGCGGCCGGAGCTGGCGGGGGAGGACGGCGTGCGCTCGCTGCGCGAGCGCCTCGGCATCCACCCGGTGTACAAGACGGTCGACACCTGCGCGGCGGAGTTCGAGGCCAAGACGCCCTACCACTACAGCAGCTACGAACTCGACCCGGCCGCCGAGACGGAGGTGGCCCCGCAGACCGAGCGGCCCAAGGTGCTGATCCTGGGGTCCGGGCCCAACCGCATCGGCCAGGGCATCGAGTTCGACTACAGCTGCGTGCACGCGGCAACGACGTTGAGCCAGGCCGGTTTCGAGACCGTGATGGTCAACTGCAACCCGGAGACGGTGTCCACCGACTACGACACCGCCGACCGGCTCTACTTCGAGCCGTTGACGTTCGAGGACGTCCTCGAGGTGTACCGCGCCGAACAGCAGTCGGCGGGCTCGGGGCCCGGCGTGGTCGGGGTCATCGTGCAGCTGGGCGGCCAGACCCCACTCGGGCTGGCGCAGCGCCTGGCCGACGCGGGCGTTCCGATCGTGGGCACCCCGCCGGAGGCCATCGACCTGGCCGAGGACCGCGGCGCCTTCGGCGACCTGCTGGCCACCGCCGGGTTGCCCGCGCCGAAGTACGGCATGGCAACGACTTTCGCCCAGGCCCGCCGGATCGCCGACGAGATCGGTTATCCGGTGCTGGTGCGGCCCTCCTACGTGCTGGGCGGCCGCGGCATGGAGATCGTGTACGACGAGGCGACGCTGGAGGGTTACATCACCCGCGCCACCGAGCTCTCGCCCGAACACCCGGTGCTCGTCGACCGCTTCCTCGAGGACGCGGTGGAGATCGACGTCGACGCGCTGTGCGACGGGACCGAGGTCTACATCGGCGGCATCATGGAGCACATCGAGGAGGCCGGCATCCACTCCGGCGACTCGGCGTGCGCGCTGCCGCCGGTCACGCTGGGGCGCAGCGACATCGACAAGGTGCGCCGCGCGACAGAGGCCATCGCGCACGGGATCGGCGTCGTCGGGCTGCTCAACGTGCAATACGCGCTCAAGGACGACGTGCTCTACGTCCTCGAGGCCAACCCGCGGGCCAGCCGCACCGTGCCGTTCGTCTCCAAGGCGACCGCGATCCCGCTCGCGAAGGCCTGTGCCCGGATCATGTTGGGCGCCACCATCGCCCAGCTGCGCACCGAGGGCATGCTGGCGGCCTCCGGGGACGGTGCCCACGCGCCGCCGCAGGCCCCGATCGCGGTCAAGGAGGCCGTGCTGCCGTTTCACCGCTTCCGCCGCGTCGACGGGGCGGCCATCGACTCGCTGCTCGGCCCGGAGATGAAGTCGACGGGCGAGGTGATGGGCATCGACCGCGACTTCGGCAGCGCCTTCGCCAAGAGCCAGACCGCCGCCTACGGATCGTTGCCGGCCAACGGGACGATATTCGTGTCGGTGGCCAACCGGGACAAGCGGTCACTGGTGTTTCCGGTCAAGCGGCTGGCCGACCTCGGCTTCCGGGTGCTGGCCACCGAGGGCACCGCGGAGATGCTGCGCCGCAACGGTATTCCCTGCGACGAGGTCCGCAAGCATTTCGAGCCGCCGCAGGACGGCCGGCCCGCGATGTCCGCGGTCGACGCGATCAAGGCCGGCGAGGTCGACATGGTGATCAACACGCCGTTCGGCAACTCCGGCCCCCGCATCGACGGCTACGAGATCCGCTCGGCCGCGGTGTCGGTCAACATCCCGTGCGTCACGACGGTGCAGGGCGCCTCGGCCGCCGTGCAGGGCATCGAGGCGGGGATCCGCGGCGACATCGGCGTGCGGTCGTTGCAGGAGCTGCACAGCGCGATCGGGCCGGGGGGCGGCCCGCAATGACCGGCTTCGGCGCCCGGCTGGCCGCGGCGAAGCTGGCCCGCGGGCCGCTGTGCCTGGGCATCGACCCGCACCCCGAGCTGCTGCGTTCGTGGGACCTGCCGGCCACCGCTGACGGGCTGGCCGCGTTCTGCGAGACCTGCGTCGCGGCGTTCGCCGGATTCGCGGTCGTCAAGCCGCAGGTGGCGTTCTTCGAGGCGTACGGCGCCGCCGGGTACGCGGTGCTGGAGCGCACCATCGCGGCGCTGCGTTCGGCCGGGGTGCTGGTGCTCGCCGACGCGAAGCGGGGCGACATCGGGACGACGATGGCGGCCTACGCCGCCGCGTGGGCCGGCGACTCGCCCCTGGCCGCCGACGCGGTGACCGCTTCGCCCTACCTGGGGTTCGGTTCGCTGCGGCCGCTGCTGGAGGCCGCCGCGGCCACCGACCGGGGGGTGTTCGTGCTGGCGGCGACGTCCAACCCGGAGGGCGGCACGGTTCAGCGCGCGACGTTTGACGGCCGGACGGTGTCCCAGCTGATCGTCGACCAGGCGGCCGTCGTCAACCGGTCCGCCACCGGCGTCGAGCCCGGATACGTCGGCGTGGTCCTCGGCGCCACGGTGTTCGAGGCGCCCGACGTCAGCGAGCTGGGCGGGCCGGTGCTGGTGCCCGGCGTGGGCGTGCAGGGCGGCCGCCCTGAGGCGCTCAGCGGGCTGGGCGGGGCCGCGCCGGGCCAGCTGCTGCCGGCAGTGGCCCGTGAGGTGCTGCGGGCCGGGCCGGACGTCTCCGACCTGCGCGCGGCCGGCGAGCGGATGCTGGACGCCGTCGCGTACCTGGGAGCCCTCTAGGCCGCGCCGAGTGTGAAATCTTGGCTTTCATTGTGAGCTGAAGGCGTGTATTGACCCGTTTTTGCGCCGCCGGCGCGCACTCAAAGCCGTGCGCGCACACGCCTCGGGACGAGAACCGCCTCAGTCGGAGGCGATGGCCGTGCTGGGCCGCGCGGTTTCCACGATCACCGTGGTGGCCTTGACGACGGCCACGGCCACGCTGCCGGGCTGCAGGTGCAGCTCCTGCGCGGCAGCGGTGCTCATCAGCGAGACGACGGTGTGGGGGCCGCACTGCATCTCGACCTGCGTCATCACCTTGTCGCTGACCACCCGGGTGACCAGGCCGACGAACCGGTTGCGGGCCGAGCTGCCGATGCTCAGGGGATCCGGCGGCGGACTCGGCGCGTTGGAACGCGAAAACTCGGCCAGATCCTCGCTGGCGATGACCTTCCGGCCGGCCGCGTCGTTGGTCACCGACAGCGTGCCCTGGTTGATCCACCGCCGGACGGTGTCGTCGCTGACTCCGAGCAGCTCAGCCGCCTGACGGATGCGCAGGTTCGGCACGGCTCGATCGTAACTGATGTTTGGCTGGGCGTTCCCTGAAACATCGCTGCGCACGGGCCGCCGACCTGCCGGTTGTCGGCGGGCGCGACACGCGCGACACGCCACGGAAAAATGCGTGATCCGCCGCACCCCGACTTGCGGCCCTTCGGCACGGCCGCGCATGGCTGTTCGCGCCGGGCCGTGCCGGACGCAGCCGTAAGCCTAAAACTGCACGTCAGACGCCATTTCTGGGACCGTCGAACAGCCGATTTCGCGCCGGAAATGGTGCCCCGCCGGGCCCGTCTCCGCGGCCCCGCGAGGACCCCCCACCGGGCTCGCCCGCGGGGTCCACGCTGCACATTTGCACAATTAACCAGGGGGGCGGGTTAGATTTCGTCAGGAAGGCTGAGTACGGTCATCTCCGCTGGCTGAAGTACCCGGCAGAGACAAAACGAGATCGATTATCGATTGATCAGATACGGAGGAATCGTGGCCCTTCCCCAGTTGACCGACGAGCAGCGCGCGGCCGCTTTGGAGAAGGCGGCTGCCGCTCGTCGCGCGCGAGCAGAGCTCAAAGACCGCCTCAAGCGCGGCGGCACCAACCTCACCCAGGTACTCAAGGACGCCGAGAGCGACGAAGTCCTGGGCAAGATGAAGGTGTCCGCCCTGCTCGAGGCGTTGCCGAAGGTGGGCAAGGTCAAGGCGCAGGAAATCATGACCGAGCTGGAGATCGCCCCCACCCGCCGCCTGCGCGGCCTCGGCGACCGGCAGCGCAAGGCCTTGCTGGAAAAGTTCGGCTCCGCCTAACCAACCCGGCGACGATGCAGGCCGAACGGCCTGTGGGGGCACCGACTCAAGGGCGCCAGTGAGCGCCGGCGAGGGGCCGGACGTCGCGCAGGGGGCACGCCCCGAGCCAACCGGCAAGGGGCGTGTGGTCGTGCTGTCCGGTCCCTCCGCGGTCGGCAAGTCAACCGTGGTGCGGTGTCTGCGCGAGCGGATCCCCAATCTGCAGTTCAGCGTGTCGGCCACCACTCGGGCACCGCGGCCCGGCGAGGTGGACGGGGTCGACTACCACTTCGTCACCCCCGCCCGCTTCCAGCAACTGATCGACGACGGTGCCCTGCTGGAATGGGCCGAGATCCACGGCGGGCTGCATCGGTCGGGCACGCTGGCCGACCCGGTGCGGGCCGCCACCCGGTCCGGGCTGCCCGTGCTCATCGAGGTCGATCTGGCCGGGGCGAGGGCGGTCAAGAAGGCGATGCCCGAGGCCACCACCGTGTTCCTCGCCCCGCCCAGCTGGGAGGACCTGCGGGCCAGGCTGGTCGGCCGCGGCACCGAGACAGCGGAGGCCATCCGCCGCCGCCTCGACACCGCCCGCGTCGAAATGGCGGCCCAAAACGACTTCGACGAGGTGGTGGTCAACAGTCGATTGGAGTCTGCGTGCGCCGAATTGGTATCCTTGCTGGTGGGAACTGCGCCGGGCATGGCCGCAGCCACACCAGATTCCATCGACTCCAATCCGCCAGGAGATAGACCTACGTGAGCATTCCCCAGTCCGACGCGACGCTGACCGCCGTGGACCAGTTCGATCCGTCGGCAGGCGGACAGACCGCCTATGACACCCCGCTGGGCATCACCAACCCGCCCATCGACGAGCTGCTGGACCGGGTGTCCAGCAAATACGCCCTGGTGATCTACGCGGCCAAGCGGGCCCGCCAGATCAACGACTACTACAACCAGCTCGGCGAGGGAATCCTCGAGTACGTCGGTCCCCTGGTCGAGCCCGGGCTGCAGGAAAAGCCGCTGTCCATCGCGATGCGCGAGATCCACGCCGACCTTCTCGAACACACCGAGGGCGAGTAACAGGCGGGCCGGGCGCGCTGTGGACCGCGAGCGGACCGCCAAACAGGTCGTCGTCGGCGTCTCCGGGGGCATCGCCGCCTACAAGGCATGCACCGTCGTTCGCCAGCTCGCCGAGGCGGGCCACGACGTCCGCGTCATCCCCACCGAGTCCGCGCTGCGCTTCGTGGGCGCCGCGACCTTCGAGGCGCTGTCGGGCCACCCGGTGCGCACCGGCGTCTTCGACGACGTTCCGGAGGTGCCGCACGTCCAGCTCGGCAAGCAGGCCGATCTGGTGGTGGTGGCGCCGGCCACCGCCGACCTGCTGGCCAGGGCCGTGGCCGGCCGGGCCGACGACCTGCTGACCGCCACGCTCCTGACGGCGCGCTGCCCGGTGCTGTTCGCGCCGGCGATGCACACCGAGATGTGGTTGCACCCGGCCACCGCCGACAACGTGGGCACGCTGCGCCGGCGCGGCGCGGTCGTGCTGGAACCCGCGTACGGGCGGCTGACCGGCGCCGACAGCGGGGCGGGACGGCTGCCTGAGGCCGAGGAGATCACCACCCTGGCCCAGCTGCTGCTGGAGCGCCACGACGCGCTGCCCTACGACCTCGCCGGCTGCCGGGTGCTGGTCACCGCCGGCGGCACCCGCGAACCGATCGACCCGGTGCGGTTCATCGGTAACCGCAGCTCCGGCAAGCAGGGCTACGCGGTCGCGCGGGTCGCCGCCCAGCGCGGCGCCGAGGTCACCCTGATCGCCGGGCACACCGCCGGCCTGATCGACCCCGCCGGCGTCAACGTGGTGCAGGTCAGCTCCGCGCAGCAACTCGGCGAGGCGGTGTCCAAGCACGCGCCCGCCGCCGACGTGCTGGTGATGGCCGCCGCGGTCGCCGACTTCCGGCCCGCTCAGGTCGCCGCCGCCAAGATCAAGAAGCGCGCCGAGGAGGACACCGCGGCGCCGACGATCGAACTGGTGCGCAACGACGACGTGCTGGCCGGCGCGGTGCGGGCGCGCGCGCACGGGCAGCTGCCCAACATGCGCGCCATCGTGGGGTTTGCCGCCGAGACCGGCGACGCAGAAGGCGACGTGCTGTTCCACGCGCGGGACAAGCTGCGGCGCAAGGGATGCGACCTGTTGGTGGTCAACGCCGTCGGCGACAACAAGGCGTTCGAGGTGGACAGCAACGACGGCTGGCTGCTGGCTTCCGACGGCACCGAGTCGGCGCTGCCGCACGGCTCCAAGACGCTGATGGCCAGTCGTATCGTGGACGCGATCGTGGCGTTCCTGCACGGCCACAGCGGGTAACGGGGTTTACTTCGCTACGGCGCCCGCGCGGGCGCCGGCTGACGCCGGAAGATATTATTCGACTAACTAACTATTGGAAGGGTAGAGACTGTGAGCGAAAAGGGTCGGCTGTTTACCAGTGAGTCGGTGACGGAAGGGCATCCCGACAAGATCTGTGATGCGATCAGCGACTCGGTTCTGG
>NZ_LZIS01000214.1 GCF_001667015.1 Mycobacterium sp. E3198 | reverse complement strand
AGGGAGAACCCCGGCTCGGACATGTTGTCCGAAGTGATGACCGGACCGGGCGATCTCACCGACCTCGAACTGCTCGGCATGAGCCACCTGTTGATCCTGTCCGGCCTGGACACGGTGGCCGCGGCGATCGGCTTTTCGCTATTCGAATTGGCACGCCGACCGCAGCTGCGCAGGGAGCTTCGCCGCGATCCCGAGCAGACCAAGGTCTTCATCGAGGAGATCGTCCGGCTCGAGCCCGCGGCGCCGCTGGCGGCCCGGGTCACCACCGACTTCGTCAAGGTGGGCGGCATGACGCTGCCCCCGGGTACGCCGGTGCGGTTGTGCACCGCCGCGATCAACCGCGACGGCAGCGACGAGATCTCCACCGACGAGTTGGTCATGGACCAAAAGGTGCACCGCCACTGGGGATTCGGCGGCGGGCCACACCGTTGCATCGGTTCCCACCTGGCACGCATAGAACTGGCCATCGTCGTCGACGAGTGGCTCACGCAGATCCCCGATTTCCAATTGCCGGCGGGCTACACGCCGGAAATCAAGTTCCCGTCGAAGAGTTTCGCGCTCAAGTCGCTGGCACTGAGCTGGGGCCGCTCGGGTTGACCCCTGACCCGCGCGGCCGCGATGCGTACGTCTCGGCGAGGAACTGCTCGACGGCCACCGCGGCGTGTGCCGCGCGCGCCGACCCGAAGATGTCGAAAGCGTGTTGTGCGCAAGGCAACTCGGCGTACACGACCGGCTGGCGGCTGACCTCGCGCAGCCGCCCGGTGAACCGGCGGGCCTGTTCGACGGGGATCAGCGAATCGTTCGTGCCGTGCAGCACGAAGAACGGTGGCGCATCCTCGGAAACGTGGGTGATCGGCGACGCGACCCGGAAGGGCTCGCCGGCGTCCGTCAGGCTCAGCTTGAACACGCGCTTGGCCACGATCGGCGCCATCAACGGATGCATCGCATCGCGGGATCCGAAGTCGTACACCCCGTAGAAGGGAATTGCCGCCTGCACGCGGGTGTCCGCGCCCTCGAAGCCCGGCTGAAACCGCGCATCGTTGGGCGTCAGGGCCGCCAGCGACGACAGGTGCCCGCCGGCCGAACCCCCCGTGATCGCGATCCAGTCCGGATCGCCGCCGTATTCGGCGATGTGCTGCTTCGTCCACGCGATCGCGCGCTTGACGTCGACGATGTGGTCCGGCCAGGTGGAGCGCGGGCTCAGCCGGTAGTTGATCGCGACGCAGATCCAGCCCAGCTCGGCCAGGTGGCTCATCAGCGGATGCGCCTGTCCGCGTTTGTTTCCCACCATCCACGCCCCGCCGGGAACCTGCAGCAGCACCGGCGCGCGGCCGTCGCGATCCAAATCGGGCCGGCGCCAGATGTCCAGATGGTTGCGCGAGCCGCACTCGCCGTAGCTGATGTCGCCGTCGTGCGCGTAGTCGCGGTAGATCCGCAGCATCCGCGCCGCGCTGGGCTTCTTCGCCGTCGCGCCCCCGGCCGCGGGCCGCTGCCACAGATCGCCCGACTCGGTGCGGCGACCGGGACCCAGCCCGGCGTCCAGCGCGGCCGTCAGCGGCGCATTCGCTTGCCGTCCGACGCGGCGCAGCGCCAACAGCCCCACCCACGACAACGCCGAGACCAGCCAGCTGAACCGGCGCGTCCGCGGCGGCAGCCGGCGCGACATCGCCGCCACGGCCGCCACCTGGACAGCCAGGGTTTGCATCGGAAGCTCGGACGCGAACACACCGTGGGCGAACGCGATGCCCGACCCGAAGCGGTCCCTCGTCAACGGTCGGTAGCCGTTGGCCGTATACGCCAGACCCAGCACCGAGACCAGCACGGCGGCCACTCGTTTCACGCTTGTTGCCCTTCCTTGGCGGGGTCCTCGATGACGTGATACGCCGGGTCGACCATCGACACGGCCTTGTTGCCGCTCTGGCGCGCCTTGCCGGTGATCCGCACCAGTTGACCGGGCTGGATGTCGGCGCCCCCGCGCCCGGGGCGGAACGTGACGTTGAGTTCGCCGCTGTCGTCGCCGACGACGATCCACCGCAACGTGCGGCGCCGCTTGGTGATGTCCTCGACTTGGGTGACCCGCCCCTCGACGGTGGCGCGCTGGCCCGGGATGAGCCCCGCCACGGTGATCACCGACGGCCGTTCGGGGTGTTCGTAGGCTTCGACATCCCGCTCCTGTTCGCTCAGGACCAACGCCTCGACCCTGTCGAGTCCGCGCGCGATCCGATGTTCGAAGTCGTCGGGGAACGCCTCCTTGATCCGCGATTCCACGTCGTACGGGACGATCGTCGCCGCCGCGTCCGGGATCAGGCTGACCGCCCGGGCGATCTTGTCGGCGGTGCGGTCGTGCAGCAGCCTGCCCAGCAGCGGCGAATAGGTGCGGCGCGGCAGCAATACCGTGACGTTGGTGTCCCGCTGTTCCTGCAGCGCCTTGGCGACGAGCACCTGTGCCGACCAGTTGATCCGCCGGTCGGGGCAATCCACCACCCGCAGCCGCGTGTCGAGTTCGTAATGATCCCAACGCTTTCGCAGCTGCGCGGCATGGATCGCGTCGACCATGAAGTGCACCGCGATGAGCTCGTCGGAACGCAACCCTTTGCCGTAGCGCAGCGCCTCGATCGTCGCCAGGTCGACCGAGTTCACGAACACGAACACGCGGTGCCTGGCGTACCTCACCAATTCGGGCCGGTCGGTGCGGAACCTCTCGAGAATGGCCGCCTCCGCGCGGTATTCGCGGTTGAGCCGGATCAGCAGGAAGACCAGTATCGGAAAGACGACGACGACCAGCCAAGCGCCCTCGGTGAACTTCGCCACCGCGAAGATGCCTACCACGATCGTCGACAGGATCCCCGCGGACAGGTTGATCGCCAGCCTTCGTCGCCATCCCGGTTCCCGGTGGGTCAGATGGTGTTTGGTCATCCCGTAACCCGCCATCGAGAACCCGGTGAACACGCCGATCGCGTAGAACGGCACCAGCGCGTTGACCGAGCCACCCGTCGTCAGCAGCAGCGCCACCGACAGCGCCGCAAGCGTCATGATCCCGTTCGAAAACACCAGGCGGTGACCGCGTTTCGTCAGTTGTCGCGGCAGGAAGCGGTCCTCGGCCACGAAGCTGGCCAGGGCCGGAAACCCGTTGAAGCTGGTGTTCGCGCCGGTGAACAAGATCGCGGCGGTCGCCGCCTGGACGAGGATGTACAGGGCGTTGCCCGCCACCCCGGCACCGAAGACCGCGCGGGCGATCTGGGACAGCACCGACGGATACTCGGTGAGGTAAGGCGTGGCGTGCGTGACGTAGGCGAGGAACGCCACCCCGGCCAGCAGGATGCCCAGGATGGTCGCCATCGCGGTGAGCACCCGGCGCGCGTTGGACCCCTGCGGCTTTCGGAAGACGTCGACGGTGTTGGAGATCGCCTCGACCCCGGTCAGCGAGGAGCCTCCGTTGGCGAACGCGCGCAACACGGTCAGGATGGTCGCGCCCATCACCAGGGCGTCACCCTGATGGACCGGCACCGTCCCGGGCAGCTGCTCCGGGTGGTAGACCGGCAGATCGCCCGCCACCATGCGCGCCACCCCGACCACGATCGTGAGCCCGACCATCGCGACGAACAGGTAAGTCGCGGACGCGAATTGCCAGCCCGCCTCCTTCAATCCGCGCAGGTTCAAATAGCAGATGGCCAGCACCACGCCGATGGTGATTTGCAGGCTGTGCTGGCCGAGCGCCGGGATCGCCGACACCACCGCGACCGTGCCGGCAGCCGACTGGACCGCCACCGTGACCACGTAGTCGATCAACAGCGCCGCGGCGGCAACCTGCGCCACCCGCGGCCCGAAATTCTCCCGCGCGACGATGTACGAACCACCGGCCCGGGTGTATGCCATGACGACCTGGCGATACGACGCGGCCACCAGGATCAGGATCAGCAGGATGACACCCGTGATGGGCAGCAGCAGCACGAACGCCGCCAAACCCGCGTGTGGCAACAGTTCGATCAGGATCTGCTCGGGGCCATACGCCGTCGACGAGATCGCGTCCGGCGAAAGCGCCCCCAGCGCAACCGGATTCGACAGCTTCTCGCTCGACAGCTCCTCGGTGATCAGCGGCTTGCCCAGGAAAATCCGCTTGGCTATGTCGCCGATCGACGCCGGGATGTGCAGCTTGCCCGCCGAACCCGCTGAAGTGGTCACGGGCTAAGCCTAGGAGAGGCGCTGCACCGCGGCGGCGATACGTTCGTCGGTGGCGGTCAGCGCGACCCGCACATGCTGGGCGCCGCCCGGGCCGTAGAAATCGCCGGGCGCCACCAGGACACCGCGGCCGGCCAGCCACGCGACGCTGTCCCGGCAGGGCTCGCCGCGGGTGGCCCACAGGTACAGGCCCGCCTCGGAATGGTCGACGGCAAAACCGGCCGCACGCAGCGCGGGCAACAAAGCGGCCCGCCGCCGTTCGTAGCGCCCGCGCTGCACCTGCTCGTGGGCATCGTCGTCGAGGGCGGCCACCATGGCCGCCTGCACCGGCGTCGGCACCATCATCCCGGCGTGTTTGCGCACGGCCAGCAGCTCGTCGACCAGCCCCGCGTCGCCGGCGACGAAACCGGCCCGATAGCCGGCCAGCGACGAGGTCTTCGACAGCGAGTGGATCGCCAGCAGCCCGGTGTGGTCGCCGTCGCAGACCGAGGGATGCAGCACCGAGAGCGGTTGGGCCTCCCAGCCCAAGCCCAGGTAGCACTCGTCGGAGGCCACGATTACGCCGCGGTCCCGTGCCCACCCGACGACCTTGCGCAGGTGCTCGACGCCGAGCACGCGTCCGGTCGGATTGCTCGGCGAATTCAGGTAGAACAGCGCCGGGGACCGCGGCCCCACCTGGGTCAGCGAATCCGCGCGCAACACCTCTGCCCCGGCCAGCCGCGCCCCGACGTCATACGTCGGGTAAGCCAGCTCCGGCACCACGACCACGTCCGCGGGGCCCAGGCCCAGCAGCGTCGGCAGCCACGCGATGAGTTCCTTGCTGCCGATCACCGGCAGCACGGCCGCCTCGGCCAGCCCGGTGATGCCGTAGCGGCGCGCCAGTGCGGCCGCCGCCGATGCGCGCAGGCGCTCGGTGCCGGCGGTGGCCGGATAGCCCGGCGCCGAACCGGCGGCCGCCAAGGCGTCGGAAATCAGGGTTGCGACCGGGTCGACCGGGGTGCCGACGGACAGGTCGACGATTCCGTCCGGGTGGGCCGCGGCCAGCGCCTTCGCGTCGGCCAAGGTATCCCAGGGAAACTCCGGCAGGGACGCCGACACTGCCGGCCGGTCCCGGTCGGGCCTGTGCAGCACCGGCCCGCTTACTCGCCTTCGCCCTGCGGCGGCAGGTCCTTGACCACCTGCGGGTCGTTCTCGGTCAAGCCGACCTTCGCGGCGCCGCCCGGCGACCCCAGCTCGACGAAGAAGTCGGCGTTGATCTGCGTGTACTGGCCCCACTGCTCGGGCACGTCGTCTTCGTAATAGATCGCTTCGACGGGGCAGACCGGCTCGCACGCCCCGCAGTCGACGCATTCATCGGGATGGATGTACAGCATCCGGGCGCCCTCGTAGATGCAGTCGACCGGGCATTCCTCGATGCATGCCTTGTCTTTGATGTCGACGCAGGGTTCGGCGATCGTGTACGTCACAGACGTCTCCTCCAGCTCTGTCCATGTACTGCGTGTGGGCTGCTGTTCGGCTCGCCGCGGCGCTTCGGCCGCTTCGGCGAAAGCTTTCGGTTACTGATACTAGACGTTGCACATACACGTCAACCACTTGGCATGCAACACGGGGACGCAAAGCGCGCCGGCGCGCGCGGCGCCGAGCGCCCGGGCCGCGCCCCGGCCCGCGTTCACTCACGGCGAACATCCTCCGAACGCTGCTGACCTGCGAATAGTTACGATTAGAGCTTGCTGTGCGATAACGGTTGCGAGGATGAAAGCCCACGGGGCCTGGTAGCCTCGACCGCAGACGGCAACCGTTGGGCAGATGTCGTCGCCGTTTTCAGACGGTGCATTGAATGGGGAAGGTGTCCACAGATGGCAAGGCTGTCGTTGACCAAATTGGCCGCTGCCGTTGGCGGCGTGGCGTTCGCGTTGACTGCTGGCTCCGGGATCGCATCCGCAGATCCCCTGGACCCGGTCGTCAACACGACCTGCAACTACGGCCAGGTGATGGCCGCGCTGAACGCGACGGACCCGGCTGCCGCCGCGCAGTTGAACGCGTCGCCGATCGCGGTGAGTTACCTGCACCAGTTCCTGGCCTCGCCGCCGCCGAAGCGCTTGCAGATGGCGCAGCAGATCCAGGCCATGCCGCAGGCCGCGCCGTACTTCAACGACGTGCTGTCGGTGGCCGGCAGCTGCAACAACTACTGACCGATTTCAGTAGCCGCTGAGCAGGCGGCGCAGTTGGCCCAGGGTTTCGGGTCCGGCGTCGCTGCAGATCCGCGAAGGGTCTCCGGGTCGACGGCCCCACAGCAGTAGGACCCGCGCGGCGGCATCGGTTTCCAGGGTGGCCGGGCCTTCGGGCCCGGCCATTCCGATGTCGGTGTGTTCGGCGTCGGCGGTGACGACGACGTCGTCGGCACCGGGCACCCGCAGCCGGCCTTCGATCCGCTCACCCGCGCGTAATCCCTTGGCGCCCTTGGCCAGCAGCGGACGCCCGACCGCGGTGACGCTGTGCGTGGTCATCCACGGCTCGGACAGCCGCGCCCGGGCCGCCGCGTCGTCACCGGTGATGTCCCACCCGTGCAGGACGAGTTCTTCGCGCATGTGCTCGGCGAACCACGGCACCTTCATGGTGCGACCGGTCCACGCGACGTCCGTGTCCGCGGGCACTGGGTCCGCGGCCGACGCGACGTTGTTCAGCGTGGCCATCCGCTCCTGCAGCGCGTCCCACAGCTCCGCGTCGCCGAGTGCGCGCAGCGGCCCCTCCCGCTCCTCGAAGCCCCGCGTGCCGACCGGCGCCCCCTCCAGGTGCGCTTGCAGCACCCGGGCGAGCTCTTCGGCGTTTCCGGCCTGGTGGATGACGACGTCGCGGATTGTCCAGGCTTCGCACCAGGTGCCCGTGTCGGGCCGGCGCTGCTGCACCGCGTCGCAGAACGGCCGCCACTCCGGGAATCGGTCGTGGTCGATGTGTCGCTTCACGGCCTCCGGTATACCCGGGGCTGGTGACAATTACGCCGCGAGCGGCGCGTAGGTGGTGGTGCGCTGGCGCGCCGGGCGGCCGATCCCCTCGGCGATCGCGGCCAGCTCCGCCACTGTCTTCGACGACCCGTGTTCGGAACCGGCCATCCGCGAGATGGTCTCCTCCATCAGCGTGCCGCCCAGGTCGTTGGCGCCGCCGTTGAGCATCACGCGGGTGCGCTCGACTCCAAGCTTGACCCAGCTGGTCTGGATGTGGGATATGCGGCCGTGCAACATGATCCGCGCCAGGGCGTGCACCGCACGGTTGTCGCGGTGGGTGGGCCCCGGCCGCGCCGCGCCGGCCAGGTACAGCGGCGAACTCTGGTGCACGAACGGCAACGGCACGAACTCGGTGAAACCGCCGGTGCGGTCCTGGATCTCGCGCAGCACGTTGAGATGGCCGACCCAGTGCCGCGGGCTGTCGACGTGGCCGTACATCATCGTCGACGACGACCGCAGACCCACCTCGTGTGCGGTGCTGACGATCTCGATCCACATCGACGTCGGCAGCTTGCCCTTGGTGAGCACCCAGCGCACCTCGTCGTCCAAAATTTCGGCGGCGGTGCCCGGGATGGTGTCCAAGCCCGCTTCGCGCAGGCTGATCAGCCACTCGCGAATGCTCAACCCGCTCTTGGTCACCCCGTTGGCGATCTCCATCGGGGAAAAAGCGTGCACGTGCATCGACGGCACGCGGGCCTTGACGGCGCGCACCAGCTCGGCGTACCCGGTCACCGGCAACTCGGGATCGATCCCGCCCTGCATGCACACCTCGGTGGCGCCCTCGACGTGCGCCTCCCAGGCGCGATCGGCCACCTCCTCGACCGACAGCGAATACGCGTCGGCGTCGCCCTTGCGCTGCGCGAAGGCGCAGAACCGGCAGCCGGTGTAGCAGATGTTGGTGAAGTTGATATTCCGGTTCACCACGAAGGTCACGTCGTCGCCGACGACGTCGCGCCGCAGCGAATCCGCCAGCGCCGCAACCGCATCCAGTGCGGGCCCATCGGCCGTCGCCAACGCCAGGTACTCGTCGTCGGTGCAGCCGGCGGGATCACGTTCGGCCGATCGCAGGGCGGCGAGCACGTCGGTGTCTAGGCGTTCCGGCGCTTTGGCGCCCTGCGCGCCCAGCTCGTGGACGCGGGCACGGATCGATTCCCAGTCACCGAACGCGCTGTCGAGGTCGCTGCGTGCCTCGGTGTTGCGGCCGTCGGTATCGATCGCCGCGTGCAGGTCGACCCGCCCGGCGGACCCCACGTCGTCGGGCTCCTGCCACGGCATGCCGACCGGGTTGACGTCGCGGGCCAGTCCCGTGGCCGGATCGGCCAGCGCCGCAACGTGTCCGGACACCCGCGGGTCGATCCAGGCCGCCCCCGCCTGAACGTACTTGGGCTGTGCGGTCAACCGCTGCACCAGGTCGTATCCGGCCTCGGCGGTGATCGCCGCCAGCTCGTCCAGGGCGGGCCACGGCCGTTCGGGGTTGACGTGGTCGGGGGTCAGGGGTGAGACGCCGCCCCAGTCGTCGACGCCGGCGCCGATCAGCGCCAGGCACTCCTCCCGCGACACCAGGTTGGGCGGCGCCTGGATGCGCATGCCCGGCCCGAGCACCAACCGCGCGACCGCGACGGTCGCCAGGTAGTCCTCGATCCCGGCGTCGGGAACGGCGGCCATCGCGGTGTGCTCCTTGGCCCGGAAGTTCTGTACGATCACTTCCTGGACGTGCCCGAACTCCTTGTGCGACTTGCGGATCGCCAGCAAGGTGTCCGCGCGTTCGGGCAGTGTCTCGCCGATGCCGACGAGCAGCCCGGTGGTGAAGGGAATGGACAACCGCCCGGCGTCGGTCAGCGCGCGCAGCCGAACCGCCGGGTCCTTGTCCGGGCTGCCGTAGTGCGCAAGCCCTTTCGTCTCGAACAGCCGCCGCGACGTGGTCTCGAGCATCATGCCCATCGACGGTGCCACCGGCTTGAGCCGCGACATCTCCGACCAGCTCATCACGCCGGGGTTCAGGTGCGGCAGCAGCCCGGTCTCCTCCAGTACCCGGATGGCCATCGCCCGGACGTACGACAGGGTGGAGTCGTAGCCCCGTTGGTCGAGCCAGTCCCGCGCCTGCGGCCACCGGTCCTCGGGGCGGTCACCGAGGGTGAACAGCGCCTCCTTGCAACCCAGTTCGGCCCCGCGGCGGGCGATGTCGACGATCTCGTCGGGCTCCATATACATGCCGGCGCCCCGGGCCCGCAGTTTGCCGGGGACGGTGACGAAGGTGCAGTAATGGCAGGTGTCGCGGCACAGGTGGGTGACCGGAATGAACACCTTGCGCGAATAGCTGATGGGCAGCCGGCCGCCCGCCCCGCGCCGGCCGGCCGACTCGAGTCCCGCGTCGCGCACCCGCGCCGCGCTCGCGCACAGATCGGCGAGGTCATCGCCGCGCGCCGTCATCGCGACGGCCGACTCGTCGAGGTTCAGGGCGACCCCGTCGCGGGCCCGCCGCAGGACGCGCCGCAGCGCCGACGCGCCGGCCTTCGGTGCGGCCGCAGCCGGAACCAGGGGGCTGGGCAAGGCTACGGGCTCCAGAGGCTCCGGTGTTCCCGGTGTCAGTGGCACGTTGGTGTAACTTCCCCACGATCGAATTTCATCCGCCCGGCCCAACCTGTGAAACCTTGGGCAACGGTGCCATACGCGCAACAGTAGCGCCAGGCTGCGGCCATTCCGCCGCCGACGTCCCGGGCCCCGCGGCCGCAGCCGCGGGCCCTTTGCTGTGGGTTTGGCGGACTTGCCCGCTAACCAGCGGCGACCGCGTTACCATCCGTCGTATCCCAGAGAGGTGTTAGATGTCGTTCCTATTCGCCGACCCGGAGGCGCTGGCCGCAGCGGCTTCGGACCTGTCCGGCGTCGGATCGACCCTCAGCACGGCCAACAGTGCGGCGGCACTCCCGACCAGCGCGGTGGCCGCGGCCGCCGCCGACCAGGTATCGGCGCAGGTCGCGGCGTTTCTGTCCGAGCACGGGCTGGGCTACCAGCAGATCAGCGCGCAAATCGCCGGGTTTCACAACCAGTTCGTCCAGACGTTGAGCGCCGGCGCCGGCGCGTATGCGGCCGCCGAGGCCGACGCGGCACAGAACCTCGCCGCCGCGGTGAACGCCCCCGCCGCGACGCTGCTGGGCGGCGGCGGTACCACCGGCGCCGCCGGTGCGGCCGTGGTGGCCGGCGGAGCCGTGTCCGGTGCGGTGAACCAGGTCGAGAGCGCCGTGGCGGGCTCCACCAGTTTCCTGGGTGGCGGGGGCGCGGGGCTGCTCGGCGCCGGGCTGCTCGGCGGCGGCGCCCAGGCGATCGCGGGTCAGGCCGGGGCGGCCATCAACGCCGTGTCCGGGGCGGCCGTCAACGCCGTGTCCGGTGCGATGACCGAGGTCGAGAGCGTCGTGGCGGGCTCCGCCAATCTGCTGGGCGGCGCCGGGCTGTTCGGCGGCGTCGGCCAGGCCGCCGCGCTGCTGCTGGGGCCCACCGGAGGCCTGCGGGCTCTGACCGCGGCCAGTGCCCTGCTCGCACCGGCCGCCGTCACCAACGCCGCGGCGGTGTCTGCGGCGAACGCGTTTGCTCCGATCGCCCAATCGATCGAGAACGCCTACCTGCTGATCGAGCCGTACGTGCAGTACGGCTTCGAGCTGGCCTCCTACGCGGCGGGCTGGCTGCCCTGGATCGGCTGGATAGTGGCACCGCAGATCATGTACTTCTACAACCTCTTCGAGCCCATGGTGCAGAGCGGCCTGTTCAACCTCCTGGACTGGCTGGGCGGCACCATCACCTTTGCCCAGGGGCTGAACAACTTCATCAACGCCACCACGGCGTCGATCAACTACTTCATCCAGACCGAGATCAACTGGTTCCTGAGCTTCCTGCCGCCGCTCCCGCCGCTGCCGCCGTTCTTCCCGTAACGCGGCCTGTCAGCGCTCGTGGCCGCGCCGCCACAACACCCACGCGGGCGGCGCCACGCCCAGCGCGATCAGCAGCAGGGCCCCGTAGGCCAGCAGCCCCCGCCCGCCCAGGATGACGTCGTCGGCGGGCCCGCCCATGCTCATCACCGCGACCGTGAGCAGCCAGGTCCACAGCGGCAGGGCGGCCACCCGCGCGGATTTGGTCCACTGCGCGGCGGCCCAGACCAACGCCGCGTTGAGCAGTCCGCTGAGCAGCCCGCTGATGGGGAACGGAATCGAGCCGAGATAGGAAGGCAGCAGCAGCGCGCCGGCGAGTGCCGACAGGATCCCATCGACGGCCAGCAGCGCCAGGACAACGAAACGGATCGCGGGATCGGTCGCGCCGCCGTCCTCAGCGAACGCGGCGCGCGGCTTGGTTTCGGTCAGGTCGGAACGCTGTCGATGTTGGAGAGTATCGAGCCGATGACCCACTGCAGGCTGTCGAGGCGGTCCTGCCAGTGCTGCTGGTTAGGGTCCAGGTCGGGGTCCATGCGAATTCCTTCCGTGGCTGCCTGTTTCGCAGCCTACCGCGCTGCGGCGTCCGTGAAACCCAGCCCCGCGAGCAGATCCGTTTCCCAGCCGCGCCCGTCCCGCTCCCCCGCGGCGCCAGCCACCAGCACATAGTGCTCCTCGGCGAGGATGGGCAGCGCCATGTTGTTCGACAAGGCGCAGGCCCTGCCGGTCGGGCCGACGACGACCTGCGTGGCGTGTGCGGCGAGGGCTGCCGTCTTCGCGGCGAGCGCGTCCGGGGCCGCCTCGACGACGGCGTCGATGTCGGAGTCGGCGTATCCGAAGTCGAACTCCTCGTGGGGCGGAATCGCCCAGTCGGGCAGTAGGTCGTTGCCTTCCAGCGCGCGCCAACCGGCATGGAATGCGCTCTGTGCCAACACCGTCCAGTAGAACTTCGGCACCGCCCACGGCTCGCCGGGGTAGTCGTCGCTGGAGCCGGCGGCCGCGACGGCGGCCGTCGTCACGGTGTGGGCGTGGATGTGGTCGGGGTGGCCGTAGCCCCCGTTGGGGTCGTAGGTCACGACGACGTGCGGGCGTTGCGCGCGGATGATCGCGACCAGCGCGCCGACGGCGTCGCGCTCGTCGGCGTCGATGAACCTCTCGCGCCGCCGTTTCGGGGTGCCCTGCATGCCCGAGTCGCGCCACCGTCCCGCACCGCCGAGATAGCGGGGGGCGCTGACGCCGAGCGCCCGCAATGCGTTGGTGAGCTCGCCGATTCGGTAGCCACCGAGTTGGTCCGCGTGCTCGACCGCGAGCCCGGCCCACGGATCGCCGATGACCTCGCCCTCCTCGCCGAGGGTGCACGTGACGACGTCCACCTGCGCCCCGCGCGAGGTGTAGTGCGCGATCGTCGCACCGTTGCTGAGGCTCTCGTCGTCGGGGTGCGCGTGGACGAACAGCAGCCGGGGAGTCTCGGGCATGGACGCACCCTACCCCGGAGCCGAGCAGCGGATAGGAACGCGGGCGGCTACTATCGAGAAATGCCCCAGCTAACCCAGGACCGGAGTAGCACGCGGAGCCGCCGACGCGGCGAAGTGCTCGAACGTGCGCTGTACGAGGCCACGTTGGCGGAGTTGGCCGAAGTGGGATACGGGGGGCTGACGATGGAAGGGATCGCGGCGCGCGCCCACACCGGCAAGGCCGCCCTGTATCGGCGCTGGTGCAGCAAGCACGATCTGGTGCACGCCGCCCTGGTCTACGCGCTGCCGCCGATGCCCGAGCTGCGCTCCGGCCGGTCGGCCAGGGAGAAGTTGCTGGCGATGTTCATCTCGCACCGCGACATGCTGGCCGGCAAGACCACATTTCCCGGACTGGACGTCATCCACCAATTGCTGCACGAACCGGAGATGCGCACCATCTTCGCCGACGCTGTGGTGGCGCCGCGCCTCAAGATCCTCGAATCGATCCTGCAAGCCGCCGTCGACGACGGCGACCTCGACCCGGCCACCATCACGCCGCTGACCGCGCGCGTCGGACCGGCGCTGATCAACCAACACTTCCTGCTCACCGGCGAACCGCCGACCCGGCGGGATCTGGCGATCATCGTCGACACCGTGATCCCGCCGCGGCCGCCGGCCGCGGATGTCTAACCCAGGAACAAGCCGGCGAAATCGGCGCCCGCGGCCAGGCTCTGGTCGAAGATGCCCTCGATGCCGCCGATGTTGCCGCCGTTGAAGACCTGCGCCGCGGTACCGGTCAACAGCGTGCCGATGGCCGGTGTCTGGACACCGCCCACGAAGCTGTTCACCGTCTGCTCGCCGGTGCCCAGGATCAGGTTGCCGACGTTGAAGAGCCGGTTCAGCCCACCGTTGAAGGCGACCGGAGTTCCGAATGTGCTTGTCTCCCAAGCGATTTCGCTGTTCACCAGGTTGGTGTTGAAGCCGACCTCCGCGGGAATCAGGTTGGACAGGAAGTTGAGCTGGCCCGAAGCCAGGCCCTGCAACCCCGCGGTGGGCGCCGCCACCAGCGCCACCCCGAGGTTGGGCAGCCCGGCCAACAGCGATCCGCCCAGCGCCGCGTTCAGCGACGCCTGCAGGCCGGCCGCGTTGATCCCCGCGGTCAACGCGGCCTGCAGCGAGCCGTTGCCGGTCAGCGAGGTGGCCACCGCGCCGATGACGTTGAGGTCCCACAGGAACTTGGTGTCCACGGCGCCCAGGAGTCCGCCGAGCGCACCGCCGGCGATCAGGTTGGCCGGGGCGCCCATCGCGAGGCTGGCCAGGATGGCGCCGCCGGTCGGAAGTTGAGCACCCAACAGGCTGTCGAAGGTCACCTCGCCGGTGCCCAACACCGTGTTCCAGAAGTTGAAGAAGCTGTCGATCGAGCCGCCCACGGCGCCGACCCCGCCGAACAGGGCCGTCTCCAGCGCCGTCTCCTGGGCGACCAGGGCCGCGTTGAAGCCCAGCTCGTTGGTGATCAGCGCGCCGTTGAAGCCGAGCTCCATCGCCTGCAACTGGGTGAGGAATGCGGGCACGCTCGGCGCCGTCAGCAGCACCTGCCAGGGCGCCACCAGGTTGGCGAACAGGGTGGGCAGCCCGGCAAGCCCGATGCTGAGGCCCCCGTTCAACGCGGCGTTGAGTTGGGCGCTGAGCCCGGACAGGCCGGCGGTGATGCTGGCGCCCAGGCTGGGACTGAAGCCGAAGACGCCGCCCAGCGCCGCGAGCGCGGCGTTCAGGTTGGCGGGCAGGGCGAAGCCGCCCATCAGCGCGGGCAGGCCGAGGCCGAGGTTGCCGATCAGCGAGCCACCGGTCTGCAGGGCACCGGACAGGGCGGCGCCGAGGCCGGACAGGCTGCCCCCGAAGCCGCCCGACAGCGCGGCGTTGATCGCGCCGCTCAGCCCGGGCAGCCCGGCGCCCAGGCTGCCCGCGAGGTTGGACAGCCCGGCGCTCAGGTTGCCCGCGAGCGCCCCACCGGTCTGCGCCAGCCCCGAAAGGCCGCTGCCGATGTCGGCGGCCAGCGTGGCGCCGAGGGGTCCCAGCCCCGAAAGGCCGGCACCGAGGCCGCCGGACAGCGCGGCGTTCAGCGAGGCGTTCAGCCCGGAAAGGCTGCCGCTGAGGCTGGCCGCGAGGCCGGGGAACGCCAGGCTCAGGCCGCCGATCAAGCCGGGCAGGCCGGCGCCGAGGCTCGCCGCGAGCGCGTTCCCGGCCCCGACCAACCCCGACAGCCCGTTGCTGAAGTTGGTGGCTAACGTCGCACCGATCGGCCCCAGCCCCGCAAGACTGCCGCCCAGGCCGCCCGACAGCGCGGCATTAATGGAGGCGTTCAGCCCGGACAGCCCGCCGCCCAGGCTGGCCTGCAGCCCCGGCAGCGCGCCGTTGAAGCCACCCGCCAGGCCGGAAAGGCTGGTGCCGACGTTGGTGGCCAGCGCCCCGCCCGTCTGCGCCAACGCCGTCAGGCCGCCGTTGACGTTGGTCGCGATCGCCGCGCCCAGGGGCGCCAGCCCCCCGAGGTTGGCCCCGAGGCTGCCACCGAGGCTGCCCGACACCGCGGCGTTGAGCGAGACGCCGATCGCGTTGAGGTCGGCGCTCAGGCTGGCGCCCAGGCCGGCGAGCCCGGCGCTCAGGTCTATGCCGGCCGCGGGCAGCGCGCTGGCGAGCGTCTGCACAACGTTTACCTCGGCAGCCGCATAGCTGCCTGCGCCGGTCGTCAAACCTTGCACGAACTGCTGGTGGAATACCGCCGCCTGCGCGCTGAGTTGCTGGTAGCCGGCGGCATGTGAGGAAAAGAGCGCGGCAATTTCGGCCGAAACTTCGTCCGCGGCCGCGGGCAGCAATTCTATGGTCGCCGCGGCGGCCGCGCTGTTGGCGGAGCCGATGGCGGAGCCAAGGTTCGCCAAATTGCTTGCGGCATCGGCCATTAGCTCCGGCACTGCGATCAGAAACGACACTGAAGACCTCCCCGGTTCAGCACACCATGGTCGCTATGGTCGCTCTACCCCCGACGCCCGCTCGGGCGGGTAATGCGATGGCGGCAGCGTATCGAAATAGGGAGCTGAAAACGGCCGTTTGCGCCAACTCCGTTTGCGGATACCCGGTCCGATTAATTCGTCATGAATTCGTTACTTTTGCTCCACGCCATGCGCGGCACGGCCATTATGGAAAATGGATGTTTTCGATTTTTCGAAATGCTCGGTCACGGGCCGGTTTTGACCCATTGGCCGGCGTCGCCGACGATGCCGACCGGCACCGCGCCCGTCAGGCTGACGTTCTGCACGCTGGGCCCGGCCGCGACGATCGTGGTGTCCTGCAGGATCGGCAGCACCGTCGACATGTTCCACAGCCGCGGTTCGACCGCCGTGATCACGTCGTTGATGCTCTTGGTGCCGTTGAGGGCGGCGTCGATGTTCGACTGGATGCTGCGATCGCAGATGCCGGTGAGGTTCGACGGCGCTTGGACCAGCGCGCCGGGCTCCGGGGGGCGCGAGGGCGACGGGGGTGGGGTCGGCGTCACCGGAGACGTCGCGGCAGTGGTGCCGGGGCTCCCGGGTGACGGGCTTGCGGCGGGTGTGGTGGTCGGCGTGCTCGACGGCGACAGCGTCGTCGTCTGCAGCGCCGGACAGCCGTAGCGCGAGGCCAGCAGCGTCGCCAGGTTTCCCCCGGCCTGATGCCAGCCGACGATCGCGTCCACCTGATTGTTGGTCAGCGCGTCGCGATACAGCGTCACCGGGTCCAGCGCCAGCACGGTCGCGTCGATGCCGACATTGCGCAACTGGTCGGCGGCCGTGTTGGCCACCGCGACCGAGGTCGGGTCATTCGCGGCCACCCCGATGGCCAGCGACAGCGGCTGGCCGTCCTTGCTGATCCGACCGCGGATGACCTCCGGCGGCCCGGTGCTCGCCGGGGTGGGGGACGGTGACGGCGACGGGTTGGTCTCGATCTGATAGCCCGACGCCGACAGCAGCGCCAGCGCCGCCGGCGTGGTCATCGCGGGCGGCGCCGTCGGCTCGTAGCCGGGGTCGCTCGGCGAGCGGATCTGGGCCTGGTCCAGCGTGACGGTGTTGTCGCTGCCCGCCCCCACGGCCGCCAGCAGGTCGACGTCGAGCAGGCCCAGGATCGCCTTGCGGACCTGGGCGTCGGACAGCTTCGCCTCGCTGGCGCGCAGCGTGAGCTGCATGACCCGCGGCGTCACGATCCGGGCGGTCCGCACGTCCGGGATGGCCGAGAGCTGGGCGAAGGCCGCCGATCCGCCGTGCACCTGGGCCACCTGCGTGTCGCCGTTGCGCACGGAATCGGCCAGCGCGGCCGGCGCGCCGGCGCGGCGGAAGAGGATCAGGGCGGGTTTGGCGGGCGGGCCCCAGTAGCGGTCGTTGCGGGCGAGCAAGATCTCGTCGCGCTGCGGGTCGATGGTCTCCACCCGGAACTGCCCGCCGGTGACGGGCAGGGCACGGGCCAGCCCGGCCAGGAAACCGCCCGGCACGTCCTTGACGATGTGCGCCGGCAAGATGTCGCTGAACAGCTCCTTCCAGGCCGGATACGGTTGCGCGAAGGTGACCACGGCCTGCTTGCCGCCCTCGAGAGACTGCACGCTTGTGATGAGGTCGTATCCGGCCGGGTCGACCACGCCGGGCTCGCTGACCATCTGCCGCCACAGGTACCAGAAGTCGTCGGCGGCGATCGGGGCGTTGTCGGTCCACTGCGCCTCGGGCCGGATCTTGTAGGTCACCGTGAACGGGTTCTGGTTGGTCACTTCGGCCGAGACCAACAGGGTCGGGTCCATCTCCCAGCGCGAGCCCGTCGGGGTGTTGGGGTCGGGCACCGGCCGAAACGCGCTGGGCAGCACCAGCGCGCTGATCGCCGCGTTCACCGGCGACAGGTCGGACAGCAGATGGGGGTTGAACCCGGCGCCGATCGAGTCGATGCCCATGATGATCTGGGTCGGCCGCTGCGGCGGCGGCGCCGAGTTGTGCGGCGTGTCGGTGCTCTGCGGCGCCGGCGGCGGGTTGACCGTGCACGCCGCCAGCACCACCCCCGACAGCGAGACCACCGCGCCGACCGTCAGGAAGAGGCGGCGCGCTGGTCTTGGCACGCCCATCAGCGTATCGAGCAGGCGCCCAGCCGCCCGCCGGACCACGCGCCGCTAACCCCGGGCCTTGGCCCGCGCGCGGCTGCGGGCCCGGGAGGTGGCGTCCAGCTCGACCTTGCGCACCCGCACGACCTCGGGGGTCACCTCGACGCATTCGTCTTGCGCGCAGAACTCCATGGCCTGTTCCAGGTCGAGGTCGAGCGGCTTGGCCAGCGTCTCGATGACGTCCGCGGTCGACGACCGCATGTTGGTCAGCTTCTTCTCGCGGGTCACGTTGACGTCGAGATCCTCTGCGCGCGGGTTGATTCCGACGACCATGCCCTCGTAGGTCTCCTGCCCGGGCTCGACGAAGAACTGGCCCCGGTCGGCGAGCTGGATGAGCGCGAACGGCGTGATGGTGCCCGACCGGTCGGACACCAGCGAGCCGGTGTGGCGGGCCCGGATCTCCCCCGCCCACGGGCGGTAGCCGTCGAACACGGCGTTGGCGATGCCGGTGCCGCGCGTGATCGTGAGGAAGTCGGTGCGGAAGCCGATCAGGCCGCGGCTGGGCACGATGAAGTCCATCCGGACCCAGCCGGCCGCGTGGTTGGTCATCTCCTCCATGCGGCCCTTGCGGCCGGCCATCAACTGGGTGATCGCGCCGACGAATTCCTCGGGGCAGTCGATGGTCATCGCCTCGAACGGTTCGTGCAGCTGGCCGTCGATGGTCTTGGTGACCACCTGCGGCTTGCCCACCGTCAACTCGAAGCCCTCCCGGCGCATCTGCTCGACCAGCACGGCCAGGGCGAGCTCGCCGCGGCCCTGCACCTCCCACGCGTCGGGCCGGCCGATGTCGACGACCCGGACCGACACGTTGCCGACCAGCTCGCTGTCCAGCCGGCTGCGGACCATCCGCGCGGTCAGCTTGTGCCCGGACACCTTGCCGGCCAGTGGCGAGGTGTTGGTGCCGATGGTCACCGAGATCGCCGGCTCGTCGACCGTGATCCGCGGCAGCGCGTGGGCATGGTCGGGATCGGCCAGCGTGTCCCCGATCATGATCTCGGGAATCCCGGCGATAGCCACAATATCTCCGGCCGCCGCGACCTCCGTCGGGCTGCGCTCGACGCCCTCGGTCGCGAGCAACTCGGTGATCTTGGCGCTGGTGATGACCGGCAGCCCGTCGACCTCGCGCATCCAGGCGACCTGCTGGCCCTTGCGCAGCTTGCCGTTGTAGATGCGGATGAGCGCGAGGCGCCCGAGGAACGCCGACGCGTCCAGGTTGGTCACCAGCGCCTGCAGCGGCGCCTCCGGGTCCCCCGACGGCGCCGGGATGTGCTCCATCAACACGTCGAACAACGGGTCGAGGTTGTCGCCTGCGGGCACCTCGCCGTCGGCCGGCGCTTCGGTGCTCGCGATGCCCGCGCGGCCCGACGCGTACAGCGTCGGCAGTCCCAGCGCATGCTCGGCGGCGGCGGCGGCCTCGTCGTCCAGATCGGATGCGACGTCGAGCAACAGGTCGTGGCTGGCCTCCACCACCTCGGCGATGCGCGCGTCGGGCCGGTCGGTCTTGTTGACGACGAGGATCACCGGCAGGTGCGCGCCCAGCGCCTTGCGCAGCACGAACCGCGTCTGTGGCAGCGGTCCCTCGGAGGCGTCGACCAGCAGCAGCACCCCGTCCACCATGGACAGCCCGCGCTCCACCTCGCCGCCGAAGTCGGCGTGCCCCGGGGTGTCGATGACATTGATCACGGTGACCGTGCCGTCGTCGTTGTGCCGGTGCACGGCGGTGTTCTTGGCCAGGATGGTGATGCCCTTCTCCTTCTCCAGGTCACCGCTGTCCATGATGCGTTCCTGCGTGTCGTCGCCGCGGTGGTGCAGCGCCCCGGACTGCCGCAGCATCGCGTCGACCAGGGTGGTTTTTCCGTGGTCGACGTGGGCGACGATGGCGACGTTGCGGAATGGCACGTCGGTGATTCTGGCAGCGGGGCTCTCAGATGGCGAACCGGGCTGTCGCGTGGTGCGCCGCAGTGTCGAGGCTCACATCGCCCTACCAACCGCGCCGGCGCGGTGCCGTGCCCACCAATTGCCCGTCGGGGGCCGCGGCGCGGCTGCGGTAGACGATGTAGGGCCGGAACAGATAGCCGATTGGCGCGCTCAGCACGTGCACCAGCCGGGTGAACGGCACCAGCATGAACAGCACCATCCCGATCAGGGCGTGCAACTGGTAGTCCAACGGCGCGTTCACCATGACTTCCCCGTGCGGCTGCAGCAACCAGATCCGCCGGAACCACAGGCCGACGGTGTAGCGGTAGTGGAACTCGCCGCCGTGGGGTCCGGTGCCGATCAGGTCGCAGTAGAGGCCCACCACGATCGCCAGGATCAGCACCACGTACATCACCTTGTCGCTGCGCGTGGTGGCCATGGATACCGCCGGGCGGGTGAACCGGCGATAGATCAGCAGCCCGATGCCGACCAGGGTCGCGGTGCCCGCGATCGACCCCGCGATGACCGCCTGCATGTGGTAGGTGTAGTCGCTGACGCGCAGCCAGTGCGTCACCCTCGGCGGAATCATCAAGCCCATCACATGCCCGGCCAACACCGCGAGAATGCCGAAATGGAAGATCGGGCTGCCGATGCGCAGCAGGCGCGACTCATAGATCTGCGAGGAGCGCGAGGTCCAGCCGAACTTGTCGTAGTGGTAGCGCCACCAGGAGCCGAGCACCAGCACCGCGAGCGTGACGTACGGGGTGACGTCCCAGAACACCACGTTGCTAAACATCGGACGTTCCTCCCTGACGCCGCGGCGGTACGGTCAGGGTGAACGGTTGCAGCCCAACGGCTTCCGCCGGCGGCCCGGCTTTTGCGAGCCGCTCCGCGCGGCGCAGCTCCTGGTCGGTGGCAACCGGCAGGGTCGCGCAGACCGCCGCGACGGCGTGCTCGTAGGGCGACCGGGCATCCGCCAGGCCGCCCCGCAACACGTCGATGGAGACCCGGTACTCGGTCAGCAGCCGGCGCCCCGCCTCGGGATCGACGGTGGCGGCGAACTCCAGCACGACGGGCAGGTGGTCCGGCGCCTCGTCGCGGGGCGGCTCCACGCCCGCTTCCCGGTAGGCGGTGGCGAACGCCAGCATTTCCCGGCCGCGGTTGCGGGTGTCCCCGGCGGTCCAGTACGTCAGGTACATGGTGGCGCGACGCCGCATGTCGAACGTCGCGACGTAATCCATCGCGGCCGCCATCGGCTCGCGGGCGCGCAACGCCGTGGCCGTCCGCCCGAGCAGCGCCGCCTCGGGGCCGTCGATGTGGCTCGCCAGTTCCTCGACGCTTTCCAGTCGCACGGACAGGTCGTCATCCGGATATGCCAGCAGCAGCGAGGCCCCCTGCCACACCAGCCGGTCCTGCAGTGTGCGCGTGCGGTGGCGTTCGTGGCGCGCGGCCAGCAGCCTCATCGCTTGTGCTCCTCGGGGAACATTCCGGCCGGCACCTGATTGCCGTCCCAGTTGAGCAAGTTGACCCTGGAACGCTGCGTGGCGTGGAAGGTCTCCACGGAGACGGGCGCCGGTTCGCCCGACTCGTACATGCCCGGCCCGCCCTCGCCGGACAACGAGCAACCCAGCTGCTCGAGATCCCGGGCCTGTGGGCTGAAGGCGGTCGGAATGACGTACCGTTCTTCGTATTTCGCGATGGCGAGCAGCCGGTACATCTCGTACATCTGTTCTTCGGTCATCCCCACCGACTGCGGTATGTGCGGCTGGGTGTCCCGGCCCAGGTTGATGTCGCGCATGTAGGAGCGCATCGCCGCCAAGCGCCGCAACACGCCTTCGACCACGCCGGTGTCGCCGGCGCTGAACAACTCGGCCAGGTATCGCATGGGGATGCGCAGCGCCTCCAGCGCGCCGAACAGGTTGCCCAACTCCTCCCCGTCGTGGCCGTCGCGGCTGACGGCATCGACGACCGGCGACAACGGTGGGATGTACCAAACCATCGGCATGGTCCGGTATTCCGGGTGCAACGGCAGCGCCACCTTGTATGTGTTGATCAATGCATGCACGGGGGAACGCTGCGCAGCCTCGATCCACTCGGCAGAAATGCCCTCGGCCCGCGCGCCGGCGATGACCTCGGGATCGTTGGGGTCCAACAGGATTTGCCGCTGCGCCTCGTAGAGGTCCTTGTCGTCTTCCACCGACGCCGCCTCGAGCACCCGGTCGGCGTCGTAGAGCACCAGCCCGAGGTACCGCAGTCGGCCCACGCAGGTCTCCGAGCAGATCGTCGGCAGGCCGACCTCCATGCGCGGGTAGCACAGCGTGCACTTCTCGGCCTTGCCTGTCTTGTGGTTGAAATACACCTTCTTGTAAGGGCATCCGGACACGCACATCCGCCAGCCGCGGCAGCGGTCCTGGTCGACCAGGACGATTCCGTCCTCGGTGCGCTTGTACAGCGCACCCGACGGGCATGACGCCACGCAGGAGGGGTTGAGGCAGTGTTCGCAGATCCGCGGCAGGTAGAACATGAAGGTCTCTTCGAGCCGAAGCTTGACCTCCTCGCCGACCTTCTTCAGGATCGGGTCCTCGGGAAGGATCTCCGGTGACCCGGAAAGGTTGTCATCCCAGTTCGGCCCCCAGGAGACCTTCATCGGTTTCCCGCTGAGCAGGCTTTTCGGCGCGGCCGTGGGGAAGGTGTCACCCGCCGGTGCGGTGGTGAGGTTCTCGTAGTCGTAGGTCCACGGCTCGTAGTACTCCGCGATGGTGGGCAGCTTGGGGTTGGCGAAGATGCGCAGCAGCTTATGGATGCGGCCGCCGTCGCGCAGCCGCAGCCGGCCCTTCCTGTCGCGGATCCAGCCGCCGCGCCACCGCTCCTGGTCCTCGTAGGTACGCGGATAGCCTTGTCCCGGACGGGTTTCGACGTTGTTGAACCACACGTACTCGGTGCCGCTGCGGTTGGTCCAGGCCTGCTTGCAGGTGACCGAACAGGTGTGGCAGCCGATGCACTTGTCGAGGTTCATCACCATCGCCAGTTGCGCCATGACCTTCATTGTCTCGCTCCGCAAGCGTCGCTCGGATCCTTCATCTAGTAGGTCACCTCCTGGCTGCGGCGCCGCACCACCGTGACCTCGTCGCGCTGGTTGCCGGTCGGGCCCATGTAGTTGAACGCGAACGCGTGCTGCCCATAGCCACCGGCCAGGTGGCTGGGCTTGATGCGCACGCGGGTCAGCGAATTGTGGGTGCCGCCGCGCTTGTTGTTGGTCTCGGTGCGCGGCGTGTCCACCGTGCGTTCCTGGACGTGGTAGACGAACACCACACCGTCGGGCATGCGGTGCGAGACGATCGCCCGGCACACGTAGATGCCGTTGGCGTTCACCGCCTCCACCCAATCATTGTCGCGCACTTTGATTTTCGCCGCATCGCCCGGGCTGATCCACATCGTCGGACCGCCGCGCGACAACGACAGCATGTACAGGTTGTCCTGGTAGGTGGAATGGAACGACCATTTCGAGTGCGGCGTCAGATAGCGCACGGTCAGCCCGATTCCGTCGTCGGTCGGGCCGAGCGCGGGTTGGCCGAACAGGCGCGTCATGTCCAGTGGCGGACGAAAGACCGGCAGATGCTCGCCGAGTTCCTCCACCCAGTCGTGGGCCAGGTAGAAATGCATCCGGCCGGTCAGCGTGTGGAACGGCTTGAGGTTCTCGATGTTGATGGTGAAGGGCGCGTAGCGGCGACCGCCGGTCTCGCTGCCCGACCACTCCGGACTCGTGATGACCGGCACGGGACGCGCCTGGGTGTCGGCGTAGGTGACGCGGCGGTCCTCGCTGCCCTCGGCCAGGTGGGCCAGGCGCTGGCCCGTGCGCTTCTCCAGCTCCCGGAAGCCCTCGACGGCGAGCCGGCCGTTGGTGGTCCCGGACAACAACATCAGCACGTCGGCCATCCGGTCCGCGGTGGTAATGGCCGGACGTCCCTGCGCCACACCGGAATTCATCACACCGAACTTCTTGGACAGCTCCTCGACCTCGCGGAACGGGTGCACGGTGACCCCCTTGGTGGTCACTCCGAACCGGTCGACGAGCGGACCGAGCGTCAGCCACTTGTCGTAGATGGCGGCGTAGTCGCGCTCCACCACGGTGAGCTTGGCCATGGTGCGTCCCGGCACGGGCGTCGCTCCCGTGTGCAACCAGTCGTCCTCGCTGCCATCCGGATAGGCCATTGCATCGGGTGTGTCGTGCTGCAAAGCCGTGAGCACCACATCGCTGCGGGTGCCCAGGTGACGCTTGGCCATCGCGCTGAAGGCACGCGCGATGGCGCCGAAAGCGTCGAAATCCGAACGGGTTTCCCAAGGCGGATCCGTTGCCGCACTGAACGCGTGCACATACGGATGCATATCCGTGCTGGAGATGTCGGCCTTCTCGTACCAGGTCGCCGCCGGCAGCACGACATCGGACACCAGGGTCGTGGAGGTCTGCCGGAAGTCGATCGACATCATCAGGTCGAGCTTGCCCTCCGGAATGTCGCCCTCGCACACGACGTCGCTGGGCCGCACGCCGTCCTCCGGGGGCACCGCCTGCGCATTGGAATCGGTGCCCAGCAGATGGCTCAGGAAGTATTCCCCGCCCTTCCCCGACGAACCGATCAGGTTGGCCCGCCACACCGTGAGCACGCGCGGCCAGTTGACCGGGTTGTCGGGATCGGTGACGGCCAACTTGAGCTTGCGCTCGCCGAGTTGCTCGGCGACGTATTCGGCGACGTCGCGGCCGGCGGCGCGCGCCTCGTCGGCGACCTCCAAGCTGGACCGGTCGAACTGCGGGTAGAACGGGCTCCAGCCCATCGCGGTCGCGGACGCCAACAGGTCCATCGTGTGCTTGCCGGCAAACTTGCCGCGGCCGATGGGGCTGGCCAGCTTGTCGGCCGCGTAGCCGTCGTAGCGCCATTGGTCGGTGTGCGCGTACCAGTACGAGGCTCCGGGAACCTGCCGCGGCGGGCGCACCCAGTCGGTGGCCATCGCCATCGTCTGAAAACCGGTGAGCGGGCGCACCTTTTCCTGGCCGACGTAGTGGGCCCAGCCCCCGCCGTTGCGTCCCATCGACCCGGTCAGCATCAGCAGCGCCAGCACCGCGCGGTAGATGGCGTCGCCGTGGAACCACTGGTTGATCCCGCTGCCCATGATGATCATCGAGCGGCCGCCGGATTCCTCGGCGCTGCGGGCGAATTCGCGAGCGACGCGGATCGCCTGGGCGGCCGACACGCCCGTGATGGGCTCCTGCCAGGCCGGGGTGTTCTGGTGCGTCGGGTCGTCGTAGCCGGTGGGCCAGTCGCCAGGCAGCCCGGGCCGCGCCACCCCGTACTGGGCGAGCATCAAGTCGAAGACGGTGCACACCAGGTGTTTGCCGACGCGGCGCGCCGGTACTCCGCGCGTCAGCGTGCGGCCCTCGCCGTTCACCGTGTCGAAGCTGGGCAGGTGGACGAGCGCGGTGCCCGCCTCGCGCTCGTCGTGCACGCTGAGCGCCGGTGTCAGATCGCCGAGGTCGAGGTTCCACTTTCCGACGCCGTCCTCGCCGTAGCGGAATCCCAGCGAGCCGTGCGGCACCACAACGGAATTCGTCGCCTCGTCGAGCACCGCCGGCTTGAGCGCGGCGTTCTCGACCGCCTGCCCGATGTCGGCCGCCGTGAGGTTCTTTCCCGGCACCAACATGTCGCCCCGCTGCTCCAGCTTGATCAGGAAGGGCAGGTCGGTGTAACGGCGCGCGAAGTCGGTGAAGAACGGAACCTGTTTTTGCACAAAGCATTCCGAGAGGATCACGTGGCCCATCGCCATGGCCAGCGCCCCGTCCGTGCCGGCGGCGCACGGCATCCACTCGTCGGCGAACTTCGTGTTGTCGGCGTAGTCGGGGCTGACCGTCACCACCTTGGTGCCGCGGTACCGGGCCTCGGCCATCCAGTGCGCGTCCGGGGTCCGGGTGATCGGAACGTTGGAGCCCCACATCATCAAATACGCTGCGTCCCACCAATCCCCGGACTCCGGCACGTCGGTCTGGTCACCGAACACCTGCGGGGAGGCCACCGGGAGATCGGCATACCAGTCGTAGAACGACGTCATCGCGCCGCCGATCAGCTCGTAGAACCGTGAGCCGGCGGCATACGACACCATCGACATCGCCGGGATCGGGGAGAACCCGGCCACCCGGTCGGGGCCGTAGGTCTTGATGGTGTGCACGTGGGCCGCCGCGATCAGTTCGGTGGCCTCGGCCCAGCTGATTCGTACCAGCCCGCCCTTGCCGCGAGCCCGTTGGTAGCGACGGCGGCGCTCCGGGTCGGCCTGGATGTCGGCCCACGCGAGCACGGGGTCGCCGAGTCGCGCCTTGGCTTCGCGGAACATCTCGATCAGCACGCCGCGGGCGTACGGATAGCGAACCCGGGTCGGCGAGTAGCTGTACCAGGAGAACGACGCACCGCGCGGGCAGCCGCGCGGCTCATATTCGGGTCGGTCCGGGCCCACCGACGGGTAGTCGGTCTGCTGCGTTTCCCAGGTGATGATCCCGTCCTTGACGTAGATCTTCCACGAGCACGAGCCGGTGCAGTTCACCCCGTGCGTGGACCGGACCACCTTGTCGTGGCTCCACCGGTCTCGGTAGAAGACGTCAGCCTCCCGGCCGCCCCGGCGGGTGACGGTGCGCAGATCGGCCGAGAATTGGCCCGGGGTGAAAAATCGCCCACTGCGTTCCAGTAGCTCCTCGAGCGGCCCACCGATGTGAGGTGTGACGGTCAAGAGAGAATGCCTCCTACGTGTTGACGTCGCACTGGGATTCGCGGCCGGTTACCAAAAAGGCCAAGCCATCAGTCCGGCGTGGCGGCCGTGGCCACGCCGTCGGAACATCCATCGGCATCGCTTCAGGCCTACACATCGACGTTACGGACTATTGGGGCTATTACCTTCCGATTTCACGCGTGTCAGCTGCGACAGCGCTGAAGGTTTCCTGCATGCAGCCTGTGGACTTGTTATGAGGCTGCGCACAGCGCGCCGGCGAGGTCGCCCAGCCAGCCGCGATCGGCGGGCACCCAGTCGACATCGTTCAGTTCGGCCGCGGTGAGCCAGCGCAGCGCCCGGTGTTCGCGGGGGTGCGGTTGTCCGCCGAGCAGGCGCACCCGGTAGGCCCGCAGGGTCGTCGTGTCATTCAGCGCGATGTCCGCACCGAGCCGGTCGCCTACCGCGACGTCGGCGATGGCCAGGCCCAGCTCCTCGGCCAGTTCCCGGGCCAGCGCGTCGGGCTCGGTTTCGCCGAGCGCGACCTTGCCGCCGGGCAGTTCCCAGCGGCCGGCCAGCTCCGGCGGCCGAACGCGCTGCGCCACCAACACCGCGGGGCCGCAGATGACGGCGGCGGCGACGACGATCTGGGTTGGCACAGCCAGTGACGGTATACCGTCGGGATATGGCTGTGTTAACGGATGAGCAAGTAGACGCCGCACTGCCCGGACTGGGCGGATGGGAGCGTTCCGGTGGCGCCCTGCGACGGTCGGTCAAGTTTCCGACGTTCCTCGACGGCATCGACGCCGTGCGCCGGGTGGCCGAGCACGCCGAGAGCAAGAACCATCACCCTGACATCGATATCCGTTGGCGGACAGTGACTTTCGCCCTGGTCACGCATTCCGAGGGTGGCATCACCCAAAACGACGTCGACATGGCGCGCGACATCGACGGGATCGTCGGGGGCTAATCCGGCACGGCGCCCTTCTCGTCGGCCGCCACGCTGGGGTGACGTTCGCGCGCGCGCGTCACGCCGTCGTGAGGCTCGGGGCGGTTGCCGGTGGCCGCGACCCAGATCAGCGTCGCCACCGCCGCCACGATGTAGGCCAACCCCGCCCAGGCCAGGTACCACGGCCGGCTTATCTGCCAGATGGTCGGTTGGGCGAAGCTCAGCAGCCACGGCACCCCGATGATCGTGAGCACCAGCCAGCCCCACCCCACCACGCGGGCGCCCGGCCGCTCGCGCGGCGACCCGTGAATCGCCCAGACCATCAGCGGCACCAGCCACACCCAGTGGTGAGACCACGAGATCGGCGAGAGCAGCAGCCCGAACAACTCGACCACCAGCAGCTTGCCCAGCCGATCGGACCCGTCGAGCGCCCGCCACGCCAGTAAGGCCAGCACGGCGGTGACGGCGATGGCGCCCACGACCAGCGGACCGAAGCCGGCGTCATGGCCGAGGATCCGGGAGATGCCGCCACGCCAGGATTGATTGAACGACGTGGCGATAGGCCCCACCCGGTGCGCGTCGCCCAGCAACTTGGTGAAGTAGTAGCCGGTCTGGCCCCCCGCGACCAGGGCCGAGAGGCCGATGGTCGCGGCGAACACGACCGCCGAGAACGCCGCCGCGCCCCAGCGCCGGACGCCGACCAGGTAGACGCCGGCGATCGCCGGCGTCAGCTTGATCCCGGCCGCCACGCCGACCAGCAGCCCCGACAGCCACCACCGGGAGCTGTAGGCCGCCCACAGCACTACCAGCATGAGCAACACGTTGATCTGCCCATAGTCGAAGGTGCTGCGCAGCGGCTCGATCCAGAGGGTGACCGCCGTCCACAACATCGCCACGCGCCGGCCGGCGTCGGCGGGGACGCCCATGATGCGCTGGCTGGCCCGGATCGCGCCGTACAACGCGGCCATCGTCGCGACCTGCCACAGGAAGGCGACCGGGCCGAAGGGCAACAGGTGCAGCGGGTAGAACACGACGGCCGCGAACGGCGGATACGTGAACGGCAGCGGGAAGTCGGGCGTCTGGTCGGCGTACACGTAGCCGTAGAGGGTGCCGGGATGGTCGAGCGCGGCCGCCCCGCCGAGGTAGACGTGCAGGTCGACGAAGTTCGCGCCGTGGGGCGCCAGGTAGGTCCAGGCGAGCCGCGCGACGACGCTCACGGCCAGCAGCGCCGGCGCGGCCGCCTGCAGCGGACCCGCCAGCCGCCGGTTGAGGGGAACCGCCGGGGCGGCGGTCGAGGTGGTGTCTATTCGCCCGACTTTAGCGATCGCGGCACCCGCCCGGTCACCGCCGTCACTCGTATCGGTAACGATCGAATAAATGCCACACGTGTCACTTGAGTCACACCAGTATCAAAGTAACTTCGGCCGCGGACCCCGTCGTCGATCACCAGGGAGAGTCATGCCAACCATCTGGACCTATGTGCGAGCGACCGCCGTCGTAGTCGGTTCGTCCGCCGCGCTACTGACGGGCGGTATCGCCCACGCCGACCCCGTGCCGGCCCCGCCCGTGCCGAACATTCCGCAGCAGCTGATCAGTTCGGCGGCCAACGCGCCACAAATCCTGCAGAACCTTGCGACCGCGCTCGGCGCCACGCCCCCGGCGGCGCCGGCCTCTCCCGGCATCACCTTCCCGGGGCTGCCCTCGGCGACCTCGCCCGTGTCGCCGTCGGCTCCGTCGGCAACGTCGGCGATCCCGGGGCTCGGCTCGATCCCGGGCTTGACGCAGCAGGTGCCGGCGGCGCCTGCCGCCCCGGCCGCTCCGTCCATTCCGGGCCTGCCGGCCATCCCCGGGCTCTCGGCGCCGGCGGCGCCCGCGACGCCCCCGTCCCCTCAGCTCCCCCAGGCGAAGGTCGACATGCCGGCGCTGCCGTCCGGCCTGCCGGTCAACGTGCCCGCGCAGCTGACGCTTCCGCAGGACCTGACGGCGCTCGCGACCGGACAGGCTCCGGCGGCACCGGCCGCACCGGCCGCCCCGGCCGCGCCGGCCGCACCCGCCGCACCGGCGGCGACGCTGCCGTCGCTCACCAACCCGATGACGCCGCTGCTGTCGGCCATTCCCTGAGCAACCCCTTAGACGGCAAACCCACAACCTAGACCGGAGGGCATCGTGGTAAGCACTCGGAATCTGTCCAAGGGGTTGGCCGCTGTCGTCACGGCGTCGGCTGCCGCGCTCGGGTTCTGCCCGGGCGCGGCCGCCGACCCGGCGGCGCCGCTGCCGACACCGCAGGCGAACTCCAACCAGCAACTACCGGGCCTGCCGGCGCTCTCGGAGCTGAGCCCGATCATCCAGCAGGCGGCCAGCAATCCCGGGCAGGCGACACAGCTGCTGATGGCCGCCGCCCAAGCCTTCGCCCACAGCCCGGCCGCGCCCAGCGAGTCCAAAAACGTTGCGACGTCGGTGAATAACTTCGTGCAAGTGCCCGGCTCGCCGGTTCCCGGCGCACCGGCACCCGCGCCCGGTGCCGCCACCCCGCCCGACACCGCGCCGGTGCAACACGTACCGCCGCTGGGCATCGAGCCCGGGCTGCAGTCGCACCTGCCGCCGGGCATCGATCCGGCGCACGCCGCCGGTCCCGGCCCCGCCGCGGCGCCGGCGCCCTCACCCGCACCCGCTGCCGCGCCCGCTCCCGGGCCCGTTGCCGCACCCGCCCCCGACGATGACACCGTCGAGGCGTTGATTGCCTTGTATCGCAACATCGCCGGTGAGCACCCGGACTGGGACGACTACCGGCAGGCGATGGTCACCGACCGGCGGGTGGTGATGACGCTGCGGATCTCGCACGTCTACGGAATGCCGCCCGGCAAGCGGTAAAACCACAAGCCAGGCCGGGCCATGCAGGATAGGCTGCCGGTATGGCCGAATCGAACGCCCAGCAAGGGGACGATACGAAGCGCAAGTTCCGCGAGGCCCTCGATCGCAAGAAGGCCAAGTCGGCGGGCGCGTCCGACCACAAAGACGCCGGCGACAAGCACTCGCGGGCGCACGGTCCGGTGGAGAACCGCCGCGAATTCCGCCGCAAGAGCGGGTGATTCGGGCTAGCCGGCGCGAGGCCGTCCGGGTGGCGGTCAGTGCTGGTGATGGTGAATGTTGCCGGTGGCGATCGCCCAGATGAACCACGCGAAAAACACCGTCGTGGCAACGAATATCAACGCGGCGAAGGCGATCCCGACCACCTTCATGAACTTTGCTTCGCTGTCCAGCGCGCCCGAGGCATACTCGTCGACCGCGAGGGTGCCCAAGCCGAATGTCTCGACGAGGCTGCGCCATTCGGCGTCCGTGACCACGTAGCTGGGCCACCGACCCGTTCGTGGCGATACGCGGCGTCGAGATCGAGGGGCCGCGCCTTGCGCCGCCAGGCGTACCGGAATTGGTGACCGGTCCACGTCGTGACGCGCATCGGCAAAATACCGACTACCACGTCCAGCCCGCCGGGGGCGTCGAGGAGCAGCAGCGGCTGCGTGTAGCGCCGGCTGGTCGACTCGGAGGACTGGTCCATGGGCGCGTAGGTGCCCGGTGTCGCGGTGACCTCGTGAATCAGGGCGGACGTGATCACCGCGTTGCTGCCCGGGTCGACGATCGAGACCGTGCCCTCGCCCACGTCGATGGCCAGCGGCGGTTGCTGGGCGAATATCTTGGCCGCGTCGTCTTCGAGCGCGCGCTGCCGGTAGCTGAATTCCTCCGGCGTGGCGAACAGCAGGTAGCGGGTGGTTGCCGCCGGTCCGTCTTCGGTGCTCACGCCGAAAGAATCGCACTCTCAGGCTTGGGGCGGCGCAAAGAGCCTGATCGATGGGTCGGCCTGACCCGGTTGGCCGCGCAGGCTTCCCCGGGTGCTGGTGTGCCCGAAGTCCACTCGGGACGGGTCGTTGCGGTATGCCCAGTCCGCCGCGATGGTGCGTCGGCTGAACTTCCAGCGGCCGTCGTGTTTGGTGTAGGTGTCCAGGTACCGGCCGCCGATGATGACGTCCGAGTCGTGTTCGGGGCCGGCGAAGGTGTGAAAAACCAGGCAGTAGATTTCACCGCGGGCCTCCTCGCCGTCGATCACGAAGTTCGTCGTGGTGATGTTGTGTTGGGAGACACGCACATACGGTTCGGCGGCCCGCAGTTGCGCGATGAACTCTTCCACGCCCCCCGCCGAGAACGAGCCGTGCGCGTCGGTCGCGTCGGGGTGGTACAGATCGCGGAGCGCCGCGTAATCCGCGCGGTCGACGGCCCGGCAATAGGCGGTGACGAGCCGATGCAGCTCGTCGCGCGCCAGCATCAGCTCCAATCTGGCCTCATCCACCACCACGCCACGATAGCCCGGGCGCTAAAGTCGGCGTATGTCGAAGCTCTGCCTGGCGCAGGAGCCCGAGGCCGACGCGCTGCTGGAAGACGACCCGTTCGCGTTGCTGGTCGGGATGCTCCTGGACCAACAGGTGCCGTTCGAGACGGCGTTCGCCGGCCCGAAGAAGATCGCGGACCGGATGGGCGGCCTGGACGCCGGTCGGATCGCCGACTATGACCCGGAGAAGTTCGCCGCGCTGTGCGCGGAAAGGCCTGCGGTGCATCGCTTCCCGGGGTCGATGGCCAAGCGGATCCAGGCCCTGGCGCAGATCATCGTGGACCGCTATGACGGCGACGCGGCCGGGTTGTGGACGGCCGGTGCGCCCGACGGGCACGAACTGCTGCGGCGGCTCAAGGGGCTGCCCGGTTTCGGCGAGCAGAAGGCGAAGATCTTCCTGGCGCTACTCGGCAAGCAGTACGGCGTGACGCCGGCGGGATGGCGGGAGGCGGCCGGGGACTTCGGCAAGGCCGGAACGCACCTGTCCGTCGCCGACATCGTCGACGCGCAGTCCCTCGGGAAGGTGCGGTCGTACAAGAAGCAGATGAAAGCAGCAGCGAAGGGAAAGGCGGCAACGTGAAGACACACATAACGTGTCCCTGCGGCGAAGCCATCGTCGGCAAGGACGAGGACGAACTGGTCGAGCTGACCCAGGCCCACCTCGCCAGCGCCCACCCGGGCCTCGAGTACGACCGCGACGCCATCTTGTTCATGGCCTACTAGTCAGCCGCCTGGCGCGTCCGACAGCTGACGCAGGACGCGCAGGAACACCCGCCGGTCCTCGGCCGACAGCCCCCCGAGCCAGCGCTCCTCGCCGCGCTGAATGTCTTGCTGCGCGGCATCTTTCGCCGCCCGGCCGGCGTCGGTGAGCGCGAGCAGCCGCACCCGGCGGTCGTCGGGGTCGGGACGGCGCTCGATATAACCCCGGTTCTGCAAATCGTCGAGCGTGGGGATGATGCGGGTCTTGTCGGCGCCGATCGCCTCCGCGAGCGCGGCCTGACTGCGCACCGGCGAACGATCGAGCGCACTCAGCACGACGTAGCCCCACATCGACAACCCATGCGCTTCCAGCACGGGGATCTCGGCGGCGACCATCTCCCGAACCAGTGGCCCCATCATCGCGGCGAGATCGGGCCGCCGTGGGGTCGCTGCCATGGTGGCAGCGTAGCCGTTGACAGATAATATGCATCTGCATATCGTATGCTGATGCATATTATTCCCGACGTCCGTTCCCCCCACCGGGCCGCCGTGCAGGCGTCCGTCGACGTCGTCGCGGCGGTCACCCGCGGCGATCTGCGCCGGCCCACGCCCTGCGCGGGCTGGAACCTGCTCGATCTGCTCTGCCACATGACCGTGCAGCATCAGGGGTTCGCCGCGGCCGCGCGCGGCGGCGGGGACAGCCCCATCGTCTGGGCGCCGGAGCGCGTGGCCGCCGCCGTCGCGGCCGATCCCGCCGGCACCTACGCCGCGGCCGCCGCCGACGTGCTCGACGCGTTCGCCGTCGACGGGGTGCTCGACGCGGCGTTTGCGTTGCCCGATTTCGGCCCCGGGGCGTCCTTCCCCGGTGCGGTCGCGATCGGCTTCCATTTCGTCGACTACGTGGTGCACGGCTGGGACGTCGCGCGCAGCATCGGCGTCCAATTCGCGCTCCCGGGCGACGTTTTGGCCGCCGCGCTACCGCTGGTGCTCGTTATTCCGGATGGCGACTACCGCACCATGGACGGCGCGCCGTTCGGGCCGGCCGTGGTCGCGCCCGCCGGCGCGACCGACCTCGACCGCATCCTCGGCCACCTCGGCCGCACGCCCGGCTGGAGACCCTGAATCGGGTCGGCCGCCTAGGGCACCACCGTCGAGCCGATGGTGGGCATGAACTGGCACTGCTTTTCCTTGGTGGTGACCTGCCCGAAGATCGTCGACATGATGCTGCCCGAGCCGGTGTCGACGATCGCCGTCAGCGTCGTCGGACCGTCCCCGTTGATGTCGGTGCGCGGCTTGAGCGTGACCGTTCCGGACTTGCCGGTGGTCAGGTTCACCCAGGTGACGTTCAGCGGCAGCTTCTGCACCTCGGCGGGCCCGGGTGTGCCGACCGCGGTGAACACATAGGCGGTCTGGCCGGGCCCGGGTCCCGGGGTCGGGATCTTGGCCGGCCCCGCCACCGAAAGGGCGGTCGCGATCGAACTACTGCCGTCCGCAAGGCAATTGGTGCCGATCGAGGGATACATGAAGTCCTGCGTGGGCGGGGCGTCCGGGCCCAAACCGGGCGACGCGGCGGGCGCGGCGCCCGGCGCGGGGGCCGGCGCCGGTGCGGGAGCCGGCGCGGCGACCGGTGCGGGC
>NZ_LZIS01000213.1 GCF_001667015.1 Mycobacterium sp. E3198 | reverse complement strand
TGACGGGATGGCCAAGGACCAGGGCGTGCCCATCTCGACGATCTCGTTCGGCACCAAAGGCGGCGAGATCGAGATGAACGGGCAGCGGGTCGCCGTTCCCGTCTCGACCGACCAGATGAAAAAGATCGCCCAGCTCTCCGGCGGGCAGTCCTACACCGCGACCAACATCGCCGAGCTCAACAAGAGCTACAACGCCATCGAGAACGACATCGGGTTTCGCACGGTGCCCGGACCCGGCAGCGCCGGGTGGCTGCGCCTGGGCGTCGTCGCCGCGCTCATCGCCGCGGCGCTGGCCCTGTTGATCAACCGGCGGCTGCCGACCTGATCGCCCACCCGATCGCCGCCCTGATCGCCTAGGAGGGCAACCGGCTGTTGAGCGCGAGACCGGCCAGGATGGCGCCGGCCAGGACCACCGCCCCGAGCAGCATCCAGGCGAGGCTGGCGTCGCCCTTCACCGTCTCGTAGCCGATCTGGCGCTGCAGCGTCGAATAGACGCTTTCCAACGATTGCAGGCTGTCGGCGTGGAACGCCTCGCCGTCGGTGATCTTGGTGATCTCCTGCAACGTCTGGTCGTCGACGGGGACCGGGATGGTGGCGCCCTCGTAGTCGACGGTGCCGTAGGGCGTGCCGAA
>NZ_LZIS01000212.1 GCF_001667015.1 Mycobacterium sp. E3198 | reverse complement strand
TGTACAACAACGCCGGCACCATCGAGCGTTGCCTGCGCAGCATCCTCGAGCAGGACGGCGTCGAGTTCGAGATCCTGGTGGTCGACGACTGTTCGTCCGACGATTGCGCCGCAATCGCCAAGACAATGCTGCGGCCCGGAGACCGGCTCGTGCGCAACGCGTCCCGCCTCGGCCTGAACGGAAACCACAACAAGTGTCTGGAGCTCGCGCGGGGCACGTGCATCCAGTTCGTCCATGGCGATGACTGGTTACTCCCGGGGGCGCTCGAGGCGCTCCTCCCGTGCTTCGACGACCCCGCGGTGGGAATGGCGTTCGCCCCCCGGCGGGTGGTGCAGGACGAGAATCTTCCGTGGCGGCGCCGAGTGGGCCCTGCGCACAAACACTTTTGGCGGCTTCGCGAGCGCAACCGCGGGCCTTGGCTCGCCGCGCAGCAGCTGCTCCGCGGCGGCGCCGGCAATTGGATTGGCGAGCCGACCTGCGTGATGTTTCGGCGCCGGCTGGCGCTGGAGGCGGGCGGCCTGCGGAACGACATCTATCAGCTCGTCGACGTGGATTTCTGGTGGCGTCTGATGCTGCGATCGACGGTCTGCTTCGTGCCCCGGGAGTTGTCGGTGCG
>NZ_LZIS01000211.1 GCF_001667015.1 Mycobacterium sp. E3198 | reverse complement strand
TGGGCGGGGCTGGAGGCGCGGGCGGTGGTGTTGGCCAATTCGGCGGCAACGGCGGCGCCACCGGGGTCGCCGGCTCCGGCGCCGAGGCCCTGATCATCGGCGGCAATGCGGGCGGCGACGGGCAGTCGGTGTAGCAAGCGCAGCTCGCCTACGACGCCGTCCATTCCAGCAGCCCGTCCGCGGGCCAGGTGTTGACGATCCGGTCGGTCGGCACGCCGGCGTCGAGCGCGCGCTGGGCGCCGTAGCCGAGAAAGTCGAGCTGACCCGGCGCGTGCGCGTCGGTGTCGATGCTGAACAGGCAGCCGATCTCCAGTGCCAGCTTCAACAGCCGGGTCGGCGGGTCGCGGCGCTCGGGACGCGAGTTGATCTCCACGGCCGTCCCGTGATCGCGGCACGCGCCGAACACCGCCTCGGCGTCGAACTTCGATTCGGGCCGGATGCCGCGGCCGCCGGAGACCAGCCGACCGGTGCAGTGGCCGAGCACGTCGGCGTGCGGGTTGGAGACGGCGCGCACCATGCGCCGCGTCATGGCCGGCGCGTCCATGGACAGCTTCGAGTGCACGCTGGCCACCACGACGTCGAGGCGCTCGAGCAGTTCGGGCTCCTGGTCCAGGCTGCCGTCTTCGAGGATGTCGACCTCGATGCCGGTCAGGATGCGCATCGGCGCGAACTCGTCGCGCAACCGGTCGATGACGTCGAGTTGCGCGCGCAGCCGCTCCGGCGACAGCCCGTTGGCGATGGTCAGCCGCGGCGAATGGTCGGTCAGCGCGCAGTACTCGTGGCCCAGCGCCGACGCGGTGGCCATCATCTCGTCGATCGGCGCCGACCCGTCCGACCAGTTCGAGTGCAGGTGCAGGTCGCCGCGCAGCGCGGCCCGCAAATCGCCGCCCCCGAGATCCTCGGCGGCGGAACGCAATTCGACGAGCAGGTCGGGCTCGCGTCCGGACCAGGCCTGGTCGATGACCTTCGCGGTCTTCGGGCCGATGCCGGGCAGCGTCTGCCAGCTGTTCGCCTGACCGTGCCGCTCGCGCGCCGCATCGTCCAGGCCCTCGATGATGTCGGCGGCGTTGCGGTAGGCCATCACCCGCCGGGGGTCGTGGCGGCTCCGGTCCTTGTAATAGGCGATCTGCCTCAAGGCGGTTACCGGGTCCATGGCTCCAGTGTGCCCGCCCC
>NZ_LZIS01000210.1 GCF_001667015.1 Mycobacterium sp. E3198 | reverse complement strand
GATAAACGTTATTGTTTCGACCGGCTGCGCGGACTCACCACCGCGACCGATTGGATTGGTGCATGGCTGCAGAAAACTACAAGGCCAACGCCCGTACAGATTCTGGACGCGCTATCTAATGTAGTAAAACATGACGGCAACATAACTTGGCGGGGAAACATCGACCTACACGACTTGACACACGCGCGGCATCCGCGTGAAGCTTTGAGAATAGCAGTTGAGTCAGTGGATTCTGAGGAGTACCTGGACGTGCATTGTTCGGTATTCACCCCGAGGTCATTTTGCAATCTTCTCCGCCAGTTGAGCGTCTTTGGGCTCCTTGATTTCTATGTGGCTGATTTTCACGACAGCGTGGGCCACGAGTTCTTTGTCCAGCTGCAAAAACCTGAGAAGTTCGAGTGGTCTGAACAGATAATATCTATTCCATTATTTCGTGAAGGGCGCTACAAGGCGCTTCCCGAAAACTTCGATGCAAAGTTCTATCTGCACCATCACCCAGATATCGCGCAAGCGCGCATCGACCCCGCGGAGCATTATCTCGAATACGGTCGTTTCGAAGGCCGCGCGGTCTGTGCGGCCACGGGCTGAGCTGTTCCTGACCGGCGATGCCCCTCACCAGCCGAGAAAGCAAGGTGTAGCTTGATGAAATCTGAACTGCCCCAACAGCGACCAATAACCTGGCGCTATCTAGGGTCAAAGATGGTTATTCGGCCGGCGTCGCCTTACAAATTTATTTTGGACCAGCCTGTCGAGGACGTCGGCTTCTACGAATCCCTGGCGATTGCTTCCAACGATGTCGACTTGTGCCTGCGTCTTTCGCAGACAGGCTACCGCAACGTGTGGACTCCAACGCCTGCTCAGACACCGCACCGGCTAAGCGTCGCCGATTCGAGGGGGAATGTGCCGCCATGCGAGCGCGGTGGGGGCGACATGTTACCCAACGACCGCTATTACCACCCCGCACTATCGCTCGCCAATGCGACTTCATCACGTATTCCAGTCCCGCTACTAAGGAAGCACCCCGATGACCGCACCCTTTGACCGTGCCGCGACCCTCACCAAAAACCTGAAGCTCGAGAAGCAAGGGCTGGAAATTGGCCCACTGCATAAGCCGATAGTGCCCAAAAAAGGTACGGGCGTTTTATATGCCGATCACTTGCCTACAGATAAGTTGCGTGACAAGTATCGCAACAGTGAGCGCGTCAGCAACGACCACATCCAAGATGTAGACATCGTGGTCGGCCCCTCGGGCCTAAGGGATGCAGTCGGATCACGCCGATTCCACTACGTTGTTGCCTCCCATGTGATCGAACACGTCCCGAACCCGCTTGGGTGGTTCAATGAAATCCACGGATTCATGGAGCCTGGGGGAATCCTTTCGCTTGCCATACCGGACAAACGTTATAT
>NZ_LZIS01000209.1 GCF_001667015.1 Mycobacterium sp. E3198 | reverse complement strand
AGCGTCGCGACCAGCGGCATGCCCTCGGGGACCGCCGCGACCGCGATGGCGATGCCGCTGGCCACCGCCTGGCGCAGTCGGCGTCGGCGCGGCGGCTGACCAAGTTCGGCGCGCTGGTCCGCGTGCCGCGCTCGGTGGAGGCGCTCGGCCGCATCGACGTGGTCTGCTTCGACAAGACCGGAACCCTCAGCGAGAACCGGCTGCGGGTGGCGCAGGTCCGCCCGGCGCCGGGGCACTCGCCCGAGGAGGTGCTGCGCGACGCGGCGCACGCCGCGCCGGCCGCCAACGGCAACCCGCACGTGCACGCCACCGACGTCGCCATCGTCGAGGCCGCCAGGCGTTCGCTCAACGGCTCCACACCGGACGCCGAATCGGACGCTCACCTGCCCTTCCGCTCCGGGCGGTCGTTCTCCGCCTCGATCACCGGCACCGAGCTGACCGTCAAGGGCGCGCCCGAGGTGGTGCTGGCCGCGTGCGGGAACGTCGACAAGAGCGTCGAGGAAACGGTGTCCGAGCTGGCCACAGGCGGCCTGCGGGTGATCGCGGTGGCGCGGCGAAGGCTGACGGCGCAGCAGGCACGGGCGATCCAGGAGGATCCCGACGACATCGCGGGATTCTGCCGCGACGGGCTGACGCTGACCGGGTTCCTCGGCCTGTCCGACACCCCGCGCGCCGAGGCCGTCGGGCTGCTCGCCAACCTGCGCGACCAAGGGGTGGGCGTCAAGCTGATCACCGGCGACCACCCGATCACCGCGCTGGCCATCGCCCGCGAGCTGGGCCTGGCGGTGACCGACGAGCAGGTGATCAGCGGCGCCGAATGGGACTCGTTGTCGCGCAAGGATCAAGCCCGGGTGGTGACCGAGCGGGTCATTTTCGCCAGGATGACGCCCGAGAACAAGGTGCAGGTCGTGCAGACGCTCGAGGGTGCCGGGGTGCTCTGCGCGATGGTCGGCGACGGCTCCAACGACGCCGCCGCGATCCGGGCCGCCACCGTCGGCATCGGGGTGGTGGCGGGCGGCAGCGACCCGGCCCACATGGCGGCCGACGTCGTCCTGGTCGACGCCCGCATCGAGGCACTGGTGGAGGCGATCGCGGAGGGCCGCCAACTGTGGCAGCGGGTGCAGGCGGCGGTATCCGTGCTGCTCGGCGGCAACGCCGGGGAGGTGCTGTTCGCCGTCATCGGCAGCGCGATCACCGGCACCTCGCCGCTGAACACCCGGCAGCTGCTGCTGGTGAACATGATGACCGACGCGCTGCCGGCCGCCGCGCTCGCGGTCAGCGAGCCCAGCGGCCCGCTCGACTCGGGGCTACGCGGCCCGGATCAGCCCGCGCTGTGGCGCGCCGTGGCGATCCGCGGGGTCACCACGGCCGCGGCGACGACGGCGGCGTGGGCGATGGCGAGCGTCACCGGCCGCCCGCAGCGGGCATCCACGGTGGCGTTGGTCGCGCTGGTGGGTGCCGAATTGGGTCAGACGTTGCTGGATTCGCGGGCCCCGCTGGTGGTGCTCACGGCGGTGGGCTCGCTGGGGGCGATGGGAACGCTGATCAGTATCCCGGTGGTCAGCCAGTTGCTCGGCTGCACGCCGCTGGGTCCGGTCGGCTGGGGACAGGCCCTGGGCGCCGCCGCTGGGGCGACCGTCGGGGTAGCCGTTCTGAACCGTGTTGCGGACGGTTGGGGCACGCGGCTCCAGCCGGACACGCCGCCACCCGGACCCGACGCGCCCGCGACGAACGGTGAACCGCCCGATCGGAATGCCGAATCTCCACGACCCCGACCCGCCAGAGCAGCGCATAGAGTTCAATCAGAGGCACCTTCAGCACCGAGGCAATCGACGAAACTAGCGGATCGCCCCCGAGGTCGGTCATCGTCGACATAGGTCCGACGGTGGTCTCGCGACCCGGCGGGGCGGCAAACCCTTAGTTACTGGAAGGCAAATGATGGCCGAAAAGAAGACGCGCAGGGGGACCTCCCAGCGCGACGCGGTGCAGAAGATCCGCGAGGGCGAAACCTTCGTGGTCAACGTGCCGGTGGTGGGGCAGGTCGAGATCCCGCGCCCGGAGCAATTGGCCTATTACGGGGGCCTGGCCGCCCTGGCCGCGTTCGAGCTCATCGACTGGCCCGTCGCCCTGGTGATCGCCGCCGGGCACGTGCTGGCGAGCAACCATCACAACCGGCTCCTCGAAGAACTCGGCGAGGCGATGGAAGAGGTATAGGGCGATGGTGGCGACCCGCTACGCCCGGCTACGCCGCGCTTGCGATCGCCACGGGCCGCTCAGGCGCCGGCGACCGCGCGGTCGAACCGCAGGGTGACCCGGGTGCCGGCCGGGGTCCGTACGGTGTCGACGCCGTCGGCCAGCCCACCGATGAGGGTCAGCCCGCGGCCGCGTCGCCTGTTGCGCAGGCTGGCCGACGAATCGCCGGCCCAGCGCCCGCTGTCGCCGACGGTCACCGCGACCGCGTCCCCGTGCAGGAAGGCCTCGATGGTCACGGTCTTGCGGGGCTCACTGTGGCTGCCGTGCTCGATCGCATTGGTCACCGCTTCCCCGGTCGCCAGCAGGATGTCCTCCTCGCGGCCCGGCTCGACGGCGATGCTGTCCAACCAGGCCCGCAGCTGGCGGCGCGCGACGGGAATCTGGGCGGGCGCGGCGGGCAGCACCGTGGCGAAGCTGCGCGCGGCCGCGTGGCTCGGGCGCAACGCGAGCACCACGACGTCGTCGCGGTAGCCGGTCGGCGGCGCCAGCCGCGCCAGCAACTCGGTGCAGACCGATTCGACCGGCAGCTCGGCGCAGCCGGCGGCCGCGGCCTTCAGGCGGGCGAAGCCGTCGTCGAGGGACTCGCCGGGCCGCTCGATGAGCCCGTCGGTGTACAGCAGGATCATGCTTCCCGGTGTCAACTCGGCCGTCGCGGTGGCGCCGGCCGGGTGGGCATCCTCGACCGCCACCGGGGGACGGCGGCCCGACTCGAGGAAGACCGGATCGCCGTCGGCGGGGATCAGCAACGGATAGGGATGGCCCGCGCAGCTGTAGGTGACGGTGGCGCCGCCCGAGCCGGCTCCCGTGTCGACAAGCGCGTAGGCCACCGTCGCGCACCGCGCGCCGGTCACGCTGGCCGCGTACCTGTCCAGCGCGGCCAGCACCGCGAGCGGTTCGGCGGCGGTGAGCGCCGAGGCGGCCACCGCGGCGCGCAGCCTGCTCATCACGATCGCGGCGGCCAGGCCGTGCCCGACAACGTCGCCGACCGAGATCCCGATCAGGCCGGCGCGCCCGAGCGGGGTGACCGAGTACCAGTCGCCACCGACCCGCATCGCTTCGCCGGCCGGCTGGTAGACCGCCGCCACCACCGCGGCGGTCGAGCTGCGATCCAAATCGAGCAGGTGCTCCTGGAAGTCGACGGCGATCCGGTGTTCCCGCGCCAGCACCCGGACCCGGTCCAGCGCCGAGGCGGTCAGCTCGGCCACCCGCCTCAACGTCTCGAGCTCGGCGGGGTCGAACTGCCGCGGCGTGGGCCACAGCAGCAACAGCGCACCGACGACGCGACCGGTGTTGTCCCGCAGGGGACGCGCGACGCAGGCGCGCACGCTGGCGGCGGTGTCGCGCACGGCGTGCTGGTAGCGCGGGGGCAGGTCGAACGTGTCGGGGACGACCATCGGCTCGCCGCCGCTGATGACGTCGGCCCCGATCAAGGGTGAGTCGAGCGCGGCCACGTGGTAGCGGTCCCGCACTTCCCGGGGCAGGTCGCCGGCGTATTCGAAGCGGACGTGGTGCTCCCCGTCGAGCACCCCGATCGTCACCGCCGCGGGATCGCCCGAACTCGATGCGTGGCCGATCAAGGCGTCCAGAATGCCGGCCACCGAGTCGGTGGCCTGCAGGGCGGCGTCGAGGTGGACCAGGTCGAGCTGCGACTCGCGCCGCTGGCGGTCGCGCTCGCGGGCGATCGCCGACAACCGCGACGCCACCCGGTCGACCAGCTCCTGGGAGCGAAACGGCTTGGGCAGGTAGTCGTCTGCCCCGCCCGCGAAGCCTTCGTCGATGGCCTCCGTCCCGGCCCGCGCCGAGAGCACCAGGACCGGGGTGGCGGCCAGCGCCGGATCCGCGCGGATCGCCGCGACCAGGTCGAAGCCGCCCAGGCCCGGCATCATGACGTCGGTCACGACGGCATCCGGCTGCAGCTCTTTGGTGACGGCCAGGGCCGACTCGCCGTCGGCGACCAGGACGGTGTCCCAGTGGGCAGAAAGCACGCGGTCCAGGTGCGCGCGCATGTCGGCGTTGTCGTCGGCGATCAGCACCAATTGGCGGGCGCCGTCGGCCGCCGGGGGCGCGGCGGGCGCAAGCCACTGGCGCGCCTCGGCGACATACGGGTTGCTGTCGTCCGGCGTCGCGGCGAGCGGTTGGTCGACCGCCGCGCCCGCGACGGAACGCGGCAGCCGGATGGTGACCGTCGTTCCGCGATCCAGTTCGCTGTCGATCTTTACCGTTCCGCGTTGCAGTTCGACGAGCCCGTGCACCAGTGACAACCCGATTCCGGTGCCTTCCACGCTGCGCCCGCGCGTGTTCTCCGCCCGGTAGAAGCGCTCGAACAGGCGGTCCAGGTCCTCGATCGCGATGCCGACTCCGGTGTCGCGCAACGTGATCCGGCAGTCCGCGCCTTCGGCACGCACCTCGACCGAGATGGAGCCCGTCAGGGTGTATTTGACGGCATTGGAGAGCAGGTTGAGGACGATCGTTTCCCACATGCCCGGATCGATGTCGGCCAGCGCGGAATCGCAGTCCAGCAGGAGATCCAACCCGGCCCGCTGGCACAGCTCGGTGAACGACGAGGCGATGTGCTCGGTGAGCGCGCCGACGTCGGTGCACACCAGCTTCGCGTTCGCCCGGCCCGCTTCGATGCGGGAGAAATCGAGCAGCGAGTCGACCAGGCGCAGCAGGCGCCGCGCATTGCGTCCCGCGACGCTCAGCCGATCCGCCAGCACACTCTCGGGCGGCGCATCGGACAGCGCGTCATCGAGCGGCCCGAGCAAAAGCGTGAGGGGCGTGCGGAATTCGTGGCTGACGTTGGTGAGGAACGCCGTCTTGGCCCGATCCAGCTCGGCGAGCGCGTCCGCTCGCTGCCGCTGCTGCTCGTAGGAGACGGCGGACGCCAGCGCGGAGGACAGCTGGTCGGCGAGCAGCTGACAGAAGCCGCGGTACATCGAATCCAGCGGGCGCCGCGGGTTTGCCCCGATCACCAGCGCCCCGGTGCCCGCGCCCTCACCCAACGGCAACACCAGGGCGTCGCGCGGGCAGTTCTCGCCGAGAACGCCTGCGATGCCGGGTATCACGGCCTCCAACCCGTCGATCACGCGTGCGGCCGTCCGCGAACGCGGCGCCGCGCCCGGGCCCGTCAGCTCCGCCAGCGAGTGCGGCAGCAGCTCCCGGACCGAGGGTGTCGCCCCGCACAGCGCGCCGTCGAGGTACACGGCGATGAATGGCAGGTCCAAGGGCTGCGCGCCGCACACCGACACGGTGCTTTGGACGGCGTCGTCGATGCCGTGGGTTTCCATGACGGCACTGGCCACCGCATTGAGCAGGTAGAGCCGGCGCTCGCTCAACACCCGGTCGGTGGTTTCCCGGACGGCACAGAAGATTCCGTAAACGCCTCCGCCGCTGCCGATCAGCGGGCTGTAGCTGAAGGTGAAATACCGCTCCTCGGGCTGGTCGCCGGTCATCAGCGACAACATCAGGTCGTCTGACCACGTCGCGATGCCGGTGTCGATGACACTGGCGAGCATCGGGTGAATCTGCGCCCAGATTTCCCACCACACCTGCTCCGCCGGGCGCCCCAGGGCCGCCGGGTGCTTGTTGCCCAGGATCTGCGAGTAAGCGTCGTTGTACACCAGGAACAGGTCCGTCGGGCCCAGCCACAGCACAATGGGAAACCGCGACGTCAGGGCGACCGCGACCGCCACCCGCGCCTCGGCCGACCACTCGTCCGGTGCTCCCAGGGGGTGGTTCGCCCAGTCGAACTCGGCGAACCGGCGACCCATCTCGCCGCCCAGGGCGACAGCGGCCGCCAGATCAGCCGGCAGGCCGGGGTTCATTGCCGGCGGTCGCGCTGCAACGCGTCGGCCAGCGTCGGAGAGATGTCGAGGATGCGATCCAGCTCTGTCACCTGAATCGGGCGCAGCACCCGGTCGTGATCGGCTACCAGACGGACCGACGTACCGGCCGCCTTCCCTTCCTCGTGGCACTCGAGCATCGCGTTCAACGCCGCGCTTCCGAAGAAATTGACCGACTGCAGGTCGATGATGACCAGCCGCTCGGGGTGCGTCGCGGCAACCTGGAGCGCGGCGGTGAGGTGAGTGGCAAGCTCGCCGACGTTGCTGGAGTCGACATCACCCTTGACGCGCACGACGACCGCATCCCCATTGGCCTCGTGGCCGACCGCCAACACTTCCATGCCCTTCCCCGACTCCGTGTGTTCGCATACAGCGCTGGTTACCCAGCCGGCTCGTCGGGAATCCTTTCGTGCACTGTCAGCAACAAGTGGTCGAACTGACTTTGCGCGGCGGGCGCCGGCGGCATCAGCGTCGTCACTTCGTCGAGCAGTTGCTTCGCCAACGAGCGCAGCTTCACGTTGGTCTCCTGCGAGCGCCACTGCAGCACGCGGAAGGCTTGCGCGGCGCTGACCCGGTAGACGTACATCAGCACGCCCTTGGCCTGCTCGATGGCGGCACGGTTCTCGAACAAGTCCGGCAGGGCCGCGTCCAGCATCTCCTGCCGGGCCTCATCGAAGGTGTCCCCCAAGTCGATGTAATAGCCGGCGGTTCCGACCACCGCACCCGACTCGTCCAGCATCCGGTCGGCCACCACGATCGCGTCGTGTACGTTGCCCGAGGTGTCGAGGAACCGGTGCCGGCTGGAGAACGATTCCGCCGACTGCAACGCGTAGTCGAGCAACTCCTGGACGTGCGCGCGGTCGTCGGGATGCTTGTGCGACAGCAGCAGTGCGGTCGTCGGCTCCACGGTCCCGGGTTCGTAGCCGTGCATCCCGGCCACCTCGTCGGACCACTCCCACCGTTGACCGACGAACCAGAACCGGAAGGCGCCGACGTTCAAATGCCGGGCGGCGGCCTCGATTGCGCTGGTCGGCTGGTTGTGGTTACCCGCGGGTTGCACGTTTGCATCCTGCCATCCGGTGGGTATCCCGGGCTACCGCTTGAGGGGGTAACGTCGCGTGCGGACCATCCACAAGACGCGGGAGCGCACGCCGAGCGCGCTGAGAGGACGGCTGGGGCCGTCGACCGTAGGAACCTGACCGGGTAATGCCGGCGTAGGGAGATGAAATGACCGTCACCGTCGAACCGTCCGTCACCACCGGCCCCATCGCGGGCAGCAGCAAGGCCTACCGCGAGCTGGACGGGGTGCCCGGCGCCCGGGTCCCGTTCCGGCGGGTCCACCTGTCGACCGGAGACCACTTCGACCTCTATGACACGTCCGGGCCCTACACCGATCCGGACGCAGTGATCGACCTGGCGACCGGCCTGCCGCCGCGGCCCGGCGTGGTGCGCGACCGCGGCACCCAGCTGCAGCGCGCGCGCGCGGGCGAGATCACCGCGGAGATGGCGTACATCGCGGCCCGCGAGGAGCTGCCCGCCGAGCTGGTGCGCGACGAGGTCGCCCGCGGCCGCGCGGTGATCCCGGCCAACCACAACCACCCCGAGAGCGAGCCGATGATCATCGGTAAGGCGTTCGCGGTCAAGGTCAATGCCAACATCGGCAACTCCGCGGTGACGTCGTCGATCGCCGAGGAGGTCGACAAGATGGTGTGGGCCACCCGCTGGGGCGCCGACACGATCATGGACCTGTCCACCGGCAAGAACATCCACGAAACCCGCGAATGGATCCTGCGCAACTCCCCGGTGCCGGTCGGCACGGTGCCGATCTATCAGGCGCTGGAGAAGGTCAAGGGCGACCCGACGGAACTGACCTGGGAGATCTACCGCGACACCGTGATCGAGCAGTGCGAGCAGGGCGTGGACTACATGACCGTGCACGCCGGCGTGCTGCTGCGGTACGTGCCGCTGACCGCCAAGCGGGTCACCGGCATCGTGTCGCGTGGCGGGTCGATCATGGCGGCCTGGTGCCTGGCCCATCACCGGGAGTCGTTCCTGTACACCAACTTCGAGGAACTCTGCGACATCTTCGCGCGCTACGACGTCACCTTCTCGCTCGGCGACGGGCTGCGGCCGGGCTCGATCGCCGACGCCAACGACGCCGCGCAGTTCGCCGAGCTGCGCACGCTGGGCGAGCTGACCAAGATCGCGAAAGCCCATGGCGCGCAGGTGATGATCGAGGGGCCGGGGCACATCCCGATGCACAAGATCGTCGAGAACGTGCGGCTGGAAGAGGAGCTGTGCGAGGAGGCCCCGTTCTACACGCTGGGGCCGCTGGCCACCGACATCGCGCCGGCCTACGACCACATCACCTCGGCGATCGGCGCGGCGATCATCGCGCAGGCGGGCACCGCGATGCTGTGCTACGTGACCCCGAAGGAGCACCTCGGGCTGCCGGACCGCAAGGACGTCAAGGACGGGGTGATCGCCTACAAGATCGCCGCGCACTCGGCCGACCTGGCCAAGGGGCATCCGCGCGCCCAGGAGCGTGACGACGCGCTGTCGACGGCCCGCTTCGAGTTCCGGTGGAACGACCAGTTCGCGCTGTCGTTGGACCCCGACACCGCGAAGGAATTCCACGACGAGACGCTGCCCGCCGAACCGGCCAAGACCGCGCACTTCTGCTCGATGTGCGGGCCCAAGTTCTGCTCGATGCGAATCACGCAG
>NZ_LZIS01000208.1 GCF_001667015.1 Mycobacterium sp. E3198 | reverse complement strand
TTACGAAGAGTCGCAATCGATCTATGACGTTTCAGACGAGTTCTTCGCGCTCTTCCTAGACCCGACGATGGGGTACACCTGCGCGTATTTCGAGCGCGACGATATGACCCTCGAGGAGGCGCAGAACGCCAAGTTCGACCTGGCGCTGGGCAAGCTGAACCTCGAGCCCGGGATGACGCTGCTCGACATCGGCTGCGGCTGGGGCGGAGCGCTGCAACGGGCGATCGAGAAGTTCGATGTCAACGTCATCGGCCTGACGCTGTCGGAGAACCAGGCCGACCACGTGCAGAAGATGTTCGACCAGATGGACACGAACCGCTCGACGCGGGTGCTGCTGGAGGGCTGGGAGAAGTTCGACGAGCCGGTGGACCGCATCGTCTCCATCGGCGCCTTCGAGCACTTCGGCCGCCAGCGCTGGGGCCACTTCTTCAAGATGGCCTACCGGGTGCTGCCGGCCGAGGGCGTCATGATGCTGCACACCATCACGCGTCCCACGTTCAAAGAGGCCAGGGCGCAGGGCAATCCGCTCACCCACGAAGTGGTCCACTTCACCCAGTTCATCCTGGCCGAGATCTTCCCGGGCGGCTGGCTACCGACGATCCCGTCGGTCGAGGAGCACGCGGAGGAGGTCGGCTTCAAGATCACGCGCACCCAGTCGCTGCGGCTGCACTACGCGACGACCCTCGAAACGTGGGC
>NZ_LZIS01000207.1 GCF_001667015.1 Mycobacterium sp. E3198 | reverse complement strand
CATGTAGCTCGACGGTTTCGACGTACGCTTCCTGACCGGAACCGACGAGCACGGCCTGAAGGTCGCGCAGGCCGCCGCCGCCGAAGGGCTGCCCACCGCCGAACTGGCCCGCCGCAACTCCGACGTGTTCCAGCGGCTGCAGGAGCGGCTCGACGTCTCCTTCGACAGGTTCATCCGCACCACCGACGCCGACCACCACGAGGCGTCCAAGGAGATCTGGCGGCGGATGGCCGCCGCCGGCGACATCTACCTGGACACGTACGAGGGCTGGTATTCGGTGCGCGACGAGAGGTTCTTCGTCGAATCGGAGACCGAGGTGGTGAACGGGACGCGGATCGCCGTCGAAACCGGCACACCGGTGACCTGGACCGAGGAACAGACCTACTTCTTTCGGCTGTCGGCGTACACCGACAAGCTGCTGGCCCACTACGAGGCGAACCCCGACTTCATCGCGCCCGAGGTGCGGCGCAACGAGGTGGTCAGCTTCGTCTCCGGCGGCCTGCGCGACCT
>NZ_LZIS01000206.1 GCF_001667015.1 Mycobacterium sp. E3198 | reverse complement strand
GCCCACGTTTCGAGGGTCGTCGCGTAGTGCAGCCGCAGCGACTGGGTGCGCGTGATCTTGAAGCCGACCTCCTCCGCGTGCTCCTCGACCGACGGGATCGTCGGTAGCCAGCCGCCCGGGAAGATCTCGGCCAGGATGAACTGGGTGAAGTGGACCACTTCGTGGGTGAGCGGATTGCCCTGCGCCCTGGCCTCTTTGAACGTGGGACGCGTGATGGTGTGCAGCATCATGACGCCCTCGGCCGGCAGCACCCGGTAGGCCATCTTGAAGAAGTGGCCCCAGCGCTGGCGGCCGAAGTGCTCGAAGGCGCCGATGGAGACGATGCGGTCCACCGGCTCGTCGAACTTCTCCCAGCCCTCCAGCAGCACCCGCGTCGAGCGGTTCGTGTCCATCTGGTCGAACATCTTCTGCACGTGGTCGGCCTGGTTCTCCGACAGCGTCAGGCCGACGACGTTCACGTCGTACTTCTCGATGGCGCGGCGCATCGTGGCACCCCAGCCGCAGCCGATGTCGAGCAGCGTCATGCCCGGCTCGAGGTTCAGCTTGCCCAGCGCCAGGTCGAACTTGGCGTTCTGCGCCTCCTCGAGGGTCATATCGTCGCGCTCGAAATACGCGCAGGTGTACCCCATCGTCGGGTCTAGGAAGAGCGCGAAGAACTCGTCTGAAACGTCATAGATCGATTGCGACTCTTCGTAA
>NZ_LZIS01000205.1 GCF_001667015.1 Mycobacterium sp. E3198 | reverse complement strand
CGCCCGGGATGCTCGTTCTGCGCGGTGTGGATCAGCGCCCACACCGCGGCGTGCGCCGCATCGGGGACACGGTCAAAAGCGCTCACACTGACCGCATTACGGGTCACCACCACCAGATGGCTCTGGGCGGCGTCGGGCCGCGCCAACCAACCCTGCAACTGGGCCAACACCTCGCGGGTCAGGCCGTGCACCCGCCGCAGCGGATCCGCCTCGTCGGCGCGAGGCACCGGCCAGACCACCAATTCCGGGGGCGCGGTCACCGAGGCGAGGTCCTCGACCCACGCCGGTGGTTGGCCGCCCGCCGGGCCGGCCAGTTCGGGCGCCGACGGCCAGGTCAGCTCGAACAGGCTGTCGGATAGCCCGGCCAGCGAACGCCGGCCGATCTGGTCGGAGACGGCGCGCAGCGTCAACGCGCCGATGGTGATCACCGGCGCGCCGGTGGGGTCGGTGGCGCGCAGCTCGAACGTGTCCTCGCCGATGCGGGTCAGCTGCACGTGGAGTTGGCTGGCGGAGGTGGCATACAAGGTGACCCCGGTGAACGCGTACGGCACCCGCAGCGACGCCGGGTCGGCCACGCGGTCCAAGACGGCGGCCAACGGGTGCAGGGCGGCGTCGAGCAGGGCGGGGTGGATGCCGTAGCCGGCGACATCGGTGCCGGCGGGCAACGCCACCTCGGCGTACACGACGTCGGGGCGGGCCGGGTCGGTGCCGATGCCCCGCACCGACCGGAACGGACCGCCGTAGCGGTAGCCGCGCTGGGCCAGCCCGTCGTAGAAGTCGTCCTGGTCGAGCGCCTCGAAACCCGGTGTGGGAGTGGCGGTGCCGGCGATGGGCTGATCGGCGCTCAGCGCGCCGCTGGCGTGCAGCGTCCACGCGTCGGCAAGCTGACCGCCGGGGCGCGAGTGCACGGTAAACGGGCGCCGACCCTGCTCGTCGAGCGGTTGCACCAGGATCTGCAGATCGGCCGGGGCCTGCTCCGACAGCGTCAGGGCGGTATGCAGGACCAGCTCGTCGATCGTCGGGCAGCCCGCCAGCTCACCGGCCCGCAGGAGCACCTCGACGAACCCGGTCGCCGGGAACAGCACGGTGTCGTTGACCTGATGGCCGGCCAGCCAGCCCTGGGTGCCGGTCGAGAGCCGCCCGCTGATCATGAACTGGTCTTGGTCGGCCAGCCCGACGACGGCGCCCAACAGGGGGTGTTCCGCGCGGTCGAGGCCGAGGCCGCCGGCGTCGCCGGCCGGGGCGGGGTTCAGCCAGTAGCGGCGGTGTTCGAAGGGGTAGGTGGGCAACGCGACGGTGCGCGCGTGCGGGTACAGCGCCGACCATGACGGGCTGTGGCCGTGGTTGTGCAGCTGCGCCAGCGTGGTGGCCAGGCTGTCTTGGTCGGGGTGGTCGCGGTGCAGCGTGATGACCACCGACGATTGCGTGCGCCCCGCGGCCTGGGCCAGGGTGTCGGTGATCGCCGGGGCCAGCACCGGGTGCGGCGAGAGCTCCACGAACGTGCACTCGCCGGCGGCCAGGCGCTCGACCACCCGGTCGTGGAACCGGACCGGCTTGCGCAGATTGCGGTACCAGTAGTCGGCGTCCATGGTGGTGGTGTCGAGCGGATCGGCCGAAAGCGCCCGTCCGACTGTGGAATACAGCGGGATGCGCGCCGGCACCGGTATCAGGCCGGCCAGCCCGGCCAGGAGGCGCTGGCGTGCCGGTTCCACCTGAGCGGAGTGCGAGGCGTAATCGACCGCGATGTGCCGGATGTGGACGCCGTCGCGATCGCAGGCCGCGGTGAACTCCTCCAGCGCGGTGGGGTCACCGCTGATGATGGTGTGCGACGGGCCGTTGATCGCCGCGATGCTCAGCGCATCGCCCCAGGGTTGCAGGCGTGGCCGTAGTTGTTCGGCGTCCAGCAGCACCGAGGCCATGCCGCCGGTGCCGCGCAGGTCGCTCAGCGCCTGGCTGCGCAACGCCACCACCTTGACGGCGTCGGGCAACGGAAGCACCCCGGCGATGTACGCCGCCGCGATCTCTCCCTGCGAGTGCCCGATGACTGCGTCGGGGACGATGCCGTAGCTGGCCAACGCCTCCGCCAGCGACACCATCATGGTGAACAGCACCGGCTGCACCACCTCGACGCGATCCAACGCCGGCGCCGCGGGATCCTGCACCAGGACGTCGCGCACCGACCAGTCGACGAAGGGGCGCAACGCGTCGTCGCAGGCGTCGACGGTGGCGGCGAAGGCGCGGTGGTGCTCGTAGAGCTCGCGCCCCATGCCCGGGTATTGGGCGCCTTGGCCGGGCAATACGAACACCGTCTTGCTCCGCAGGTGGGCCAGGTAATGGTGGCCGGTCAGGTTCGGGTGCGGCTGGCCGTCGCGCAACGCCGCCAGCGCCTCCAGCAGGTCCTCGCGGGGGTCGGCGCTCGAGGCCGACGCCGCAATGACCGCCCGGTGGGAGTGGTGGGTGCGAGTGACGCCCAGGCTGTAGGCCACGTCGGTGAGGTCCAGGTCGGGGTGGCCGACCAGATGCTGGTGCAGCCGCTCGGCCTGCGCGCTCAACGCGGCGGGGGTGCGGGCCGACACCGGCCAGATCCGCAGCGGGAAGTCGGTGCTCTCCTCGGTGGGCTCGGCCGGCTCTGGAGTGGGGGCCTGTTGCAGGATCACGTGGGCGTTGGTGCCGCTGATGCCGAACGAGGAGACCGCCGCGGTGCGGGGATGATCGGTGTGCGGCCACGCCACCGCCTCGGTGAGCAGGCGCACCGTGCCGGCCGACCAGTCGACGTGCGGGCTGGGCTGATCGACGTGCAGCGTCGGGGGCAAGGTGTCGTGGTTGAGGGCCTCGATCATCTTGATCATCCCGGCAACCCCGGCGGCGGCCTGGGTGTGGCCGATGTTGGATTTGATCGATCCCAGCCACAGCGGGTGCTTGGCGTCGCGGGCGGTGCCGTAGGTGGCGATCAGCGCGCCCGCCTCGATCGGGTCGCCCAGGGTGGTGCCGGTGCCGTGCGCCTCGACGATGTCGACCTGATCGAGCGCGACGCCGGCGTTGGCCGCGGCCTGGGTGATGACGCGTTGCTGGGCGGGCCCGTTGGGGG
>NZ_LZIS01000204.1 GCF_001667015.1 Mycobacterium sp. E3198 | reverse complement strand
CCGATGGCCGCGGGATCGCGCTATCTCGGCGGGGCGGCGCCGCTGCCGACGACCGATGACGGCTTCCGTTCCGCCGGCGACATCGGCTACCTCGACGAGGACGGCTACCTCTACATCGTCGACCGGCGCGTCGACATGATCGTCACCGGCGGCGCCAATGTCTTTCCGGCGGAACGGAAGCCGTCATCGGTCGTCGGCAGCGGCGCCGCCCCGCCGAGATAGCGCGATCCCGCGGCCATCGGTGAGCGCAGGTAGATCTCGCCGTGTTCGCCGGGCCCAAGGGGCGTCCGCCCGGCGTCCAGGATCCGGATCTCGGTGTCCCGGAAGCCGCGGCCGACGCTGCCCGGATGGGAGAGCCATTCGTCGCCGCGCAGCGCGGTGAGCCCGAGGTTCTCGGTCATGCCGTACGCCGACACGATCTGTTCGGGGCTCAGCAGCTCGAACCAGGTGTGCATGAGCGACGGCGGCATCACCGCGGCGCCCTGCAGGATGAAGACGACGCTGGACAGGTCGCGCTGCCGCACGTCGGGCCGCGCCGCGATGCGCGCCAGCATCGTGGGCGTGGCCGTAAAGTTGGTGATCCGGAACCGTTCGATCACGTCCAAAACCAATGCCGCATCGAACTTTTCCAGCACCACCAGGTGGTCACCGGCCAGCAAGAAGAAGAAAGTCGCGAAGCCGTTGGTGTGGTACATCGGCGCGGGCACCATGATGGTCTGCGGCTGCGCGACCGGTATCCAATTCGACAGGAACGGTTCGCCGTGCTGGGGGGTCCACAGTGACGGTGCCAGGCTGAGGATCACCTTGGGGACGCCGGTCGACCCGCTGCTACAGATGCCGTTGGCGTGCGGCGAAACGACGGGGGGCAGCGGGCTCGCGGATTCGCCGGCGGCACGCGCGTCCAGCTCCCACCGGGTTCTTTCGTCGACCGCGACGGCGGGGGAGATCACGTCGCGCACCCGGTCTCGCTCCCATTCAGGCAGGTCCCAATGCATCGGAACGGGAACCGCGCCGATCTTCCAGCACCCCAGCGCGGCGAGCACCAGGTGCACGGAGTTCGGGATTCCCAGGGCCACAAGGGAATCCGGGCCAGCACCGCTGGCGGCCAGTGCACGCCCCCACTGGTTGGCGCGGGCGTCGAGCTCGCCGAACGTCAGCGCCTCCGCGGTGCCGTCGAGCCCGACGACCGTCACCGCCGGAGCGTCGCGCCGTTCCTCGGCGAGTTGCGCCAGTTTGGTTCCGAACGGGATGCCGTCGTCGAGCGGGTGGGGGGTCGCCGAAGGCGCGAGAGGCTCGGTGCTCACGCGGGTACCGGCCCGCTGAAAAGCGTCTCGAGATTGCCGTCACGGGCGTCGGGCATCAGGCGCAGGGCCAACGCCTCGGCGCCCAGCGGCAACCGGATCAGCGGCTGGGTGTGCCGGTCGAGGACGCTGACGTCGGACTCGTCGCAGAAGCCCAGGGCGCCGAGCAGCTGGTGCGAGGTGCGCAGCACCTGCCGCGCGGTGTCGGCGGCCTTGTACCTGAGAACGAGAGCATCGGCCGAATGCACCTGCACCGGCAGCGATTCGGGCCTGCACACTGTGTACTTCGCGAGCTCGTACAGGCCCCGCACTCCGACGGCGGCGTCCGCGACCGCGAACCTGACGGCCTGGAAGTCCGCCAGCGGTTTGCCGAACTGAACGCGGGCGCGCACGTGATCGGTGACGATGTGCAGCGACTGCTGCAGGGCTCCCAGAATCCGCCATGATCCCAGCACGAGATGAAGGTTAACGTCGCCGGCCGGAACGGTTCCGTCGGGTGCGCTCAACGTGGCCGGCACCAGAAACGGCCCCAGCTTGGCGTTGGTGCGCGACGCCGCACGCGCCGGGTAGCGGTTGCCATCCAGGTCGGCGGCGACCCAGTCGCCGGGCAGGTCGCCGTGATCGATGCGGGGCGCCTCGGGGTTGACCAGGGCCAGTCGGGCGCCGTCGATCGCCAGCAGTTCCTCGACGACGGGATAGGGCAGGGCGGTCGCGCCGGCGGCCTGGCACAGCACCGCGGCGGCCAGCAGGTCGTCGTTGGCCGACCGGACGTCGAGCTCGAAGGCGCCGACGTCACTCAGGGCGGTGCGGGCCGCGTGCCGGATGCCGTCGTCGGACTCGGCGCGCAGCGCCGCCGGGGGGCCGCCCAACCGGGTGAGCCGCTTTGCGGCGACGGCGGCGAAATCGCTGATATCCTGCGGCAGTTCGGTTTTCACCTGTGTTCTCCCAGAACGTCGCGTGCCACCAGCATTCGCTGCACCTCGATGGTGCCCGATGCCACGGTGGCGGCCTGCGCATAGCGCCAGTGGTCCTCGATGGCCCCGTGCAGGGGCGCCGACGTGCCGCTGTCGAGCGCCGTGGGGCCCAGCACGTCGAAGAGCAGCTCGGCCACCTGCTGGTCGCAGGTGGTGGTGGCGATGCGGGCTGCGCTGGCCGCCGCCCCCGCCGACGGGTCGTCCTGCAGCGAGATGGCCCGGTACGCCAGCAGCCTGGCCACCCGCAGGTCGGCGAGCGCCCGCACCCAGCGGGCGCGAATCGATTCGGGCAGCGAGTCCCAGTCGTCGCCAAGCTGCCTGCGCATCCGGTCCAGTAGCGACTCGCAGCGCGCGTAGCGCGCGATGCCGACCCGCTCGAAGGCCAGCGCCTCGCGCATCACCCGCCACCCGTCGCCGACCTCGCCGAGGACGTCGCCGGGGGAGGCGTGCACGTCGTCGAGGAACATCTCGTTGAGGTGATGGGGTCCCAGCATCGACCCGATGGGGCGCACGGTGAAGCCGGGCCGATCCATGGGGATCAGGAACAGGGTGAGCCGCTTCGGTTTTGGGGCCTCCGGATCGGTGCACGCGGCCAGCACGCACCAGGATGCCATCAGCGCGTACGACGTCCACACCTTCTGGCCGGTGATGCGCCAGCCGTCCCCGTCGCGCACCGCGCGGGTGCGCAGCGACGCGAGGTCGGTTCCGGCCTCCGGCTCCGAAAAGCCCTGGCACCAGATCACGTCCCCGGAGGCGATGGCCGCCAGGTGCTTGGCCTTCTGCTCGGCCGTGCCGTACCGCATCAGCGCGGGACCCACCCAGTTGATCCCCATGTACTGCGGACCGCGGGGCTCGTGCTGCGCCCACATCTCCTCGCGCAACACGGTCTGCTGCCACACCGAACCGCCGCCGCCCCCATGCTCTTTCGGCCACGCCAGCGCCAGCAGGCCCTCGGAGGCCAGCAGCTTGCAGAACGTCTCGGTGGTGGCCAGGTCCTGCGGGTTTTCGGTGCAGGCGCCGAGGAAGTCGGCGGGGATGTGGTGGGACACCAACTCGCGCAGGTGGTTTCGCAGTTGGGCGGCGTCTTCGCCGAGGTCATAGTCCATCGTCGTCATCCCTTCGGCAGCCCGAGCAGCCGCTCGGCGATGATGTTGCGCTGCACTTCCGACGTCCCGCCGTAAATGGTTGCGGCGAGCGCGTCCTGGCGTTCGAACAGCAGATCCGGATCGCTCGCCCCATCCTGCCCCTTGGCGACGGCGGCCAGTTCCCAAACCCGTTGCAAGGTAACAGATCCCAGCAGCTTGAGAATGTCGGCCTCCGGGCTCGCCCGTCCCGCCAGCTCGTTGCCCAGCGCGCGGTACCCGGTGGCCCGCAGCGCCTCGGCGTCGGCGAGCAGCGAGCCGAGCTCGGCGCAGATGTCGTCGGTCGGCCGGGCCGCACGCACCGCGTCGAGCCCCCGCTTGATCTCGACCCAGTTCATGATCCAGATCATCTGGCGTTCGTGGTGCAGCGACGACAGGGCGACGTTCCAGCCGCCGTGCAGCGGCCCGAGCAGGTTTTCCACCGGCACCTCGACGTCGTCGAGGAAGACCTCGCAGAACGTCTCGTCGGAGATCGACGCCATCCGAATGGGCTCGATCCTGACCCCGGGCGCCCGCAGGTCGAGGATCAGGCAGGAAATGCCGCGGTGCTTCGGCGCCTCCGGATCGGTGCGGGCATACAGCGTGCACCACCGCGACAGGTGGGCCTGCGTGGTCCAGATCTTGTGGCCGTTGACGCGGAAGACGTCGCCCTCGCGCTCGGCCCGGGTGCGCAGGCCGGCGAAATCGGATCCCGCCTCCGGCTCGGACATGCCTAGTGCCCACCATTCGTCACCGCGCAGCAGGGGAACAAGCAGCCGGTCGATCTGGGCCGGCGTGCCGAACTGGCGGATGCCGGGCGCGGCCACGCCCGGGCCCTGGATGTTGGGCAGCTTGGGCGCGGAGCGCAGCGCGCCCTCGATCCGAACCTCCATCGCGTCGCGCAGACCGAGCGAGCGGCCGCCGTGCTCGCGGGGCCAGGTCGGCTGCAGCCACCCCGCCTCGAACGCCGCCCGCTGGTAGTCCCGCCGCAGCGGCAGGTCCCACCGGTACTCGCGATACCGCTCGTAGTAATCCTTCGGCAGGAATTCCGTCAGCCACGCCTCGAATTCTTCGATGACGGCGCTCATCCCGCGCCTCCCGCGAACCGGCGGCCCACCTCGTGGTAGAGCGCGCGACTGTCGCCGAGCAGCGCGGCGCCCTGCCAGGCGTGCCGGACGTAGAGGTGGATGTCGTGCTCCCAGGTCTGGCCGAGGGCGCCGTGCACCTGTACCGCGGTGCGCGCGCAACTGGCCGCCGCGTCGCCGGCCGCCGCCTTCGCCAGCGCGGCGGCGGTCCAGGCGTCCCGGGCGTCGGGATCGGCGAGCCGGGCGGCGGCCGCGTAGGCGAGGCTGCGTGCTCGCTCCACGGCGACGTGGTTGTCGGCCAGCGCGTGTTTGACCCCCTGGAACGCGCCGATCGGCGCGCCGAACTGGCGGCGCGCCTTGGCGTGCTCGACTGCGCGGTGCAGCGCGCCGCTCGCCACCCCGACCAGGTCGGCGGCCGCGGCCACCAGCGGCGCCGCCAGCGCCGCTTCGAGCTCGACCGCCGCGGTGGCCACCGGCTCGGCGTCGATCTCGACGTCGGCCGCCGGTTGCGCGGGGTCGGTCGACTCGACCGGCAGGACGGTCACGCCGTCGCCGCAGCGCGCCACCGCGGCCATCACACCGTGGTCGGCGTGCGCCAGCGTGACGACCAGTTCGGCGCGGGTCAGGTTGGGGACCGCGACGGCCCGTCCGCGCAGGCGCCCGCCACGCAGCGTCATCGGCGCGCCGGGCAGCCGTGACCCTTTCGCGTGGACCGCCAGGGTGGCGACGGCGCCGCCGGCGATCTCGGCAAGCACCGCGTCCAGGCCGCTGGACCGCAGGGCCCCCGCGGCCAGGCCGACGCTGCTGAGCAACGGGATAGGCGCCAGCGCGGCGCCGCACTCCTCGAGCACCACCGCGGCCTCGACGGGCCCGTAGTCGCCGCCGTCGGGCGACGCGAGTTCGGTCCAGCCCAAATCGACGACCGTCTTCCACGGGGCGCGCCAGCGTTCGGGGTCCGTCAGGGCCTGACGGGCGACGTCGGGGGGACACTCGGTGCGCAGGATGCCGCGCACGGTGTCGCGCAGCGACAGCTGCTCCGCAGTCAGTCCGACATCCATAAGACCCCTAACATAATAAAAATAGTAAACTAGCGGCCTTGTTGCAATCGGCGCGAGCATAGGTGGCCCCATGGTGGAGTGGTATCTGTTCCTGCCGCAGGTGCGGTTGTCCGCGGCCGACATCGCGGACCGGGCCCGCCACGCCGAGGCCAGCGGTTTCGATGGGGTGGCGTTTATCGACCACCTGGAGGCGCCGGGGTTGGCCGACGAAAACATTTGGGAGGCAATGGGCATCGCCACCTGGGTGGCGGCCAAGACGGAGCGGCTACGGATCGGCCACCTGGTGCTGTGCGACGCGTTCCGGCATCCCGCGGTGCTCGCCAAGCAGGCCGTCACCCTCTCGGACGCGTCGGAGGGCCGGTTCGAGCTCGGCCTCGGCGCGGGGTCCTGGCCCACCGAATTCACCAGATTCGATGTGGGCCAGCAGGATCCGAAGGCCAGGGTCGCGCAGCTCGGGCGCCATCTCGAGCTGATCAGGCAGTACTGGGGCGACGACGAGGGCAAGGCGGCCCAGGCCCCGCGCAGAAGCCATCCGATACCGCTGGTCCTGGGCGGCACCGGACCCCGGATGATGGAACTCGTTCGCAGGCATGCGGATTGGTGGAACCTGCCATGTGACCAGCTGGACAAGCTGCCCACGCTCGCGCCGAAAGCGGGGACGGCCCGGGTGTCGGTGCAGCAGATGGTCGGATTTGTCCGGACAGGCAGCGACCCGGCCAAGGTGCGCGAGGTGAGCAAGAGGCGGTTCGGCAACTTGGGCTCGGGGCTGGTATGCGGGGATGCGGGCGAGCTGATCGGGCACTTCAGTGGGCTGGCCGCCCAGGGCGTCGAGCGGTTCTACGTGTGGTTCTCCGATTTCGCCGTCCCGGACTCGCTGCACGAGTTCGGCGAATCGGTGATCAAGGCGTTTGCTGGCGCCGGCGCCGCGCTTCCGTAGGCACCACCGGCGGCCGGGCGTACGGCCCGCGCTGCACGGCGGACAGCCGGATCTCCGGCAGGTCGACCGACGGGTCGACCGTGTCCAGCCAGGCGACGGCCTCGGCGACGTCGGACACCTGGATCGCGTACATCTCGAAGGGAACGTCCTGCAGCATCTCGGTTTCCACCGGGCCTGGGGTCACGATGTGCACGGCGATGCCGTCGCGGTCGAGCTCGAGCGCCAGGGCGCGGGCGAACGCGTTCATGCCGGCCTTCGACGCCGAGTAGGCCGTCCGCGCCATCATCGGCTCGTGCGCCGCCGACGAGGAGATGAACACGAACCGCGAGCCCGCGCGCATCAGCGGCAGCGCCGCGGCGGTCACCACGAAGCACGAATCCAGGTTGGCTGCGAGGATGGTCCGCCACTGCTCGAAAGTCTGCTTGCGCGCGTACGTCCCGCCCAGCGTGCCCGCCGCGTGCACGACCAGGTCGAGCCGCTCCAAAGCGCTTATCGCCGAGGAGAATCCGTCCGGATCGGACGCGTCGGCCACGAGGTGGCGCGCGCCGAGCTCCGCGGCGGCCGCGCGCAGCGGGGCTTCGCGCCGCGCGGCGAGCACCACGTCGTACCCGAGCTCGCTGAGCTTGCGGGCGCATCCCTTGCCGATGCCGCCGCTGCCGCCGGTGACTAATGCGGTTCGCATCAACGTCAGGGGCGCCGGATGTCCCGCGGGCGGGATCCCGAGCGTGAAAGTGCCTGCGGCGAAAGCGCATAGATGCGTTGGTCGGGCCGGCCGGAGAGCACGTAGGTCTGGGTGTCGGCGAGATGGCGGCCCGCCATGCGGCGGGCGCGGTCGACGTCACCCTCGGCGATGGTGTCGGTCAGTTTGACGTGCGTGTTGAGCACCGCACGGCGCTGGGTTAGTGACGGGTAGGTGCCCCGCGCGGCGCTCTCGTCCGCCCACTGCTGCTCGTGGCTGGTCCACAGCGTCTCCAGGCTGCCGACGACGGCGATGATGGTGTGGTTCCCGCAGCCGCGAACGACAAGATCGTGGAACTGGCGGCCGATCTCGGTGAAGAGGCGACCGTCTTCGAGATGCTCGGCCATGGCGTCGTTGACCCGCTTGAGCTCCGGCACCAGCGTGTCCGCCCGGTCGGGCCGCTGGGCCGCCAGGGCGGCGCAGGCCGGCTCGAGTTCCCGCAACGCCGTGCCCAGGTCGGCGACCTCGACGGACTCGCTCTGCAGCAACAGGCCCAGCATGTAGGCCGCGCTGGTCTTGGCCGGCGCGTGCACCACGGCGCCGCCGCGGTTGCCCCGCCGCACGGAGACGAGCCCCTCGGTTTCCAAAATCCGCAGCGCCTCGCGCAGGGAGACCAGGCTGACGTTGAACTGTTCGACCAGCACCTCCTGGCGCGGCAGGAGATCGCCGTCGGCGAGTTCGCCGTCGATGATCTGGCGGCGCAACTCGTCGGCTACGATTTCGGCGATCCGCGGCGCCGACAGTCGGCGCCGGGCGTCGGGGCCAATTCCCAGGGCGGTCATCCAATCCTCGCGTGCTCGTCTGGCTTAGCTATTTTAGCAGTAATGGTATAAATAGCCGGGTGAGGCGCGAGCCCGGCAGCCGGCCGACACCGCTCGACGAATTGCGTGTCGTCGAGATCAGCGACCGGATAGCCGGAAGTTACTGCGGCAAGCTGCTGGTCGATGCCGGGGCGCAGGTGCGCAAAATCGAGCCGCCGCAAGGGGATTGGCTGCGCCGGTACTCGGCCACCTGTTCGCCGGTGCCCGGCGGGGGGACCTCGCCGTTCTTCGGCTTCCTCAACGCCGGCAAGCGTAGCCTGACCGTCGCCCCGGACTCCGAACGGTATCGGGCCGAACTGGCAGCCGCGGACGTCGTGGTCGTCACGGCGGGCCGGTCGCGGGCCGCGGCGCTGGGCATCGACCCGCAGCGGCTGCTGGCGGAGTCCCCGCGGGCGATCGTCGTCACGATCTCCGACTTCGGTTGGAACGGACCCTATGCCGACCGCCCCGCCAGCGAGTTCACCCTGCAGGCGTGGGCCGGCTCGCCGGGCTTTCGCGGCGATCCCGGCGGGCCACCGATCGCGATCGGCGGCGACCTGGGGGAGTACATGGGCGGCGTCTACGCGGCGTTCGGCGCGCTGGCCGTGCGCCGCCGCGTGCAGCGCGGGGGCCCCGGCGAGCACCTCGACCTGTCCATGCTCGAGGCGATGACCGCGATGCAGAGCAGCGAATGGTTGCATTCGCAGCTGCTGCGCGTCCCGCCGGTGCGCCGCACCCTGGAAGTGCCGTCCATCGAGCCGGCCAAGGACGGTTACGTCGGGATCACCATGGTCACCGGCCAGCAGTGGCTCGACTTCTGCGCGATGGTCGAGTGCCCGCAACTGGAGGAGATCGAACAGCTGCGTTTCCAGATCGGCCGGTGGGCCTATCGCGACCTGATCCGCGAACAGATCGGGCCGTGGCTGGCCGAGCGGACCGTCGCGGAGATCGTCGAACTCGGGCAGCTGTTCCGGCTGCCGATCGCGGCGCTGGGCAACGGCTCCACGATCCGCGATCTCGAGTACGTCAAGCAGCGAAACGTGTTCGTGCGCAACCCCGCCGGCTTTCACCAGCCGCGACCGCCGTGGCTGATGTCGGCGTGCGGACCCGCGCCGCTGCGAGCGGCCCCGGCCGTCGGTGACGCCGACGACGAACCGGCCTGGGATGCAAGCACATCCGGGCCCGACCCGGCAGGACGTGGGCTGCCGCTCGAGGGGGTGCGCATCGTCGACCTGACCGCGTTCTGGGCCGGGCCCGCCGCGACCCACCTGCTGGCCGCGTTCGGCGCCGACGTCGTCAAGGTGGAGTCGATACAGCGGCCCGACGGCATCCGCTACTCGGGCGGGATGCGCACCGATGTGGACGATTGGTGGGAGTACGGCTGGGTGTTCCACGCGATGAACACCAACAAGCGCTCCGTCACACTGGATTTGGGCTCGGACGACGGACGCCGCCTTTTCGAGAAGTTGGCGGCCGGCGCCGACGTCGTGATCGAGAACTTCTCGCCGCGGGTGATGGATCAGTTCGGGCTGACCGCCGACGTGCTGCTGAGGGTCAACCCGAAACTGGTGGTCACGCGGATGCCCGCATTCGGCCTGGACGGGCCGTGGCGCGACCGGGTCGGATTCGCCCCGACCATGGAGCAGATCGCCGGCCTGGCCTGGGTGACCGGACTGCCGGAGGCCCCGCCGGTGACGCCGCGCGGGGCCTGCGACCCGCTGGCCGGCGTGCACGCCGCCTTCGCCGTGCTGGCCGCGCTGAGCTTCGCCGAACGCACCGGTTCGGGCCAGCAGGTCGAGTTGCCGATGCTGGAAACGGTGCTCAACGCCACCGCGATACAGGCGATCGAAGCCGAGGCGTTCGGGGTGACGCTGGGCCGGCGCGGCAATCGCGGGCACGGCCACGCGATCCAGAACCTCTACCGATGCGCCGGCGAGGACGACTGGATCGCGGTCACCGTGCGCGACGACCGGCAATGGCGGGGCCTGGTCGACGTGATGGACCGACCCGCCTGGTGCGACGACGGCCTGGCCACCGTCGCCGGGCGGCGCGAGCGCGCCGACGACGTCGACCGCCGGCTGCGGGACTGGTTCGCCGGACAGCCGCTGGACGCGACCGTGGAGCGCCTGGCCGAGGCGGGGGTGCCCGCGGCGCCCGCGGTGTCCCCGTCGCTGGTCACCGAGAACCCCCAACTGCGCGACCGGGGCTTCCTCGAGACTCTGGAACACACGAGCACCGGTGCGGGTCTCTATCCCTGCCCGCCGTTCGCCAAGCTCGCCGGGCAGGACAGGTGGCTGCTGCGCCCCCCGCCGAAGCTGGGCGAGCACAATGGAGAGGTACTGCGCGATCGGTGCGGGCTGACCGACGAAGAACTGGCCAAGCTGGCAAGCGACAAAGTGATCGGAACCCGCCCGAAGGGCCTGTGAGGAGGATGTCTCTGATGCGCGTGACCGTCGACGAAAACTTGTGCGAGGCTAACGGCTTCTGCGAATCGCTCGCCGCGGAGGTATTTGAACTGGGCGACGAAGACGTGGTGCAGATCGCCGACGGCCCGGTGCCGCCGCGGCTGGAGATCGACGTGCGCGCCGCCGTCGACCAGTGCCCCAAAGCCGCGCTGCGGCTGATCGATTGAGCTAGCGCCGCTCGTTCAGCGATATCGGCATCTCGTCATAGATCGACATGTTGGTGAGCAGGTTCGGATAGGCCACGGTGGCCGGACCGAGGGCGATGTCGTCGCAGCGCAGCAGCAGTTCGTCGAAGACCGCACGGAGTTCCGCGCGCGCCAGCATGGCGCCCAGGCAGTGATGCGGCCCGCCGCCCCCGAAAGCGACCTGCGGGTTGGGCTGCCGCCCGATGTCGAAGGTGAACGGGGAGGCGAACACCTCCTCGTCACGGTTTGCCGAACGCAGCATCGAGACCACCCGATCGCCCTTCGCGATGTGCTGGCCGTCCATCTCCACGTCGACCTTCGCGGTGCGCGTCCAGTAGGCGACCGGTGAGGCCCAGCGCAGTACCTCCTCGATGGCGCCCGGGCGCAGCGCTTCCTGCTCGCGGTATCGGTCGATCTGCTCCGGGTTCTCCGCGAACGCCTGCACCCCGATGGCCAGTGCGTTCTTGGTGGTGTCGCTGCCGGCGAACGTGAGCACGAAGAAGAAGAACTCCAACTCGTTGGGGGGCAGGCTGAATTCCTCGCCGTCGTCGCCGGTGATCACCGCCGTCGCCAGCGTGCTCCAGATGTCGTCGGTCGGATTGCGCCGCTTCTCGGCGGTGAGCTCCATCGCGTAGCCGAAGACGGTCGCGTACAGATCGGTGTAGTCCTGCCAAGTCGGCCGCGCCCCAGGGGAATTCGCCTTGAGGATGCGGTCCAGGGAATCGAAGATGCGCGGCCGGTCGCCCTCCGGTATGCCGATGATGTCGCCGATGACCGTCATCGGCAGGGCGTCGGCGACGTCGGAGATCCAGTCGCCGCCACCCCGGTCGAGCAGCCGGTCGATCATCGCCGCGGCGCGCGCCCGGATGCCGTCCTCGAGCTTGCCCACCGCGCGCGGGTTGAACGCGCCGGAGATGAGCTTGCGGCGCTTGTTCAGTCCCGGCGGGTCCATGTTGATGATGGTCGGGTACGACGCAAACATGCCGACCGGCTGGATGAGCGGGCCGTCCACCGCGGTGAAGGACTCGGCGTCGCGGTGTAGCCGGACCGCGTGCCGGTGCTTGGTCGCCACCCAGAAGTCACGCTGCACCGTCTCAGCCACCCCCGGCGTCAGGTCGTGGCGGAACAAGGGCCTGCCGCGGCGCAGCTCGGCGAACAGCTCATCGGGAAAACCGTTGCGCCACAGGTCGAAATCGGATAGGTCGACCGCCGTAGCCGTCATTTGAAACCCCGCTTCCCGGACATGCTCAGCACGCGTTGACGTTCTATGCTTAAGATAGTAAAAATAGACGTAGTCGTCGAACTTGGAGCGCTCGTGACGGACACAATTTCAGACCCGGCCCCGGATTCGGCCGCAGATCCCTCGGAACGCGAGTTCGGGCAGGCCGGCATCGCGCTGTCGACCTACCGGTTCCCGACCGGCTGGTTCATCGTCGCTTTCTCCTCCGACCTGGCGGCCGGCCAGGTCAAGCGCGCGCACTACTTCGGCGAGGAACTGGTGCTCTTCCGCACCGAGTCCGGCCAGGTGCACGTGCTGGATGCCTACTGCCAGCACCTCGGCGCCAACTTGGGCGTCGGCGGCACCGTGCAGGGCGAGCACATCGTCTGCCCGTGGCACGGCTGGCAATGGCGCGGCGACGGCACCAATGCGCTGATCCCGTACAGCAAGATCGGCTGCAAGAACAACGTCCGGATCCGTACCTACCCCAGCATGGAGTGGTACGGGTTCGTCCTCGTGTGGCACGAGCGGCACGGCCGGGCGCCGTACTGGCAGCCGCCGGTGCTGCCCGAGCTGGAAACCAACGAGTACTACCCGCTGCACCCGCACACCCAGATGCTCAACCGGGTCAAGGTGCACCCGCAGATGATCATCGAGAACGCCGCCGACCCCTACCACGTTCAATACGTGCACAAGGCCGCCAATCCCGCCACCACCGCGTCGTTCGAGGTGTCCGGCTACCACCTGCACGCGACCGTCAACGCGCATTTCGGCGGGGGGCGCGCATCGACGTGGTTGACCCCGAACGGTCCGGTCGACGCCAAGATCATCTACGACAACTATTCGTTGGGCCTCGGGCTGGTTCGCTTCCCGAGCGAGCTGGTGGCCACCGTCCAGGTGACGGGGCAGACGCCGGTCGACGAGGACTACACCGACTACTTCTACACGCAGGCCTCCATTCGCGAGCCCGGCGACACCGGCGACGTGCCCACCGGTCGCGCCGCCAAGTTCCTGGCGCTGCAGCAAGAGGTCATCAAACAGGACTTCTTCACGTGGGAGAACATGAAATACCTCGAGAAGCCGAACCTGGCCCCCGAGGAGGCGCACGACTACGCCGCCCTTCGCCGCTGGGCGCACCGCTTCTACCCGGGCCCGCAGCCGTCGGCGGCGGATTTCGGCTACACCGCCGACGGTGAGCCCGACCCGGCGGCCGCGAAGGCCTGATGCCGGGGCCCGCCGACTTCGGTGTCGACAGCTTCACCGTGCCGGCCGTGCTGGACAAGCGGGCCGAGCAGTGTCCCGACCGGGTGATGATGTCGATCGCCGGCGTGGACGTCACCTTCGAACAGATGCGGCGGCGGTCCCGCGCGGCGGCGCACATGCTGGCCGGCCTGGGCGTCGGCCGCGGCGACTGCGTGGCGTTGTTCACCGCCACCTGCCCGGAATGGGTGTACTTCTGGCTGGGCGCGGCCCGCATCGGCGCGGTGAGCGCGGCGGTGAACGCGGCCAACAAGGGCGAGTTCCTGCTGCACACGCTGCGGCTGGCGCGGGCCAAGGTGATCCTTACCGACCCGGAACGGCGGCCCCGCGTCGACGAGGTGGTGGAGCAGCTGGATACGGTGACCGGCGTTGTGGTGCAAGATGATTCGCTGACCGCCACGTTGCACCTCGATGCCGACGTGCCGGTGTCCGACAACCCGGCCGCGGCGACGGACGTGGGGGCCTTGTTCTACACGTCGGGCACCACCGGGGCGTCGAAAGCCGTTGCCACGACCTGGCATTACCTTTTCTCGGTGGCTGCGACCGCCGCCTCGGCCTGGGAGTTCGGCCCGGGGGAGGCGCTGTGGACGGCGATGCCGCTGTTTCACTTGAGCGCGGCGCCCAGCGTGCTGGCCCCGATGCTGGTCGGTGGAACGACCGTGTTGGCCAAGGCCTTTCACCCGGGCGAGGTCTGGGATGACATCCGCGCGCGCGGCGCCGTCGGCTTCGCCGGGGCGGGCGCGATGGTGTCGATGCTGCAGAATCTGCCCGCGGATCCGCGTGACGCGCAGCTGCCACTGCGGTTCATCTCTGCCGCACCCATCGACGCGAAGTCCTACCGCGAGATCGAAAAGCGTTACGGCTGCCGGATCGTCACGATGTACGGCATGACGGAAGCGTTTCCGCTAGCCGTCAAAGGCGTGTCCGACGACGGGATGCCCGGGACGTCGGGGCGGCCGAATCCCGATTTCGACGTGCGCATCGTCGACGAGCGCGGCGATCCCGTGCCGCCCGGCGCCGTCGGCGAGATCGCCTGCCGGCCCAGGCACCCGCACGTGATGAGCGAAGGCTATGTCAGTCAGGGTTTGCGGGTGGACCCGCACCCGGAGTGGTTTCGCACCGGCGATTTGGGCCGACTCGATGCCGAACAGAATTTGACATATGTGGACCGCGTCAAAGACTCGCTGCGCCGGCGCGGGGAAAATATTTCTTCGGTCGAAGTGGAGGGCATCGTCGTGCGCTACCCCGCGGTGGCCGAAGCCGCGGCCGTCGGGGTTCCCAGCGAGTTAGGGGAGGACGACATCCTCTTGTTTGTCACGTTGCGCGCTGGCGCCACACTGGATTGCGCGGAGCTGCTGGACTTCTGCGCCGCCCGGATGCCGTACTTCTGCGTGCCGCGTTTCGTCGAGATTGTCAATGAACTCCCGAAGAACGTCATTGGACGAATACGTAAAGATTTGTTGCGCAGTCGCGGCGTAAATGAGGCCACTTGGGATCGAGAAGAACATGGTTATATCGTCAGCCGCTAAGTTAAGTTAGTGTTACATGAGGCAATTTTCGCGTCATTTTCCGACACAGGCTGGAGAGCCACGATGACCCTGACCTATCAGCAAGAGCAGTTCCTCCACGCCGCGACGGGGCGCGCTGCCATCCTGGACCTGAGCGCCCGGCACAACCGGGCCTACTCCGACGGCGACCGCGATCGCTGGATCGCCACCTTCCGCCATTCGGGCGCCAGCTACACCCGCGACGGCGATGTGTTCAACGACCTCCGCGCGGCCTTCGACGGCGGCGACGGGCAGCGCCTGGTCACCGTCGACCACGAGATCCACATCGACGGCGTCAACGCCAGCCAGCGTTGCGTCGCGGTGCTGTTCGCCGCCATGTACGGCGACACCACACTCCGGGCCACCGGGACCTTCCGGGACACGCTGATCTACGAGCGCGGCGGCTGGTACTTCACTTCCCGTGTGCTGGCATGGGATTCGGTGCCGAGCCGGCACCCGCTCGTCATGTGAGCGACACCGCTACGTGGATCCGAATCTCAGCTACCAGCTCGCCTTCGGCAGCTATGATGACGCGCTGCGCATGGTCGGCGCGAAAAGCGAACCGCGTACCGCGGCGACGCCGGTCAGCGGCGCGCGCATTCAACTGTTCGCCGCGATGGTCCACGACGGGAATCGTTCGTATTGGGACGCCGAGTTCGCCCGGCAGAAATGGGGAGGGCTGCTCGCGCCGCCGGCCCTGCTGATGGGTTGGCTGATACCGCCGCCGTGGGAGCCGGCCAGCAGGCCGCCGGTGGCGTCGGTGGTGCTGCGGGTGCCGCTGCCGGGCACCACGTTCATCAACGCGGCCAACGAGGTCGAGTTGCTGCAGCCCATCGTCGAGGGAGATCTGCTGACCGTCGTCGAGGAACTCGTGTCGGTGTCACCGGAAAAGCGGACGCGGCTCGGCGTCGGCCATTTCGTCGAGACGCTGGAGACCTATCGGCGTCAGGACGGCGTGGTGGTGGCCACCAGCCGAAATACGTTGTTCCGCTTCACGCCTGGAGCGCCGTCGTGACCGATCTGGACTGGAACGCGATCGACGTCCCCGTCGATCTGCCCGAGGTCGTCGACCACATCAGCTACCAGCGGGTTGTGGAAAACGCGGGTGCGACCTGGGACTACTTCCCGGGTCATTTCGATCCCAGCTATGCCCAAAGCCAGGGCAACCCGACGATTTACGTCAACACCATGCACCTGGCCGGATTCGCCGACCGCGTCGCGACCGACTGGGCGGGCCCGAGCAGCCGCGTGGTGCGCCGCTCGATGCGGCTGGCCGGATCGGTCTACGCCGGCGACACCATGATCGGACGCGGGCGGGCGGTGGCCAAGCGACGCGACACCTCGGTGGACCCGCCGCGCTGCCTGGTCGACATCGAAATCCAGGTGACCAATCAGCATGGCGCCCTGTGCTGTCCGGTCGAGCTCACCCTGCAGCTGCCCGAAAGTGGATGACGCGGCCCGACGGCACTTGGCCGTCTGCCGACGCTTCGGCGAGGCGGTCCGATCGGCCCAGGGCAACTGGGACCGCCGGTCCCCGTGCGACCAGTGGGACGCCCGGGGGGTGCTCGAGCACGTCATCGGCTTTCACGACGTACTTCTGTTGCGCCCCTTGGGTTTGAAGCCCGACCGGCCACGGGACGACGCGCAGGCGCGGTGGCAATTGACTTACCAGGCGCTGGCCGAGGCGCTGGGTTCGCACGCGGCGAGGCGGCTGGACGAATACCGGTTGATGCCGAACCTGACCCGCGACGTTCTGGTGCACACGTGGGACCTCGCCCGCGCGGTCGGCGCCGACGACCGGCTGGACCCGGAATGGTGCGAGCAGTTCTACGCAAGCTTGCCGTCCGATCCGCAGACCTTGGCCGCCTCGGGAATGTTCAAAGCCCCGGTCGCGGTCGGTGACGACATCGACGCTCAGGCAAAACTTCTCGCGTGCCTCGGCCGCGACCCGGCCTGGCGCCCGGCGCCGCTATAGCGGCGGCAATTTCCCCTTGCACACCAGCGTCTGCAGCTCGACGTACTCGTGCAGGCCCTCCGGGCCGAACTCGCGGCCGATGCCTGACTGTTTGAAGCCGCCGAACGGCGCGCCGATGTCGAGCGTGTACATGTTGATGCCGTAGGTGCCGGTGCGAACGCCGGCCGCGATCTCCAATCCGTGCGCGATGTCGGACGTCCACACCGAACCGGCCAGGCCGTAGTCGCTCTCGTTGGCGATCCGGATCGCGTCCTCTTCGTCGCGGTAACGCAGCACGGTCAGGACCGGGCCGAAAATCTCCTCCCGCGCGATGCGCATGTCGTTGGTGGCGTCGGCGAACAGCGTCGGCCGCACATACCAGCCTCGCTCCGACGGGCTGTCGTCACCGCCGAGGACCACGTGGGCGCCCTCGCTGCGGCCGGACTTGATGAATTCCTGGACCCGGCGCTGTTGCCGTTGCGCGACAAGGGGTCCGACGTCGGTCGCCTCGTCGGCCGGGTCGCCGACGTTCAGCGCCGACATCATGTCGGCCAGCGCGTCGACGACCTCGTCGTGGCGGCGGTCGCTGACCAGGATCCGGGTCTGGGCGACGCACGCCTGGCCGTTGTTCATCAGGCCGGCGGATTTCAGCCCGGCCGCGGTCTTGGCGATGTCGGCATCGTCGAGGATGATCGCCGCCGACTTGCCGCCCAGCTCCAGGCTGTAGCGCTTCAGCTGCTCGCCGCAAAGCGTGGCGATCCGGCGCCCGACGGCGCTGGACCCCGTGAACGCGATCTTGTCCACGCCCGGGTGGCGCACCAGCGCCTCGCCCACGTCGGTGCCGCCGGGGAGCACGGACACCACCCCTTCGGGCAGGCCGATCTGCTCGATCATCTCGGCCAACCACAAAGCGTCCAAGGGAGTTTCGGGCGCGGGTTTCACGATGACCGTGCAGCCGGCGATCAGGGCCGGGATCAGCTTGGGCATGATCAGGAATTGCGGCACGTTCCACGGCACGATCGCGCCGACCACCCCGACCGGGGCCCTGCTCAGGTGCACCTCGCCGAGCACGCCCTGGCGGCGTTCGGTCCACGGAAAATCGCGCGCGGCGGCCAGCGCGAGGTGGATCAGCGACGCCGCGGCCGCGCCTTGGCCGAGCCGGCTGAAACTGCGCGGCGACCCCATCTCGTCGGTGATGAGGTCGGCCATCGCGTCCATGTGGCCGCCGTAGATCGCGGCGAGTTGTTCCACCTTGGCCATCCGCTCGGCATGCGTCATCCGCGGCCAGGGGCCGTGATCGAAAGCGTGCCGCGCGGCGGCGACGGCGGCGTCCACGTCCTCGGGCCCGGCCACCTGGACGTGGCCGACCGGTTCTTCGGAGTGCGGCGAGATCACCGCGAGCTGCTGCGGATTGGCGGGCTTGCGCCACTGCCCCCCGATGAAGACCTCGTCGTAGGAGCGATGGGCGGAGTTTTCTGTCATCGGGCACATCCTCGGGGCCGCGACCGTGATTTCGCTATTGACGCTAACATAGCCAAAAAAGCAGCGAGGCCTCACATGACCAGCGATTGGCGCAGTTACCCGTTCCAGTTGGTGCCCGGGGATCCCCAACTGGATTTCCCGGCGGCCGAAGGCGACCATCCCGACCAGGAATCGGACACCTGGTTCCTGGCCGGCCGGCTCGACGCGACCGACAGCGATCGGTCGTTTGCGTTCCTGACCATCTTCAACAAGAACCGGCCGGGCGGCACGGTGGTCGCGGACTTCTACACGATGGCGCTTTTCGACCTCGATACCGGCGACTACGGCACCTATACGGACTACGACATGCCGCCGGCCAACATGGAACCGGGAGCCCGGCGCAAGCTCGAGACGGCGTCGGGTCACCTGGACATCAGCTACCACAGCGGCGCGGGCACCGCGTCGTGGACCACCTGCCTCGACGCCGAGGGCAAGCTGCTGCCCTTCACCTACCGGGTCAGCCTCGTCGGCGAGGACCAATCCGGCCGGCCGATGCGGCTGGACTTGGCCGTAACCCCAACGCGCGCACCGACACCGGTGGGTGCGGCGACCTACAACGGAAAGATCGTCTGCTTCGGCCAGAGCGAGACGTACTCGTATTTCCAGACCGGACTGACAATGACCGGGACCCTGCGCTGGGGCAACGTGGTCGAGCAGGTCTTCGGCAGCGGCGGGCACGTCGACCGGCAGTGGTTCCCGAAGTACGCCGGCGGCGGGGGATCGGGCGGCGACCCGCGGGCCAGGTCACACGAGTGGCGCACCATCAACTTCGACAACGGCGTGGACTTGAGCATCTGGCGCCAGTTCGACCGCACGAACGGCAATGCGCTGCAGCCGTTTACCGGCGTGACGACCAGCCACCCGGACCCGACGATACCGCCGCAGTGCGCCGAAGACGTCGAGGTCACGATCAGCAGCTACGTCCGCTGGCCGGAGGAGGTGCGACCGCTGGTGCGGCCGGTGGCCCCGGCCCGATACATGCCGGACCGCCACCGGATCACTTGCGCCACATTGCAACTGGACATCGTGGGGGAGCCGATGGTGCCCGCCCCGGCGCACGGACTGCCGATCGAATACATGGAGGGCCCCTATCGCTACCAGGGAACGCTGTGGGGCAAACCCGTTTCCGGGTTCGCGTTCAACGAGCGCTCTTTGGCGCTGTATCGGGATTGGGAGTTGGTCGAGGTGCTGGCCACCACCGTGGCCGACGCGGGTACCGAGCTGCAATCGATGGTCGATGAGTTGGCGCGGTTGATAGCCGCCAGCCGCCGCGGCGAGGCGGTCGAATTGCTGAGTGCGCTGCCATCGGTTGAGAACGACTTGCTCGCAACGCTTCTCGATGATTTGGTCGCCGTGCTGTCGTCTTCGCCGAAACTGTAAATCCGCAGGCGTCTACTCGAACTATTGCTGCAAATATACAGTCTCGGCGCCAGGGCAGCCCGCAAGCGCCTGAGCCCAGCTGATGTGGCGATGCTGCAGGCCCGGCTCGTTGCGGCCGAAGATCAGGTGATCGCGGGCGCCCGACTCGAGGTTGGCCTGCAGGCCCTCGACCAGCCGGTAGTCCTCGTCGCGGACCGTGGCGTGCGCGTAGTCGAAAACGGCCTGAGCGCCGGCGGCCACCGATTCATCGGAGAGGTCCAACGGGGTGGAGTTCTGGTGCACGGTGACCGACCTGCCCGGGCGGTCGCCGGGGTATATCCGGAACAGCTCGCCGTTGGCGATCGTCACCGATAACACGATGTTGGGGAACAGCGCATAGATCACGACCATGTTGTGGAACGGGTCCCACCGCTCCTCGGGAACGTCGTCGAGTTCGAGGATCGTGTTGAGCGGGAAGATCAACCGGTGATGCGGGCCGTACGAGTCGAACACCGTGCAGTTGCTGCGGGCGATGGTGGCAAAGGTCTGCCGGTGCACGGTCGCGAAATGGTAGTTCTCCGAGAAGGTGTCGACCGCCAGTTTCCAGTTGATCGGGCAGTCGAGCACCTTCTCACCCAGCGGAGACCACCGCCCGATGCCCCACGAGTCGAGCTCGTCGGCCAGCGGCCCCAGGTGCGCGGCGACGTCTAGGTGCGCGCCGGGATCCAATGCGACCCAGAGGAACCCCGCGTGTTCGGCGGCCGGCAGCTCGGTCAAACCGTCGGACTTGACGGCGATTTCCGGGAACCCCTCATGTCCCGGAAGCGCCACCAAGCGCCCGTTGTTGTCGTACGTCCACGCGTGGTAGGGGCAGGTGAATCGCTTCGCGGTTCCACAACCCGTGGCCACCTGCGACTGGCGGTGCAGGCACACGTTTTCGAACGCCTTGACCGACCCGTCGGCCGTGCGGGTCAGCAGGATCGATCGGCCCAGCACCGTCTTGGTGCAGTACGCGCCCGGACCGGGCAGCTCCGAAACGTAGCCGACCAGTTGGGGACTGGCCATCAGCATCGCGCGGTCCCGGTGGTGCCGTTCGGCCGACGTGTAATCGGCCGCGTCGACCCGGTGCACGCCCCGCGCGAGATCGGTCGCCTTGTCGCGGGCCAGCTTCAAGGCGCGCCGCGTCAGGTCGATGAGCTGATCGCGATCCATTCGCCCAGTAGAGACCTTGCGACGGTTGTAAGGTCAAGCCGTGGCTGAGCAGCTGCTCATCGGCGACGTCACGGCCCTGACCGGGATCGCGTCGGGCCGCATCCGCCACTACGAGAAAATCGGGTTGCTGCGCGCCGAGTATCTGAGCAACGGCTATCGGGTCTTCGACGTCGATCAGGTGCTCGAGCTGTTGCGCATCGACCTGATGAGAAGCCTCGGCGTCGGCATCAACGACATTCAGCGGTTGCTCGACGGGGGCCAGACCACCCTGGCCGGGCTGCTGGACGAGCACCGCACGTTGCTGGTGCGCGAACGCGACCGGCTGGATCAGCTGATCGCCGCGATCGATGCGGCCACCGATACCGGCGCCGCCGACGTCGACGAACACCTGCTGCGCGCGTTGGCGACCCGGCATCGCGACAGCATCGGCGTCATCGGCCGGCTCACCACGCCGCTGTCGGCCCCCGTCACCGCGATGTATGCCGACCTGTTCGACGAATGGGAGCTCCCGGTTCCCGCGTTGTTCGGGCAGATGGCGCTGCCGCCGGCGGCCAGCACGCTGTTGGAGCGGCTGGCCGAGACGCCGGGACATCAGGTTCTCTTCGACCGACTGCGCAAACTCGCCGGCGACGTGGTTGCGTTGGACGAACGCGAATCGGCCGCAACGGAACTCGCTCAGAGCTGGATCGACCAGCAGCTGGCCGACCCGCTGCCCGACGACGTGGTGGCCGTGCTGCGCGAGGTGCAGCCGCTGTTGACGCACGACCCGGTGATCGTCCAGGGCTTCCGGGCGTGGGCCGGCTCGATCAGCCCGGCGGCCGCCCTCTTTCTCGACGAGATCGCCCGGCAGACCGCCCGCCGCGGTCTGCAGGCCGTCAGCGTCATCGTGCTGCCCGCCGATGCGGCACCGTGATGCACATGTGATCTTTGTGGCTAATGTGCCCGTTGTTGTTTGTGTCGTACCCTGTGGCATGTGTCGGTGTCGCGTCGTGACGTGCTCAAATTCGCGGCCGCCGCGCCCGCCCTGGTAGGGCTGGGCGTCGCGGCTTCGTCGCTGCGCGCCGCGCCGGCGTCGGCGTCGCTCGGCACCCTGCTGGACTACGCGGCCGGCGTCATCCCGGCGAGCCAGATCCGGGCCGCCGGGGCCGTCGGATCGATCCGATACGTCTCGGACCGCCGGCCCGGCGGCAATTGGATGCTGGGCAAGCCGATCCAGGTCTCCGAGGCCCGCGACCTGAGCAGCAACGGGCTCAAGATCGTTTCCTGTTACCAGTACGGCAAGGGCAGCACCGCCGACTGGCTGGGTGGCGCCGGCGCGGGGCTGCAACACGCGCAGCGGGGCATGCAGCTGCACGCCGCGGCCGGCGGTCCGGCGAACGCCCCGATCTACGCGTCGATCGACGACGACCCCTCGTACGACCAGTACAAACAGCAGATCGTTCCCTACCTGCGGTCGTGGGAATCGGTGATCGGGCACCAGCGCACCGGTGTGTACGCCAACTCGAAGACCATCGATTGGGCGCTGCACGACGGCCTGGGTTCATACTTCTGGCAGCACAACTGGGGCTCGCCGAAGGGTTTCACCCATCCCGCCGCGAGCCTGCACCAGGTCGAGATCGACAAGCGCAGCGTCGGTGGGGTCGGGGTGGACATCAACGAAATCCTCAAGCCCCAATTCGGGCAGTGGGCCTAGGGCCGGCCGCGGCCCAAGTTCCAGCAAACACTCGTTCGCTCATTTTCGGGCCGTGCGGCCGCGAGTCGCCCGACTGGCGCAGCGCCGGCGGCGCCTGAACGACCCGATTTTTTTAACATAACGATTACATAACAATCGTGCCTTGAACAGCGCAGTTATAGCTACTCGACCGTAACCACCTGCATGCAGCAAGTTTGTTCGCGGCGCCCGCGCGGGCGGTTCGGCGGGGTGTTACCCAGGACACGGTTACCCGCGCGTAGAACTCACCAGTAACCGATCAACATGCAAAAAGGGCACTGATCCTTATGACACTCTTAGTACAGCCGGTGCCGTCCGCCCGCTCCGTTGGGGCCCCCGACGACCCACCGGCCAGCCGCCCTCCGGCTGTGATTCGACGCGGAATCGACTGAAACCGAGCAGGCCCGCACCTCTGGGGTCGACCGGCCGAACCGAACGAGACGTAAAGACGCATACAGGGAGATACAAAAGGTGACGATCCACGAGCATGACCGGGTGTCCGCCGACCGCGACGGCACGGGCCCCCACCACACCGATGCTCTGGTCGACCGCCTGACGGCCGGCGAGGCCTACGCCGTCGCGTTCGGCGGCCAGGGCGCCGCCTGGCTGGAGAGCCTCGAGGAGCTGGTGTCGTCGGCCGGGATCGAATCCGACCTGGCGACGCTGGTCGGCGAGGTGGAGCTGCTGCTCGAGCCGGTGGCGAAAGAACTGGTCGTGGTGCGCCCGATCGGCTTCGAACCGCTGACCTGGGTGCGCGCGCTGGCCGCAGAGGACCCCGTACCGTCGGACAAGCACCTCACGTCGGCCGCGGTGTCCATCCCCGGCGTGCTGCTGACCCAGATCGCCGCCGCGCGCGCCCTGGCCCGGCAGGGCATGGACTGGGCCGCGACGCCGCCGGTGGCCGTCGTCGGGCACTCGCAGGGCGTGTTGGCCGTCGAGGCGTTCCGCGCCGCGGGGGCCCGCGACGTCGAACTGCTGGCGTTGGCGCAGCTCATCGGGGCGGCGGGCACCCTGGTGGCCCGCCGGCGCGGGATCTCGGTGCTCGGCGACCGCCCGCCGATGGTGTCGGTGACCAACGCCGACCCGGAGCGGATTCGCCGGCTGCTCGACGAGTTCGCGCAGGATGTCCGCACCGTGCTGCCCCCGGTGCTGTCCATCCGCAACGGCCGGCGGTCGGTGGTGATCACCGGCACCCCCGAGCAGCTCTCGCGCTTCGAGCTGTACTGCCAGCAGATCTCCGAGAAGGAGGAGGCCGACCGCAAGAACAAGGTCCGGGGCGGCGACGTCTTCGCGCCGGTCTTCGACCCGGTTCGCGTGGAGGTGGGCTTCCACACGCCGCGGCTGGCCGACGGCATCGACCTCGTCGCCGGCTGGGCCGAGAAGGTCGGCCTCGACGTCGAGCGGGCCCGGACGCTGACCGAGGCCATCCTGGTCGACGGCGTCGACTGGGTGGACGAGATCACGCACGTTCACTCCGCCGGCGCGCGCTGGATCCTCGACCTGGGTCCCGGCGACATCCTGACCCGGCTGACCGCGCCGGTGATCCGCGGCCTCGGCATCGGCATCGTGCCGGCGGCGACCCGCGGCGGTCAGCGCAACCTCTTCACCGTCGGCGCCGTTCCCGAGGTCGCCCGGGCCTGGTCGACCTACGCCCCGACCGTGGTGTCGCTGCCCGACGGCCGGGTCAAGCTTTCGACGAAGTTCACCCGGCTGACCGGGCGGTCGCCGATCCTGCTCGCGGGCATGACGCCCACCACCGTCGACGCCAAGATCGTCGCCGCCGCGGCCAATGCCGGGCACTGGGCCGAGCTGGCCGGCGGCGGTCAGGTCACCGAGGAAATCTTCGCCGCCCGCATCGAGGAGCTCTCGACGCTGCTCGAGCCCGGACGCACCTACCAGTTCAATGCGCTGTTCCTCGACCCGTACCTGTGGAAGCTCCAGGTCGGCGGCAAGCGGTTGGTGCAGAAGGCGCGTCAGTCCGGCGCGGCGATCGACGGCCTGGTGATCAGCGCCGGCATCCCGGACCTCGAGGAGGCCGTCGAGCTGATCGACGAGCTGAACGATGTCGGCATCAGCCACGTGGTGTTCAAGCCCGGCACCGTCGAGCAGATCCGCTCGGTCATCCGCATCGCGACCGAGGTGCCGACCAAGCCGGTGATCATGCACATCGAGGGCGGCCGGGCCGGCGGCCACCACTCGTGGGAAGACCTCGACGACCTGCTGTTGGCGACCTACTCGGAACTGCGCTCGCGTCCCAACATCACCGTCTGCGTCGGCGGCGGCATCGGCACCCCCGAGCGGGCCGCCGAGTACCTGTCCGGGCGCTGGGCCGAGTCCTACGGCTTCCCGCTGATGCCGATCGACGGCATCCTGGTCGGCACCGCGGCGATGGCGACGCTGGAGTCCACCACCTCGCCGTCGGTCAAGCGGATGCTGGTCGAAACCAACGGCACCGACCGGTGGATCAGCGCCGGAAAAGCCCAGGGCGGCATGGCTTCCAGCCGCAGCCAACTCGGGGCCGACATCCACGAGATCGACAACAGCGCCTCCCGTTGCGGCCGGCTGCTCGACGAGGTCGCCGGTGATGCCGAAGCGGTCGCCGAGCGGCGCGACGAGATCATCGCGGCGATGGCCACCACCGCCAAGCCGTACTTCGGCGACGTGGCGGAGATGACCTACCTGCAGTGGTTGCGGCGCTACGTCGAACTGGCCATCGGCGAAGGCAATTCGACCGCCGACACCGCCGCGCCGGGCAGCCCCTGGCTCGCCGACACGTGGCGCGACCGCTTCCAGCAGATGCTGCAGCGGGCCGAAGCTCGCTTGCACGCAAAGGATTTCGGGCCGATCGAGACCCGGTTCGACGAGGCCGCCCTGCTGGAGAATCCCGACGAAGCGATCGCGACGTTGCTCGCGCACTATCCCGACGCCGAGTCGGTGCAGCTGCACCCGGCCGATGTTCCGTTCTTCGTCACGCTGTGCAAGACGCTGGGCAAGCCGGTCAACTTCGTGCCGGTCATCGACAAGGATGTGCGGCGCTGGTGGCGCAGCGACTCGCTGTGGCAGGCCCACGACGCCCGCTACGACGCCGACCAGGTCTGCATCATCCCGGGCACGGCCGCGGTCGCCGGCATCACCCGGATGGACGAGCCGGTCGGCGAGCTGCTGGACCGCTTCGAGCAGGCCGCCATCGACGAGGTGCTGTCCTCCAACGGCCAGCCGCGGGCCGTCACGTCGCGCCGGCTGGGCCGCCCGGACGTGACCGGACCGCTGGCGATCGTGCTCGACGCGCCGGACGTGCAGTGGGCCGGGCGCACCACCACCAACCCCGTGCACCGCATCGCCGACCCGGCCGACTGGCTGGTGCACGAAGACCCTGAAGGCCCCGAAAGCCGCCGCGCCACACACTCTTCCACCGGGGCGCAGCTCGTGGTCGACGGCGATCACGTCGTCCTGAGCGTGCCGCTGTCGAGCACCTGGATCGACATCCCCTTCCGCCTGCCCGCCAACACCGCCGACGGCGGCACGCCGGTGGTCTCCACCGAGGACGCCACCACCGCCATGCGCGCGGTCCTGGCGATCGCCGCGGGGGTCGACGGCCCGGAGTTCCTGCCCCCGGTCTCCGACGGGACGGCCACGGTGACGGTGGACTGGGACCCCGAGCGGGTCGCCGACCACACCGGCGTCACCGCCACCTTCGGCGAGCCGCTGGCGCCCAGCCTCACCACCGTGCCCGACGCGCTGGTCGGCCTGTGCTGGCCCGCCGTTTTCGCGGCGATCGGCTCGGCCGTCACCGACGCTGGTGTGGCGGTGGTGGAGGGCCTGCTGAGCCTGGTGCACCTGGATCACGCCGCCCACCTGATCGGCAACCTGCCGACGGCGCCGGCCCAATTGACCGTGGCCGCAACGGCTTCGGCGGCCGTCGACACCGACATGGGCCGCGTGGTTCCGGTGTCGGTGACGATCACCTCCGGCGAGGGCTCGTTGATCGCGACGCTCGGTGAGCGTTTCGCGATCCTCGGGCGCACCGGTACTGCCGAGCTCACCGATCCGGTCCGGGCCGGCGGCGCGGTGTCGGAGAACGCCACCGACACCCCGCGTCGCCGCCGCCGCGACGTCACACTGGCTGCGCCGGTCGACATGCGCCCGTTCGCGGTGGTCTCCGGCGACCACAACCCGATCCACACCGACCGAGCGGCCGCGCTGCTGGCCGGCCTGGAATCGCCGATCGTGCACGGCATGTGGCTGTCGGCCGCCGCGCAGCACGCCGCGACCGCCACCGACGGTCGCGCCCGGCCGCCCGCCCGGCTGATCGGTTGGACGGCGCGGTTCCTGGGCATGGTGCGCCCCGGCGACGAGGTCGACTTCCGGGTCGACCGCGTCGGGATCGACCAGGGCGCAGAGGTTTTGGAGGTGGCCGCGCGCGTCGGCTCGGACCTGGTCATGTCGGCGACCGCGCGGCTGGCGGCGCCGAAGACGGTCTACGCCTTCCCCGGCCAGGGGATTCAGCACAAGGGCATGGGCATGGACGTCCGGGCCCGGTCCAAGGCGGCCCGCAAAATTTGGGACGCGGCCGACAAGTTCACCCGCGACACGCTGGGCTTCTCGGTGCTGCACGTGGTGCGCGACAATCCGACCAGCATCATCGCCAGCGGTGTGCACTACAACCACCCCGAGGGCGTGCTGTTCCTGACGCAGTTCACCCAGGTGGCGATGGCGACCGTGGCGGCCGCGCAGGTCGCCGAGATGCGCGAGCAGGGCGCCTTCGTCGACGGTGCCATCGCGTGTGGCCACTCGGTCGGTGAGTACACCGCGCTGGCCTGCGTCACCGGCATCTTCGAACTCGAGGCGCTGCTGGAGGCGGTCTTCCACCGCGGCTCGAAGATGCACGACATCGTGCCCCGCGACGAGTTGGGCCGCTCCAACTACCGGTTGGCGGCGATCCGGCCCTCGCAGATCGACCTGCCCGACGACGAGGTTCCGGCGTTCGTGGCCGATATTGCGGCGAATACTGGTGAGTTTCTTGAGATCGTCAACTACAACCTGCGCGGCTCGCAGTACGCGATCGCCGGCACGGTGCGCGGTTTGGAGGCCCTGGAGGCCGAGGTGGAGCGCCGCCGCGAACTCAGCGGCGGGCGCCGCTCGTTCATCCTGATACCGGGCATCGACGTGCCGTTCCACTCGCGGGTGCTGCGGGTGGGCGTGGCCGAGTTCCGCCGCTCGCTGGAACGGCTGGTGCCGCGCGGCAGTGATCCCGACCTGATCATCGGGCGCTACATCCCCAACCTGGTGCCGCGGCCGTTCACGCTGGACCGCGACTTCATCCAGGAGATCAGGGATCTGGTGCCGGCCGAGCCGCTCGACGAGATCCTGGCCGACTACGACACCTGGCGCCGCGAGCGGCCGAGCGACATGGCACGCACCGTCTTCATCGAGTTGCTGGCGTGGCAGTTCGCCAGCCCGGTCCGCTGGATCGAAACCCAGGACCTGCTGTTCATCGAGGAGGCCGCCGGCGGGCTGGGCGTGGAGCGGTTCGTCGAGATCGGCGTGAAGTCGTCGCCCACCGTCGCGGGGCTGGCCACCAACACCCTGAAGCTGCCCGAATACGCCCACAGCACAGTGGAAGTGCTCAACGCCGAGCGCGACGTCGCCGTGCTGTTCGCCACCGACACCGACCCCGAGCCGGAGCCGGAGGACGACGTTGATTCCGACGGTGCCGCGTCGGACGGTGCGCCCATGTCCGATGTCGCACCAGCCGTCGCTCCGGCTCCCGCCGCAGCTCCGTCAGGTACTCCACGTCCCGAGGACATCGCGTTCGACGCCGCCGACGCCACTCTGGCGCTGATCGCGCTGTCGGCCAAGATGCGCATCGACCAGATCGAGGAACTCGACTCCATCGAGTCCATCACCGACGGCGCGTCGTCGCGGCGCAACCAGCTGCTGGTGGACCTCGGTTCGGAGCTGAACCTGGGTGCCATCGATGGCGCCGCCGAGGCCGACCTGGCCGGGCTGCGGTCACAGGTCACCAAACTGGCCCGGACCTACAAGCCTTACGGCCCAGTGCTTTCCGACGCGATCAACGACCAGCTGCGCACGGTGCTCGGCCCGTCGGGCAAGCGCCCGGCCGCGATCGCCGAGCGGGTCAAGAAGGCGTGGGAGCTCGGCGACGGCTGGGCCAAGCACGTCACCGTGGAAGTCGCGCTGGGCACCCGCGAGGGCACCAGCGTGCGCGGGGGCGCGATGGGCCACCTGCACGAAGGCGCGCTGTCCGACGCCGCATCCGTCGACAAGGTCATCGACGCCGCGGTCGCCGCGGTCGCCGCGCGCCGCGGCGTCTCGGTGGCGCTGCCGTCGGCCGGCGGTGGCGGCGGCGCGACCATCGACGCCGCCGCGCTGGGCGAGTTCACCGATCAGATCACCGGCCGCGACGGTGTGCTCGCCTCGGCGGCCCGCCTGATCCTGGGCCAGTTGGGCCACGACAATCCGGTCAGCGCCTCGCCGGCGGCGACCGATGCCGAGCTCATCGACCTGGTCACCGCCGAATTGGGCGCGGACTGGCCACGTTTGGTGGCGCCGGTGTTCGACGCCAAGAAGGCCGTCGTGTTCGACGACCGCTGGGCCAGCGCCCGCGAGGACCTGGTCAAGCTGTGGCTGACCGACGAAGGCGACATCGACTCCGACTGGGCGCGCCTGTCCGAGCGGTTCGAGGGCACCGGTCACGTCGTCGCCACCCAGGCCACCTGGTGGCAGGGCAAGGCGCTGGCCGCCGGCCGTCAGATCCACGCGTCGCTGTACGGGCGGATCGCCGCCGGCGCCGAGAACCCGAACCCGGGCCCCTTCAGCGGCGAAACCGCCGTGGTGACAGGCGCTTCGAAGGGCTCGATCGCCTCGTCGGTCGTCGCGCGGTTGCTCGACGGCGGTGCCACCGTCGTCGCCACCACCTCGAAGCTCGACGACGAGCGGCTGGCGTTCTACCGCAGGCTGTACCGCGACCACGCCCGCTACGGCGCCGCCCTGTGGGTGGTGGCGGCCAACATGGCGTCCTACTCCGACATCGACGCCCTGGTCGAATGGGTCGGCACCGAGCAATCCGAAAGCCTTGGGCCGCAGTCGATTCACATCAAGGACGCGCAGACGCCGACGCTGCTGTTCCCGTTCGCCGCGCCCCGCGTGGTCGGGGACCTGTCGGAGGCCGGCTCGCGCTCCGAGATGGAAATGAAGGTGCTGCTGTGGGCCGTGCAGCGGCTGATCGGCGGCCTGTCGAAGATCGGCGCCGAGCGCGACATCGCGTCGCGCCTGCACGTGGTGCTGCCCGGCTCGCCGAACCGCGGGATGTTCGGGGGCGACGGCGCCTACGGCGAGGCCAAGTCGGCGCTGGACGCGCTGGTGAGCCGCTGGCACGCCGAGTCGTCGTGGGCGGCCCGGGTGAGCCTGGCGCACGCGCTGATCGGCTGGACCCGCGGCACCGGGCTGATGGGCCACAACGACGCGATCGTCGACGCCGTCGAGGAGGCGGGTGTCACCACCTACTCCACCGACGAGATGGCCGCCATGCTGCTGGCCCTGTGCGACGTGGAATCCAAGGTGGCCGCCGCGAGCAAGCCGATCGAGGCCGACCTGACCGGCGGGCTGGGTGACGCCCAGCTGGACATGGCCGAGCTGGCCGCCAAGGCCCGCGAGAAGATGTCGGCCGAGGCCGCCGCAGACGACGACGGCCCGGCCGAGGGCACCATCGCGGCGCTGCCGTCGCCGCCCCGCGGGTTCAAACCGGCGCCGGCCCCGGAGTGGGACGACCTCGACCTCGACCCGGCCGACCTGGTGGTGATCGTCGGCGGCGCCGAGCTCGGCCCGTACGGTTCGTCGCGCACCCGCTTCGAGATGGAGGTCGACAACGAGCTTTCGGCGGCCGGTGTCCTCGAGCTGGCGTGGACCACCGGACTGATCCGCTGGGAGGACGACCCCCAACCCGGTTGGTACGACACCCAATCCGGCGATCTGGTCGACGAGTCGGAGCTGGTCGAGCGCTACCACGACACTGTGGTGGAGCGCTGCGGCATCCGCGAGTTCGTCGACGACGGCGCGATCGACCCCGATCACGCGTCCCCGCTGCTGGTGTCGGTGTTTTTGGAGAAGGACTTCGCGTTCGTGGTGTCGTCGGAGGCCGACGCGCGCGCCTTCGCCGAGTTCGACCCCGAGCACACGATCATCCGGCCGCTGCCGGATTCCAGTGACTGGCAGGTCATCCGCAAGGCCGGCACCGAGATTCGGGTGCCGCGCAAGACCAAGCTGTCGCGGGTCGTCGGCGGCCAGGTGCCCACCGGGTTCGACCCGACGGTGTGGGGCATCAGCCCGGACATGGCGAGTTCCATTGACCGGCTTGCGGTGTGGAACATCGTGGCGACCGTCGACGCGTTCCTGTCGGCCGGCTTCAGCCCGGCTGAGGTGATGCGCTACGTGCACCCGAGCATGGTGGCCAACACCATGGGCACCGGCATGGGCGGTGGCACGTCGATGCAGACGATGTACCACGGGAACCTGTTGGGCCGTAACAAGCCGAACGACATCTTCCAAGAGGTGCTGCCCAATATCGTTGCCGCACACGTGGTTCAGTCCTACATCGGCAGCTACGGCGCGATGATCCACCCGGTGGCCGCGTGCGCGACCGCCGCGGTGTCGGTCGAGGAGGGCGTCGACAAGATCCGGCTCGGCAAGGCCGAAATGGTGGTCGCCGGCGGCATCGACGACCTCACGCTGGAGGGCATCATCGGCTTCGGTGACATGGCGGCCACCGCCGACACCGGGATGATGCGGGGCCGGGGCATCCACGACTCGAAGTTCTCGCGGCCCAACGACCGGCGCCGGCTCGGCTTCGTCGAGGCGCAGGGTGGCGGCACGATCCTGCTGGCGCGCGGTGACCTGGCGCTCAAGATGGGGTTGCCGGTGCTGGCGGTGGTGGCCTTCGCGCAGTCGTTCGGCGACGGTGTGCACACCTCGATCCCGGCGCCGGGCCCGGGGGCGCTGGGCGCGGGCCGCGGCGGCAAGGACTCGCCGCTGGCGCGGGCGCTGGCCAAGCTGGGCGTGGGGGCCGACGACGTCGCGGTGATCTCCAAGCACGACACGTCGACGCTGGCCAACGATCCCAACGAGACCGAGCTGCACGAGCGGCTGGCGGACTCGCTGGGCCGCTCCGCGGGCGCGCCGCTGTTCGTGGTGTCCCAGAAGAGCCTCACCGGGCACGCCAAGGGCGGCGCGGCGGTGTTCCAGATGATGGGCCTGTGCCAGATGCTGCGCGACGGGGTGATCCCGCCCAACCGCAGCCTGGACTGCGTCGACGACGAACTGGCCGGCTCTGCCCACTTCGTGTGGGTGCGCGAGACGATGCGGCTCGGCGAGAAATTCCCGCTGAAGGCGGGGATGCTGACCAGCCTTGGGTTCGGGCACGTGTCCGGCCTGGTGGCGCTGGTGCACCCGCAGGCGTTCATCGCCGCGCTGGACGCGGATCAGCGCGTCGACTATCAGCGGCGCGCGGATGCCCGCCTGCTGGCCGGTCAGCGCAGGCTGGCTTCGGCCATCGCCGGTGGGCCGCCGATGTACCAGCGGCCGCCGGACCGTCGCTTCGACCATGAGGCGCCGGAGAAGCGCCAGGAGGCGGCGATGCTGCTGAATCCGGCCGCCCGGCTCGGCGAGGACGAGGCTTTCGTCGGATGACTCGGCCTATCCGATAACCTGGCCAGCCATGGGCATTGTCGGAGTGGGGATCGATCTCGTCTCCATTCCCGATTTCGCCGAACAGGTCGACCAGCCGGGAACCGTCTTCGCCGAGACGTTCACGCCGGGTGAGCGCCGCGACGCCTCCGACAAGAGCTCGTCGGCCGCGCGTCACCTGGCCGCCCGATGGGCGGCCAAGGAGGCGGTGATCAAGGCGTGGTCGGGCTCCCGGTTCGCCCAGCGGCCCGTGCTGCCGGAGGACATCCACCGCGACATCGAGGTGGTCACCGACATGTGGGGCCGGCCGCGCGTGCGGCTGACGGGCGACATCGCCAAGCACCTGGCGGACGTGACGATCCACGTGTCGCTGACGCACGAGGGGGACACGGCGGCCGCGGTGGCCATCCTGGAGACCCCTTGAGCCTGGAGACCCCTTGAGCCTGGAGGCCCCTTGACCGCGAGCGTGCGTGTTTGTACACGACACGCCGGTGCTGAGTGGCATTCTGCGCACGCTCGCGGAATAGCGGGACGCGCATGAGCCCGCTGGCAGAACGCGTGCGCGAGGTGTTGCCGTCGGTGCGCCGCGACCTCGAGGACCTGGTGCGCATCGAATCGGTGTGGGCCGACCCCGCCCGGCGCGACGAGGTGCACCGCAGCGCGCGGGCGGTGGCGGACCTGTTGTCGCAGGCGGGTTTTCGCGATGTGCGCATCGTCAGCGAGGGCGGGGCGCCGGCCGTCATCGCACACCATCCGGCGCCGCCCGGCGCGCCGACGGTGCTGCTCTACGCGCATCACGACGTGCAGCCCGAGGGCGACCGCAGCCAGTGGGCGTCGCCGCCCTTCGAGCCCACCGAACGCGACGGCCGGCTGTACGGCCGCGGCAGCGCCGACGACAAGGCCGGCATCGCAACGCATTTGGCGGCCTTTCGGGCGCACGGCGGCAAACCGCCGGTGGGCGTCACGGTCTTCGTGGAGGGCGAGGAGGAATCCGGCTCGCCGTCGCTGGGCCGGTTGCTCGCCGCCCACCGCGACGCGCTGGCCGCCGACGTGATCGTCATCGCCGACTCCGACAACTGGAGCACCGACGCCCCCGCGTTGACGGTTTCGCTGCGCGGCCTGGCCGACTGCGTCGTCGAGGTCGCCACGCTCGACCACGGGCTGCACTCGGGCCTGTGGGGCGGCGTCATTCCCGACGCGCTGACCGTGCTGGTGCGGTTGCTGGCCAGCCTGCACGACGACGACGGCAACGTGGCGGTCGACGGCCTGCACGAAACCGATTCCGCCGCACTGAATTACCCCGACTACCCCGCCGAGCGGGTGCGGGCCGACTCCGGGCTGCTCGACGGTGTGTCCGAGATCGGCTCGGGGACGGTGCCGCAACGGCTGTGGGCCAAACCGGCGATCACGGTGATCGGCATCGACACCACGCCCATCGAGAAAGCGTCGAACACGCTGATCCCGCGGGCGCGGGCCAAGATCAGCATGCGGGTCGCGCCCGGCGGCGACGCGGCGGCCCACCTGGAAGCGCTGACCGCCCACCTGCAGCGGCACGCGCCCTGGGGCGCGCGGGTCACCGTCACGCCCGGCGAAATCGGCCAGCCGTACGCCATCGAGCCCACCGGGCAGGTGTACGACGCGGCACGGGCGGCGTTCCGGCAGGCGTGGGGCGTCGAGCCGATCGACATGGGTATGGGCGGCTCGATCCCGTTCATCGCCGAGTTCGCCGCCGCCTTCCCGCAGGCGAAGATCCTCGTCACCGGCGTCGAAGACCCCGCCACGCAGGCGCACAGCATCAACGAGAGCCTGCACCTGGGCGTGCTGGAACGCGCGGCGATCGCCGAGGCGCTGCTGCTGGCCGGCCTGGGCTAGAGGGACAGGTCGCGCCGGAGTTTGGCGACGTGGCCGGTGGCCTTGACGTTGTACTGCGCGACGGCGATCTTTCCCTTCTCGTCGACCAGGAACGTCGAGCGGATCACGCCGGTCACGGTCTTGCCGTACATCTGCTTCTCGCCGTAGGCGCCCCAGGCTGTCAGCACCTTGCGGTCGGGATCGGACAACAGCGGGAACGTCAGCTTCTCGGCGTCGCGGAACTTGGCCAGCTTTTCCGGCTTGTCGGGGGAGATGCCGACGACGTCGACGCCGGCGCCGTTGAGGTCGCGCAGGTTGTCGCGAAAGTCGCAGGCCTGCTTGGTGCATCCCGGTGTGGAGGCGGCCGGGTAGAAGTACACGATGACGCGGCGCCCCTTGTAGTCGGCCAGCGACACCTTGTTGCCGTCGGCGTCGGGCAGGCTGAAGGAGGGCGCCTTGTCGCCCGGGGCGAGCCGCGTGGTCTCGGTCAACGTGGGTCCTTTCTGTTCACCGCAGCGTTGGGGTTATCGCCGGCTGATCTAGGGTAGTGCCTCAGGTGCACAGGCGGACTTGGAGGACAGACACGTGGCGGACCGGGACCCCGAGGCCATCAAGCGGGACATCGACGTCGCCCGCGACCAGCTGGCGGCCACCGTCGATTCCCTCGCCGAGCGCGCCAACCCCCGCCGCCTCGCCGACGACCTCAAGGTGCGGGCGGTCGAATTCGTGAAGAAGCCCGTGGTGATCGCCTCGCTGGTCGGGATCTCGTCGATCGTGGTGATCGTGGTGGTGCGCCGGGTCAGGGACCGGTGACCTTCCGGACCTGGTCTGGCGCGCCGCTACCGACGTGCACGGGCAGGTCGTCGGCCCAGGGCTGGGTGGTGACCATGTCCTCGACGTCGAGGTAGCCGCGCTCGAACTCGCCGGTCGCCGCGTCGACGAGCCGGTACTCCTGCCGCTGTCGGTGGATGGGCTGTGCGTCGAGGATCACCACCCGCACGTCGCCGGGGGCGAACCCGCACCGCTGCTGCAGCGCCTCGATGAGGCACTCGTTGTGCATGTGCCCGTCGCCGAAGTTCCAGCCCAGCACCATCGAGCACAGGACCTCGCCCTCGCAGATGTTGTAGTCGTCCTCGTCGTAGCCGGCCAGCGCGCGGTGCACGAGGGTGAACAGCGCGCGACCGTGGGTGTTCATCCCGCGGAACGCCATCGCGAGGTGCAGCGGGACCAGGGTTTCTTCTTTGGACCCGTAGAGGCGCTCGAGCTGCAGGTGCTGCATTGGGCCGAGCGCGCGGGACCCGGTGCGGAACTTGTCGTCGACCGACGGCTTGACGCACCACAGCGTGGTGTCCCAGTTGCCGGCGTAGTAGCGCATGCCCGGCAGGAAGGAAACCTTGCGGGGGTACAGGTTTCCGACGACGACGGTGCCGGCGAGCACCGCGAACAGGATGGCCACCGGCAGGGGGTTCTCGACGCTCGACAGCCCCAGCTGCGCGTGGGCCACGAAGAGCGACAGCACCCCGAAGATCATGAACACGTTCCACTCCAGCGGCACGCCCATCGGGAAGGCCAGCAGGATATTGAGGTGAAACACGATCATCACGAACGCGGCGATGGCCGTCGGCCAGCCGCCGTGGCAGAAGAACAGCACCAGCGGCACCAGCCCCTCCACCGCGGTCGAGAAGTGGGCGATGACGCCCGCTAATGTGCTGGGCCGCAAGTCATCCGGATAGCGCTTGAACAGCGAGCGCTTGAGAATTCCGCTGGGGATGAACGGGTTGTTCGCCAGCATCGTGGAGATGACGAACGGGAAGTGCCGGGTCAGCTTGGAGGTTGCGGCGCCGATCCAGATGACCATGAAGACCACCTTGGCGCCGACGATGATGTCCGCTCCGGAGAACAGGAAGACCAGCGCCAGCGGCCCGTACACCTCGCCGCGGGCGGCCAGGAAGATCACCTTGTCGCGCAGGCTGAGCACGGCCAGGACCGCCAGGATGGCGACGGTCTGCCACCGCGGCAAAACGCCGATCATGGTGTCCAGCACGGGAATTGGGCCGGTGCCGTCCGAGACCAGCGCGATCACGAGCAACACCAGCAGCGCGTCGTAGAGCAACGCGTCGAGCGGCGTTCGGTCGTTGCCCTTGGTCAGCGGCGCCTTGCCCGGCCAGGGCGGCAATCGGATGGTGCCGGGTCGCAGCCAGTACAGGATCGAGCCCATCGGCGGGAAGTAGCGCCCGGCCAGCGGCCCGAAACAGCAACCGAGGCCGACGACTTCGAACAGCATGGTGAAAAGGACGGCCTTCTGGAACACGATCGGCTCGGACCACCACGCGCCCACGTCGGTGAAGCCGCCGATGCCGTTCGTCGACCACGCGAACAACCATGCGCCCAGGACATACAGCGCGATCTTGACGCCGTACATCAGGTGCATCACCAGGGGTGTGCCGAACCCGTTCTCGGCGATGTGGCGCGCCATCGGCACGATCCGCTCGGCCCGCGGCCGCGTGCTCCACTCGGCGTCCACGACGGGCAGGTTCGGCTGAATGAACCCCATTGCGGCTCCTTCGACGCGGCTTGTCTCACCGAGAAACTACATCGAGGAGCCGCGCGTGCTACGGCAATCCGGCCATCCCGTCCTGCCCGAGCAGCAGCCCGCCCGTGCCGCCGGGGCCGGCGGTGCCCGGTGTGGTTCCCGTCCCACCGCTGCCGCCGTTCCCGCCGTCACCGATCAACACGGCGCTGCCGCCCGCGCCGCCCTTGCCGCCCTTGTCGCCGGCGGCCGTGCCGGCGGCGCCCCCGTCGCCGCCGTTCCCGCCGTTGCCGATGCCCCCTGCGTGACCGCCGGCGCCGCCGTTCCCGCCGGTGAGGTCGCCGACGCCGCCCGCGCCGCCGATGCCGCCGACGCCGACGAGCGTGCCGGCGTTGCCGCCGGCCCCGCCGTTCCCGCCGATGGAGCCGGCGCCGGCGGCCGCGCCGCCGATGCCGCCGTTTCCGCCGGAGCCGGCGACCATGCCGGCGTTGCCGCCGGGGCCGCCGTCCCCGCCGATGCCGTTGCCGGCCCCGCCTCCGCCGCCGGCGCCGCCGTCGGCGAACAGCCCGCCGATTCCGCCTGCCCCGCCCTTTCCGCCGATGCCGCCGCCGAACCCTCCGCTGCCCCCGTCGCCTCCGGCGCCGAACAGGAGCCCGCCGGCGCCGCCGGGCCCGCCGTCGCCGCCGATGGCGGTGCCCCCTCCGGCGGTGCCGCCGGTGCCGCCGTGGGCGAACAGCCCGCCGGCGCCGCCACCGCCGCCGTTGCCGCCGATGGCGCTGCCGAACCCGCCGGCGCCGCCGGTGCCGCCGGCGGCGAACGCTCCGCCCGCGCCGCCGGTTCCGCCGTTGCCGCCGATGGTTCCGGACCCGCCGACTCCGCCGGTGCCGCCGAAACCGGAAATCCCGCCCATTCCGCCGGACCCGCCGTTCCCGCCGATGGGACCGGGCCCGCCGGCGCCGCCGGTTCCGCCGGCGGCGAAGGCCCCGCCGGCTCCGCCTGTGCCGCCGAACCCCCCGACGCCGGTCCCAGCCAAGGTGGAGGCGCCGCCCGCCCCACCCGGACCGCCGCGGGTGAACAGCCCGCTGGCCCCACCGGCGCCACCGGGTGCGCCATTGGCGGTCGACGAGGCCCCGCCGGTGCCGCCGGCGCCGCCGATGCCGAACAGCCCGGCGGCCCCGCCGTTGCCGCCGGCCACGCCGGTGGCCCCGGACGCTCCGGACCCGCCGTTGCCGCCGTTGCCGATCAGCCACCCGCCGTTGCCGCCGGGCGCCCCGGTCCCCGGCGCGCCGTTGGCGCCGTTGCCGATCAACGGACGGCCGGTCGCCGCCTGGACGGGCCCGTTGATGACGTCGAGCAGGCTCTGCAGCGGCGACGCGGCGGCGACCTCGGCGGCCGCGTATTGCCCGGCGCCCGCCGTCAACGCCTGCACGAATTCCTGATGAAAGGCCGCCGCCCGCGCGCTCAGGGCCTGATACGCCTGGCCCTGGCCGCCGAATATCGCGGCGATCGCCGCCGACACCTCATCGGCGCCCGCGGCCAGCACCGCCGTCGTGGGGCCCGCCGCGGCGGCGCTCACCGCCTCGATGGACGAACCGATATTTCCCAGATCCGCGGCGGCCGCTGTCAGCGCCTCCGGCGCGGTGATCAGAAGAGACATTTGGCACCTCTTGACGCGTCATGACCCATGGAGCCATGCCGACCAGTCGGCGCCTGCCGACATGCGTCGGCACATTCGGAGATTGTATGGCGATCGGCGACCGAAAGCGCCGCGAATGTGAAGATGAGTGCGCCGTCAGGGTTTCGAACCCCGGACCCGCTGATTAAGAGTCAGCTGCTCTACCAACTGAGCTAACGGCGCCGTGTACGGCCGAGACCGCGTACGCGACAATAACAGGCGTGCTGCCGCGAAGCGAAATCCCGATGTCCGCCAGGATACCTGTCGAGCGCCGGGGCGGACGCGCACTAAAACGCCCATCAAGCTAAAAGCCTTGCAGGGCAAGGGCTCTCAAAAAAGCGTTCCGCAGTAGGGGGCACGGTCTGTCGCGAAGGCGGCATCCAGGTCGCGTAACGCGCCCGGGCGCAGTTCGGTGATGCGGCCGGCCCGCAACAGCTGGGACGCGCGGTGCGCACCCATATAGAGCGTGGCCAGTTCGGCCAGGCCGATTTCGACGTCCGCGGGCCCGTCGTGCGGTGTGCATTTGCCGGTACCGTCACGCGTCTGAAGCAGGAACCGTCCTCCGGCGAGGTTCAGGGGGTCTGTGACGTCGAGCACGACGTCGGTGTCGGCCGCGTACACCCGCTCACCGAGCACCTCGGGGACGTCATTGATCCGCACCCACAGGAAATCGCTCATCCCGGTGGTCTGGGCGGTGCGCTGGTCGCGCAGCTTGAGCGGCAGCGGATCGTCGACGGGGACGTCGATCTCGATGGTGTCGAACATCTCCAACGCCAAGAGGGTCTGCAGCAGCTCGGTATGAGCCTCGTCGGTGACGGCGAAGAAGTCCTCGACGATCACCGAGCCGAACGGCGGCCGAAACGCGTGTTTGCCCGCACCGATGACTCGATACGCCAGAAAGCCGTCGGGGTGGACGGTGAAATTCAGCGCGGACCCGTTGCCCCGCTGCGTGGGCCGGTCCTCCAAAAAGTCGGCCCACCATGCGTCGTCGCGCTCCACCGCCCCGTTGGTCATCGCGCACCATCGTTCGTAGATTCCGGGCAAGAGGCGACTCGCCTCCTCGGCGTTGACTTCCCGCGCCCTGTTGCCGCCCGGCGCGTGACGCAGCTTCGCGAAGCGGCGGTCGATCGAATAGCAGTGGGCGTAGCTCGCCACCCCGGCGCCGAAACCGTCGTACATGGCGGTCTGGGTCGGGACACCACAGACGATCGGGTAGCCCCGCTCGATGAGTTTCCCCAGCCCCTGGGCGCTCAGCTGTGCCCATATCCCGGTTCCCTGATGGGTCGACGCGACCGCGATCATCGTCAGCCACGCGGCTCGCAGGCTGCCGCCACCGGGCACGGTGAGCCGCGCCCGGTAGATGATCGAGGTGCCCACCAAACTGGGATGCTCCGGGTCGGAAACGTCCTCGGCGACCAGGATGTCCTCGAGTTCGACCCGGCGTTTCCAGGCTTCCACGGCGCGCGGGTCCACCGGATCGCCGAAGGTGCGGGCCTGATTTTCGTAGACCGCTTGCCAGTCATTTTCGGTTGGATGCCTGATCGTGATGGCCTCGTCGGTCGCGTTCATCGCTTATCCAATCCGCTTCTAGGACAGCCAAACCGGCGCTGTCGCAACCCGAATCCACTTAACGGGGACCGTCTCGTCCGATACCCGGGTGTTCGACCGCCAAAACCGCTGTCGCGGGTCAGACCGGTCGTGTCTGGGTATAGCGATACCCGATGCTGCAAGGAATCACTCGGCTTGCCATCGCCGCGCCGCGACGCGTTATCGGCGTAGCGGTGTTGATGCTGCTGGGGGCGGCTGTTTTCGGCATCCCGGTGGTCAACGGCCTGTCGGGTGGGGGCTTTCAGGACCCGACCTCGGAGTCCGCGCGGGCGACGGCCCTGCTCAGGGACCGGTTCAACCAAACCGATCAGCAGATGCTGATCGCGGTGAGCGACCCCACGGGGGCCCGCAGCGATCGGGCGCGCCGGGTGGGCACGGATCTCGTCGACCAGCTGCGACGATCGCCGTGGGTCTTCAACGTCTCGTCGGCCTGGACGTCGCCGCCGCGGGTCGCCGCCCAGCTGGTCAGCAAGGACGGCTCGTCGGGGCTGATCGTGGCGGGCCTGCAGGGTGGCGAGAACGACGCCCAGAAGTACGCCAGCACGCTCACCCGCGAATTGGTGCACGACCGCGACGGCGTCACCGTGCGCGCCGGCGGCATGGCCGTGGCGTATGCGCAGATCAACCAGCAGAACGCCAGAGACCTGGTGTTGATGGAGGCCATCGCGATTCCGCTGAGCTTCGCGGTGCTGGTCTGGGTGCTGGGCGGGGTGGTGGCGGCGGCGGTGCCGGTCGGCGTGGGCGGGCTGGTCATCGTCTGCACGATGTCGGTGTTGCGGCTGATCAGCTTTTCCACCGACGTGTCGACGTATGCCCTGGACCTGAGCATCGCGATGGGCCTCGCGCTGGCGATCGACTACAACCTGCTGATCATCAGCCGCTACCGCGAGGAGCTGGCCCGGGCCGGGGAGCGGGACCGGGCGCTGTTCCGGACCATGGCCACGGCCGGCCGGACCGTGCTGTTTTCGGCCACGACCGTCGGGTTGTCGATGGCGGTGATGGCGCTGTTCCCGATGTACTTCCTGAAATCGTCGGCCTACACCATCGTGGCCACGGCGGTCATCGTCGCGTTCGCGTCCGTGGTGGTGACCCCGGCCGCGATCGCGCTGCTCGGGCCCCGGCTGGACGCGCTGGACGTCCGCCGCTGGCTGGCCCGGCGGGTGCCGCCGCGGGCGCCGTCGTGGCGCGACCACGCGCACAAGCCGGTGTATTCGCTGTTCTGGTATCGGTCGACGAAGTTCGTGCTGCGCCACGCCCTGCCAGCCGGCCTGGCCGTCGTCGCGCTGCTGCTGTTGCTGGGCGTCCCGTTCCTTGGGGTGAAGTGGGGTTTTCCGGACGAGCGGGTGCTGCCCCGATCGGCGTCGGCGCGCCAGGTCGCCGACATGCTCGACAACGATTTCGGCAACGGGCTGGGAACCTCGGTGTCCGTCGTCGTCCCCGACGCCCGGGGCGTGACCCCCGCCGACCTGGAGCGCTACGCCGCGGACCTGTCGCGCGTGCCCGACGTCTCCGCGGTCACGGCGCCGACCGGGACGTTCGTGGCGGGCTCCCCGGCGGGGCCGCCCGCCGCCGCCACGGGCATGGCCAACGGCAGCGCGTTCTTCACGGTGGCCACCACCGCGCCCCTGTACTCACCAGCGTCAAACACGCAACTGGACCGCTTGCACGCGGTCAAGGCTCCGGCGGGGCGGGCCGTGGAGATGACCGGGCTGGCGCAGCTCAACCGCGACAGCGTCGACGCGATCACCACGCGGCTGCCGACGGTGCTGGCGCTGATCGCCCTGATCACCTTCACGCTGCTGTTCTTGCTCACCGGCAGCGCGGTGCTGCCGCTGCAGGCGCTGGTGTGCAACGTGTTGTCGCTGACGGCGGCGTTCGGCGCGATGGTGTGGATCTTCCAGGACGGCCACCTCGGCGCGCTGGGGACCACACCCAACGGGACGCTGAACGCCAACATCCCCGTGTTGTTGTTCTGCATCGCCTTTGGGCTGGCGATGGATTACGAGGTGTTCCTGGTCTCCCGGATCCACGAATACTGGCTGGCGTCCCCGCCGGCCCGGGAGGCGCACCCGAGCCCGGCCGAGGCCCACGCCGTCACGGATGAGAGCACTGCGTTGGGCCTGGCCGGCATCGGCCGGGTGGTGACCACCGCCGCGCTGGTGATGTCGATCTCGTTCGCCGCGCTGATCCCCGCGCACGTGTCGTTCATGCGCATGCTCGGCGTCGGCCTGACGCTCGCGGTGCTGGCCGACGCCACCCTGGTGCGGATGGTCTTGGTCCCGGCGTTCATCCACGTGCTGGGCCGGTGGACCTGGTGGGCGCCCACACCGCTGACCTGGCTGCGTGACCGGCTGGCGACCGGCGAAGCCGCCGCCGCCGCGGTGGCACGGCGTCGCTGGGCCGCCGACGAACACCAGCCACGGCCCCTGATCAAGCGGTGGCCCACGACGGCGGTGAGCGAACATGGTTAGCGCCGCTGCGCTGGCGCTGGCTTCCGCTCTGTGCATCGCGATCGGTGACGTGCTGCAGCAGCGGGCGGCGCACTGCATCACCGACCGGTCCGTCGGCGACATCGAACTGTTCGCCAAGCTGCTGCGCAACCGGCGGTGGTGGGGGGGCGCCCTGCTGTTGGTGGCGAGCATCGCGTTGCAGGCGGCCGCGCTGGGGCGGGGTTCGGTGCTGCTGGTGCAGGCGTTGCTGATGCTGTCGCTGCTGTTCGCGCTGCCCATCAGCGCCAGGGTGTGGCACCGCACGGTGACCGGCGGCGAGTGGATCTGGGCCGGGCTGCTGACCGCCGCGGTCATCGTGATCGTCGTCGTCGGCAACCCGCAGGCCGGCCGGTCCGGCGCATCGCTGGGCACCTGGGTGGCCGTGGCCGCCGTGCTGGCGCCGCTGTTGGTGGCGTGCCTGGTGGTCGGCCGGATCCGGGGAGGCGCCCTGGCCGCCGCGTTGTTCGCGTTCGTCTCGGGATCGCTGTGGGGGGTCTTCGCGGTGCTGACCAAGGAGGTGGTCGCCCGGCTCGGCGACGGCGGTTGGGCGGCGGCCGGAACCCCCGAGTTATACGGGTGCATCCTGGCCGCGGCGGGCGGCGTGGTCTGGAGCCAGGCCGCGTTCCGGGCCGGGCCCCTGACCGCGTCGATGCCGACCCTGCAGATGTCGCAGCCGGTCGTGGCGGCGGTGCTGGGTGTCGTCGTCCTCGACGAGACTCTCAACGCCGGGCGCGCCGGTTCGTTGGCGCTGGTGACGGCGGCGCTGGTGGCGACGGCGGCGATCGTCAAACTGGCGCGCGTCGAGGCCGTCGCGACCCATGACGGGGTCGAGGCGCGGCGCCAAGACGCGGTGGGCCAGCCGGCGTAACGGTTCGGTCGCTGACCGTCCCATGTCGCATTGTGGGCGGCCAAAAACCCATTACAATGCTTCCACTGTTTCTGGTCAGCGGTGACCACACTTTGCCGATCGAATTTGGAAGGTCACTCGATGACGCCTTTGCGCAGACGCCGACCGTGGCTGGTTGCCACCATGGTCGTGTTTGCTGTCGTCGGCGTTGCCTGCAGCAGCAGCCACACCGCCGCGCCCGCGAAGGTCATCTTCGACAAGGGCACCCCGTTCGCCGACCTACTGGTGCCGAAGCTGACCTCCTCGGTGAGCGACGGTGCCGTCGGCGTCACGGTGGACGCGCCGGTGACAGTGAGCGTCGCCGACGGCGTGCTCGGGTCGGTCACCATGGTCAACGAGAACGGGCGCTCGATCGGCGGTCAGCTCAGCCCCGACGGGTTGCGCTGGTCGACGACCGAGCAGCTGGGCTACAACCGGCGCTACACGCTCAGCGTGAAGGCGCTGGGGTTGGGCGGCGCCGCCACCCGCCAGATGACCTTTCAGACCAGTTCGCCGGCCCACCTCACGATGCCCTACGTCAGCCCCGGCGACGGCGAGGTGGTCGGCATCGGCGAGCCCGTGGCGATCCGCTTCGACGAGAACATCGCCGACCGGGCCGCCGCGCAGAAGGCCATCGTCATCACCACCAACCCGCCCGTCGAGGGCGCGTTCTACTGGCTGAACAACCGCGAGGTGCGTTGGCGCCCAGAGCATTTCTGGAAGCCGGGCACCGCCGTAGACGTGGCGGTCAACACCTACGGCGCCGATCTGGGCGACGGGATGTTCGGCGAGGACAACGTCAAGGCGCACTTCACCATTGGCGACGAGGTCATCTCCACCGCCGACGACACCACCAAGATGGTGACGGTGCGGGTCAACGGAGAAGTCGTGAAGACCATGCCGACGTCGATGGGCAAGGACAGCACCCCGACGGCAAACGGCTTCTACATCGTGGGTGGGCGGTTCAAGCACATCATCATGGACTCGTCGACCTACGGCGTTCCGGTCAACTCCCCCAACGGATATCGCACCGACGTCGAATGGGCCACGCAGCTTTCGTATAGCGGTGTGTACGTGCATTCCGCGCCGTGGTCGGTCGGCGCCCAGGGCCACACCAATACCAGCCATGGGTGTCTGAACGTGAGCCCCAGCAACGCGGAGTGGTATTACGACCACAGCAAGAGCGGCGACATCGTCGAGGTGGTCCACACCGTGGGGGGGACGCTGCCGGGCACCGAGGGGCTGGGCGACTGGAACGTCCCGTGGCCGGTGTGGAAGGCCGGCAACGCCAACGTCAGCTAGCGCCGACGCCCGTTACGTTTCATTCATTTGAGCGCGACCTGCATGGCGTAGGGTGCCCGCCCATGAACACTCCTTCGCCCGGTCCGGGGTGGTGGCTGGCCTCCGACGGCAACTGGTATCCCCAGCGGTGGGAAACCACCTTCGTCCATTACACGAACGAGTCCCTGCCGGCCGTGATCGACGAGGCGAGTCGCCAGTCGAAAGCCTACGGGGAACAGGGCTGGGAGATCGTGGGCTCCTCGGTGCAGCGCAGTCAGGTCGCGCGCCGGTTCAAGGAGTACGACAGCGGCGGGGACCACTACTTCGAGTGGAGCATCGTCTGCACCCTGAAACGGCCTCTGGCGCCGGGGCAGACGGCGCAAGGCTCCGCCGAACGTTGGGGTGGCTGACGGGACTCGAACCCGCGACACCCAGGATCACAACCTGGTGCTCTACCAGCTGAACTACAGCCACCATTGCCGCGAGCGGGCTTCCATCACTGGGCCAACGAGCGGCGACCACCGATATTAGCCGGTCGGGGGCGCGGAGTCCGAATCGATTGTTCTCGTGGCGTTCTCTGGGCCTTCGAGGTCGGCGACGACGGTCTCGATCTCGCTGGTGGACGGGCCCGGCGGGGGCACGAACGCGGTCCGCCGGTAGTACTGCAGTTCGCGGATGGACTCGTGGATGTCGGCCAGCGCCCGGTGGGTCAGGCCCTTGGCCGGCTGGCCGTAGTAGATGCGGGGGTACCAGCGCCGGCACAGTTCCTTGATCGAGCTGACGTCGATCATCCGGTAATGCAGGTAGGAGTCCAGCTTTGGCATGTCGCGGGTGATGAAGGACCGGTCGGTGGCGATCGAGTTGCCTGCCAGCGGGGCGGTCTTGGGCTGCTTCACGTGGGTGGTGATGTAGTCCAGGACCATCGCCTCGGCGGTCGCCAGGTCGACGGTGGAGGACTTGACCTCCTCGATCAGCCCCGAGCGCGAGTGCATTTCGGCGACCACCTCGATCATCGACGACAGCGCGGCGTCGTCGGCGTGGATCACCACGTCCACGCCGTCACCGAGCACGTTCAGCTCGGCATCGGTGACCAGGACCGCGATCTCGATCAGCTTGTCCGAGCTCAGATCGAGCCCGGTCATCTCGCAGTCGATCCATACCAATTCGTCGCGCACAGCGCTCAGCGTATGCGTGCGCCGGGCCCGCGCGAGCCCTGCCCCCGCCTGGCCCGGGGAAGTAGTGTGAGCGTTGCGACTGGGGAAGAGGGGCGAGCACGATGACCACCGAATCGGCGGCGACACCCGCACAGCGAATCGCGAACGGCTATGCCGTCGAAGGCCAGGCGCTGGAATTGGGCACGGTCGTCGTCGACGGCGTGGCGGACCCGACCGCACAGATCCGCATCCCGCTGGCGACGATCAACCGGCACGGACTGGTGGCCGGGGCCACCGGAACCGGCAAGACCAAGACGCTGCAGTTGATCGCCGAACAGCTCAGCGCCGCGGGCGTGGCGGTGCTGATGGCCGACGTGAAGGGCGACCTGTCCGGCCTGGCGCGGCCCGGGGAGGCCAACGACAAGACCGCCGCGCGCGCGAAGGACACCGGCGACAACTGGGCGGCGACGGGGTTTCCGGTGGAGTTCTTGTCGCTGGGCACCGGGGGAGTGGGCGTGCCGGTGCGCGCGACCGTGGCCAGCTTCGGCCCGGTCTTGTTGTCGAAGGTGTTGGGGCTCAACGCCACTCAGGAATCCACGCTGGGGCTGATCTTCCACTGGGCCCAACAGGGCAACCATCCGCTGGTCACTTTGAACGATCTGCGCGCCGTCATCAGCCACCTGGCCAGCGACGAGGGCAAGGCCGACCTCAAAGACCTGGGCGGCGTGTCGTCGACGACGGCGGGCGTGATCCTGCGGGCGCTGGTGAACCTCGCCGGCGAGGGCGGGGACACGTTCTTCGGCAAGCCGGAGCTCGACCCGAACGATCTGTTGCACGTCGACGACGGGCACGGCACTATCTCCCTGCTCGAGTTCAGCGGTCAGTCGGTGCGTCCCGTCATCTTCTCCACCTTCCTGATGTGGCTGCTGGCCGACCTGTACGCCCAACTGCCTGAGGTCGGTGACGTCGACAGGCCCAAGCTGGTGTTCTTCTTCGACGAGGCGCACCTGCTTTTCGCCGATGCGTCCAAGGCCTTCCTCGAACAGGTCGAACAAACCGTCAAGCTGATCCGCTCCAAGGGCGTCGGGGTCTTCTTCTGCACCCAGCTGCCCACCGACATCCCCAACGACGTGCTGTCCCAGCTGGGCGCGCGGGTGCAGCACGCGCTGCGGGCGTTCACCCCCGACGACCAGGCGGCGCTGTCCAAGACCGTCCGCACCTACCCGAAAACCGATGTGTACGACCTGGAGTCGGCGCTGACCTCGCTGGGGATCGGTGAGGCCGTCGTCACCGTCCTGTCCGAGAAGGGCGCGCCCACACCCGTCGCGTGGACCCGGATGCGGGTGCCCCGCTCGCTGATGGCCTCGATCGGCACCGACGCGATCACGGCCGCAGCGAAAGCCAGTCCGCTGCAAGCGAAGTACGGTCAGACCGTTGAACAACCCGCGCAGGCCCAGGCCGCCCCGCGAGCTCCGCAGGCCGACTCCAACTATCCGCCGGTGCCGGCGGACTCCGTGCCGCCGCCGATGCCGGCGCCGGCCGAGCCCGCCGGGCCGAAGGGCCCCGCCGTGTGGGAGGACGTGCTGAACAACCCGACCGTGAAAAGCGGCATCAACACGGCGATACGCGAAGCGGTGAAAGCCATCTTCGGCACCGGCCGTCGCCGGAAGTAACAGCGACGGTGAGTTCGCTAATTTGCTTAAACGAGTGTCACTCTCATGTCATTTGTTTGCCGGAATCCGGAAACGCCTCTGTTCCAGGCTTGCCAAGAACCATAAGGGGCTCAAGCCAACTGAGCCGGCAACCGCGGGGTCGGACGATAGTCCTTCATGGATAACAGCAGTTATCCATGATCGGGCGCGGCGTGTCGCGCGACACGGCCCAGGCGAGTGTTCGTAGCACCGCCCATTAAATGTCAGCGTTCATCTGCGAGAGTGTCGCGGGTCGGGGCTCGGGCATCGCCGAAATGGTGCGGGCCGAGTATTCGATTGTCGAGTATTTTCACCACCAAAACGCAGGTTGCCACCAACCGCATCCTCGCTGGCATCACTCAACGAGGAGCGCCGGCCGGCGGCGGCCTAGCCGCCGCTTTGGAAGGGGGCGGCCTTCACCGGGCAGCGACCTGTCTAGGCAGCACCTTGCACATCCGCATCCAACACCAGGCGGTTGGGATTGGTATTTACCCGAGATGCAGGTAGCAGCGCAGGAATTTAGCGATCGGGGAGGCTGCGCGATAGTTCCAGGAGGTGGGTGCGTACCGCCCGCAGACGCCAGCGTTGTCCAATTGCGCCGCTATCGTCGAGGCAGCGCTCAACGAAGGTGTCCGACAATTTCCGCCGCTTGGGTGCGTCGTACACCCCCTGACGGCACATGTCGAAGTCGCACCCCAAGCGCCCGGCGCGTCCCGGACATCGAGTCATGACCCTGTGCGATGCCCACCAGTGGGTAACACAACGCGGAAGGTCGTCTCGGGCAAGGCCGTTAGCGCGGCCTAGTCCCCACTCGGCGATGCGCCCGGCGGGGTGGTATTCATCGAGCCACTCGCTGGCACCGCTGAAATTGAGCAGCATCATCACTTGAGCCAGGATGCGCAGCACCTGGGGATCTAGCTCACCTCCGGCCTGTGATACCGCCGTGTTGTCGTCGAGCCAGACAAATTTGCTGACGAAGATGTGCGGGTCGGAGCCGAGCAGGGTTTGTTTCGCGGCGACGATGCCAGCGTATTCCTTCACGATCTGGTGCGGGTCCTCGCGGCAGACTTCCAGGCCGCGGTCTAAAAATGGGGTACTGGTGTCGGGCTCCGCGACGCACTCGTCAAATTCGGCGCGGCGGTCCCTGTCGGCTGCGCACGCGACCAGCAGCGCTTGTAACGCGACCAGCCGCGCGTACCACGAGGCCCCGCGCAGCGGGCTGCGGTCGTTGTAGTCAACGTGGGTACGCGGGCCGTTCCAGTGCAGGCCGAGGATTGCGCCGGTCACCTCAACAAGCTCGTCGGGGGCGGCGACGCTGTCGGTAAGGCAGAGATAACTGGCGTCGCGGCATCCCTCGGCCAGTGCGATCTGCATGCCGACGTCGTGGTCGGGAACAGGATCGCGACGGGAGTCGTCAGTGCCCCCGTGGGCGGCCTGGTCCGGGCCGGCGGCCGCGGCATGCGGGGCTGAGCTGGCATCGCGACGTCGGAGCGACTTGGCAGCGGCCTCTGAGGACGCCGGGCTCGCGGCGGCGACCGCGCCATCTGGAGGTGCTGCTTGAGGACTGCCGTCGTGGGGGGTTGTGTCGGGCGAGGGGCCGTAGGGCGCAATGGCGTCCGCTAGGTCTTTCACCGCCAAGTGGACGTCGGCGCGACGGGAACTCGCTGAGACCAGAAGAGTGGGCAGAATCCAGGCAATCAGGGCGAATTCATGACCGTGCCAATCGCCCCGCCATCGGTAGCGCCACGAGAGGCCGGCGCGGCTTTCGTGGCCCGATCGGACAATCGAGGCCCAGTCGGCAAGCAGTGCGTCCCAGGTCGCTGCGCCGCCACTGCCGACCCGCCGACATAGAGCCCGATTCACGATGTGTCGCTCGGGTCGCCAGTCGGCTGCATAAGTGGCCAGGTGCCAGAGGGCTTTGGGCACTCCTGGCACCGTGCCGACCGTCCTGGCGGTGAGACGATCGGCGAATGCTTTCTGCGTGGCGGAGTCCGCCTTCTCCCAGACCGTGTCCAAAGAATTCTGCTCCAGCGAGACCACGTATTTCAGCGATGAAGCCGCGTTGAGGGCACCTCCTGCGGCGGCCAGCGCAGATTGTTTGATCGGGCACTCGTCATCGCTGAGTTCGGCGATACTGCTGAGTTCGGCGATCGCCCGCCGCCAGACCTTGGGCACGTTCTCTTCCGCGACCGCGACGGCAAAAGCAGCAGCCGACATCCTGGTGTATATCTCCGCGGCCGTGCACAGTGCGGAACGATCGACGGACAAGCTGAAAGGGACAGCAGCCTGGGCCAATCTTGAGCCGATGGCAATTTCACCTAGGCGTGGATCCATGAACCGGATCGTGGCCGTCGTTGCAGAGTGGTCCTCGGATAACAAGCCGCGTTTACACAAGGCGGCAACGGTCCGCTTGACATCGAACCGCGAAGAGTTGGCGAGATCGCGGTAAATGTCGGAGATTTCGACTGCCCACCCTCCGCTGAGGATGAGCCGGTCAGCGAGCCCGTCGACGACCAGCCGCTCCAGACGTGCCACACCGGCATCAGCATGGAAAAAGGTGTCAATATGGTCGCAGGCAAAGCGGATCAATCCGTCGCGTTTGAGGGCCTTGGCCGTCTCCTCGATCCGCGCAATGTCGTGGTTCTTATGGTAGACGGTGGGCACGCGCAGACCCGTCGGCTGAAGCACGTTGCCGAGCCTGCGGACGGCGCGTTCCCGCCGCTTCCGATCCTTCTCATTGCCGGTCGGGCCAATGTTTTCCAGCTCCAAATTGTCGGGAGGCGCGAGCGCCAGGGACTCGGCAAATAGCTGCGACGGAAATGCCGCTTGGGTCACGATAGCGACGAAATGGATGCCAGCACTTCGAAGTTCATCGAGACTGTCCGCCACCGCTTGCCGAGTGCTCTGCGGCGACCCGATTCGGGTGATCGCTTCCATATTCTTGATAACAACCACTATGCGGCGAAACCGAGTCAGCTGTTCAAATGCGCGCGCATAAGATTCAGCGCCACGCAAAAAGGGGTGCGGCGCCACGTCGGCTTTGCGGAGCAACGCTCTAAACTCCGCGCGCACCGCAGTGCTGTACGTTCCGTCATACGCGGGCCGGTCTAACGTAAGCGTGATGACCTTATGGCGGTTGAATTCGTTTGCTAGGTCCTTAACGAACGAATTGCCGGCGTCAATCGTCTGGGCGGAAAGAACAATCCAGTCCGCTGAGTCCAGGCGCCATCGCACCGCCTTAGCCTGACCGCGCCGCCTAGCCTCGGGAATATTGTTGTCCTTTGGCTCATTCCCGGCTTTATCGAGCGCCCGAGCTTGGTGTACGCACAGCGCGCGATACACGAAAAACCCGGAGATGAGCTCCAAGATGAACCACACGCCGAAGGCGGCCATGACGGTAGCTGCTGCGCTGAGGATGATGTTGCTGATTGAGTAGTAGACGCCGTCGTCGTCGGGCGACGTCTTATACACTTGGATGGCGCTATGGACAATGGCGACGATGATGGCGACCGGCAATAAAGACAACAACCGCAATGCTCCCCGCCGGGGCGCAACCGCATGCGGAAGGTGCGCGAAAAGGACGTGAACCCGCCGGGTTGAGGTGATAACCAGTGCGCACCCGAGGGCGGCGACAAAGCCTATCGAGGCGACGTTGATGACGTCGCGATACGCTCTCTGTGAGTGCAGGCGCGCCAAGATGAAGTCACGGAACGTCCTGGCCCAGTGCTGGTCGGTGAAGGTGAGCCAGAGCGCCATGCATATGAAGATGACCAGAATTCCCAGACTTCCAGTGCGTACCAGACAGCGCTTGCGTCGCGCGCGCTGTCTGGCGCGCGCGCGACGCAAGACATCCGCTCGATTGGATGGCGACTCATCAGTGGACATGAGACCGATTCCTCTTCAGCCGCAGCCGAATCCGGATGTCATGAGGATCGTGGTCAGTACAGCCCGCGACGAGGCGACTCGGGTACGCGGCCGAAGTGCACGAGCACAGCCAGAACGCAGTGAGTCGACTATGTTTCGTCATCTCCTCATTCATCGAACGTAGCCGCGCGTGCGCGTCGGTGGGGAGCCACGGTGAGCCACAACGTAGCAAGCACCCACCCAGCCGCGGCCTGGTTTGGCTAATTGGAGATCCGGGCCTTTTGCTTCGAGCCCGGTCGCGACGGCTGGCAGGCCTCGACATCAGCACTAACGAGATGTTCATCGACGGGATACGCCGCAGCTCGGTACTGATCACCGGGCCACCACGGTGCATCTCGGGGCCCTCACGGAGTGGCCTTGACTCTGACCCCGCACCACCCGACCGCCGTAGCTCAGCCGACGAAAGCCTGGGGCGATGCCGATCGCGGTCGTGGACCAGCCGCAACGACGGTCGCGAAGGCATTCGCAAGTTGCTCGAGCTGGGCAGGCCCGTATGACTCGGTGCCGGACTCCTTCTTGATTGCTTTGAGCAGCGCCTCTGCGGTTTCGTTCGTGAGGTCTTTGATGTTCTCGCCAGACATGGATACGGACGATAGCCCCCAAATCTGTTGAAAGTGCCCGCTTTCGGACTGGGACTGAGGCAATATCATGTCGTCGACTTCGACGCGGTGAGCACGGCCGCGCTCACCGCCCGGGCAAAGCATGCTGGGCGATCGCATCAGACCAAGCCCTCGCGCTGGCCGCGGCACGGCCGCGGCGCTGCTTGAGGCAGGCCGTCGAGGGGGTCAAACGGTGGGCGGCCTAGTGAGCATTGGAAAGTTGAGGTACCCGGGCCGCGGCCCCCGCGCCGGCTCTCCGAACTTGTGCGTGAAGGGAGTGGCCGGGATGGCCCAGGTGACCACTTTTTGCGCCCTCAGCGATTCGACGTGAGACTAGATCGACTGTGAAGTAGATTGTGAAGTATGCCGGCCGATAGAATTGATGACCCTTTCGAAGATTCTCGCGTGCCAGAAGTCCGTCTGAAAGACGGTCCGCTCGAGGTGGCCCTGTTCCAGGTTCGGTTCCCAGGTCCCGTCACCCGGATCGAGCAAGCCATCGACAGCAACGAAATTGCTCAAGCATTGAGTTCCGAGTACCCCTTCGCCGACCGTCAAGAAGTGTTGTCGTTCGTCATCCAGCCCGGACACCAACCGTCTCCCCAGAAGGCAGCTAACACCACCGCGTTGTCACTGTCAGACGCGTCGCAAAAGTGGACACTGAACATCGCTAGAGATTCCGTGTCCCTCACCACGACGGCTTACGTGAACCGTGACGACCTGTTGGAGCGAGCTGGGCGCATCTTTGAGGCGCTGTCGAAAGTGGCAGAGCCACCAGCTGTGGCTCGGGTTGGCTTGCGGTACTTGAACCGGGTCCGCGATGTTGGGTTGATCAGGAAGTTTTGCGGCAATGGAGGTTTGGCGGAACCGATTCGCCACCAGCAAGAATTCTCGCTGGCTAGAGACGAGATCCAAAGTGCACTAACGGAACTTCAGTTCGCATGGACGTCGGAGCAGAGGCTCCAAGCGCGATGGGGAGTATTGCCAGCTGGGCAAACTGTAGCCAATCCGTTCGAACCGCTGCCGGATCCGTCGTGGCTGCTCGATGTCGATGCCTTCCATGAATCCCTATTTGAATTTTCATCCGAGGAAGTCGTCAAGCGACTTAAGGTTTTGAGCGAGAGAGCATATCGGTATTTCAGATGGGTCTTCACGCCCGTGGCTCTTCCAGATTTCGGTGCCGTCGATGACTGATCTTCTTGTCTCAGACCCGGACAACCGGGACGAGTCGACTTCGGTAGCAGAAGCTTGGACCCAGTCCTTCCCCGCGAGGGCGTATGTATCGAGGCCAGTGTTGGAACATGCGTATCGCGTAGACCCGCAATTGCAGCATGTGTATCACGTGAATCCGTCTGAGTTGGAAACGATTTCGCCGCACTACGTCGTCTTGGTTAACGGTGTGATGGGTACCGGAGTTGACTTATCCGGCGCGCAGTTCGTCCTCTGTAACCTTGCTGGGTGGACTTGTCCGGCGGCGATCACAGCGGCCGTCCCCGGCTGGGCAGACGACGAGCCCGAGGCTCTGAGGCAGCTGCGTCGCTTCCACGGCTTTTGGGGGCCCGCCCTCGACGCCCCGGCCGTGCCGTCGAGTCCGCAGGAAATGGTTCGCTGGTTGCACGAGGAATCGGGGCTCACGTGGGACCAACTCGCCCGCACACTGGGCGTTTCCCGTCGATCAGTCCACGCGTGGGCAAACGGTCAACGAGTCAGCGGCAGAAACTTGGAACGCCTCAGCCATGTCTACTCGACGATCAAAGAAATCGACGCATCCTCTGCCGAGGACCGTCGCCACGCACTCTTCAGCCCTCGACATGACATGCAGCCCAACCTCTTTGATCAACTGGTCATCCAAGCCCGTAAGGCAGTGCCACCCCGAGATGAAAATGCGTTGCTTCGGCGCCTGGGTATCGCGCCAGCCAACTGAAGGATCTAAAGGACAGCAGGTGAGCTCCCTCGCAGAGTTCGATGAACTGCGTCAAGGTGATTGGCTGACCGGCGTGGCTAGCATTGCAATTACGGACTTCGCCGGCCGCGTCCAGCGTGAAGTGAAAACACCCCTCGGAGTCGCCGTAATAACGCAATGTTGCGACCTAGCAAACGAAGGCAGCGGCCTGGCTCAGTTGGCACGCGTGGTGACCCTCGAAGGCAAAGAGTACGCAGATGCCCTGTCCGGCCGGACTTGCCGGTACGCAAACATAGACGACACCCACTTTGCCGACCTCACCGTAGTCGGAACTGTCACACGAGAATCGCCGGACAAGCGGACGACAATGACCGCTGACAGGCGTGTGAAGTTCGCCGAGTGTATCTCAAGACGCTACTCCCGATTCGCCTTTCCCGATGACATCGTGAAAGTCCTTAAACCGCTTAAGGACAAGATCAGAGACACCGGCGCGAGAGCCGGATCTATCGGAACGGTAGTACGGGAAAGGATAGCGGACATCCGCCTCGAGTGTGCGCCGGATTGGGAAGCGCCGAGGGGGCTGAGTCTCACCCTGCTCGTCCTCGTCGAAGTCGCATTCCTTCCATCTGTGGAAGAACTCGAAGCCGCTGAGCCACCTGGTGGTCCCAAGCGGCAGCGCAAGCACGGGTTGAGTGGAGCAGCTGAGGCAATTTTGCGATGCGAGAGCCATGACCAGCGATTGGCCGACGCATGGGATGAGTTCGGAGGAGAACTCTTAAGCCTCCTTGAGAGCGGAATACCCGACGGCCCAATAGGATACGTCGAAGAGGTGCACGTAGAAGTGCTACGGACCGACGAGATCCACTTTGAACGCTACCGCAACACCGTGAACTTGGACTTCGACTACCTCTCAACACCGCGAACTCAGACCACATCACCGGGTCCGACGCGGTAAGCGTCGCTGCGAGCGTCCGGAGGCCACATGCCCGGCGGCATCTCACGTGCGGACACACATGATTGGCTGACCAGCCTCCAATTCCTCGAGCCGCGACACCAGCCCGTGCCACTGCGACGGGCTTCCGTTGGCGGCGGATCATGCTGACACACCACACCCGGACCGCCGCAGTGCTCGCCGCCCGGATGCTGCATGCGCTTCCGCCGCGGATCCCAACACTTCCGGCTGTCCACATCGCCCGCGCCTTCGCGAGCAGCGCCGCATAGACGCCCAGGACGACAACACCTGCATCTGCTGCAATATGCAGAATTAGTTCATGAATAATGACGATTAGCTATGAGAAGCCTTGCGCCGGTGGCACCTGAGCTGGCGAGGCGGCGAGCCGGTCCGAGGTATTGACGCCAATCATGTTGGGCTGCTACTCATTTCGGAATAATTCTTAGCTCGTATGCCGCGGTGAGGGACGCGCCGAGCCTTGCAGTCTGCCGTCAGGGCGCACCGGCGCTCGACGCAGCGGCACACAAATGCGAAAGATCTTCCCTGACCCGACGCTTTGGGAGCGGCCGCGGGTTGGTGTCGGGCCGGTATCCGCGATGGGTTCGTTAATCCGAAGGAATGGAAAAAGGGAACAGGTATTAGTGACACCACCAAGAAGCAGGTGGGATCACCAGGGCGAGTCTGCGATATGACGACGAACGTGGGAAGTAGCGCCTACCCGCCGCCGAGCTTCTTGTAGAAGCTGCCCACGATCGGCGCGACGATGGCGCGGGGGGCGTAGCCGCTGGCCACCGACATCGCCTTGGACGTCAAGCCCGGGACGACGCGCATCTTGTTGCGCTCCAACGCATCCAGGGAGATCTGTGCGGTGTGCTCGGTCGAGATCCACAGGAAATCCGGGACCAGCTTTTCGACCAGCGACCGTTCGGCGTCGTCGGGCAGGTCGGTGCGCACCGGGCCCGGCGCCAGTAGCGTGACGTGCACACCCGAGCCGCGCAGTTCGCCGCGCAACGATTCGCTGAACGTGTTGGCGAACGCCTTGGTGGCCGCGTAGGTGGCGTTGTAGGGGATCGGCGAATTGCCCGCCGCCGAACCGGAAATCAGGATGCCGCCGGCCTTGCGCTCCACCATGCCCGGCAGCACCGCCAGCGTAAGGTCGTGCACCGCAACGGCATTCAGCTGAACCTGGGCCTTCTCGCCCGCCGGGTCGAGGCCCGCGACCGGACCGAACGTTGCGGTGCCCGCGTTGGCGCACAGGATCGAGACGGGCCGGGCGGCCAACTCGTCGCACAGCTTCGCCCGTTCGGGCGGGTCGGCCAGGTCGGCGGGCCGCACGTCGACGGCCACCCCGTACTTGTCGGTCAGCCGGGCGGCCAGGTCGTTGAGCAGGTCCTCGCGCCGCGCGGTGACAATCAGGCTGTGCCCCCGCGCGGCGAGTTCGGTGGCCAGCGCCTCGCCGATGTTTTGCGAAGCCCCGGTGACAACGGCGCGCGCGTCGGGGCTGGGAGCGGGTACCGGCATGCGGCCAATCGTAGACAGCCGCGAACCCAATAGAGTGCCGGGCATGAGTCGGCGTCCGGCCACACCCGTGCCATCGCAGGTGGCGGCGTGGGCGCTGTGGGACTGCGGTTCGCTCGGCATGAACGCGATCGTGGCGACCTTCGTCTTCTCGGTCTACCTGACCGGCAGCGTCGGCGCGGGAATGTCCGGTGGCACGTCACCCGCGAGTTGGCTCGGTCGCTCACTCGCGGTCGCGGGGCTGACCATCGCGGTGCTGGCGCCGGTCGTGGGGGTGTGGGTGGAAGCCCCGCACCGCCGGCGGATGGTGTTGACCATCCTGACCGCTCTCGCGGTCACGTCGACCAGCGCGATGTTCCTGATCCGCGACGATCCCAGCTACCTGTGGGCGGGCTTGGTGCTGCTGTCGGCCACCGCCGCCTGCGGTGATCTCGCCGGCGTTCCCTACAACGCGATGCTGCGTCAGGTCTCGACGCCGCAGACGGCGGGGCGCATCTCCGGGCTGGGGGCGGCCGCGGGGTTCACCGGCAGCGTGCTCCTGCTGCTGCTGGTCTATTTCGGGTTCATCTCCGGAACCGGCCCGGTGCGCGGGCTGCTGCGCGTGCCCGTCCACGACGGGCTGTACGTCCGGGAGGCCATGCTGCTGACCGCGGCGTGGTTCGCCGTGCTGGCGCTGCCGCTGCTGTTCGTCGCCCACCGGCTGCCGGACTCCGGCGAGACGTCGCAGCCGAGCAGCATGCTCGGCGGCTATCGCAAGCTGTGGACCGAGGTGCGCACGGAATGGCGCCGCAACCGCAACCTGGTCTATTTCCTGGGAGCCAGCGCGCTGTTCCGCGACGGGCTGGCGGCCATCTTCGGGTTTGGCGCCGTGCTCGGGGTCAGCGTGTACGGCCTGTCCCAGGCCGACGTGCTGGTGTTCGGGGTGGCGGCCAGCGTGGTGGCCGCGATCGGCGCGGCGGCCGGCGGATTCGTCGACCACCGGATCGGATCCAAACCGGTCATCGTCGGGTCGCTGGTCGCGCTCATCGCCGTGTCGGCCACCATGATGGCGGTCTCCGGCGCGCACGCGTTCTGGCTGTGCGGTCTGCTGTTGGCCATGTTCGTCGGTCCGTCCCTGGCGTCGTCGCGCGCCCTGCTGTTGCACCTGGCGAAGGACGGCGGGGAGGGCGTCGCGTTCGGCCTCTACACGATGACGGGACGGGCCGTCGCGTTCGTGGCGCCGTGGCTGTTCTCCGTCTTCGTCGACGTGTTCGGCGCCGTGCGCGCGGGCATCGGCGGGATCTGCATCGTGCTGATCGCCGGACTACTGGCGATGCTGGTGGTTCGGGTCCCGGCGCGCGCCGAACAGCCCGCCTAGCGCTGATCCCGTCACGAACCGCGCGCGTCGCAGATCGTCAGCCCGACCCCGGTCCGCTGGCTCAACAGCACGCCGTCGACGGTGACCGAGCACGTGACGTCGTGACCGAAGTTGACCACCGTGACGTTGGCCGGATGCTGCGCCGACTTCGACAGGCTGACCTCTTTGTTCCACGGCAGCGCGACGTTGAACTCGGTCTGCACGACGTCGCCGCTACCGATGTAGACGACACTGATCGCGCGGCCCTCGCCGGTGACGCTATAGACGACGTCTTGCATCGCGCCCGGGGCGGTCGACCCGGTGGGCGGGCCCGACGCGGTCGGCGGCGGCAACGGCCGGAAGGTGCGCGACGGCGGCGTCGTCCGCGTGGACGGGCTCGGCGGCGGGGTCTGCTCCTCGCTCGACGGCATCGCGGGCAGCGGCGGCACCGCCGTCTGGTTCTTGATCGCATCGTTGGCCAGGATCAGCGCGATCACCAGCGCGACGACCAGAAGCACCGCGGCCCCGGCGCCCAACCACAGCCAGCGCGGTGAGCGCGGGCCGCCGGGCGGCGGCGGGGTCAGGCCCTCGGTCGGCGCCTCGCCCGCCTGGGGCAGCTGCTGCTGCCAGTACGGCGGAAGCTGCTTGGTGTCGTTGAGGTTGGCTGCCCACGGGCTGTATCCGCCGTAGCTGGGGGAGTAGGGGCCGGCCTGGTCGGCGTACGCCGGGTCGGCGGGCGGCGGATATGGCAAACCCTGCGGCCCGGCCGGTCCCGAGCCCGGTTGAGGGGGACTAAACCGCTCGGTTCGACGTGGATCGTTCATGTCCACCTCATGGCTTGCAGGGTACCTAAGCGGGACGCCCGGGCGAGGACTCGCCCGACGGGCCACGACTCAGGGGCACTGATTGCCGGCTTCGAGCGCGGCAACCGTCATCGCCCGCATGACGGCACGCGATCGCGCCGCCCCGGCGGGCTTGGCGCGCGAACCGTCGAGGGGCTTCATGCTGTGCGGGGTCGAGTTGAGCAGCCCGAAGATCGCGTGGGCCGTCAGCCGGGCGTCGGCCTCGGCCAGCTTCGGATTGAGCTCGCGCAGCACACCCACCCAGACCTCGACGTATTGGCGCTGCGCCTTGCGCACCTGCTTCTCGGCGGACTCGGGCAGGTGCGCCAGGTCGCGGTCCTGGATGCGGATCAGGTCGGGTTCGCCCAGCGCGAAGTCGAGGTGGAAGTCGACCAGCTCGTCCAGCGCGGCGGCCGCGTCGGCGTTGCGGGCCCGCGCGTTCCGGGCGCCGGCGAGCAGCCGGGTGCTGATCCCGACGAGCAACTCGACCAGCATCGACTCCTTGTTGGGGAAGTGGCGATAGATCGCCGGGCCGCTGACACCCGCCGCGGCGCCGATGTCTTCCAGGCGCACCGCGAGGAAACCGCGCTCGGCGAACAGGCGCTCGGCGGCCGACAGGAGTTGCAGGCGCCGGTCGGATTTCAGCCGGCTGCGGCGATTCGGCGGGTCGGGCTGCGGCGCGGACGTGGTCATGACCGCCTCCGTCTCGCCCGTTCGGTTAATCGTCACTAACTTAGCACGGGTGGTTGGTGGTTTAGGTTGATAGGCGAACCAGCCGGAGGCGCCGTGGCAAACCTGTCGTATGAACGGGGCCCGAGCGAGCCTGCGCTGCTCGAAACGACGATCGGGGCCAACCTGGCGGCCACCGCCGCGCAGCACGCGCAGCGCGACGCGCTCGTCGACGTCGCCGCGGGGCGACGCTGGAGCTACGCGGAACTGCTGGCCGACGTGCGGCGGCTGGCGACCGGGTTGGTGCGAGCCGGGATCGGGAGGGGAGATCGGGTTGGCATCTGGGCCCCCAACCGGTGGGAGTGGGTGCTCATCCAGTACGCGACCGCCGAAATCGGCGCCATCCTGGTGACCCTCAACCCCGCCTACCGGGCGCGCGAATTGGAATACGCGCTCACCCAGTCCGGTGTCGCGATGGTGATCGCGGCCCGGCAGTTCAAGGACACGGACTACGTCGCCCTGCTGGACGAGGTGGCCCCGCGCTGCCCCGGGCTGGGCGACATGGTGCTCCTGGACGGCGAGCGCTGGGAGGAGCTGGCCGGCGCCGAGGCCGACGCCGCCGCGCTGGCCGAGCTCGCGGCGGGGCTCGACCGGAAAGATCCCGTCAACATTCAATACACGTCGGGCACAACGGGTTACCCGAAGGCGGCGACGCTGAGCCATCGCAACATTCTCAACAACGGCTACCTGGTGGGTGAGCTGCTCGAGTACACCCCGCGCGACCGGATCTGCATCCCGGTGCCCTTCTATCACTGCTTCGGGATGGTGATGGGCAACCTGGCGGCCACCAGCCACGGCGCCTGCGTGGTGATCCCGTCGCCCGGCTTCGATCCCGCCGCCACCCTGCGCGCCGTGCAGGCCGAGCGGTGCACCAGCCTCTACGGCGTCCCAACCATGTTCATCGCCGAACTCGCCGTGCCCGACTTCGACGACTACGACCTGGGGAGCCTGCGCACCGGCATCATGGCCGGCTCGCCGTGCCCGGTCGAGGTGATGCGCAAGGTGATCGAACGCATGCACATGCCCGGGGTCTCGATCTGCTACGGCATGACCGAAACGAGCCCGGTGTCGACCCAGACGCGCACCGACGATCCGCTCGAACGGCGCGTCGGCACCGTCGGCCGGGTGGGCCCGCATCTCGAGGTCAAGGTGGTGGAGCCGGCCGGCGACCGGACCGTGCCGCGCGGGGTGGCCGGCGAGTTCTGCACGCGGGGCTATTCGGTGATGGCCGGCTACTGGAACGACCCCGAGCGGACGGCCGAGGTCATCGACGCCGACGGCTGGATGCACACCGGCGACCTGGCCGTCATGGACGAGTGCGGGTACGTGCAGATCACCGGCCGGATCAAGGACCTGATCGTCCGCGGCGGCGAGAACGTCTCCCCGCGCGAGATCGAGGAGTTCCTGCACACCCATCCCGACATCGTCGACGCCCACGTGATCGGGGTGCCCGACGCGCGCTACGGCGAGGAGGTCATGGCGGTGGTCATGCTGCGCGACGGGGCGGCGCTGACCATCGAGGGCCTGCGGGCGTTCTGCGCCGGGCGGATCGCGCACTTCAAGGTCCCGCGCTACCTGCGGATCGTCGACGAATTCCCGATGACGGTCACCGGCAAGGTCCGCAAAGCCGAGATGCGCGAGCAAGCGGTCGAGTACCTGCGTGACCAGGACTGAGCGCCGCCGGCCGCCCTGGACTCCGGGGTGCGGGCGATGGTACTCTCGCCTGAGTTAATGGTGATTAACTGAACCGGAGGCTGCGGCGGCGATGGACAAGGTGGTGGCGACGGCCGCCGAGGCGGTCGCCGACATAACCGACGGCTCGTCGCTGGCGGTCGGGGGATTCGGGTTTTGCGGCATCCCCGAGGCGCTGATCGCGGCGCTGGTCGACAGCGGCGTCCGCGATCTCGAGACGGTGTCCAACAACTGCGGCGGCTACGGCGTCGGGCTGGAAGCGCTGTTGCACCACAAGCGGATTCGCCGGGCCGTCGCCTCCTATGTCGGTGACAACAAGGAGTTCGCCCGCCAGATCCTCGCCGGTGAGATCGAGGTGGAGCTCACCCCGCAGGGCACGCTGGCGGAGCGGCTGCGCGCCGGTGGCGCGGGCATCCCGGCGTTCTACACGCCCGCGGGGGTCGGCACCCCGGTCGCCGACGGCGGCCTGCCGTGGCGCTACGACTCCTCCGGCGCGGTGGCGGTGCTCTCGCCCCCGAAGGAGACGCGCGAGTTCGACGGCGTCACCTACGTTCTCGAGCGCGCGATCCGGACCGACTTCGCGCTGGTGCACGCCTGGAAGGGCGACCGGCACGGCAACCTCGTCTACCGGGCGGCCGCCGCCAACTTCAATCCCGACTGCGCCACGGCCGGCAGGATCACCATCGCCGAGGTCGAACACCTCGTCGAGCCCGGCGAGATCGACCCCGCCGCGGTGCACACCCCGGGCGTCTTCGTGCACCGGGTCGTCCACGTGCCCGACCCCGACAAGCCGATCGAGAAGGTGACGGTCCGGTGAGCTGGACGAGGGAGGGCCTGGCCGCCCGGGTGGCCGCCGAATTCGAGGACGGCCAATACGTCAACCTCGGCATCGGCATGCCCACGCTGATCCCCAACCACATCCCCGACGGCGTCACCGTCGTCATCCACTCGGAAAACGGGATCCTCGGTGTCGGCCCGTATCCGCGGGCCGAGGACGTCGACGCGGACCTGATCAACGCGGGCAAGGAGACCGTCACGACGCTGCCCGGCGCGGCGTTCTTCGCCTCCTCAACCTCGTTCGGGATCATTCGCGGCGGGCACCTCGACGTCGCGGTGCTCGGGGCCATGCAGGTTTCGGCCACCGGCGACCTCGCCAACTGGATGATCCCGGGAAAGCTGGTCAAGGGCATGGGCGGCGCGATGGACCTGGTGCACGGCGCCCGTAAGGTGATCGTGATGATGGAGCACACCGCGCGGGACGGCACGCCGAAAGTCGTTGAGCGGTGCACCCTTCCGCTGACCGGCGTGGGCTGCGTCGACCGCATCATCACCGACCTCGCCGTCATCGACGTGTGCGACGACGGCCTGCGCCTCGTCGAGACCGCCCCCGAGGTCTCCGTCGACGAGGTGCTGGCCAAAACCGAACCGCCCCTTGCGCTGACCGGGAGGCACCCATGAGCACCGCCGTCAAGACCGCGCCGTCGTTCGCCGACGAGCACCGCCGCCTGGTCGCCGAGTTGAACGCCAAGCTGGCGGCCGCGGCGTTGGGCGGCAACGAGCGCGCGCGGGAACGCCACGTCAGCCGCGGCAAGCTGCTGCCCCGCGAGCGGGTGGACCGCCTGCTCGACCCGGGCAGCCCGTTTTTGGAGCTGGCCCCGCTGGCCGCCAACGGCATGTACGACGACGAGTCCCCGGGCGCCGGGATCATCACCGGGATCGGCCGGGTGTCGGGGCGCGAGTGCGTGATCGTCGCCAACGACGCGACCGTCAAGGGCGGCACCTACTACCCGATGACGGTCAAGAAGCACCTGCGCGCCCAGGAGGTGGCGCTGCAGAATCGGCTGCCGTGCATCTACCTGGTCGACTCCGGCGGCGCGTTCCTGCCGCGCCAGGACGAGGTCTTCCCCGACCGCGAGCACTTCGGGCGCATCTTCTACAACCAGGCGACCATGAGCGCCCAGGAAATCCCGCAGGTGGCCGCCGTGCTCGGTTCGTGCACGGCCGGCGGCGCCTACGTGCCGGCGATGAGCGACGAGGCCGTCATCGTCCGCGAGCAGGGCACCATCTTTCTGGGCGGGCCGCCGCTGGTGAAAGCCGCCACCGGCGAGATCGTCTCGGCCGAGGAGCTCGGCGGCGGCGACCTGCATTCGCGGGTGTCCGGGGTCACCGACCACCTCGCCGACGACGACGAGCACGCGCTGCGCATCGTCCGCTCGATCGCGGCCACCTTCGGCCCCCGCGAGCCCGCCCAATGGGAGGTGCAGCCCTCGATCGAGCCCAAGCACGCGCAGTCCGGGCTCTACGATGTGGTGCCGCCGGACCCGCGCGTGCCCTACGACGTGCACGAGGTCATCCTGCGGCTGGTCGACGGCAGCGAATTCAGCGAATTCAAGGCCAACTACGGCAAGACGCTGGTGACCGCCTTCGCGCGCATCCACGGCCATCCCGTCGGCATCGTCGCCAACAACGGCGTGCTGTTCAGCGAATCCGCCTTGAAGGGCGCGCATTTCATCGAGCTGTGCGACAAGCGCAAGATCCCGCTGCTGTTCTTGCAGAACATTGCCGGGTTCATGGTCGGCCGCGACTACGAGGCCGGCGGCATCGCCAAGCACGGCGCGAAGATGGTCACCGCGGTGGCCTGCGCGCGGGTGCCCAAGCTGACCGTCGTGATCGGCGGATCCTATGGCGCGGGCAACTATTCGATGTGCGGGCGGGCGTATTCGCCGCGCTTCCTGTGGATGTGGCCCAACGCCCGGATCTCGGTGATGGGGGGCGAGCAGGCCGCGTCGGTGCTGGCGACGGTGCGCGGCGAGCAGCTTAGCGCGGCCGGCAAGCCGTGGTCGGCCGACGAGGAGGAGGCGTTCAAGGCGCCCATCCGGGCGCAGTATGAGGACCAGGGCAACCCGTACTACTCCACGGCGCGCCTCTGGGACGACGGCATCATCGACCCGGCCGATACCAGAACGATTCTGGGGCTTGCCCTTTCGGCGTGCGCCCACGCGCCGCTGGAACCGGTCTCCTACGGCGTATTCCGGATGTGACGCGATGTTCGACACGGTATTAGTGGCCAACCGCGGCGAGATCGCCGTGCGGGTGATCCGCACCCTGCGCCGGCTGGGCATCCGCTCGGTCGCCGTCTACAGCGACCCCGACGCCACCGCGCGCCATATGCTCGAGGCCGACACGGCCGTGCGCCTCGGACCCGCGGCGGCGCGCGAAAGCTACCTCGACATCGACAAGGTGATCGACGCCGCGACACGCACCGGATCCCAGGCGATCCACCCGGGCTACGGATTCCTCTCGGAGAACGCGCATTTCGCCGCGGCCTGCGAACGCGCCGGGGTGGTGTTCCTGGGACCGCCGGCGCGGGCGATCGAGGTGATGGGCGACAAGATCACCGCGAAGAACGCGGTCGCCGCCTTCGACGTGCCGGTGGTGCCGGGTGTGGCCAGGCCCGGGCTGAGCGACGACGATCTCGTCGCGGCGGCCGAGGAGGTCGGCTACCCGGTGTTGATCAAGCCGTCGGCCGGCGGCGGCGGAAAGGGCATGCGGCTGGTCGACGACCCGGCGCGGCTGCGCGAGGCGCTGGTGAGCGCCCGGCGCGAGGCCGGCTCCTCGTTCGGCGACGACACGCTGTTCCTGGAGCGGTTCGTGTTGCGGCCCAGGCACATCGAGGTGCAGGTGCTCGCCGACGCGCACGGCAACGTGGTGCACCTGGGCGAGCGCGAGTGCAGCCTGCAGCGGCGCCACCAGAAAGTCATCGAGGAGGCGCCCTCGCCGCTCCTCGACGCCGAGACCCGCGCCCGGATCGGAGCCGCGGCCTGCAACACCGCCCGCAGCGTCGACTATGTCGGCGCCGGCACGGTGGAATTCATCGTCTCCGCGGCTCGTCCCGACGAATTCTTCTTCATGGAGATGAACACCCGCCTACAGGTGGAACACCCGGTCACCGAGGCGGTCACCGGCCTGGACCTGGTCGAGTGGCAGCTGCGGGTCGCGGCCGCCGAGAAGCTCGGATTCGCCCAGGGCGACATTGAATTGCGCGGGCATGCGATCGAGGCCCGCGTCTACGCCGAGGACCCGGCGCGCGGGTTCCTGCCCACCGGCGGCCGGGTGCTGCGGGTGTCCGAGCCGTCCGGCGCCGGCGTGCGGGTGGACTCGTCGCTGCTGACCGGCACGCTGGTCGGCAGCGACTACGACCCGATGCTGAGCAAGGTGATCGCCCACGCGGACGATCGCGACGGGGCGCTCGCGAAACTCGATCGGGCGCTGGCGCATACGGTGATCCTGGGCCTGCAGACCAACGTCGAATTCCTGCGGTTCCTGCTCGCCGACGAGCGGGTGCGCGCCGGCGACCTGGACACCGCGCTGCTGGACGAGCGGCTGGCGGACTTCGCGCCGGCCCCGCCGCCCGACGACGTGCTGGCCGCCGGTGGGTTGTTCCGTCAGTGGGCGTTAACTTTCCAGGCGCGGGGCAACCCGTGGGCGGCGCCGACGGGATGGCGGGTCGGCGGCGGCGCGGCCCCGGTGCGCACCGACATGCAGACCCCGCTGCGCAGCGAGACGGTATCGGTGTGGGGCCCGCCCGACGCCGCCACGGTACAGGTCGGCGACGGTGAGATCGGCTCCGCCCGTGTCGAACTCGACGGCCCGCGGATCGGCGTGACGTTGGACGGGCGGCGCCGCGAATACTGGTGGGCCGAGGCCGACCGGCACCTGTGGATCGCCGACGAGCGGGGGACCTGGCACCTGCGCGAGGCCGAGGAACACAAGATCCACCGGGGGACCGGCGCACGCCAGGCCGAGGTCGTCAGCCCGATGCCCGGCAACGTGATCGCGGTGCAGGCCGAATCCGGCGCCGAGGTCTCCGAGGGCGACGTGGTGGTGGTCGTCGAGGCGATGAAGATGGAACATTCGCTGGCCGCGCCGGTTTCGGGGCGGGTGGAGGTGCTGGTCTCCGTCGGCGATCAAGTGACGGTGGACCAGGTGCTGGCCCGGCTGAGTGAAGAGAGCAAGGACGAGGAATGACGACATTTATGACCGCGGGCACGTTGCCCAAGGAATACGAGGATCTTCGCGACACGGTGGCGGACTTCGCACGCACCGTCGTCGCACCCGTGTCGGCCAAACACGATGAGGAGCACAGCTTCCCGTACGAGGTGGTCGCCAAGATGGCCGAGATGGGCCTGTTCGGCTTGCCTTTCCCGGAGGAGTACGGCGGGATGGGCGGCGACTACTTCGCGCTGGCGCTGGCGCTCGAGGAGCTCGGCAAGGTCGACCAGTCGGTGGCCATCACGCTGGAGGCCGGCGTCGGCCTCGGCGCGATGCCGATCTACCGGTTCGGCACCGAGGAGCAGAAACAGAAGTGGCTGCCGGACCTCGTGGCCGGCCGGGCGCTGGCCGGCTTCGGGCTCACCGAACCGGGCGCCGGCTCCGACGCGGGCGCCACCCGCACCACCGCGCGGCTCGACGACGGCGAGTGGGTGATCAACGGCACCAAGCAATTCATCACCAACTCCGGTACCGACATCACCTCGCTGGTCACCGTCACCGCCGTCACCGGAACCCTCGCGGGCGACAAGAAGGAGATCTCGACGATCATCGTGCCCAGCGGCACACCGGGTTTCACCGTCGAACCGGTCTACAACAAGGTCGGCTGGAACGCGTCGGACACCCACCCGCTGACCTTCGCCGACGCCCGCGTGCCGGAGGAGAACCTGCTGGGCGCCCGCGGCACCGGCTACGCGAACTTCCTGTCCATCCTGGACGAGGGCCGCATCGCGATCGCCGCGCTGGCGACCGGGGCGGCGCAGGGCTGCGTCGACGAAAGCGTCAAGTACGCAAAGGAACGCCAGTCGTTCGGCCAGCCGATCGGCTCGTACCAGGCGATCAGCTTCAAGATCGCCCGGATGGAGGCCCGCGCCCACGTCGCGCGTACCGCGTATTACGAGGCCGCCGCGAAGATGTTGGCCGGCAAGCCCTTCAAGAAGGAGGCCGCGATCGCCAAGATGATCTCGTCCGAGGCCGCGATGGACAACGCCCGCGACGCCACCCAGGTTCACGGCGGCTACGGCTTCATGAACGAGTACCCGGTGGCGCGCCACTACCGCGACAGCAAGATCCTGGAGATCGGGGAAGGGACCACGGAGGTGCAGTTGATGCTCATCGCGCGATCGCTGGGGCTGTCGTGACGGACAAGTCGATCATCCAGCGGGGCTTGTGGTTTGAGGAGTTCGAGGTCGGCACGACCTATCTGCACCGGCCTGGCCGCACCGTCACCGAGGCCGACAACGTCTTGTTCACCACGCTGACGATGAACACCCAGTCGCTGCACCTCGACGCGGCCTGGGCCGCCGAGCAGCCAGGCTTTCGTGGCGAGCGGCTGGTGAACTCGATGTTCACCCTCTCCACGCTGGTTGGGCTGTCGGTGGCGCAGCTGACGCTGGGCACCATCGTCGCCAACCTCGGCTTCTCCGAGGTGTCGTTCCCCAAGCCCGTCTTCCACGGCGACACCCTCTACGCCGAGACCGTGTGCACCGACAAGCGCGAGTCGAAGAGCCGCCCCGGCGAAGGCATCGTCACCCTCGAGCACACCGGCCGCAACCAGCACGGCGACGTGGTGGCGCGCGCGGTGCGGACCACGCTGGTGCGGAAGCGGCCCGCGGAGGAGTCCTGATGGATCTGCGTAGCGTGGGGCCCGGCTGGCTGTTCTGCCCGGCCGACCGCCCCGAGCGTTTCGCCAAGGCCGCCGCGGCTGCCGACGTGGTGATCCTCGACCTCGAGGACGGCGTGGCCGAGGCGGACAAACCCGCCGCCCGCAAGGCGCTGCGGGAGACCCCGCTGGACCCCGAGCGGACGGTGGTGCGGATCAACGCGGCGGACACCGCCGAGCACGCCCGCGACCTGGACGCCCTGGCCGAGACCGCTTACACGACGGTGATGCTCTCCAAGACCGAATCGGCCGCGCAGGTGACCGCCCTGGCGCCGCGCGACGTCGTCGCGCTGATCGAAACCCCGCGCGGCGCGGTTTTCGTCGCGGAGATCGCCGCGGCCGAGGGCACCGCCGCCCTGATGTGGGGCGCCGAGGACCTGGTCGCCACGCTCGGCGGCAGCTCGAGCCGGCTGGCCGACGGCACCTATCGCGACGTCGCCCGCCACGTCCGGTCGTCGACCCTGCTCGCGGCGGCGGCCTTCGAGCGGATCGCGCTCGACGCCGTGCACCTGGACATCCGCGACATCGAGGGCCTGCGGGCCGAGGCCGACGACGCCGTCGCCATCGGGTTCGACGGGACCGTGTGCATCCACCCGAGCCAGGTCCCGGTCGTGCGCGAGGCCTATCGCCCCACCGAGGAAAAGCTGGACTGGGCGCGCCGGGTGTTGGCGGCGGCGCGCTCGGAACGCGGGGTCTTCGCGTTCGAGGGACAGATGGTCGATTCGCCGGTGCTCAAGCACGCCGCGATGTTGTTGCGGCGGGCGGGGGAGCCCGCGTCCGGCTAGGGCGCGACACGTTTGCGCCCCGACCGTGATCAACGCGGCGTCTTCGTATTCGGGCGCATAATGGGAGATACGCCAGTCTCGCGTCGAATGGAGACTTTCGTGTAGCTCTGGCGATCGCCAAGGAGGCGGTATGGCGGATGTGTCTCAGACGCCGATGACCGTCGACCTCGACCCGGTGCAACTCGTCGCCGCCGACGGCACGCCGACGCCCGAAAGCCGTTACGGCCGCGGCCTTCCGCCGGAGACCCTGTGCTGGCTCTACGAGATGATGGTGGTCACCCGCGAGCTGGACACCGAGTTCGTCAACCTCAAGCGGCAGGGGCAATTGGCGCTGTTCGCGTCCTGCCGCGGGCAGGAAGCCGCGCAGGTCGGGGCCGCCGCCTGCCTGCGCAAGACGGACTGGCTGTTTCCCCAATACCGCGAGCTCGGCGCGTATCTGGTCCGCGGCATCCCGCCCGGACACGTCGGCGCGGCGTGGCGCGGGACGTGGCACGGCGGGCTGGACTTCACCAAGAAGTGCTGCGCGCCGATGTCGATTCCGATCGGCACCCAGACCCTGCACGCCGTCGGCGCGGCGATGGCCGCGCAACGCCTGGGCGAGGATTCGGTGACGGTGGCCTTCCTCGGCGACGGCGCCACCAGCGAGGGCGACGTGCACGAGGCGCTGAACTTCGCGGCCGTGTTCGGCGCGCCCTGCGTGTTCTATGTGCAGAACAACCAATGGGCGATCTCGGTGCCGGTGTCCAAACAGACCGCAGCACCTTCGCTCGCGCACAAGGCAATTGGCTACGGGATGCCCGGCATCCGGGTGGACGGCAACGACGTGCTGGCCTGCTACGCGGTGACGGCCGAGGCCGCCGCCCGCGCCCGCTCCGGCGGCGGGCCGACGTTGATCGAGGCGGTCACCTACCGGCTCGGCCCGCACACCACCTCCGACGATCCGAGCCGCTACCGCACGCAGGACGAAGTGGACCGATGGGCGGCGCTGGACCCGATCCCGCGCTACCGCGCCTACCTGCGGGGTCAGGGCCTGTGGTCGGACCGCCTGGAGGAGCGGATCGCCGCGCGCGCCAAGCGGATGCGGGCCGAATTGCGCGACGCGGTCTTCGACGCGCCCGACTTCGACGTCGACGAGGTGTTCACCACCGTGTACGCCGAGATCACCCCGGGGTTGCAGGCGCAGCGCCGGCAACTGCTGGCCGAGCTGGGGCGGCTCGAATGACCCAGCTCGAAGACCGCCCGGCCGCCCCCACCCGGGACGCGCCCGCCGCGCAGCCGCTGACCATGGTGCAGGCGCTCAACCGCGCGCTGCACGACGCGATGGCCGCCGACGACCGCGTCCTGGTGTTCGGCGAGGACGTCTCGGTCGAGGGCGGGGTGTTCCGGGTCACCGAGGGCCTGGCCGAAACGTTCGGCGAGGCGCGATGTTTCGACACGCCGCTGGCCGAATCCGCCATCGTCGGCATCGCGGTCGGCCTGGCCCTGCGCGGCTTCGTGCCGGTGCCCGAGATCCAGTTCGACGGATTTTCCTACCCGGCCTTCGATCAGGTGGTCAGCCATCTGGCGAAGTACCGCACCCGCACCCGCGGCGAGATCAACATGCCGGTCACCGTCCGGATCCCGTCGTTCGGGGGAATCGGTGCGGCCGAACATCATTCGGACTCCACCGAGTCCTACTGGGCCCACACGGCCGGTTTGAAAGTGGTGGTGCCGTCCAGCCCGTCCGACGCCTACTGGCTGCTACGCCACTCGATCGCCTGCCCCGACCCGGTGATGTACCTGGAGCCGAAGCGGCGCTACCAGGGACGCGGCGAGGTCGACACCACCCGGCCCGAGCCGCCCATCGGACAGGCCGTGGTGCGCCGGCCCGGCCGCGACGTCACCGTCGTGACGTACGGCAGCCTGGTGAACACCGCCGTCGCCACCGCGGAAGAGGCGCAGCGGCAGCGTGATTGGAGTTTGGAGGTCATCGACCTGCGGTCGCTGGTGCCGCTGGACTTCGACACCGTCGCCGCCTCGATCCATCGGACCGGGCGCTGCGTGGTGCTGCACGAGGGGCCGCGCAGCCTCGGCTACGGGGCCGGCCTGGCCGCGCGCATCCAGGAGGAGATGTTCTACGAGTTGGAGGCACCGGTGTTGCGCGCCTGCGGTTTTGACACGCCCTACCCGCCGGCGCGGTTGGAGGGGTTGTGGTTGCCGGGGCCTGATCGGCTGCTGGACTGCGTCGAGCGCGCGCTGGGCATGCCATGAGCACCGACGACCGGGTGATCGCGTTCCGGGTTCCCGACCTCGGCGAGGGGCTCGAAGAGGTGACGGTGACGTGCTGGTACGTCGAGGCCGGCGCCGACGTCGAGCTCAACCAGGTGTTGTGTTCGGTGGAGACCGCCAAGGCGGAGGTGGAGATTCCGAGCCCGTACGCCGGGCGGATCGTCGAAACCAACGGCGCCGAGGGCGATGTGCTCAAGGTCGGCGCCGTGCTGGTCCGCATCGACACCGCGCCCGGCCAGGGCGCGGTGCCCACGCTGGTCGGCTACGGCGCCGACGCGGGCATCGACGCCAGCCGGCGGACCGGCCGGCCGCGCGCCGCCCCGCCGGTGCGCAAGCTGGCCAAGGAGCTTGCGGTCGACCTCGCCGCGTTGCCTCGCAGCGGGGATCGGGTGATCACCCGCGCGGACGTGCTGGCGGCCGCTCACGCCACGGCGGATGATGTTCGGCCGGTCCGCGGGGTGCACGCCAGGATGGCGGAGAAGATGGCGCTGTCCCACCGGGAGATCCCGGCCGCGAAGGCCGGCGTGGACGTGGATTGCACCGCGCTGCTGCGACTGAGCGACCGTTCCCCGGACCCTGAGATTTCGCCGTTCGTGCTGACGCTTCGGCTGCTCGTTATCGCCCTGCGCCACAACACGATTCTCAACTCGACATGGGTCGATTCGCCCGAAGGCCCCCAGGTGCACATTCATCGGGGCGTGCAGGTGGGATTCGGTGTGGCCACCGACCGGGGACTGCTGGTGCCGGTGATCGCCGACGCGCAGACGATGACCACGCGCGAGTTGGCCGCCCGGACGGCCGAATTGATCAAAGGTGCCCGCGAGGGCATTTTGACGCCCACCGAACTGACGGGCTCCACCTTCACCGTGTCGAACTTCGGGGCGCTCGGCGTCGACGACGGCGTGCCGGTGATCAACCACCCCGAAGCCGCGATCCTGGGCATGGGCGCGATCAGGCCGCGCCCGGTGGTCGTCGGCGGCGAGATCGTTGTGCGTCCGACGATGGCGCTGACGTGCGTGTTCGACCACCGCGTGGCCGACGGCGCCCAGGTGGCTCGGTTCCTCTGCGAGCTGAGGGATCTGATCGAGTCGCCCGAGACCGCCCTGCTGGACCTGTAGCGGGTCCCTGGCTCCTCGCGGCAAACGCGCACGTCAACGCGGACGGGCGCCCGGTTGATGTCGCGCCGGAGTCGCCGACGGGGGAGAATCGTCTCCTTGCGTTTACCTGCGCCACTACGACGCAGCGCACAGGAAGAGGGCGGGACAGCGTCATGAAGAAACCAGCGGCAGTAGCGATCGCGATCGGCGTGGCATTCGCTGCAGCGCCGTTCGCTCATGCCGACGACCCGTGGATTGCGATGGCGATCTCGGATTCCACCGGGCAGATCAGGTTCACCGCCGGAGGAAAAAACCAATCTGAGGCCATTCAGACCGTGATGTCGGCGTGTCGCAAGACAATCAGCGATTGTCGTCTTCTGGCCAGCGGGCAGGGTGGGTGCGTCGCTATAGCCATGAATGCTGCGAACACCAAGTACTACGGGGGCTGGGGTGCAACACGCGACGATGCGGAGGCGGCCGCGCTGGCTACCGCTAACGGCGGAACGGTCCAAAAAGACCACACCCACTGCTTGGGAGACCCCACGGGCTAGCGGGGGACCGGCAGCGGGTGTTTCGCCGCACCGAGACATCAGCCCGTGCGACGCTCGTCGGCGTGTCGTATGCGTAGTTTATGTGTCGCGCACGGGCCTACTTGCGCCGCGCCGCGGCCAATCTGCTTGCGAATTCCGGTGATTGGATGGACGACGCCTGCGGCCCGAGCTCGGTTCGCATGGCGAGGTGGTGCTGCTCGCTGTCCAGCGATCCCGGGTTGATGGTGGCGCGCATCGTCGCCTTGGTCGCCAGCACCACCTCACGGGGAGCCGCGGCGGGGCCCGCGGCCAGCGCCAGCGCGGCGGCGACCGGGTCGTCGGCGACGCTGAGCGCCAGGCCGTGCCGCACCGCGGCTTCCGCGTCGAAGCGCATCCCGAACAGCAACGCCGCGCGCGCCACCTGCGGGCCGACCGCGCGCTGCAGCATCCACGTGGCGCCCCCGCCGGGGTGCAGACCCAGCTTCTGGAACCGGGCGTCGAACAGCGCGCCGGGCCCGGCGATGCGCACGTCGGCGGCCAACGCCAGGTTCAGGCCCGCGCCGACCGCCGCGCCGTTGACCGCGGCGATCGTGGGCAGCCGGCAGTCGCCGACGGCCATGAAGCCGTCGTAGAGCCTTTGTAGCCCCGACTCCGCCGCCCCGCCGCCGGCGGCGCCCAGGGCGCTGAGGTCGGCGCCGGCGCAAAACGCCTTGCCCGCGCCCGTGACCACGACGGCGTGCACGTCGGGGTCGGCTTCGGCCCGCTCCACCGCGGATCGCAGCAGCGCCGACATCTCATCGGTGAGGGCGTTGCGCCGGTCGGGGTCGTTGACGGTGATGAGCGCGACGTGAGCGTCGACGCTGAACAGGACGAGATCGGGGCGGGTCATGGATATCTAAGGTACGGGGCACCCCCACCAGCGCAAACGCCCGCCAAGAATCCCTGGAGAATCTCGCAAGCCCGCCCGCCGATGCTCGAGTCGAACCACCGATCCGGCATCTGAACGAGGAGCAGCCCATGCGCACCGCGGCGGACAAGAAGGCGAACAGGAAACTCGGATTCCTCCGGCTGGCGATGGTGTCGTCCGTTACCGCCGTGCTCGTCGCGCTCGGGATGGGTGTCGCCTACCTCAACGTCCCGTCCGCGGGTCACCCCTGCTCGGTGCGCAACGCCACCACCCGCGACGCGGCCGGGCGCACCATGTGGTGCAACCCGGGCGCCGACGGCGAGGGGGTGGTCTGGCAGTACGCGCAGGCATCGTGACCGCGACGCGACTACCTGGGCAAACGTATTTACCCAACCCGACCTGGAAGAAATCTGGGAACGCTTGTTTCCAGTGTCCATGGCCGCCAAGGCGGTTCGCGGACCGCGCTGAATAGTCCTGCGACGCAAGCCATTTCGCCCCGAGCGGGCCTGTCCGACACGCGTCTGATTACCACCGGGTCGCGGCCAATCGCCGGTTTCGGCGACGCCCTGTCCGTTCCTCGGTATCGTCAAGCCGTGCTCGAGACTTCGATCCCCGCTGTGCTGCGCGAGCGGGCCCTGCTGCGGCCCGATGAGACGGCGTTCACCTACGTCGATTACGAGCAGGACCCGGCGGGCGTGGCGGAAAGCCTGACGTGGTCACAGCTATACCGGCGAACGCTGAACGTCGCGCGGGAGCTCAAAGCTTGCGGGTCGAACGGCGACCGGGCTGTGATCTTGGCGCCGCAGGGGCTCGAATACCTGCTCGCGTTCCTGGGCGCGCTGCAGGCCGGTCAGATCGCGGTCCCGCTGCCGCTGCCGTTGCGGGGCGCCGGCGACGAACGCGTCAGCTCGGTCCTGCTGGACGCGTCGCCGTCGTCCATCCTCACGACCTCCCCCGTCGCGGGCGACATCGCCGAGTACATCCAGTCGAGGCCCGGCGAGCGCGCGCCATCGCTCGTCGAGGTCGATCTGCTGGACCTGGACTCGGACCCTGGCCCCGCCGCCGACCCCGAGAATCTGCCGAGCGTCGCGCATTTGCAGTACACCTCCGGTTCGACCCGCACGCCGGCGGGAGTCGTGGTCTCGCACAAGAACATTCAGGTCAACTGCCAACAAATCATGGCGTCCTACTACGTGGACGGGATCGCTCCACCGGACACCACGGTGGTGTCGTGGCTGCCGTTCTTCCACGACATGGGCCTGGTCCTGAGCATTTGCTTCCCGATCATGGCGGGGTTCCGCACCGTGCTCACCAGCCCGCCGGCGTTCCTGCAGCGACCGGCGCGCTGGATGCAGTTGCTGGCCAGCAACCCGCACGCGTTTTCGGCCGGGCCGAACATCGCATTCGAATTGGCCGCGCGGAAAACGTTGGATGACGACCTGGCCGGGCTCGACCTCGGCGGCGTGCGCAACATCCTCAATGGCGCCGAACGCGTCAACCCGCCGACGCTGCGGCGCTTCGCCGAGCGGTTCGCCCGCTTCAACCTTCGCCCCGAGGCGTTGCGGCCCTCCTACGGCCTCGCCGAAGCCACGCTCATGGTCGCCACACTGGACACCGGTCTGCCACCGTCGACCGTGTTCTTCGAATCCGAAAAGCTGACCGCCGGCGACGCGCGGCGGTGCGCAAGCGGAGAAGGCATACCGCTGGTCAGCTACGGCATGCCGAACACGCAGACAGTGCGCATTGTCGACCCCGAGACCAGCATCGAGTGCCCGGCGGGAACGGTCGGCGAGATCTGGGTGCACGGCGACAACGTCTGTTCCGGCTACTGGCAGAAGCCGCAAGAGAGCGAACGCACCTTCGGCGCAACGCTTGTCAATCCGTCGGCCGGCACTCCCGAAGCGCCGTGGCTGAGAACCGGAGACCTCGGCTTCTTCTCCGACGACGAGATGTTCATCGTCGGCCGCATCAAGGACCTCCTGATCGTCTACGGGCGCAACCACGCCCCCGACGACATCGAGGCGACGATCCAGGAAATCACCGCGGGCCGCGTCGTGGCGATAGCGGTTCCGGACGACGACGGCGTCGAAAAGCTGGTCACCATCGTCGAATACAAGGCGGGTGGCGATCCCGAAGAGGCCGCGGAAAAGCTGCGCGCCGTCAGGCGCGAGATCACCGCTGCGATATCGAGGGCGCATGAACTGAGCGTGGCGGATCTCGTTCTGGTGCCGCCCCATTCGATTCCCCTCACCACCAGCGGCAAGGTCAGGCGGCGCGATTCCCTGCAGCGCTACCTGCGCAACGAGTTCACCCGGTGGGACGAGCCGGCCCGCCGGCCGGAACCGCGTGTCGCCGAGGAAACCGGCGCCCAGCCCGACTCGGATTGGACGCAACGGCTGCGCACGCTGAGCCGGCAGCAGCACGACCTGGTGGTAGGCGTGGTGTGCTCGCAGGTGGCTTCGGTGTTGGGCAACGCCAGCCCCCAGGACATCGACCCCGAGTGCCCGTTCCAGGACCTGGGGTTCGATTCGGTGAAGGCGACCGAGTTGCTCGACCGGCTCAAGACCGAAACCAGGCTCGAACTGCCGGCCACCCTGGCCTTCGACTACCCCACCCCCGACGAGTTGGCCACGCACCTGGGCCTGTTGCTGAGCGGAGCCGTCGCGGCGGCTCCGCAGGTGGGGTCGCGGGCGGAAGCGGACGAGCCGATTGCGGTGGTGGGCATGGCTTGTCGCTTCCCCGGCGGCGTGGAATCGCCGGCGGCGCTGTGGGATCTGGTGGCCGGCGGCGTCGACGCGCTGGGGGAGTTTCCGGCCGACCGGGGCTGGAACCTGGC